>JARLIS010000042.1 GCA_031291615.1 Parvibaculum sp.
CCCTACCTCTTTCTCGCTCACCCGGTCATCGGCCGCGGCGACCATGGCGTCGACAAGATCGAGAGCCTTTGTTTTACCTTGGAGACGGACCTTGCCGGCCTCCATCGGACCGCCTGAGACGAACACCGCTGGAATATTGAGGCGAAGCGCGGCCATCAGCATTCCCGGCGTGATCTTGTCGCAATTGGAAATGCAGACGATGGCGTCGGCGCAATGCGAATTGACCATGTACTCGACGCTGTCGGCGATGAGGTCGCGCGAAGGCAGGCTGTAGAGCATGCCGTCATGGCCCATGGCGATGCCGTCATCGACCGCGATGGTGTTGAATTCCTTGGCGACGCCGCCCGCCTTCTCGACCTCGCGCGCCACGAGCTGGCCCATATCCTTCAGATGCACATGCCCCGGAACGAACTGCGTGAAGGAGTTCGCGATGGCGATGATCGGCTTGCCGAAATCGCCGTCCTTCATGCCGGTGGCGCGCCACAGGCCGCGAGCGCCGGCCATGTTGCGGCCATGGGTCGATGTGCGTGAACGATAGGGAGGCACGATATGTCCTTTCGTATGGCAGCATGGCTGCGCGCTACGGGTGGCGCGCTGCGAGCCAATGCGCGTTTCGCCGCCGTCTTTTAGCCGGGCGAAGCTGGGGACACAATTAGCACAAAATGAGCCGCTGCGGGCAGGGGAATGACCCCTGCGGCGACGCGGGTTTTCGGCCGTTTCCGCCTTTAATAAAGGTTGTCCCGCTCGTCTTTCCGGAGCGCGCCGTCGATCGCTTCGGCCGGCACGGCGAGCTTCATCTGGTCGCGCAGCATCTGCCCGAAGCTCGGCATGGCCTCGCGCGGCACCAGCGCCTCCGGGCTCCAAAGCGCCGAGCGCTTCAGCGCCTTGGTGCAGTGGAGGTAAACCTCCTTCGCCTCGATCACCATGACGCTGCGAGGGGCTTTGCCGTCGACCATGAACCGCGCCATCAGCTCCGGTTCCATGGTGATGCGGGCAATGCCGTTCACCCGCAGCATTTCGTCGAAGCCGGGCAGAAAGAAGAGAAGCCCCACGGCGGACGAATGCGTGACGTTTGTCAGCGTGTCGAGCCGGTTGTTGCCCGGCCTGTCCGGCATGGCGAGATGCGTGTCGTCGAGCACATGCACGAAGCCGGGCTCGCCGCCGCGCGGACTGACATCGGCAAGCCCGTCGGGCCGGCTGGTGCCGATGCAGAGGAAGGGCGAAAGCTCGATGAAGCGCCGGCTATGCGGGTCGATGATCGCGAGCTGCTTCTGCACCGCGCCTGCGCCCGGCTGCGGATAGATGCCGCGCAGATCGGCTTCGGTCTCCAGCATGTCCGTCATGGCTCCCCCTTGATCTTCGCTTGCCGAACTTTATTGCGAACTGTTCGCAACTTCAAGCGCGGCGGCCAGTCTCCCGGCCTCGACCGTTGGACGGGCTGAATATAGGTTGGACGCGATCGGCTTTTCAGGCACTCCGAGACATGATCGACAAACTTCCCGTCATCGACATGACGCCGCTGATGCAGAAGGGCGGCCCGCAGGCCATTGCCGGCGTCGCCGCGGAAATAGAGTCCGCCTGCCGCGACACGGGCTTTTTCTATGTCACGGGCCACGGCGTCGCGTCCGATCTCTTCAAGCGGCTGGAGGAAGCGAGCTGGCGTTTCTTCGCGCTGCCGCTGGCTGACAAGCTCGAAATTGAAATGGCGCGCGGCGGCCGGGCCTGGCGCGGCTTCTTTCCGGTCGGGGGTGAACTGACTTCTGGCAAGCCCGATCTCAAGGAAGGAATCTATTTCGGCACCGAACTCGGGCCCGACCATCCGCGCGTCCGCGCCGGCGTGGCGCTGCACGGCGCGAACCTTTTCCCTTCGCAAGTGCCGGAGCTTCGCGCCGCCGTGATCGACTATCTCGACGCCGTCACCAGAGCCGCACATGCGCTGATGGGCGGCATCGCGCTGAGCCTCGGCCTCGAGAGAAACTATTTCGCCGATCACTACACCGCCGATCCGACCGTCCTCTTCCGCATCTTCCACTATCCGCCGGGCAACGAGGAAAGCTGGGGCGTCGGCGAGCACACCGACTACGGCCTGCTGACGCTGCTCGCCCAGGACGAGATCGGCGGCCTTCAGGTGAAGTCGTACAATGGCTGGATCGAGGCGCCGCCCATTCCCGACACATTCGTCTGCAACATCGGCGATATGCTCGACCGGCTGACCGGCGGCATCTATCGCTCGACGCCGCATCGCGTGCGCAATGCGAGCGGGCGAGGGCGGTTGTCGTTTCCGGTCTTTTTCGATCCCGACTTCGACGCCGAGATCGTGCCGCTGCCGAGCCGCGCGACAAGCCTGCGCGACGACAGCGCGGAGCGTTGGGACAAATCGAGCGTCCATTCGATCAGCGGCTCCTATGGCGACTATCTGATGGGAAAGGTCGCCAAGGTTTTCCCGGAGCTGCGCCGCAGCGTGCTCTGAGATGCGAGTCCGACGGCGTCATGCCCGGACTTTGTGCAATGCAGGGAGCGGATTGATGCGCATTGCGGCATATGTCTCGCGCAGCGCATCAGCGCCTACGGACGATTTCTCGATTTCGGATCGGCCTTCCCGGCGAGATAGCTGCAATTTCATACGAGTCTTATGGTAAGGCAGCGCGCCGCTCATAATTTGCGGTATTAAGCGGCTTTGGAATGGGGTTAACATAAACATGGGGCGCGAGGCCTCTCAACCGGTTGAGCGATCTCGGCCGATTAAGAGACTTCGCATCCCGTCACTCCTGGCAGCCGATCTGCTCGAGCGCGGACGGCGTGCCTGAACAAAGCAAATGAAGCCAACACGGAGCTTCTTCATGATCGGGAAAATCGGGGCGGGGCTTGTCGCCATGGCTGTCGCGGGATTCATCACCGCGGCGCATGCCGACGACAAGGTACTGCATGTCTACAACTGGTCCGACTACATCGACAAGGACACGGTTGCGAAGTTCGAAAAGGCGACCGGCTACAAGGTCACCTATGACGTCTATGACAGCAACGAAACACTTCAGGCCAAGCTGCTGTCGGGCCACTCGGGATACGACATCGTCGTGCCGACGGCGTTCCCCTTCCTCGACAAGCTGGTCAAGGCGGGCGTCTTCCAGAAGCTCGACCGGAGCAAGATCCCGAACTACAAGAATCTTGATCCCGCGCTGATGAAGAGCGTCGCCGCCGCCGATCCGGGCAACGAGCACGCGGTCATCTGGATGTGGGGCACCACCGGCATCGGCTATAACGTCGCCGCCGTCAACAAGCGCATTCCCAATGCGCCGGTCAATTCGCTTGACCTGATCTTCAAGCCGGAGAACGCCAAGAAGCTCGCCGATTGCGGCGTGACGATGCTGGACAGCCCGACGGACATCATTCCGATCGCGCTGAACTATCTCCACCTCGATCCGAACTCGCAGAAGCCTGAAGATCTTGAAAAGGCGAAGGCGCTCCTCCTGAGCATCCGCCCCTACATCAAGTACTTCAACTCGTCGCAATACATCAGCGACCTCGCAACGGGCGACATCTGCGTCGCTCTCGGCTGGTCGGGCGACGTCTTCCAGGCGGCGGGCAAGGCCGCCAAGGGGATCGAAATCAAATATGCGATCCCGAAGGAAGGCACGATGATGTGGTTCGACAACATGGCGATTCCCGCCGATGCGCCGCACCCCGAAGCCGCTCTGGCCTGGATCAATTTCAACATCCAGCCTGAGATCGAGGCGGCGAACTCGAACTACGTGTCCTACGCGAACCCCGTTCCGGCTTCCAAGGCGCTGATGAACAAGGACATCACCAGCAACCCGGAAATCTATCCGCCCAAGGAAGTGATGGACAAGCTGTTCGCGGTTCCGACCAAGTCCGAACAGTTCACCAGGCTCCAGACCCGCGCCTGGACAACTATCCGAACCGGTCAGTAATTGTTAGCATGAACCCCGGCGGGGGCAGCCTCGCCGGGGTTTTTCTTTCGGGGGTTGTATGTCGCAATCGGGGAATTCGTCGGTTCTCGACCGCGTGGTCGCGGGATTTGTGAGGGCCGGCGTCACGGGGCGGCGGGTGGTCATAGGCATCCCGCTCATCTGGCTGACGCTGTTTTTTCTGCTGCCGTTCCTGATCGTTCTGAAGATCAGCTTCGCGTCCCAGATCGTCGGCATCCCGCCATTCTCGCCCCTGTTCGACTGGTCGGCCGGCGGTTTTCCGAAGCTGCAACTCGATTTCTCGAATTACGATTACCTCTTTTCCGACGACCTCTACATCGTCGCCTATCTGAATTCGGTGAAGATCGCCTTCTTCTCGACCTGCATCTGCACGCTCATCGCCTATCCCATGGCCTATGGCGTCGCCCGCGCGCCGGAGAGCTGGCGCAATCCGCTGCTGCTGCTCATCGTGCTGCCCTTCTGGACCTCGCTGCTGCTGCGCGTCTATGCCTGGATCGGCCTCCTCAAGGGCAACGGCATCATCAACAACTTCCTGATCTCGATCGGCCTCATCACCGATCCGCTGCCGATGATGAACAACGCCTTTTCGGTCTATGTCGGCATCGTCTATTCCTATCTGCCCTTCATGCTGCTGCCGCTTTATGCGTCGCTGTCGCGGCTCGACCTGACGCTGCTCGAAGCCGCCGCCGATCTCGGCGCTTCCCGCACGCGCGCCTTCCTGTCGGTCACCCTGCCATTGTCCCTGCCCGGCGTCATCGCGGGCGGAATGCTCGTCTTCATCCCGGCCATCGGCGAATTCGTCATTCCCTCGCTTCTCGGCGGGCCCGGCACCACCATGATCGGCCGCGTGATCTGGGACGAGTTCTTTGAGAATCAGGCCTGGCCGGTCGCATCCGCCGTCGCCATCGCGCTGATGCTCTTCCTCGTCGTTCCCATCATGATCTTCCAGTACTACCAGGCGCGTTCGGAGGAGCAGATATGAAAGTCACCGGCCTCTCGCCCCTCGTTCTCGCCGCCATGATTCTCGGCTTCGTGTTTCTCTACGCGCCCATCGTCATGCTGGTGATCTTCTCCTTCAACGCCTCGCGCCTCGTCACCGTTTGGGCCGGTTTCTCGACCCAATGGTATGCGACGCTGCTGACCGACGATCAGGTTCTGGGCGCGGCCTATCTGAGCTTCAAGATCGCCTTCATGAATGCGACGCTCTCCGTCATCCTCGGCACGCTCGCCGCCGTAGCGCTGGTCCGCTTCGGCCGCTTCTGGGGCCGTTCGATCCTTATTCAGTCGGTCTCCTCGCGCCTCGTGTTGCCGGACGTCATCCTCGGCCTCTCGATCCTTCTGCTTTTCGTCTCGATGCAGAGCCTCATCGGCTGGCCGACGCAGCGCGGCTTCATGACGATCCTCATCGCGCATGTGACATTCTCGTCGGCCTATGTGGCGATCGTGGTGCAGTCGCGCCTCGCCGGTCTCGACCGTTCCTTCGAGGAAGCGGCCTTCGATCTCGGCGCCAGTCCGTTCGCCGTCTTCCGCACGGTGACGCTGCCGCTCATCGCTCCGGCGCTTGTCGCGGGCTGGCTGCTCGCCTTCATCCTGTCCTTCGACGATCTCGTGATCGCGAGCTTCGCCTCGGGCCCGTCGGCGACGACGCTGCCCATGGTGATCTTCTCGAAGGTCCGGTTCGGCATCACGCCAGAAATCAACGCGCTGGCGACCATCATCGTCGTTGCGGTCGCCATCGGTGTCGTCTTCGCGGGCAACCTGTTGCAGCGCCAGAACGCCCAGCGACTGAAGGAAGCGGGCAGGGGTTGAGGGTTTCCCCTCAACGCCCCGCTAGCGTTTCGGCAGCCAGGGAATGAAGGCGCTCGTCCTCGCGATATAGTCGGCATATTCCGGCCGCGAGCGTTTGACGCGCCGTTCCAGCAGCGCCGCGCCGCTCCACTTGACGAGCAGGAACGTCATGACGAGCGGTCCGGGAATGCTCATCCAGCCATAGGGCGCCTCGCAGGCGATGAAATAGCATCCCCACCAGAAGCAGAGATCGCCGAAATAATTTGGGTGTCGTGTATAGCGCCACAGCCCGCTGTCGAGCACCTTGCCCTTGTTGGCCTCATTGCCTTTGAACCGCGCAAGCTGATAGTCGCCGATCGATTCAAAGGCGATGCCGATGGCGGCGAGCGCCAGCCCCGCAAGCGCAAGCACGCCGATCTGCCCGACGACGTCATACTGGCCAAGCTGCAACGGCAGCGACACGATCCACATCAGCGCGCCCTGCAACAGGAACACCGTCTTCAGCGTGTAGAGATGAACATTGCCCGTCGCCTTCTTTTTCATCGCGACGTAGCGGCCATCCGCGCCCTCGCGCCGCCAGCGCCAGAGAAGGTAGAGCCCGAGCCGCAATCCCCAGACGGCGACCAGAACGAGCAGCACCGTCTGATGCGCGCCGCCGAAAGGCAGCAGCCGCGAGGTGAGGCAGCCGATCAGAAGGAAGCCGAAGGCCCAGAAACTGTCGATGAAACTCACATCGTCGAGCGCGATGCTGATGAGCCAGAGCACCAGCATCATGGCCGCGACGGCGGCAAGATTGGCGGCGAACAAGGTCGGCAGATCGGTCATTTTTCTCTCCCCCGGATTTTCTACTGTAGGGCCCGCGCGCGGGCAGTCGCAATGGCGCCGTCATATCTGCGCGAGAGGAACGCGGCGGCAAGGCCGAGCAGCGCCGCCGCCGAGAGCCATGCGCCGGGCGCGGCCTTGTTGCTTGATACGTGGATCAGCCATGTGCAGATCGCCGGCGTGAAACCGCCGAAAATAGCGGTTGCGAGACTATAGGCGAGCGAGAAGCCGGAAATGCGCACATCCTCCGGCATGATTTCGGTGAGATAGACCACCATCGCGCCGTTGTAGCTCGCATAGATAAAGGAGAGCCAGAGCTCGACGGCAAGAAGCCGCGTGAAGCTCGGCTCGGCGACGAGCCACGACATGGCGGGATAGGCCGTGAAAAGCGCGCCAAGCGTGCAGGCGACGAGGAGCGGCCGCCGCCCTACCTTGTCCGACAGCGCGCCCATGACCGGCAGCCAGATGAAATTCGACAAGCCGACGCACAGCGTCACGACGAAACTGTCCAGCGCTGCAAGGTGCAGCTCGTGGCTGCCGAATGTCGGCGTATAGGCGGTGATGATGTAGAACGACACGGTCGTCATCGTCGCCAGCATCGCGCCGATCGACACGATCCGCCAATGCGCGGCGACCGACCGCGCAAGCTCGCCCGCCGTCGGATGGTGGCGCCGCGCGAGAAAGGCATCCGTCTCGGTGAGCGTCCGGCGGAGGAAAAACAGGAAGGGCACGATCAGGCAGCCGACAAGGAAGGGAATGCGCCAGCCCCAATCCGTCACTTCATCCGGCGGCAGCTTCAGGCTGAGCGCGACGCCGAGAAGGGCGGCGAAGACGACGGCAAGCTGCTGGCTCGCCGACTGCCAGCTCACATAAAAGCCCTTGCGGCCGGGCGTCGCGATTTCCGAGAGATAGACCGAAACGCCGCCAAGCTCCGCACCCGCCGAAAAGCCTTGCAGAAGCCGCCCAAGCAGAACGACGATCGGCGCGAGAACGCCCGCTGTCGCATATCCCGGCATGGCCGCGATCGACAGCGTGCCGAGCGACATGAGCCCGAGCGTCAGGATCAATCCGGCGCGGCGGCCGTGCCGGTCGATATAGCCGCCGAGAATGATGGCGCCGAGCGGCCGCATCAGAAAGCCCGCGCCGAAGGTGGCGAGCGCCAGCATCATGCTGGCAAAGGCGCTGTCACTCGGAAAGAAGGTCTTGCCGATGGCGGCGGCGTAATATCCGAAGATCATGAAATCGTACATCTCCAGGAAATTTCCACTGGAGACGCGCAGGACGCGGCCGATTTGCGAAGGGCGGGAGGATGGGGAGGTCAAGGGAGGCGGCCCCGCGGCGGGAGGTCTGTTTCCGGCATGGTGCCGCCCGCACCGGCCCGTGGCAAGCCCGCCCGCATCCGCGATCCGATTTGCGGTCGGCGCACAAACTCCGCATAAAGTGCGGGCCCGACCGTCGAGCTCAGATTGCGGACCCAAATGCCGGATAGCGAAAAGAACACCGAGATCTATGTCGATGCCGATGCCTGCCCGGTGAAGGAAGAGGTCTTGCGCGTGGCCGAACGCCACGGGCTGCGCGTCTGCTTCGTCAGCAATAGCGGCATGAGGCCGAGCCGCAATCCGCTCGTCCGCCAGGTCGTCGTGCCCGCCAATCCCGACGCCGCCGACGACTGGATCGCCGAGCATATCCAGCCCGGCGACATCTGCATCACCGCCGACATTCCGCTCGCCGCCCGCTGCCTCGAAAAATCCGCCGTCGCCCTTCATTCGAACGGCAAGCCCTTCACCGCCGAAAGCATCGGCATGGCGCTCGCCATGCGCGGCCTGATGCAGCAGCTCCGCGAGGCGGGCGACATCAGGGGCACGAACCCCGCCTTCACGAAGGACGACCGCTCGCGTTTCCTCCGCGCGCTGGAGGACGCCATTCAGGCCGCAAAGCGCGCGCGGTGCTAGGTTTTCCCGTCCTCCGCCGTCTGTGCTACACAGAAGGAAAACCACTGCGGGGAGGACTTAGGCATGGGCTTCAAGAGCATTCTCTATGAAACGGACGGCCGGATTGCGACGATCACGCTGAACCGCCCTTCGCGCCTCAACGCCATCGACGCGCATATCCCCTCCGAACTCGCCGACGCCGTCGCGCTGGCGAACGCCGATAAATCCGTACACGTCATTATTTTGACGGGCGCGGGCCGTTCTTTCTGCGCCGGCTACGATCTTCAGGACTATGCCGAACGGCCGGGCCCGAATGGCGGCTCGCAGGAAATGCCATGGGACCCCATGGTCGATTTCGCCATGATGTACGGCAACACCCAGAAATTCATGTCGCTCTGGCGCTCCTACAAGCCGACCATCGCCAAGGTGCGCGGCCATGCCGTGGCGGGCGGCAGCGACATCGCGCTCTGCTGCGACTTTGTTATCATGGCGGATGATGCCCGCATCGGCTATCCGCCGGCCCGTGTCTGGGGCATACCGACACCCGCCATGTGGGTCTATCGCCTCGGTGCCGAAAAAGCCAAGCGCATGTTGCTGACCGGCGATCTCGTCAGCGGCGCGGAAGCGAAGGAGATGGGCCTCGTTCTCGACGCGGTGCCGGAGGCGGAGCTCGACGCCGCCGTGGCGGCGCTCGCCAACCGCATGTCGGGCGTCCCGCGCAATCAATTGATGATGAACAAGCTGATGATCAATTCCGCCTTCGACAATATGGGGCTCCAGACGACGCAGATGTTTGCGACCCTGTTCGACGGCGCGGCGCGCCATTCGCCGGAAGGCATGTGGTTCAAGGAGCGCGCGGAAGAAGTGGGCTTCAAGCAGGCCGTAAAGGAACGCGACAGCGGCGAGCCGATCGCGCCGGGCGTTTCGAGGTAAAAGGGGGGAGGGACGGATGAGCGGGATCGAGGAGAAGGAATTTCGTTTCGCGGGCGCCGACGGCCACCCCGTCGCGGCCTGGCGCTGGTCGAAGCCCGTTCGCGCGCGCGCCATGCTGCAAGTGGCGCACGGCATGGGCGAACATGCGCGGCGTTATAAACAGCCTCTCGAACCTTTGATGGACGCGGGCGTCGTCGTCTATGCCAACGATCATCGCGGCCACGGGCTCACCGCGCCGTCGAAAGAGGCGCTGGGCACTTTCGGCGCGGGCGGTTTCACGGCGCTGGTCGACGACATGGCGCGGCTCACCGCGCGCGCCCGCAGCGAAAGTCCGGGATTGCCGCTCATCCTGCTCGGCCACAGCATGGGCTCCTTTGCTTCCCAGCTTTATGTTCTCGATCATTCGGCCGCCATCGACGGTCTCGTGATCTCGGGCTCGGCCGCGCTCGATCAACTCGCCGCGGCGCTTCCCGCCGATCCCGATGCGCCCGCGCTCGAATCCTTCAACGGCGCTTTCCAGCCGGAGCGCACGCCCTTCGACTGGTTGAGCCGCGACGAGCGGGAAGTCGACGCCTATATCGCCGATCCGCTATGCGGCTTCTCCGCCGCGCCCGCCTCGATGCAGTCGATGATGGAGTCGCTGGCGCGGACCTTCGCTCCCGCCGACCTCGCGCAAATTAGGAAGGGCCTTCCGGTCTATTTCTTCTCCGGCGACAAGGACCCGGTCGGCGGACCCGATCTCGCTTTCCTCCGGCCGCTGGTCGAGCGCTATCGCGCGCTCGGCCTCGACGCGACGAGCGATTTCTACAAGGACGGCCGCCACGAGATGCTGAACGAGACCAACCGCGCCGAAGTCGTGCGGAATCTCGGCCGCTGGATCGAAAAGGTGATTGCGTGAACGTCGCCCCCTCGCTCGGCGGCTACAAGGCGGTCGCGAAGCTCTACAACGCGCTGATGACCGGCCTTGTGCTGACGCTGGTCACGCGCAAGGGCGAGGATGCCGCCGCCCGTTTCGTCTTCGGCCACTTCCGCCGCCAGCATCTCGAAAAATTCCTGCCCGGCCTGAAGAAGCTCGGCCTCGACGGACTGCCCGACGCCGTCGCCTGCGCGCAATATCACTATTTCTCCAACGCGCTTGGCGGCGTCAAAACCGAATACATGCCGGAGTCAGACCGCAAGGCCTGGGTGCGCTATCCGCCACCGCGCTGGATCTGGCAGGGCGCCGCCATCTGCGCCGTGCCCGCCCGCGTCAACGAGGCGATGCTGCATGGCTGGCACGGGCATAATGGCGTCTCGCTCGGCAATCCGCGCCTCGGCTTCGTCTGCACCGGCCAGACGGTGGAGGGGCATCCCGGCCTCGAAGGCTATTACTTCGACTATGGCCGAGAGATCGCCGAAAGCGAGCGCGTCCGCTTCGCCTATGACGAAAGCGCGCCGGAGTTCGATGCCGCCAAGGCCCCGAAGCTCGACAGCGCAAGCTGGCCGGAGGAACGCCTGAAGAAGGTCGAACGCGCCTATGCCATGGAATATGTGCGCTCGCTCGTGCCGACCATGCTCGCGCTGTTCGGCCCCGCCGAAACGAAAGCGCTGCTCGGCCGCGCCGCGCGCCTGATCGGCATGCAACTCTACGACGATACGGCGGCGCTCATCGGCATTGCGTCGGACACACCGCGTGACTTCGCAACCTACCTCGCATCGCTCGCCGCCGCGCAAGGCGAGGAGGTCGAGATCGCCGAGGAAGGCAGCGGCATCATCGTCCGCCAGCGCGGCTGGCGGCTGATGGACGGCCTCGCGCCGGATGCCTCCGCCTTCGAAGCCTGGAATGCGCTCTGGGAAGGTGCGCTCGCCGTCCACAATCGGCGGCTGAAACTCGCTGCGACGCGCACTGCCGACGGCATCGTCTGGCGCGTCGCCCGCTAGGCACGGCCTCCCGGTCGCGCTCCCCGCTCGGCAAACTCCGCGATCAGCGCCGGATAGTCGTCCATCGTCGGAAAGACGGCGAAGCTGTGCGCCGCCGTCGTCTTCGCCCAGGGCAGTTTCTCGGTCACGCAGCTTTCGATGAAGGGCTCGAACCATGTGGCGTCGTCGAGCATCGTCGCGCGCAGGTTGAAAAAGGGCGAGGCGGCGTCGAAGCGGGAGAAAAAGCCAGCTCATGCAATGCGGACAGAAATGGTGCATCGGTGTTGCATGCATTCCGCCGATGACCGTCTCGCCCTTGGTGATTTCAAATCCGTCGAGCGGAAGCAATATGCTCAGCGAAAAAGCGCTCGCCGTCATGCGCTGGCAGCCAAGGCAATGACAAGCCATGGCGATGAGCGGCGGCGCGGTGATTTTCATGCGCACCTGTCCGCAGCGGCATCCGGCTTCCCAGGGGAGATTCCATTCGCTCATCGGCTTTCCTTTCATTGGCGGTGCCGAATACTTGCCCGCATTCAATGACAACGGCTACCCCGATTGACAAAGTTCCATTTTAGAACTTACATGGCCCGGTCTTCAAAAACGAGGTCCGCCCATGCCCGCCAAACGCAACGCGACCGTCGCCGTGATCGGCGCGGGCGACTATATCGGCGGCGCCATCGCCAAGAAATTTGCCGCCGAGGGCTACACGGTTTTTGCAGGCCGCCGCACGGCGGACAAGCTCGCCACGCTGAAATCCGAGATCGAGGCGGCGGGCGGGGCCTGCGTTGCAATGGGCCTCGACGCGCGCAAGGGGGAGGAAGTGACGGCCTTCCTCGCCGCCGCCGACGCGCATGCGCCGCTCGAAGTCTGCATCTTCAATGTGGGCGCCAACGTCAACTTCCCGATCCTCGAAACGACCGAGCGCGTTTTCCGCAAGGTCTGGGAAATGGCCTGCTATTCGGGCTTCCTCGCCGGGCGCGAGGCGGCGCGGCTGATGCTGCCGCGCGGGCAGGGCTCGATCTTCTTTACAGGCGCGACCGCAAGCCTCAGGGGCGGCATCGGCTATGCGGCCTTCGCTTCCGCCAAGTTCGGCCTGCGCGCCGTCGCCCAAAGCATGGCGCGCGAGCTGGGGCCGAAGAACATCCATGTGGCCCATCTCATTATCGATGCGGGCGTCGACACCGCCTTTGTGCGCGAGCGCATCAAGGCCGCGCGCGGCGCGGAAGCGCTGGAGCATCTCGCACCCGATCAGTTGATGAACCCGGCCTCGATCGCCGAAACATACTGGCAGCTGCACAACCAGGCGCGGGACGCCTGGACGCATGAACTCGATATTCGTCCTTATGGGGAGCAATGGTAATGGCAAATATGAAAGTGGAGCACCACTTCGATTTCGGCAGCCCGAACTCGTACCTCGCCTGGAAAGTCATTCCCGACATCGAGGAGCGCACGGGCGTGACGTTTGAAAACGTTCCCGTTCTCCTCGGCGGCGTCTTCAAGCTCACCGGCAATCAGCCGCCCATGATCGCCTTCGGCAATATCAAGAACAAGCCGCAATACGACATGATCGAGATGCAGCGCTTCATCGCGCGTCACAAGCTCGACAGGTTCAAGTTCAATTCGCACTTCCCGGTCAACACCGTGCAGATCATGCGCGGCGCGGTCGTCGCCGACATGGAAGGCGCGCTGCCGAAATACATGGACATTGTCTTCCGCGCCATGTGGGAAGACTCGCTGAAGATGGACGACGCCGATGTGATCCGCAAAACGCTCGACGCGGGCGGCCTCGACGGCGCGCATTATCTCGCCCGCATCCAGGATCAGGACGTCAAGGACAAGCTCATGGCCAATACGTCGGCCACCGTCGAGCGCGGCACCTTCGGCTGCCCGACCTTCTATGTCGGCAAGGAAATCTTCTTCGGCAAGGACCGCTTGCGCGATCTCGAAGAGGAAATCGTGAAGCAGAAAGCGGCCTGACCCCGTTTCTTCGCCTTGCCGCCCGGTTGCGAAAGTCTATCATTCTCCCAAAGACATAAATGGGAGGAAGACATGAAAGACCCTGAAATCGGTGCGGTGCTGGCTTTTCTGCAATCGTCGAACTTTCCGCAAGACACGGCCGAGCTTCGCAAGGCCTATGACGCCATGGGCGACTTTTTCCCCACGGCGAAGGACGTCACGCTTGAAAAGGTGAACGCCAACGGCGTTCCCGCCGAATGGTCATCGACGCCCGGCGCGGCGCAGGACCGCGTCATCATGTATGTGCATGGCGGCGGCTATGTCATCGGCTCGGTCGCGAGCCATCGCCACCTCGTGACGGAGCTTGGCCGGGCGGCGGGCACGCGCACGCTCTCGCTCGATTATCGCCTCGCGCCCGAACATCCCTTTCCCGCCGCGGTGGACGATGCGCTGGCCGCCTATCGCTATCTGCTGGCGCAGGGCATCGAGCCGCGCAACATCGCCATCGCGGGCGACAGTGCGGGCGGCGGCCTCACCGTTGCGGCGCTTCTCGCCATTCGCGGCGCGGGTCTCGCGCAGCCCGCCTGCGGCTTCTGCATTTCGCCCTGGGTCGATATGGAAGCCATCGGCAATTCGATGACGACGCAGGCCGCCCGCGATCCCATGGTGCAGAAGGACGGCCTTCTCGGCATGGCGGCTGCCTATCTCAATGGCGCAAAGCCCCGCACGCCGCTCGCCGCGCCCCTCTATGGCGACTTCAAGGACATCGCGCCGCTGCTCATTCAGGTGGGCGCCGCCGAAACCCTGCTCGACGATTCAACGCGGCTTGCGAGCGTTGCGGGCGCGGCGGATGTCGATGTGACGCTTCAGGTCTGGCCGGAAATGATCCACGTCTGGCATTTCTTCCATCCGATGCTGGGCGCCGCGCGCCGCGCCATCGAAGGCGCTGGCGATTTCATCTCCCGCAAGATGATCGAAGGCGCGAGCCTGAAGAAGGTCGCCTGACCTCGACACATGAATGGAACCGTCATCCCGGTCAAAGTCCGGGGTGACGGGTTCTAATGCGCCAATGCCTTGGCGAATGTGTCGCCCACCTTGCCGCCGCCGAGCTGGTCGAGCACGGCTGCCGTGTCGAGCGCTTCGAAGACTTCCCGGATGCCCTTCGCATCGCCGCGCGCAAAGAGCGTGTACTCGTTCTCGTACCAGGTTCCGCTCGCTCGAGACCGCGCGCGATAGATGAAGCGCACGGCGCTCGATCTCTCGTCGCCGATTTCGTCCAGTATTGTGACCTCGCAATCGGGGAAATAGCTGTCGCTCCAGACGCTCGTATTGAAGGCAACGACCGCGTCGAAGCCCTTCATCGGCCGCGGATAGGGCAGCGAAGCCGAAAGGCTCCATTCGATATCCGGCGCATAGAGCGCGCTCATCGCCTTGACGTCTCCGAATGCAGAGACGAGTTTTCCGGCCGGTGTATGCGAGCTCATCATTCTCCCCCCCTGTCAGTCGAGGATCATGCCGATGGAGCCGACGATGGAGCGGGGCTTGGTCGCCCGGCGCGCGGCGCCCGCGAACAATCCCTTTTCCAGCGGTTCCTCCAGCATCACCGTCATGGTCTGCACGAAATGGGGCAGCGTGTCGGGCGAGCCCCATGTCGGATGCGCCCGCGTCCGATCGGTGAGCGCCGCCTCGCGCAGCGACAACACGCTGCCGAGATAGGCCCCCATGAAAACGAAACGCTGGTTCTTCGCCGCCGCGGGCATGTCCGGCATCAGCCGCCGCAGATGTTCGAGCGCGCGCAGATAGCCCGAGTTCCACCGCTTCTCCAGCGCGTCCATGAAAAGGTCGCGATGGTTCATCGCCAGTGTCGCGATGAAGCGGGTATAGGTGTCCTCCTCGTTCTCCCGCTCGCCGGCAAGGCCGATGGATGGGTAGACGAGCGCCTCCACGACCTCGCGCACACTATGCGGCCCACCATCTTTTTCGAGCTTGTCGAGAAAGGCATTGCGGCGCATGTCGATGAGTTTCGCGCCGTCGGCCACAAGTTCGCGCACCAGCGCTTCCTTGGTTCCGAAGTAATAGGCGAGCGAGCCGTGGTTCTTCTGCTCCGCCGCTTCGACGATCTCGCGCACGCTGACGCCGTCTATGCCGCGAATGGCGAAAAGCCGCCGCGCCGCGAGCTTGATCTGTTCGCGCGCGCCGGGCGCCTCGCGTTTTGCCCGCGCTTTCCCTTGCGTCTTGTGGACGGTTCTTGCCATCCGCAAAGAATGCCTTGCGCGGCCCGCGCCGGTCAAACATATTATCCAAACGACCTAATCAGAAACGGCCCGGGAGGCGCGCATGTCCGAACTCGATTTCACTGGCAAGACCGTACTCGTCGTCGGCGGATCGAGCGGCATCGGCAACGGCATCGCGCATGCCTTCCTGAAGAAGGGCGCGAAGGTCCATGTCTGGGGCACGCGCGCCAGGGCGTCGGATTACTCGGCGGCGGAAGGCAGCGATCTGACCGGCCTTCACTACGATGCCATGGACGTTTCCGATTTCGACGCCATCGAAAAATATCGCGCGCCCTTCGACCGCCTCGACGTTCTGGTGCTGAGCCAGGGCACGGTCATCTACCAGCGCGGCGAGTTCCGGATGGACGGCTTCCAGAAGGTGATGGACGTCAACGTCAACAGCCTCATGGCCTGCGCGATCAAATTCCACGACATGCTCGCGGCCTCCAAGGGTTCGCTCATTACGGTGAGCTCCACGGCGGCCTTCCATTCGACGCGCGGCAACCCGGCCTATAACGCATCGAAGACAGGTGCGGTCGGCCTCACGCGCACGCTGGCCGAGGCCTGGGCGAAGGATGGCATTCGCGTCAACGGCATCGCGCCCGGCCTCGTCGACACCAAGCTCACCAAGGTCACGACGGAGAATCCCGAGCGCCTCGCGGGCTCGCTCCAGGGCATTCCGATGCGCCGCCTCGGCACGCCGCAGGACATGGCGGGCGTTGCGCTCTTCCTCGCATCGCCGCTCGCCGCCTATGTGCTCGGCCAGACCATTCCGGTCGATGGCGGCCTCATTCTTTGAAACTTCGCATTCGGCATTTGGAGAGAAATAGAAATGGCATGGGATTTTGAAACCGACCCGGAGTTCCAGAAGGATCTCGACTGGATTGCCGAGTTCATCCGCACGGAAGTCGAGCCGCTCGATCATGTGCTGGGCTCGCCCTATGACGTGACGAACCCCAACAACATCAAGCTCGTGCGCCCGCTTCAGGCGAAGGTCAAGGCGCGCAAGCTCTGGGCCTGCCATCTCGGGCCGGAACTTGGCGGGCAGGGCTACGGGCAGGTGAAGCTTGCGCTGATGAACGAAATTCTCGGCCGCTCGCATTTCGGCCCCACCGTTTTCGGCTGCCAGGCGCCCGACACCGGCAACGCAGAAATCCTCGCCCATTACGGAACGCCGGAGCAGAAGAAGAAATATCTCCAGCCGCTCCTCGACAATGAAATCGTCTCCTGCTTTTCGATGACGGAGCCGCAAGGCGGCGCCGATCCGTTGATCTTCACCACCACCGCCGTGCGCGACGGCAACGAGTGGGTGATCAATGGCGAGAAGTGGTTTTCGTCCAATGCGAAATATGCGGCCTTCTTCATCGTCATGGCGGTGACGGAGCCCAACGCGCCGCCCTATCAGCGCCAGTCGATGCTGATCGTTCCGGCCGAAACGCCGGGCATCGAGATCATCCGCAATGTCGGCTTCGCGGGCGAAGGCGAGGGCACCCACGCCTATATCCGCTACACCAATGTCCGCGTGCCGCTCGATCACATTCTCGGCGAGCCCGGCGGCGCTTTCGTCGTCGCGCAGGTGCGCCTCGGCGGCGGCCGCATTCACCACGCCATGCGCACCATTGCCGACGCGAAGAAGGCGTTCGACATGATGTGCGAGCGCGTCATATCGCGCGAAACGCAGGGCTCGAAGCTCTCCGAAAAGCAGATGGTGCAGGAAAAGATCGCCGATAGCTGGATCGAGATCGAACAGTTCCGCCTGCTCGTTCTGCGCACGGCATGGCTGATCGACAAGCACAAGGACTACCGCGTCGTCCGCAAGGACATCGCCGCCGTGAAGGCCGCGATGCCGAAGGTTCTGCACGATGTGGCCGCCCGCGCGCTTCACCTGCATGGCTCGCTCGGCCTCTCCAACGAGATGCCCTTCACCGGTCAGGTCATATCGTCCTTCTTCCTCGGCCTCGCCGACGGCCCGACCGAAGTTCACAAGGTGACGGTGGCAAAGCAGGTCCTGCGCGAATATCGTCCGTCAAACGAGCTCTTTCCCGCCTATCATCTCCCCAATGTGCGCAAGCATGCGATGGAGAAGTACGGCGATCAGATCGAAGACCTCGACGACGTCGCCTGACGGCGAACAAGAAGAATAGGGGAGGGAAAAATGTCCGACAGCAGCAGATCCGTGAAAGGTCTCACCGCGCTTGTGACCGGCGCGGCGAGCGGCATGGGCCGCGCGACGGCCGAAGTCTTCGCCGCGGAAGGCGCCAATGTCGCTGTCACCGACTACACGCTTGAAGGCGCGGAAGCCGTCGCCAAGGATATCGTCGCCAAGGGCGGCAAGGCCAAGGCTTGGAAGCTCGATGTCGGCGACAAGGCGGAAATCGAAACCGTTGTCGCCGCCATCGCGAAGCACTTCGGCGGCCTCGATGCGGTGGTCAACAATGCCGGCATTTCCGGTTTCACCCAGATCGACAATGAAGGCTATGACGAACTCTGGGAACGCATGATCCGCGTCTGCCTCACCGCGCATCAGCGCATCATCCGCGCCGCGCTCCCCTTCCTGCGCAAATCGAAAAACCCGCGCATCGTCAACATCGCCTCGACGGAAGCGCTTGGCGCGACCGCGCTCGACAGCGCCTATTCGGCGGCGAAGGCGGGCGTGACCGGCCTCACCCGCGCGCTCGCCGTCGAGCTCGGCAAGGAAGGCATCACGGTCAACTGCGTCTGCCCGGGCCCGATCCTCACCGGCATGACGAAAGCGATCCCCGACGACCAGAAGGAAATCTACGCCAAGCGCCGCACCGCGCTCCGCCGCTATGGCCGCCCGGAAGAAGTGGCGCATATCACGGTGAGCCTCTGCATGCCGGCCGCCTCCTACATCACCGGCGTCACCATCCCCGTCGATGGCGGATTGATGGCGCGCAACGCATAAAGGCCCTCACCCAACCCTCTCCCGGAGGGAGAGGGCTAGAATAGCGAAGGGCTCGCCTTCATCCCCTCTCCCTCCGGGAGGGTAAGGGCCTCCGTCGACGTTGAAGCAAGAACGCGAGAACCGAAATGAAAGCTCTCCTCTATCAAGGCCCCCGCGACATCCGCTATGAGAGCTTCGACGATCCGAAGCTCGCCGCCGACACCGACGCCATCGTGAAGATGGACAAATGCGGCATCTGCGGCAGCGATCTGCACATCTATCACGGCGAAGGCTTCAGCCCGGACCTCGGCTTCTGCGTCGGCCATGAAGCGGTCGGCGAAGTGGTGGAGGCGGGACGCGGCGTTCGCCGTCTCAAGGTCGGCGACAAGGTGATGCTGTCGGCCGCCGTCGGCTGCGGCTCCTGCGTCTCCTGCCTCGCGGGCAACATCAATCATTGCGAGACGGGCGGCGCGGGCTGCTACGGTCTCAGCCACCGCCTCGAAGGCTGTCAGGCCGAAGGCATCCGCGTGCCCATGGCGGACTTCAACGCGCATGCGATCCCCGAAGGCATCAGCACCGATCAGGCCTTGATGCTCACCGACAATCTGCCGACCGCCTGGTTCGGCTGCGTCAATGCCGGCATCCGCCCCGGCGCGAAGGTTGGCGTCGTCGGCCTCGGCCCCATCGGCCTGATGGCGGTGCAAAGCTGCTTCGTGCTCGGCGCATCGGAAGTCTTCGCGATCGACCTCGTGCCGGAGCGCCGCGCGGTCGCCGCGAAGCTCGGCGCAACGCCCGTCGACGGCGCCAATGCGCTGGAGACAATCGCCGAAGCCACAAAAGGCCAGGGGCTCGACAGCGTGGTCGAGGCCGTCGGCGCCGACGCCACCATCAAGATGGCGATCATGCTGGCCGGCAAGCGCGGCCATGTCTCGGCCATCGGCGTCAATCAGTCGCGCGACTTCGCCTTTCCCATGGGCCTCGCCTTCATGAAGGGCCTCACCTTCCACATCGGCACATGCTCGGTGCAGTCGCATTGGCCGGACCTGATCCCGCTGATCCGCAACGGCCGCCTGACGCCGGAACGCTTCATCACGCATGAGCTGACCCTGTCCGAAGGCGCGGAGGCCTATCGCCTCTTCGACGCAAGACAGAAGGGTGCGCTCAAGACAGTCATGGTGCCCTGACGCTATGTCCCTCGAAAGCTGGACCGACCTCGTCGATCTCAATCGCCTCCGGGACTGGATGGACGAGGAACGCCTCGAATCCGGGCCGCTCGAAGATGCGACGCAGCTTGCAGGCGGCACGCAGAACATCCTCCTGAAGTTCCGCCGGGGTGCGCGCGAATTCGTGCTGCGCCGTCCGCCGCATCGCCCGCATATGAACGGCAGCGAGACGATGCGCCGCGAGGCGCGCGTGCTCGCCGCATTGAAGGGCAGCGACGTGCCCCATCCCGGCCTCATCGCCGCCTGCCCGAGAGAAGATGTGCTGGGCGCAGCCTTCTACCTGATGGAACCGATCGGCGGCTTCAACGCGACCGTCGGTCTGCCGCCGCTCCATGCGGGCGACGCTTCGATCCGCCGCCGCATGGGTCTCGCCATCGCGGACGGCGCGGCGGCGCTCGGCCGCGTCGATCATGTGGCCGCCGGTCTCTCCGATCTCGGCAAGGCCGATAATTATCTCGAGCGTCAGGTGGCGCGCTGGCGCGGCCAGCTTGAAAGCTACAAGGAATATGAAGGCTGGGCGGGCCCGGCCGAAATTCCCGGCGTCGAGCGCGTCGCCGATTGGCTCGATGCGAACCGGCCGAAGAGCTTCAAGCCCGGCATCATCCATGGCGACTATCACCTCGCCAATGTGATGTACCGCTACGACGGGCCGGAGCTTGCCGCCATCGTCGACTGGGAACTGACGACCATCGGTGATCCGCTGCTTGATCTCGGCTGGCTCATGGCGACATGGCCCGACGCCGAAGGGCGCGGCAGCACGGGCTCCGTCGGCGTGCAGCCATGGGACGGCTTCCCCAAAATCGAAGACCTCATCGCCCGCTACGCCGAAGGCAGCACCCGCGATCTCTCGGCCATCCAGTGGTACGGCGTGCTCGCCTGCTACAAGCTCGGCATCATCCTCGAAGGCACGAATGCCCGCGCCGCCGCCGGCAAGGCCCCGAAGGCGACGGGCGACATGCTCCACGCCTCCACCCTCGGCCTCTTCCGCCGGGCGCTGGGCTGGATCGAAAAATGACCGTCCGCAGTCCCTCTATGCTGTCACCCCGGCCTTGTGCCGGGGACCAGGGGCCGCTCGCTCGGCGCCTGCCGCTACTGGGTCCCGGCACAAGGCCGGGATGACACCTGGAAAAGACGCAACGTCATGGCCTATCCGTGCGGCCCATTCGCACGTCCCTCCCGGCGACAAGATTGTAAGCACGCGCGAACCCATTGAACCCCACCCCCGTCCTTGTCAGACTTCCCCCAACAAGAAATCTGAACGGGGAGGAACGGATCATGGGATTGAAAACCAAAGCCCAATATGTCGAGAGCCTGCGCGACGGACGGGAGAATTTCTGGAACGGCGAGCGCATAGACGACATTACCGCGCATCGCCGCTTCCGCGTGCCCATTGAGGTCGCATCCAGCGATTACGACTACGACAATCCCGAGCGGCGCGACATCATCACCTACCGGACGGAGGAGGGCGATCTCGCACACCGCGTCTATCAGGTGCCGCGTTCGGAGGAAGATCTCCAGAAGCGCATGGAGCTTCTGCGCAACATGTCGATTGTCGGCGGCGTTACCGGCGTCTTCATGGCGCTGTTGCAGGTGGTCGATCCGCTGCGGAAGGTGAATCCGCAATATGCCGACAATATCGAGCGCATGTACAAATTCGCGCGCAAGCACGACCTGCGCGCCGCCGAAGTCATCACCGACGCTAAGGGCGACCGCTCGCGCAAGGCGCATGAACAGGACGATCCCGATCTCTATCTTCGCATCGTCGAGCGCAACAAGGACGGCATCGTCGTGCGCGGCGCGAAGCTGCACATCTCGGCGGCGGCCCTCGTCCACGAGCTGGTGGTGATGCCGACCAAGGCGATGAATGCGGATGAGAAGGACTATGCCGTCGCCTTCTCGATCCCGGTGAACGCCAAGGGCGTCAAGATCATCAACCGTTCCTTCTCCGCGCCGGAGCTGAACGAGTTCGACTATCCCGCCTCCGCGCATCACTCCATGCCCGAAGGCTTCGTGGTCTTCGACGATGTTCTTGTGCCCTGGGATCGTGTGTTCCTGGCTGGAGAGTGGCAGCTGTCGGGCGCCTTCGCGGGGTCGCTCGGTCTCTGGGAGCGCACGGCGGGACTTGTCGATGCGGTCGAGAGCGCCGCCGTCATGGTGGGTCTTGCTCAGCTTGTCTCCGAGCAGCAGGGCAAGGGCAAGAAGCCTGATGCGCTGAACGGCGTTGCCGAACTCATCTGCTATGCCGAGATGCTGCGGATGGGGCTCGAGCATTCCGTCCGCAATTTCGAGCGCACGCCGTCGGGCATGGTTCATCCGAACATTCTGGCGGTCAATGTCGCGAAATATCAGTATGCGAACAACTTCCACTCGATGGTGAAAATCCTTCACGACCTTGCGGGCGGGCTGACGCTCACTTTGCCGGAGGAGGGCGACCTGCGCTCCAATGAAGTCGGGCCCTATCTCCGCAAGTATCTCCACGCGACCAGGGACGCCGATGTGGAAACGCGGATGCGCGTCTACAACCTGATCCGCGATCTCTCCGCCGACAGCTTTGGCGGCTGGAAACAGGTCGTCGCCTTGCAGGCCGGCGGCGGCTTGCCCGCCCAGCGGGTCATGATGCACCGCAGCTACGACATGAATGCCGCGCGTGCGAAGGCCCTGAAGCTGGCGGGCGTGAAAGGCTGATCGGCAGGCAGCGCCTGTGTGACGAAGCCTGGGGATAAGTGCCGGAGCGGGCAGGGGCGGACTTATTCCCGGTCCGGAGCGATGGAGTAGACTGCTGGATTGGCTGTCGGGGCGGCCTGGGAAAGAATTTTCCATGTCCGCTTCATCTGCCGCAGTTCTGTCATGATTGGCAGCGGATGATATGCTGCCCGAAAGCTCCGGATTCTCCCTTTCAAGGTTTCTGATATGAAAGCGCTGCTTCGCCTCCTTCTGCTGGCTACCCTGTTACCGGCGACGGCGGCGCTTGCCGACGAGGCTGCTCCGGGAGGCGACCTCACGGTCGCGCGCATCACGCCATCGGGCGAGGACGTTCCGGCGGAACGCCAGATCGTCGTCGAATTCAACCGGCCCGTCGTGCCGCTCGGCCGCATGGAGCGCAGCGCCGCCGAAATCCCGATCGAGATCGCGCCCAAGGTCGATTGCGAATGGCGCTGGCTGAGCCCGACCGCGCTCGCCTGCCAGCTGAAGGAGGCCGACGCGCTGAAGGCCTCGACCCGCTACAGCATGACCATCAATCCCGGCATCAAGGCCGAGGACGGGAAGACGCTGCATCAGGCCTTCCATCATGAATTCATCACCGCCCGCGTCGCCCTCGACCGGGCGGAGTTTTCCGGCTGGAACGGACCCGGCGAGCCGCAGATCCTCGTCACCTTCAACCAGCCGGTCCGGCGCGACTCGGTCGTCAACCGTCTGGCCTTTGTCTGGAAGGATGGCGGCGGCGGCGAGATGGCCGTCCATGCCGCCGAAGGCCCCGACTGGTCCAAGGCGCCCGACGACGCGCTGGTCGATGTTCCACGCGAGCCGGGCCTCAAGGGATTCTTCAAGCGGCTTCTCGCTTATCTGCCCTGGTTCCGCCCGGAATCCGTTCCTGCCACGCAGGAATGGGCGCGCCATACCTGGCTCGTCACCGCGAAGAAGCCGCTGCCGCTCGACACAGATGTCGAACTCGACATGCGCCCCGGCCTCATTTCCGGTCTGGGGTCCGAGCCCAGCGTCATCGACCAGCAGGCGCAGAAATTCGCCACCTTCGGCGATTTCCATTTCGCCGGTTTCCGATGCACGACGAATGGCGGCGAAGAATTGACGATCCGTCCCGGCGAGCCCGTGCCGGCCGACAAAGCCTGCGGCCCCTGGAACACGGTGCGCCTGCTCTTCACCTCGCCGGTGAAGCTGAAGGAACTGCGCGACCATGTGCAGCTTTCGCCCGAACTCGGCAAGGCGGGGCCCGACGACGATCCCTGGGCCAATGTCGATCTCGACCAGACCGAGGGCTATTACAACTGGAAGGTCCACCAGAAGACCGACGAATTCTCGGCGCGCTATCCCGTTTATCTGCGTTCGGCGCGCGACTATCAGGCGAGCCTTAAGCCCGACGACAAGACGAAGATCGTCGACATGTTCGGCCGCCCGCTCGCCGACAATATCGACATCCGCTGGCGCATGGACGACAGGCCGCCGAACTTCGAGCTGCCGAACAACATCGCCGTTCTCGAAAAGGCGATCGACAGCGATGTGCCGCTTTACGTCAACAACCTGACGGACCGCGACTTCCGCTATTCGCGCCTGACGGTGAAGGGCATCGAGGACGGGCTCAACGTCCATCAGAAGCTCGACCCGATCCGCAACCTTCAATATGCCGTGCCCTTCGGCGTCCGCGACCTGCTGGGCAACAAGTCGGGCGCGGTCCTCGGCACCATGTCGGTGAAGCCCGCGCTGCCCAGCGAGAAGTCGGGCCTGCTCTTCGCGCAGGTCACGCCTTTCGGCGTACATGTGAAGCTCGCCCATTACAATACGCTGGTCCGGGTGTCGGACCTCGCCACGGCGGCGCCTGTCGAAGGCGCGAAGGTTGTGCGCTACCGCGACCCCGTGCTGATGACGGCGCTTTGCGAGAGCACGGTGCCGGCCGAATGGACGAAGCCGGAAGCGAACGAAGCGGAAGTTTTCACCGACAAGGACGGCCTCGCCATCCTGCCCGGCATTGCGCCGCAGCCCGGCCAGTATGAATCCCAATGCAGCAAGGCGCTGACGATCCGTGTCGAAAAGGGCGACGACCTCGCCGTCATGCCGCTCAACTACCAGTTCGAGGCGGACACCTATCGCGCCTCCGGCGAACAGATTTTCTCGCAGGACCAGACCGAGCAGGAGCATATGCGCGTCTGGGGCACGACGGCGCAGGGCGTCTACCGCGCGGGCGACACCATCCAGTACAAGATCTATGTGCGCGGGCAGAACAACGAGGGCCTGACCGCCGCGCCGCCTTCGAGCTATCGCCTGCAACTCATCGACCCGACGGGCAAGCTCGTCGCCGACATCAAGAAGGTCGCGCTGAGCGAATTCGGTGCGACGTCGGGCGAAGTCACCGTGCCGAAAACCGGCGCCGTCGGCTGGTACAAGTTCCGCCTGCTCCAGAAGCTGAACGCCAATGCCGGCGATCCCGAAGGATCGAACGGCGAGGGCGGCGACGACAATGGCAGCGCCGATGCCGAAGGCGCGATTTCGAATGGCGACTGGTTCGCCTGGAGGCCGATGCAGGTGCTGGTCAGTGATTTCACGCCCGCATCCTTCCGCGTGACCGCGACGGTGAACGGCAAGGTCTTCTCCGGTTCGCAGCCGGTAGAAGTCGAAGGCAAGGCCGAACTGCATTCGGGCGGGCCCTACACCAATGCGACCGCGCGCATCACCGCCATGTTCGACCCGCGGCCCATGTCGTCGGGTCATCCGACGGCGGCGGGCTTCGACTTCTCGCGCAGCGACCTCGACACGCCGTCGAACGAAAAGATGATCGCCCAGCTTCAGCAGCCGCTGGACGCGCAGGGCCTTGCAAAGACCACCATTGCCATTCCCGATCAGGGCACGGATACCTATGGCGATCTCACCTTCGAGGTCGCCGTTGCGGATGATCGCGGCAAGAACATCGCCAATGCCGTCAACGCCACCTATGCGGCGACGGACCGCTTTGTTGGCCTGAAGCCGACGGCATGGATTTTCCAGGCAAAAAAACCGGCGAGCTACCAGTATATCGTCGTCGACGACACGGGCGTGCCGGTGAAGGACACGGCCGCGAACCTCAAGATCGAATTCAAGAAGGTGACGGCTGCCCGCGTCAAATCGGCCGGCAATACCTATCAGACGGTCTACAATACAAGCTGGGAAGCGGCAGGCACCTGCACCGGCACGCCGGAGGCGCAGCCCGCGAGTTGCGACTTCACGCCCAAGGATGCGGGCGAATACCGCATCACCGCGACGGTGAAGGGGCACAACGGCAAGGAAGCCATCGCCTCCAGCGATTTCTGGGTGACGGGTTCCGACGTCGTGCTCTGGGACAGCGAGCCGGACACGGCGTTGCAGATGTTCCCGGAGAAACCCAGCTACAAGGTCGGCGACACCGCGCGCTACCTCATCAAGAATCCCTATCCGAATGCCAAGGCGCTCATCACCATCGAGCGCTACGGCGTCATCGACCGCTTCGTCAAAACCTTCACCACCTCGACGCCCATCGTCGAGTTTCCGGTGAAGCCGAATTACGCGCCGGGCTTTTATGTCTCGGTGGTGCTCATCAGCCCGCGCGTCGATAAGCCGGTCGAGGCCAACATGGTCGATCTCGGCAAGCCGTCCTTCCGCATGGGCTATCTGACGGTGCCGGTGACGGACCCCTATAACGAGCTTGCGATCAAGGCGAAGGCGGAGCGCGAGGAATATCGCCCCGGCGAAACCGTGAAAGTTTCGGTCCATGCCGCGCCGCGCCATGACGACAAGCACCAACCTGTCGAGTTTGCCGTGGCCGTGCTCGATCAGGCCGTCTTCGATCTCGTCACCGGAGGCAAGGCCTATTTCGATCCCTACAAGGGCTTCTATCGCCTCGATAATCTCGACGTGCGCAATTACAACCTGCTGCTGAAGCTGGTCGGGCGGCAGAAGTTCGAGAAGAAGGGCGCAAATCCCGGCGGCGACGGCGGCGCCGACTTCAAGTTCCGCGACGATTCCAAATATATCGCTTACTGGAATCCCTCGCTCGTCGCCGACGCCAATGGCGATGCGCGTTTCGAATTTGCTGCGCCGGACAATCTGACCGGCTGGCACATTCTCGTCATCGGCGCGACGGCGACCGACAAGGCCGGCCTCGGAGAAGGCGATTTCAAGGTCAACCGGCCGACCGAAATCCGCCCCGTCATGCCCAATCAGGTGATGGAAGGCGACAAGTTCACCGCCGGTTTCAGCGTGATGAACCGCACGGACAAGAAGCGCCACCTCACGGTCAATATCGCCGCTGAAGGCAATGTCGACGCTTCGACGCCGGGCGCGCTGCGCAAGGAAATCGACCTCGATCCCTATCAGCGGACAACTGTCTTCCTGCCGCTGACGGCGGGCCGCGTCGCGACCGATCGCGCGGCGACGGAAGGCGCGATCTCCTTCAAGGCGACGGCGGGCGACGCCGTCGACAAGGACGGCTATCTCTACAAGCTGCCGGTCGGCAAGCGCATCGACCTCGTGACTTCGGCCTTCTACGGCACGACGGATACGGGCGACGTCACAACCTCGGTCGCAATTCCGAAGGAGATCAGGACGGATGCCGGAAGCCTCTCGGTCATCCTGAGCTCGACCGTCGTCACAGACGTCGCGGGTGCGTTCCGCTACATCGCGGATTACCCGTTCCTCTGCTGGGAGCAGCGCATCACCAAGGGCGTGATGGCGGCAAACTTCGCGGCGCTGAAAAAATATCTGCCCGCAAGTCTCACCTGGGACAAGGCGGCCGACACGTTGAAGGACACGCTGTCGAGCGCCGCCGACTTCCAGGCGCCGAATGGCGGCATGGCCTATTGGGTGGCATCGAACGAGCGTGTCGATCCATATCTCTCGGCCTATACGGCGCTTTCCTTCGGCTGGCTCCATGCCCGCGGCGCCGATGTGCCCGCGCCCGTCGAGGACAAGCTGCAAGCCTATCTTCAGGAATTCCTGCGGAAGGACATGGCGCCCGACTATTACTCCGCCGACATGACGGCCTCGGTGCGCGCCGTCGCGCTGGCGGCGCTGTCGCAGAAGGGCCATGTGACGCTGCGCGACATCGAACGCCTGCGTCCGCAATTCAAGACGATGGGGCTCTTCGGCGATGCGATGCTGTTGCAGGCCTCGCTGACGCTGAAGGACGAGCCGGGCCGCAAGCTCTCGCACGAGCTGGTGGACATGATCCTCGCCCATTCGAACCAGACCTCGGGCAAGCTGCTGTTCAGCGAGCCGGAGAACGAGGGCTTCGCCCGCATCCTGGCGACGCCCTTGCGCGACAATTGCGCCATCCTGTCGAGCTTCGTGGCCTTCGGCCGCGAGGCGGACCAGAAACAATATGTGGCGGATACGGCTTTCAAGCTCGTGCGCGCCATATCGCAGAACCAGCGCGTCTCCGGCTTCTGGGGCAATACGCAGGAGAATATGTTCTGCACCACGGCGCTGGCCGACTACGCAGCCGCCTATGAAAGCGTCACGCCTGATCTGCTCCTGACGGCGGCGCTGGCCGGCGAACCGCTCGGCACGGCGGAACTGAAAGGCGTCGATGCCGCGCCCGCAACTCTCGAACACCAGATCGGGGCCAACGATCCGGGCCGCAAGGCGAGCCTCACCGTGAAGCGCGAAGGGCAGGGCCGCCTCTATTATTCGACGCGCCTTGCCTATGCGCCGACGGAAGCCGCCGCAACGGCAACCAATAGCGGCATCGAGATCCGCCGCGAATATTCGGTCGAGCGCGACGGCAAATGGGTGCTCCTGGGTGAACCGGCGACGATCAAGCGCGGCGAGCTTGTCCGCGTCGATCTCTTTGTATCTTTGCCGGCAGCGCGTAACTTCGTCGTCGTCAACGATCCGGTGCCGGGCGGCCTCGAACCGGTCAATCGCGATCTCGCCACCGCCTCCGCCGTCGATGCGGCGAAAGGCGCGGTCGAATGGCCCGCCGAAAGCTGGTGGCACCATTTCGCAAGCTGGATCGACTATGACGGCAGTTTCTGGGGCTTCTACCATCAGGAATTGCGCGACGACAGCGTGCGCTTCTATTCGGACTATCTCGACGCCGGTAACTATCACCTTGCCTATATGACGCAAGCGATCGCCACCGGCGAGTTCCAGCGCCGCGCCGTCAAGGCCGAGGAAATGTACGATCCGGATGTCTTCGGGCTCGGCGTGGCGGGCCGGTTGATCGTGGAAGAGAAGTAGCGCCATGAACTGGCTCGTCTGGAGCCTCGCGCATCTCGAGTGGCGGCGTCCGGCGCCTGCGTCCTGGCGCTGGACGCAATGGGCGGCTCTTGCCTCCGTCGCGGCCATCGTCGCGCTGTCGGTCGCGACATGGGCGGGGCTTGCCGATGACGCCGCGCTGACGCTGAAGCCGCGCATGGCCTCGCGCATCCTGCTCGACCGGCAGGGCCATGTGCTGGCTGAAGATATCGGCGAGTGGAATGTGCAGGACCAGTTGCCACTTTACCGCATGCCGCTGCGCCTGCAGCAAGCGGTGCTGACGGCCGAAGACCGGCGCTTCTACGAACATCGCGGCGTCGACTGGCTCGCCCGCATTCACGCGGTCTGGCAGGGCCTTCGCGCCGGGCGCAGCGTGCGCGGCGCGAGCACCATCACCGAACAGACGGTGCGCATGCTTGTGCCGCGTCCGCGCGCGCTCTGGTCGAAATGGCTCGAAGGCTTCGATGCGAAACGCCTCGAAATGCGGGCGACGAAGACCGACATTCTCGAATTCTACCTGAACCAGGCGCCCTATGCCGCGAACCGGCGCGGCGTCGTGCAGGCCGCGCGCTACTATTTCAACCGCGATCTCGACACGCTGGACGCGCGAGAGATGCTGACGCTGGCCGTGCTGCCGCGCGCGCCGTCGGGTCTCGATCCCTATCGCGGCGGCGCGAAGGTGATAGACCGGCGCAGCATCCGCCTCGCCATGGCGATGAAGGCGGACGGCTTCATGTCGGGCGAGGATGTGGCGCGGCTCGCCGACACGCCGCTCGACCTGCAACCGCCGCCGCGCCGTTCGGCCATCGGCCACTTCCGTTCCTATGTCGAGCGGCAGATTGCGCGTGAACCGGACCGCGCAAAGGCGCAGCGCGTCGTTACGACGCTCGACAGCGGCCTGATGGATTTTGCGCAAGGCCTGCTCGACCAGAGGCTTGCCTCGCTGGCCGGGCGGCGCGTCAACAATGGCGCGATCCTGATCGCCGATCATCGCACGGGCGAGATACTGGCCTGGGTCGTGGCGGGCGCCGACGTGGATGCCGACAGGCCGGGCCGCTATCTCGATGCGGTGCTGGTGCCGCGCCAGCCGGGATCGGCGCTGAAACCGTTCCTCTATGCGGCGGCCTTCGATGCCGGATGGTCGCCAGGCGTCCAGATCGAGGACGCGCCCATGTCGCAGGCCGTCGGCACGGGGCTTCACCGTTTCAACAATTACAGCCACCAGTTTCACGGACAGGTGACGGTGCGGCAGGCGCTCGGCAACTCGCTGAATATTCCGGCGCTCCACGCCGTCGAATTCGTCGGGCCCGAACATTATCTTTCGGTGCTGCGCGGCCTCGGCTTCGACAGCCTGAAGCGGCCTGCGGGCTTTTACGGCGACGGGCTTGCGCTCGGCAATGGCGAGGTGTCCCTGCTGGAGCTTGTGCGCGGTTACGCGGCGCTCGCCGAAGGCGGACGCTTTACAGCCCTCCGCGCGGTCGCCGCGACCGACAGGCGCGGGCCCGACGGCGCGCAGGTGTTGAGCCGCGACGCGACCATGCTGATCGGAAATATTCTTTCCGATCCCTGGGCGCGCGTCATGGAGTTCGGCCGCTATTCGACGCTGAACCTGCCGGTGCAGACGGCGGTGAAAACCGGCACATCGACGGATTATCGCGACGCCTGGGCGGTCGGCTTCGACAGCCGCTATGTCGTCGGCATATGGATGGGCAATCTCGACCAGAGCCCGACCGACGGATTGACGGGCTCAACCGGGCCCGGCCTCGTGCTGCGCGGGCTCTTCTCCTATCTCAACCGCGACCGCAATACCGGCCGCCTGCCGCTCGATCGCGATCTTGCCTTCCGCGACAATTGCGACTTCACCAGCGGCGCCTGCGCGCAGATCTACGATTATCGCTCGAACGCATCCTTTGCGAAGCCGACGGCGGTCGATGTGCCGGGACCGGCGATCTCGAGCCCGACGCCCGACCTGCGGCTCGCTTACGACCCGCGCCTGCCGGCCGACCGGCAGATGTTCCGCTTTGCGCTGACGGGCGTCGAGCCCGGCGACCATGTGACCTGGCTCGTCAACGGCAAGCGCGTGGCGGAGAAAACGGGGGACAGCCTGATGTGGCGCGTCGCGCGCGGCGCCTACACGGTCGAGGCGTTGCTCGAAACCGAAGACGGCGAGACGCATCTCGGCCCCGTCGCCTTCACGGTGCGCTGAAGCGCGCGCCCGGCGTCAGGCGGGAACAAGATTGATCGAAATGCCGCAGACCTGAAAACTCGTCTCGGATGTTGCGAGCTTCTGCGCCCGCGCGGCGGCGAGGATCGGCTTCGGATCGCGCACCGCGACGTCGAGCGCGACGACGCCCGTGCCGTCGGCATCGACGGGCGGAACGAACCTGATCGCCGCGCCGGTGAGCCGGACATTCGCGCCATCGACCGGCGCTTCCAGCAGCTCGCCCCAGCGCTTCGCCGAGGCGGCGGGCGAGGGGCTCTGGATCGTCACGGCGCGGATGCCGCGAATATTGTCGCTCGCCTTGGCCGCTTTCCAGTCGCGCCCGGCAGGCGGCCAGTCGCCCTCGGGATCGAGCCAGTCATCGACACCGCCGACGGAATCGATCGAGGTCAGCACGCCGCCGAAATCGCCGGGATGAAAATGGGTGAAGGTGTAGCGCCTGGTGTCATGCTCGGCGATCTTGCGGATGCCGGCGGCGAGAAGCCGCGCGCGATGGGGCAGCGCATCTTCGGCTTGAAGGATGACCATGTAGCCGGCATCGCCGCCGCGCCGCTTCAGATAGCGCGCCGCCGAGGCATCCTCGCGGACGGGCTGCACGACTTCGAGGAAATCGCCGCCGACCGGAAAGACGGCATTGACGAGGCCGAAGACCGCAACGCCCGGATCGCGATAGGCGACGTGAAGTCCGAGCGTCCCTTCAAGCTGGGCGACGATGGGTTCAAGCTCGTGCGCGACAAGCGCGACCTGTCTCAGGCGCATGTTTTCTCCTCCCGTATTTTGGGAGAAGTCTACGAGCCGCTGAACCAGTTGTAACCCTGATCTTCCCAATAGCCGCCCGGATAGTCGTTGGTAACGAAAATCTCGGTAATGTGCTTGGGATTCTTGAAGCCGAGCTTGGTCGGCACGCGCAGCTTCATCGGATAGCCGTATTTGCGCGGCAGTTCCGCATCGCCATAGTCGAGCGCGAGCAGCGTTTGTGGATGAAGCGCCGTCGGCATGTCGATGCTCGAATAGTAGCCGTCGGCGCATTTGAAGCCGACATATTTCGCCGTCTTGTCGGCGCCGATGCGCTCCAGAAATACATGGAAGGGCACGCCGCCCCATTTGCCGATGGCGCTCCAGCCTTCGACGCAGATATGCCGCGTCACCTGGCTCTCATGCGGCAGCTTGCGAAGATCGGCGACCGTCCATGGCCTCTTGTCGGCGATCATGCCGGCAAGCTCAAGCCGATAGGTCGCGCCGTCGACGACGGGGGCCTGCGCCTCCGCATAGAAGGCGTTGAAGGGGAAGGGCTTCGTGATCGCGCTTTCGGGATAGACGGGCGCGAGCCGCGTGGGGCTGAAAATCGCCGCCTGCACGCGGTCGTTCCAATGCGACATGCCCTTGAGCACGCGGTCGATGAAATCAGGCGCGGCCGGATTGTCGAGGCTGCAACCCGTCAGCATCGTCAGCGCGCCGAGGGACAGGGACTGCCTGAGAAAAGCCCGCCGCTCGATCTGCTTGATGTCCGGCCGGATGTCGCCGATGCGAAGGCGTTTCATCGTGTCGTCTCCCCTTCATGCGCGGCGGCGGCGCGGCCGGTGATCATGGGAACGAATGTCGAGGGAACGAGGGCGACGAGCGCGATGTGGACGACGAGGAAGCCGACGATCCCCGACATGGCGAGGAAGTGGACGATGCGCGCGAAATCGTAACCGCCGAGAAGCCATGTCAGCGGATAGAACTGCACCGGCTTCCAGATCGAAAGCCCGCTGACGATGGCCGCCGCCGCGAGGAAGACGACGCCCGCATAGAGGAGCTTCTGCACGGAATTGTAGGTGCCGAGCCTGTGCGCGAGCTTGAATGTCAACGCCGCGCGGAAGTCGTTCCAGACATCGACGGGGCGGATCGGCCAGAAGTCGCGCTTGAAATGGCCCGAGGCGAAACCGTAGACCACATAGACGAGCCCGTTGATCGCCAGCAGCCACATGGCCGCGAAATGCCAGGCGAGCGCGCCGCCGAGCCATGCGCCGAGCGTCAATTGATCGGGAAAGCGGAAGCCGAAAATGGGCGAGGCGTTATAGATGCGCCAGCCGCTCAGGATCATCAGGATCATGGCGAAGGCGTTGACCCAATGCGTGATGCGCACGACGAGCGGATGCACCTCATCCGCCGCTGCGCCGCTGCCATGCGACATGCTCATATCCGCCATTCGGCCTCTCCCGGTTCTCCGCGTTACGGAAGACTAGGCTAGGCCGATTTGGGGCCGGGCGGAGATCAAATCTTTGCGAGATCGCCGTGGGCGCCGGGCGGCCGAAACCGCCCGGCAGGCGCGGCTTATTTGAGCAAGCCTTCGGCCCTGAGCGCTTCCTGCACCTTCGGCCGTGCCCCGACCCGGCCCATATAGGCGCCGACATTGGGGTAAGGCTTGAGGTCAATGCCGGTGAAGTTGGTCCAGTTCAGGATCGTGAAGGCATAGGCGTCGGCGACCGTGAAGGTCTCGCCCATCAGATATTTGACGCCGGCGAGTTTGTCGTTGAGATAGGCGAGCCGCTTGGCGATGTTGGTCTTGGCGGTCTGCTTGGCGTCGTCCGACGAGGCCTTGTTGAACAGCGGCCCGAAATTCTTGTGAAGCTCAGTGCCGATGAAGGTGAGCCATTCCTGAAGGCGATAGCGCTCGATGGTGCCGGCGGCGGGCGCGAGGCCGGAGGCGGGCTTCTGGTCGGCGAGATATTGCACGATGGCCGGACCTTCCGTCAGCACGCTGCCGTCGTCGAAGCCGAGCGCAGGCACGTAACCCTTGGGATTGATGGCGTTGTAGTCCTTGCCGCTCTCGGTCTTCTTCTCGGCGAGATTGACTTTTTCGAGCTCGACGGGAATGCCGGCTTCGGCCGCGACGATATGCGGGGAAAGCGAACAGGCGCCGGGCGAGTAATAGAGTTTCATGGGTTCCTCCTCCAATGGTGGCCGATGTTCCTCAACCATCGGGCTGAGGTGGGCATGACGGCCGACGGCTGCAAGGTGCTTCGACGGGCGGAAACGGCAAAAGCCGCCAGCTTTTCAAGGCTGGCGGCTTTCACGGGCTTCATCGGATCAACGTGCGACGTTGATGATCTGGAGCTGGGTGAATTCGGCAAGGCCTTCCTCGCCGAGTTCCGTGCCGAGGCCCGACTGCTTGGAGCCACCGAAGGGAATGTTCGGCGCAAGCTCGGCATGCTTGTTGACCCAGACGGAACCCGACTCCATCTGGACCGCGAGCTTGTAGGCGCGGTCGGGATTGGATGACCAGATCGAGCCGCCGAGGCCGTAGGGCGAGGCATTGGCGCGGGCGACCGCGTCTTCCGGGTCTTTGTACTTGATGACCGGAAGCACCGGACCGAACTGCTCCTCATCGACAAGCCGCGTGCCGTCGCTGATGTCGCGCACGATGGTCGGCTGGATGAAGTAGCCAGCCTGTTCGGGCGCGTCGCCGCCGGCGATCACCTTGCCGTGCTTCTTCGCGTCGGCGATGATTTCCTTCACTTTCTCGAACTGCATCTTGTTCTGGAGCGGCCCGAGCTGCGTGCCCTGCTTCAGCCCGTCGCCGACGATGGCCGCCTTGGCGAGCGCGGCCAGCTCGTCGCACATCTCGTCATAGATCGACTCATGCACATAGAGCCGCTTCATGGCGATGCAGACCTGACCGTTGTTCTGGAAGGCGCTCTGGAAAAGCTTGGGCGCCATTTCCTTCGGGTTCACGTCGTCGAGCACGATGCCGGCATCGTTGCCGCCGAGCTCGAGCGTGATGCGCTTCAGCGTCGCCGCCGCGCCCGCCATCACCTTCGATCCCGTCGCCGTCGAGCCGGTGAAGGAAATCTTGCGGACATCGGGATGCGCGGTCAGCGCGCCGCCGAGATCGTTCGCATCGGTGATGATGTTGAGGACGCCCGCCGGCAGAATGTCCTTGATGAGCTCGCCGAGCCGCAGGGTCGAAAGCGGCGTCGTCGGCGCGGGCTTCAGCACCATCGTATTGCCGGCGAGAAGCGCGGGCGGCACCTTGAATGCCATCAGGATCAGCGGGAAGTTCCACGGCACGATGGCGCCGATGACGCCGAGCGGCTTCCGGTGCATCTCGACCTTGCGGCCTTCGCTGTCGTCCAGAACCTTCACCGGTAGGTCGAGCGCCGTGAAATAGCGGAAGAAGGCGGCCGTGCCGAAAACTTCGCCGGTCGCGTCGGCAAGCGGCTTGCCCTGTTCCTGCGTCAGCAGCCGCGCAAGCTCCTGTCCGTTTTTCTCGATCGCGTCGGCGATGGCGTTCAGCGCCTTCTTGCGCTCCGCCATCGAGGTCTTCGACCAGGCCGGGAAGGCGGCTTTGGCGGCGGCGACCGCCTGATCGAGCTGCGCCTTCGAGGCGCGCGGGCACTTGGCCAGCACTTCCTCGGTTGCCGGGTTGATGACGTCCATCGTCTGGTCGCCGGCGACGAGCTTGCCGCCGATCAATAGCCTGTATTCGCTCATTGCGTCTCTCCCTGTTGTTGCCGGATTCCCGGTCTTGGCGCATATCATTCCGCCAAATCGGCCCGGCTGGCAACTTCATGTTGCAGGTGCGAAATTTAGGGTGACGCGCGCGCCTAAATTGGGAAAGATGCCGGAACGGCTGCATTCAAGCAGCCCCTGCGTCAAAGGCCTTCGGCGCGACCGATTCAATTCGAGGTTCCAGCCGTGTCCGCTTCCCAAGAAGAACGCCCGCTTTGGCGTCCCACACCCGACTCCATCGCGCATACGAATATGGCCGCCTTCATGGCGCGGCTGACGGCGCGGCATGGCGTCCACCTTGCGGACTATGCCGCGCTCCATCGCTGGTCGGTCGAGCACAGGGAAGCCTTCTGGGACGAGATCTGGGATTATTGCGGCGTGATCGGCGAGAAGGGCGCCCGCATCCTCATCGACGGCGACAAGATGCCCGGCGCGAAATTCTTTCCCGACGCGAGGCTCAACTTCGCCGAAAATCTTCTGAGCGGTGCGAGCGAAGGCACGGCGCTCTATTTCAACAATGAAGGCAAGATGGCCGCGCCAATGAGCTGGCCGGAGTTGCGCGGCCATGTCGCGCGCCTCGCCTCGGTGCTGCGCCGCTGGGGCGTCGCGCCGGGCGACCGCGTGGCAGCCTTCATGCCCAATTGCCCCGAAACCATCATCGCCATGCTGGCGGCGACGAGCCTCGGCGCGGTCTTCTCGTCCTGTTCGCCGGATTTCGGCGTGCGCGGCGTGCTCGACCGCTTCGGCCAGATCGCACCCAAGGTGCTGGTTGCCTGCGACGGCTACCGTTATGCGGGCAAGGTGCTGTCGAGCCACGACAAGCTCGCCGAAATCATTCCCGGCCTGCCGAGCCTCGAACATGTCGCCATCGCGCCCTTCATAGGCGAAGGCCCGAAGGCGCTGCCGAAAGCCGAGGACTGGACGACGCTTCTTGCCGCCGTTCCCACCGCGCCGCTCAGCTTCACGCGGCTGCCGTTCCACCATCCGCTCTACATCATGTATTCGAGCGGCACGACCGGCGTTCCGAAATGTATCGTGCATTCGGCCGGCGGCACGCTTCTCCAGCATCTGAAGGAGCACAAGCTCCATTGCGATCTGAAGCCGGGTGAGGTGCTTTTCTACTTCTCGACCTGCGGCTGGATGATGTGGAACTGGCTGGTATCGGGCCTTGCCGCCGAGGCGACGCTGGCGCTGTTCGACGGCTCGCCCTTCGCGCCCAATGAGCGCGTGCTGTTCGACTATGCCGATGCGGTGAAGTTCGACGTCTTCGGCACCTCGGCGAAATTCATCGACGCCGTGAAGAAGTCGGGATTGAAGCCGCGCGAGACGAACGATCTTTCATCCGTGCGGATGATGCTGTCGACGGGCTCGCCGCTGGTGCCGGAAAGTTTCGACTTCGTCTATGAGGACATCAAGAAGGACATGGCGCTCTGCTCGATCTCGGGCGGCACCGATATTCTCTCCTGCTTCGTCACGGGAAGTCCGCTGCTGCCGATCTGGCGCGGCGAAATCCAGTGCGCGGGCCTCGGCATGGCGATGGAAGTCTGGAACGAGGAGGGCAAACCGGTTGTCGGCGAGAAGGGCGAACTTGTCTGCACGGAAGCATTTCCCTCGATGCCCATCGGCTTCTGGAACGACAAGGACGGCGCAAAGTACAACGCCGCCTATTTCGAGCGCTTCCCCGGCGTCTGGTGCCATGGCGACTTTGCCGAGATTACGGCACATGGCGGCTTCTTCATTCACGGCCGCTCGGACGCCACGCTCAATCCCGGCGGCGTGCGCATCGGCACGGCGGAAATCTACGCCCAGGTCGAACAGCTCCCGGAGATTCAGGAAGCGATCGCCATCGGACAGGATTTCGAGGGCGATGCCCGCGTCGTGCTTTTCGTTGTGCTGAAATCCGGCGTCACGCTCGACGACGCGCTTCAGGCGAAAATCAGAAAGCGCATCCGCGATGGCGCCTCGCCCCGCCACGTGCCGGCTAAGATTATCGCCGTCGCCGACATTCCGCGCACAAAGTCCGGCAAGATCACCGAGCTTGCCGTTCGCGATGTCGTGCATGGCCGCCGTATCAAGAATGCGGAAGCGCTGGCGAATCCCGAAGCGCTGGAACTGTTCCGCGATCTTCCCGAACTGCGGAGCTGACTATTCGCGCAGCATCGGCGTCAGCGGTCTGTTGAAGGCCTGAATGCCTGCGCCCGCTGCGGCGGCGATGGCTGCGATCATCAGAAAGAAATGCGCCTTGTCCATGCCGCTCCAGAAGCTGCCGAGCCAGCCGGCGATGAAGTTTCCGGTGAAGCTGGTCGCAAGCCATACGCCCATGATGAGCGAGAGCATGCGCACAGGCGCGATCTTCGAGACGAGCGACAGCCCGATGGGCGAGATGTAGAGCTCGCCCGTGGTGACGATGGCAAAATAAAGGAATAGCCAGAGCCAGCTCGCCTTGCCGTCGGCGCCCGCTTCATAGGCTGCCGCGACCATGACGAGATTGGCAAGCGCCACGCCGAAGCAGCCGAGCGCCATCTTGGTAAGCGTCGAAGGCTCCGTGCCGCGCCTTGCCTGACGCATCCAGAGTGCGACGATGAAGGGCGTGAAGGCGAAGATCATGAAGGGGTTGAGCGCGAGAAACATCGTCGCCGGTATCTCGCCCCGCCAGCCGAAAATATCGAAGCTGCGATTGGTGTAATCCGACGCCCAGAGCGTCACGGTATTGCCCTGCTGCTCATAGGTCGCCCAGAAGAAAGTGACGAGCACGCAGAGAACGAGCAGCGCGCCGATGCTGCGCCATTCCTCGCTCGACAGGTTTTGCCTTTCGGCGGGCGCGGCGCGCGCCTTGGTCAGCTCGTCGGGCGGCAGGTGACGCGAGGCATAGAGATAGATGCAGAGGCCGATCAGCATGCCGACGCCCGCCGCCGCGAAACCGTAATGCCAGCCGACCTCCTCGCCCAGCGTGCCGCAGACGAGCGGGGCGAAGAAGGCGCCGAGATTGATCCCGACATAGAAGATCGAATAGGCGCGGTCGCGGCGCGGATCGCCCGGCGCGTAGAGGCCGCCCACCTGCGTCGAGATATTGGGCTTGAACGCGCCATTGCCGAGAATGAGCGTGAAGAGCGCGAACAGAAAGAGCGGCTGAAACGCCATCATGAAATGGCCGGCTGCCATCAGCGCCGCGCCGAGAATGACGGTGCGCCGTTGCCCGAGTACGCGGTCGGCGAGCAATCCGCCGAAGATGGGAGTCAGATAGACGAGCGCGGTGTAGGAGCCATAGACCTGCGAGGCGAGCGGCTGCACGTCGAGCGGCCCGAACATGGCCTCAAGCACGCGCTTCATCGTGGCGAAGCCGAGCACGCTCTCGACCTGTCCCGGCAGGAACAGATATTTGACCATGTAGAGCACGAGCAGCGAGCGCATGCCGTAATAGGAAAAGCGCTCCCACATCTCGGTCGCAAAGAGGTAGGAAAGGCCGCGCGGCTGGCCGAAGAGGTCGTCGCTTCCGGCAGCGCCGGGCGAGGCTCGATGGGACGTCGAGATCGTCATTTCGGGGATACCTTCTGGCGGGCGACGATGCGGCCGAGCGTCTTGAGGTGGTTAGAGGCCGCGTCATGAGCCGCCCGCTCCATGTCGCGATAGCAGCCGACGACGCGCGTGCCCAGCGCGGTCAGCTCCGCGCCGCCGCCCGCCTTGCCGCCATGCTTGGCGACCACCAGCGGCTCGCGAAAGGCCTGATTGAGGCTTTCGACAAGGAGCCAGGCGCCGCGATAGGACATGTCCATCGCCCGGCCCGCGGCTGAAATCGACCCCTTGTCGGCGATCAGCTCCATAAGCCTCACCTTGCCGGGACCGAGTGCGCCCTGTTCGCCGAAATCGACCCTGAGCGTCAGCTCCGCCTGCGCCGCGCCCCGGCCGGGGCTGCGCGCGAGCCGGGTCACGCCCCGGCGGGTTCCCTTTGGCGATGTCCGGTTCATCTGGGCGGCGCCTCTTTCTGGCATGGTGAGTCCGGCCGCAATGATAGATGTGTTTTGCAGCGTCCTCCGACGGGCAATGATAGAGTGCGGGCGAACTCGGCGCCATGAGGCCGGGGAAAAACGCTGCCGGACGGATGCCCGATCCCTCAGGCTGTCGACGCAAACCGCCCGTGCGGGGGAGGGATTGGACGACCCCCCGGCGCGAGGCACGCAAACCCATGAGGCCGGCAAGATGATAGACACACTCAAGACATGGCACGCGATCGTCAAGGCGCGCGACGAGCACGGGCTTGCCGGGCTTCTCGCCGATGACGTCGTTTTTGAATCGCCCGTCGTCCACACGCCTCAGCATGGCAAGGCGATCACCACGGTCTATCTGCAATCGGCGCTGAAGGTTCTCAACAACGAGACCTTTCGCTATGTGGGCGAGTGGAAGGCGCATAATTCCGCCGTGCTGGAATTTGTCTGCGTGGTCGACGGCATAACGATCAATGGCGTCGACATCATTCGCTGGAACGATGCCGGGCTCATCGTGAGCTTCAAGGTGATGGTGCGGCCGCTGAAGGCGATGAACACGCTTCACCGGAAGATGGCCGAGCTTGTCGCCGCCGCGGGCTGAACCCTATCGGTCGAAGCCTTCGATGAAATTGACGATGCGCTCGAGCATCGCCGCGTCCTGCGCGATGAGCCGGTGGCCGAGCCCGTCGGCAAGCGCGAGCTTCGCGCCCGGCCATATGGCCTTCAGCGCCTGCGAATTGGCGGGCGGGCACTCCTCGTCGTCCAGCGAATGGGCAAGGAGCGCCTTGGCCGTCATCCTGCTTGCCGCCTCTTCGACATCCGGCGCGGCCGGCCGCTCGGCAAGGCGCGCCGCATGAACGATTTTCGCCCGCTCGATCACCTCCGGCGATATGCCCATGCCTTCGAGCCGCGTCCAGAAATGACCTGATTTGAACTTCGGCGTCGCGATGAGCGCGGCGCGGCCGATGGCGAGCCCGTCCGCCATCGCCAATATGCTGACAGGGCAACCATAGGAATGGGCGACGATCGCATCGACCGGGCCAAGCGCGGCGGCGACTGCGCGGAGGGCAGCGGCGGCCGCTAAGGGCGAGGGGTCTTCCGCAGGCGAGAAGCCATGTCCGGGCAGGTCGAGCACGACGACGGCGCGCCGCATGTCGACAAACTTGTCGATGAGTGGACCCCAAAGACAGTTGTCGTCATCCCATCCGTGGACGAGCAGCACGGCAGGCCCCTTGCCCAGGCGCCAAGCCATGACCGGGCCGTTGGGCGTTTCCACCTGCATATCCTCGGCGTCGCGCAGCGGCTCGGCGAGGCGCGGGCGGACGCGCCGCTTCGGCGTCAACAGCCGGTCGACCAGCGCTTCGGCTTCCGCCTGCACATCGTCGGACGTGTTCCCGCTCATCCTGCCCCCGCGTCAGATGCCGCCGATGAAGTCGCGCTTGCCGATCGGCACGCCGCAATGACGAAGAATGTCGTAGGCGGTCGTGGCGTGGAAATAGAAGTTCGGAAAGAAGAAGTGGAAGAGATACTGGCTTCCCTTGAACTTCATTTCGCCGCTGCCGATTTTCATCACGACGTCCTTGTCTTCCGCGCCGTCGAACTGCTCCGGCTTGAAGCTCTGGACATAGGCGAGCGTCTTGGCGATGCGCGCCTGAAGTTCGGGAATGGTCGTCTCGGTGTCGGCATAGGAGGGAATATCGACGCCGGCGAGGCGCGAGATGGCGCCCTTCGCCTGATCGGCCATGATCTGGATCTGGCCCGAAAGCGGGATCATGTCCGGCGCAAGCCGATAGCCCACCAGCACGGCGGGGTCGATTTTCCGCTGCTCGCAATGCGCGGCCGCCTTGTCGAGGACGGCGCTGATGCTCTTGAGCATCTGGACGACGGGCGGCACGCTGGCCTGATAGGTCGATATGGACATTTCCTGACGATCTTTCTTTTTGATGTTGGCAGGCAACCTAGACCAGATGGCCGGGGTCGCGCCAGCGGGGGCGGGCCTCAGTGGGGAAGCGAAGCCCGGATTTCATTTTCCGTTTCAAACTCTAGCCCGCCGCGTGCAGACTGCCAGCCGGAAATTCCGGGAGGACACGGACAATGGACCTCAAGCTGCGCGGCAAGTCGGTTCTGATCACGGGGGCCTCAAAGGGCATAGGAGCCGCGGCCGCCGAAGTCATGGCGGAGGAGGGGTGCAGGCTCCACCTTGCCGCCCGCAGCGAGCCCGAGATGACGGCGCTTGCCGAACGGCTGCGAGCTGCCCACGGCGTCGAGGTCGCGGTCCACCCGGTCGATCTGCGCAAGTCGGCCGACATCGAGCGGCTGGCCAAGGCCGCCGGCAATATAGACATCCTCGTCAATAATGCGGGAGACATTCCCGGCGGCTCGCTCGACAAGGTCGACGAAGCGGCGTGGCGCCATGCCTGGGATCTCAAGGTTTTCGGTTACATCAACCTGACGCGCCACATCTATGCCGGCATGAAGGCGCGCGGCCACGGCGTCATCGTCAACGACATCGGCGCGGCGGGCGAGCGCTTCGATTTCAACTATATCGCGGGCAGCGCCGGCAATGCGGCGCTGATGGCCTTCACCCGCGCGCTGGGCGGCCGCAGCCTCGACGACAATATCCGCGTCGTCGGCATCAATCCCGGACCCGTGGAGACCGGCCGCATCGTCACGCTGATGAAGAGGCAGGCGCAGGCGCAATTCGGCGACGAAAGCCGGTACAGGGAATTGATGAAGCGCTTTCCGCTGGGCCGCGCGGCGCATCCGCGCGAGATCGCCGACCTGATGGCCTTCCTCGCCTCCGAGCGGTCGGGCTACACCAGCGGCGTCATCTACACGGTCGACGGCGGCCTCAGCGCCAGGAACGGCTGAGCGCGGAACTTTTCTTTCGCCCGCTTTCATGTTTTAACGTATCCGGTATCGCGCTCCTGAGGGGCGTGCGGTGCGCGAAGTCTGAAAGTTCACACGATGTCATTCGACACCAAACTCACAAGGTTCGGCGGCCGCATCGTAATGGTCGGCTTCGGCAGCATCGGACAGGGCGTCCTGCCGCTGCTTTTGCGTCACATCGACATGCCGCGCGAGCGGATCGTCATCGTCACTGCCGACGAAAGCGGCAAGGCGGAAGCCGACGCGCAGGGCATCCGCTTCCTCGCCGCGCCGCTGACAAGGGCCAACTACAAGGACGTGCTTGCGCCGCTGCTTCAGGCGGGCGATTTCCTTCTCAACCTGTCGGTCGACGTTTCAAGCGTGGCGCTGATGGAATTCTGCCGCGAGCGCGGCGCGCTCTATCTCGACACCTGCAACGAGCCCTGGCCCGGTCGCTATACGGACAAGTCGCTGTCGCCGTCCGAGCGCTCGAACTATGCCTTGCGCGAGGAGGCTCTGGCGCTCAGGCGGAAATACAGGTCCGGCCCGACCATGCTTCCGACGCATGGCGCCAATCCGGGCCTTGTCTCGCATTTCACCAAGATGGCGCTGCTCAATATTGCGGCAGACACAAACCTGTCGATTTCCCGGCCGCAAAGCCGGGAGGAGTGGGCCTCCCTCGCTTCGACCCTTGGCGTGAAGACCATCCATATCGCCGAGCGCGACACGCAAGTCTCCGCCGTGCCGAAGCAGGTGGGCGAATTCGTCAACACCTGGTCGGTCGACGGGTTCGTCAGCGAGGGCGAGCAGCCGGCCGAACTCGGCTGGGGCAGCCATGAGCGCCATTTTCCGGCGGACGGATTTCGTCACGAATTCGGCTGCGGCGCGGCCATCTATCTGGGCCGTCCGGGCGCCTCCACGCGCATGCGGAGCTGGACGCCGATCGAAGGCCCCCTTCACGGGTTCCTCATCACCCATGCCGAAGCGATTTCGATTGCCGACTATCTGACGGCGCGCAACGGCGACGAGGTGACCTACCGGCCGACCGTGCACTATGTCTATCACCCATGCGATGCCGCCGTTCTGTCGATCCACGAGCTCGCGGGCAAGAACTGGCGCATGCAGAAGCAGAAACGCATCATCGTCGACGACATCGTCAGCGGCGCCGACGAGCTCGGCGTTCTGCTGATGGGCCACGCGCGCAAGTCCTACTGGTACGGCTCGCGCCTCTCCATCGACGAAACGCGCCGCCTCGCGCCCTATAACAACGCGACCGGCTTGCAGGTCACCGCCGCGGTTCTGGCCGGCGTCGTCTGGGCGATGGAAAATCCGGACAGATGGATCGTCGAGCCCGACGAGATCGACTACGAGCGCATCCTCGAAATCTGCGCGCCCTATCTCGGCAAGCTGATCGGCGCCTATAGCGACTGGACGCCGCTGGCCGACCGCGAGAGTCTTTTCGCCGAAGATCTCGACAAGGCCGATCCCTGGCAGTTCAAGAATTTCCGCGTCGTCTGAGCGACGGCTTTACGGCTTGCGCAGAATGGCGAGCGATTGCCAGAGCGGCTCGCCGCCCCATGGCGCGGCGTCGCCGTCGATGAATTCCACCCGCTCATAGCCGAGGCGCTCGCACCAGCTATCGATCGCCGACCGCTCCATGAACATGTTGAGATGGCCGTTTACGCCCTTGTGCTGATTTGCGAGCGTGTCCTTGAAGACGCTCCAGTGTTCGGGCGCCGCGAATTCGAGAAATGAGAAGACGATACGGCCGCCCGGCTTCAGCGCCCGGCGCATCTCCCGAAGATAGACATAGCTTTCGGCCTGGAGCAGATGCGTGAAGACGCTGAAGGCGCAGGCGATATCGACGGAGTGGGGCAGCATGGGAATGCTGAGTTCCCGGTTCAGCTTGAAGCGATAATTGGCGGGTGATTTTTTCGCGGCATAGTCGAGCAGCGCCTGAACCACGTCGGTACCGTAATAGTCGATGCGATGTCTCCGACCGAGCGCATGGGCAAGCCGGCCGCTGCCGCATCCGAGGTCGAAAACAATGTCGCCGTCCCTGAGACCCGCATAGGCGAGAATGGCGCTCTCGATCGCGCCGACGCGCTCATAGTCGCCGCCAACGGCAAGCGACATGGCCTCATCCAGCGGATGGTCGTGCAGGAGCTGGGAGACCAACGCCTCATAATCTTCAACAAAATGGAATTGCGCCATGTGTGTCTTTTCAATGCATTTCGGCCTCCGTCCAAGGCCTCGGGTGACGACAGAATAGACTTAAAACTACCCCGGAGAGGATTACTAAAAGTCACGGCGGCTATCGCGGTCGGGCCCGCCAACGGTGCCGAGCCGCGGAGATTGGGCGGCGTTGATCCTGATCAGTGCGCCGCCGTGCCGGAACGTCGAAAACTCCTCCGGTGAGAAGCGGGGGAGGCCCCGATTTGGCCGCATGGCGCGGCAATGCAGGTTCGATGCTCGGCATATTGAAGATCGCCTACAAGCTGCTGGTCAACGACAGGGCGAAATTTGCCGCCTTGTTGGTCGGCATAACCTTTGCCGTCTTTCTGATGATCCAGATGACTTCGCTCTTCTCGGGCATATTGAACCGCTCGTCCGCGACGGTGATCAATATCGGGGCGAGTATGTGGGTGATGGACCCGGCCGTGCAGACGGTCGCCAATTCCATTCCGATGCCGGATTATGTGCTCGACGAGGTGCGGTCCATTCCCGGCGTCAAATACGCCGTGCCGCTCTATTCCGGCGGCGCGCTGGCGAAGCTCGAAGACGGCGCCTATCAGGCCGTCACCGTCATGGGGCTCGACGACAGCAACCTCTTCGGCCGTCCGGCTCTGCTCGAAGGCAATATTCAGGACATCTTCGCCGAGAACGGCTTCATCGTCGTCAAGGACGCCGAATTTCCGAAACTGAACAATCCGAAAGTCGGCACAACCTTCGAGCTCAACGACCACAAGGCCGTCATCGTCGGCATAGGGCAGGTTGCGACAAGCGGTCTCTTCGGCGTTCCGACCTTGTACACGACCCACAATCGCGCGCTGCAATACCTGCCGAATACGAGGTTCACGACATCCTACATTTTGGTCGAGCCGAAAACGACCGGCGACGTCGCGACGATCGAGAAGGACGTCAAAGCGATGGGATATCTCGCCCTGACCAAGGACGAGTTCATGGACAAGATTTCGACCTTCTACAAATATCAGACTGGTCTCGGCACGAACATGCTGCTCATGACCGTGATCAGCTTCATCGTCGGCCTCTCGATTTCGGGCCAGACTTTCTACACCTTCATCATCGAAAATCTCGAAAAGTTCGGAGCGCTGAAGGCGATCGGCGCGAAGGGCAGCGAGCTCGTCGCCATGATCCTGTTTCAGGCGACCTTCACCGCGCTGACCGGCTATGGTCTCGGAATCGGAATATGCGCGGCGCTGATCGCTCTCGCGCGCCTCAGAATTCCCGACTACGCGGCGATGATCACCTTTCCGAACATCGGCATGGCCTTCGTCATGGTCGTCGTGATTGCGGGGATTTCGAGTTATGTCGGCGTCCGCAAAGTGCTCAAGATCGAGCCCTTCGACATCTTCCGGGGATAGCCATGCCGAATGTCGCGATCCGGGCGACCGGGCTCACCAAATGGTTCGGCGAAGGCGAGGCGCGGACGGTTGCGGTCCGCGACGTTTCCTTCGAGGCCTATTTCGGTGAGATGCTTTTTATCGTCGGCCCGTCCGGCAGCGGCAAGACGACCATGCTCAGCATGGTGTCGGGCATTCTGCGGCCGAATGCGGGAAAGGTCGAAATCGAAGGAAGCGATATCTGGAGCCTGTCCGATGACGGCCTGGCCGAATTCCGTCTCGGCAAACTCGGTTTCGTGTTTCAGGACTATCACCTGTTCCCGCGGCTGACGACGGTGGAGAACGTCGCGATCCCGCTCATCCTTCAGCGCCACAACTGGAACGAGGCGATAGCCGAAGCAAGGAAGGATCTGAAGATCGTCGGGCTTGATTCCAGGGCCGAACTGCCGCCCGTCAAACTGAGCGGCGGCGAGCAGCAGCGCGTGGCCATTGCGCGCGCCATCGTCAGCCGTCCCGACATCCTGATCTTCGACGAGCCGACCGCATCGCTCGACGGGGATACTGGCCGCGCTATCGTGAGTTTCGTGCGCAAGGAGCTTCTGACCGACAAGCGCTGCATCGTCATCATCACGCATGATGCGCGCATCTTCGAATTCGCAAACCGCATCATGCATATGGAAGACGGCAAGCTGACAGGCGTCGAGGACATCGGCGCCGGAAAGACGGAGGTTTCCGGTGAGACTTAAACTCCTTTTCATTCTTTCGGCGGTCGGATTGCTGGTCGGGCTTGTCAGCGCCTATGTCTCCGCGCAGCAGCCCGCGCCCCAGACGCCCGTCTTCAGTCCGGCCGCGAACCCTTACGCCAATGGCATATACGCCAGCGGCATCGTCGAGAGCCACCAATCGCATGGCGCCAATATCTCGATCTTCCCGGAAGTGTCCGGACCGATCACGCGCGTGCTGGTCGCCGAGGGCGACACCGTGAAAGCCGGAGCCGCGCTGGTGACGATCGACGACTCCGTTCAACGCGAAACCACCGAGCAGCAGAAGGCGCAACTCGACGTGGCGAAAGCCCAGATCGCGAACGCGAAGGCAAGCCTCAAAAGCGCCGCCGACACGCTGGCAAAGCAGGAGCGTTCTTTCGCGCTCGACCCGCAATCGGTGAGCCGCGATGTGCTGGACACGGCGCGCAATGTTGAGAAGGTGGCGGAAACGAACCTCGCGGTCGTCGAGCGCGAATATACCGCGCAACAGAAGTCCACGGCGGCCTCCGAAGCTCTGCTGCGGAAATATACGATCCGGGCGCCGGCCGACGGCGTCGTTCTGTCGATCGAAGCGGCGACCGGCAGCTATGTGTCGCCGCAGGGCGCCTATGACGCCTATACGCAGGGAGCCATGCCCCTTGTCGTGATGGGTTCGCCGCCCGGCGATCTCGAAGTGCGGTGCTATGTCGATGAAATACTGGTGCATCGCCTGCCGCCGACCGGGAAGATGCGCGCCCGCATGTATGTGCAAGGCACCGACATCAATCTGCCGCTGACCTACGAGCGGATGCAGCCCTATGTCTCGCCGAAGATCGAGCTGTCCGATCAGAGGCAGGAGCGCGTCGATGTCCGGGTTCTGCCAATCATCTTCAGCTTTCAAAAGCCGCAGAACGTCAACCTCTATCCGGGACAGTTGGTCGATGTGTATATCGGCGAGTGACAGTGCGCGTGGCGCGAAAGGCAACGCGAGCGGACGTCTCGCGCGCATAGCTGCGGCCGCTCTCATGCTCGGTCTTGCGGGCTGCATGGTCGGGGCCCCCATAGTGCAGCCCCCGGCGCCTACGGTGTCGAAAAAAACATACCGCGACCGGCCGGAGACGGGCGCGACGGACAGCACCTCGCAGCGTTTGAGCCCCCATGCCAACCAAC
>JARLIS010000043.1 GCA_031291615.1 Parvibaculum sp.
GGTTCCTGCCGCTGCCGGTGCAGGTCTGAGTCTTCGACGTCGTCCAGCTCCACTTGATCCACTTGGCCGTCTTGTTGGCCGTGCCGACGTTGACGTCGACGGAGAAGGGCACGATGGCGATCTTGACGTCGCCGGAATTGACCGCCGCGGCGCTCACCGTGGTGATCAGATTTTTTGCCGCCGTTTTCAAGGCCGTCAGCTTGCCGCTCGAACTCATCGAGCCCGTCGTGTCGAGAACGAGCGCGACTTCGAGCTTTTTGCCCATGCGCGTAATCTGCGACGTGGCCCCGATATTGAGGTTCTTGACGCCGATTATGCCCATGACGGAAGTCTGCATGCTCGCCGCAACCGACAGGTTGACGACATTGCCGCTCGTCGAGACGGTAACGGTGCCCGGCACGCCGATTTTCGATGCGGGATAATTGGCGTTGAAGTAGTTCTGCGCGATCGTCTGAATCTGGGATGTGGAAAGCCCCGTCTGTCCGCCGACCGCCAGACCTGCCGCGTCGAGCGCGGGCGTCAGGCGCTCCCTGACGAAATAGGCCTGGGAGAGATCGACGGCGGCGCCGATGGCGACGAGGATCGGCACAAGCGCGAGGGCAAAGATGATCGTGTAGTTGCCGCGGGTACTCCTCGCCCAGCGACGAAAAAATTCAGATAGCTGTCGTTTGCCGCCACGATAATTCATGTATCCGTCCTGCGATGTCCGGCGCGCGCCGGGGGCAAGCGCGCCAGAATTTCCAGCATTACGGGCAGGCGTTAACAGGGGGTCAATTCGAGCTTACGAAATCTAACGATCGGTTGTTATTGGCTGATGCGAAGGTTCGAGAGCGCCTGTGCGATCGAGTTGAAGACCGTGGTGAGCTGGCTCGCGGCCGTGACGTTGTAATACATGCTGGGACTCGTCGCGCAGTTCTGGAGCAGCGTCGACGGGCCGTTCATCACGATGATCGTGTAAATCTGGATACCCGCCGCCTTCATGGCGGTGCATACAAGCGTGGTGCGCGCGTCGATATCGCTCTGGGTGCTGGTGAAGCGGTTCTGAGTGTTGTCGCCATCTGTCAGAAACACGACGACCTTGTTCAGCTTCGTCGAATCCGGCGCCGCCGCGTTGGAGAGCGTCGCGCCTTGCGTGAGCATCTGCCAGCCCCAGACAAGGCCGATGGTCGTATTCGTGTTGCCGCCCGCCGTCATCGAGTTGATTTCGCTATTGAGCGCAGTCCAGTTCGTCGTCAGCGGGTAAAGGGGCTGAAGGCTGCAGTAATTGTTGTCGGAGTTGTTGGAGTCCGCCGGATAGAGCGTCGTCACGTCGCTGGCGGTCGGCACGGTCACGGAGACATCGTTGTTCTGGTCGCGATCGGCAACGCAGCCGCCCCAACCGCTCTTCGATGTCGTCGTCGTATTCGGCGTACAGGTCGTGACGCCGTTTTTCGTCTTGCAGGTCTGCGTCTGAAGATTCCATGTCCATTTCAGCCAGGCCGCGCCCGAATAGCTCGACCCGACATTGACGTCGGTCGTGAAGGGCACCACCGCGATCTGCACATCGCCCGGATTGACCGCGGCGGCGGAGACGGTTGCGATCAGGTTCTTCGCCGCCGTCTGCAGGGTCGTCAGCTTGCTGTTTTGCGCCATCGAGCCCGTGTTATCGAGCACGAGTGCCACTTCGAGCTTCTTTCCCATCTTGGTGATCTGGGAGGACGCCTTGATGTTGAGCGTATTGATGCCGATAACGCCCATGATGGAGGTCGGCATGGTGCCCGTCACCGACAGGTTGACGAGGTTTCCGCTGGTCGCGACGCTCACCGTGCCCGGCACGCCGATTTTCGTCGCAGGGTAATTGGCATTGAAATAGTTCTGCGCCAGCGTCTGTATCTGAGCGGTTGTCAGCCCGGACTGTCCGCCGATGGCAAGACCGGCCGCATCGAGCGCCCTCGTCATTCGCTGCTGGACGATATAGGCCTGCGAAAGGTCGATGGCGCCGCCGATGGCCACGAGGATCGGAATCAAGGTCAGCGCGAAAATGATCGCGTAATTTCCGCGCGCATCTTTCGTCCAGCGAAGAAGGAAGGCCGACAGACTTCCAGCAACATAATTCGCCATAACTAACTCATTGATACAATAGGTGTTTTCGCGTCGGTCCATAATGCGGACGGCGAGTTAACGCCCTTTCAACAAAGTGCTGAAAATTACCGAAGCATGAAGATCGCTTACGGTTTGGTAAGGCTGGCGGCGCTATCTAGAAGCTGAGGCGCGCTCTCCGCGCCGACAGGTGCGTGAGCCACGGACATGACCCAGAGCTTCAGACAGCGGATAGCAGGCGCGTTCGGCTTTCGGATCAGGCGACTTGTGCGCGCCGAAACGGGCAGCGTCGCGGTTGAATTCGCGCTGACGGCCATTCCCTTCTTCACATTGCTTTTCGCCATTTTCGAAGCGGGCATCGTCTTCTTCGCGACGGCGACGCTCGATCAGGCTGTGAACAACGCCGCACGAACGATCCGCACCGGTCAGGCGCAGACCGCCAGCACGACCTCCTCGCAGCTGATCGCCACGATTTGCAGCAACGTCGTTCTCCTGTCGAATTGCACGAACAATCTGCAACTCGACGTTCGCGTCTATTCGAGCTTCTCCAGCGTGTCGTTCCCGACCGTGATGAACGCGAACGGGACGATCAATACCAGCAGCCTTCAATTCAACATCGGCGGCGCCGGCGACATCGTTCTCGTCCGCGCCTTTTACGTCTGGAACATCATGAGCCCCTTCGCCACGGGCCTTGCGAACAACACTTCGTCTTCAAGGCTTCTTCAGTCGAGCGTCGCCTTCCGCAACGAGCCCTATACGTCATAAGGCCGGACCAATCATGATCGCGTCGAGCTTCTTCAAGACTGCGGCAGAACGCGGACGCGCGGCGATGGCCCGCGCCACCATTTTCGCTGGCCATGCGGGCGGCCTTGCCGCCGTCGAATTCGCGCTGATCGTCCCTGTAATGATTACTCTCTACTTCGGCACGGTCGAAACGACGAACGCACTTACCGCGGCGCGGCGTGTGACGAATGTCGCCGAAACGGCCGCCGATCTCACCGCGCAGGCAACCACGGTCAGCGCGTCGGACATTGCCGATATTTTTGCCGCCAGCACGGCCATCCTGACGCCGTTCCCCACTTCGGCCGTCAAGATCACGATCAGCAGCGTCGTGGCGAGTTCGAGCAGCGCGACGAATACGACGGTCGCCTGGAGCCAGGCCTATGGCGGCGCGACGGCGCGGGCGACCAATTCGGCCGTCACGCTGCCGACCGGGCTCACAACGGCGGGGTCGAGCGTCATCATGGTCGAGGTCGTCTATACCTACACCTCGCCCATCGGGACCTTCATCACCGGGCCGATCAGCATGTCGGAAGTCGCCTATCTGAAGCCACGGCGCTCGGTCAGCGTCGCTTACACCGGCTAGCTGTCAGGTCCGCGCGGACCGATCAGGCGAGGGTTAACTATAATTTGCCCGCCGCTGTAGCATTTCTGCCTCAGACCCGCTCCCGAAGACTCAGCCGGCCATCGACGTGACTCGGGTCGAGTCGCGGAAAATCGTCGCCAAAGAGCCATGCGGGTCGTCGCCGGGGCGCGGCGCGGCCGTTGTCCTCTATCCATAAGTCATTGTAAAAATTAAGATTCTGGCTGGCGGAGGGAGTGGGATTCGAACCCACGTTACGGTTTCCCGTAAACACGCTTTCCAAGCGTGCGCCTTCAGCCACTCGGCCACCCCTCCGCAGGCGACCCTGTCATCGGGCCGTCAGCGGCGCGCACTATACAAGACCAAGATTGTGAATCAATCAGCCGAAACCAAGGTTTGTGCCGGGTTTTGGAAGTCGCGCCTTCTCGAGTGTGCTTGTTTGAGACAATCGTAAAGGCTAGGGTTTTTTCGCTTGTTCAATTCTCCGTGTGGGGCTGGGGGGCTCTCGTCATGATTCTGTTCCGTCTGATTGGTTTGCTGTTGATCACGGTTGCCCTGATGGCGCTTGGAGCCGACGCCATGCGTTCGCTCGAAGCCGGCCATGTCCAGATCCGCTCGCTGGCGGAAGTCTGGTCGGTCGTGAACCTGTCGTCCTATGACAGCTTCACCGCATGGTCGTCCGCGCATGTGCCCGGCACGATATTGCCGATGGTGATGGGGTATCCGGCCTGGGCGGTGCTCGGCGTGATCGGCATCGTCGTTGCCGGCATTCTGAGACTCGCGCGCCGCAGCTAAAAGCCGGCAGCCGCCGAAAATAGAGCCGCTCCGGTCCGCCGGGGCGGCCCTTTCCTTTCGGGCCTCTAGTTCGCGTCCATTTTCAAGGCGGCGATGAAGGCGTCCTGAGGGATGTCGACGCGGCCGAACTGGCGCATCTTCTTCTTGCCCTCTTTCTGCTTGTCGAGGAGCTTGCGCTTGCGCGAGACGTCTCCGCCATAGCATTTGGCGGTCACGTCCTTGCGCATGGCCGCGATCGTCTCGCGTGCGACGATGCGTCCGCCGATGGCGGCCTGGATCGGAATCTTGAAGAGATGCTTGGGGATCAGTTCCTTCAGCTTCTCGCACATGGCCCGGCCGCGCTGCTCGGCGCGCGAGCGATGCACGATGGTCGAGAGCGCATCGACCGGCTCTTCATTGACGAGGATCGACATCTTCACGAGGTCGTCTTCCTGATAGCCCTCAATGTGATAGTCGAAGCTCGCATAGCCGCGGCTCACCGACTTCAGCCGGTCGTAGAAATCGAGCACGACTTCGTTCAGGGGCAGGCGGTAGACGAGCATGGCGCGGCTGCCGGCATAGGTCAGATCGACCTGCGTGCCGCGGCGATCCTCGCAGAGCTTCAGGACCGCGCCCAGATATTCGTCGGGCACCAGGATCGTCGCCTTGATCCAGGGCTCCTCGATATGGTCGATCTTCATCACGTCCGGCATATCGGCCGGATTGTGCATCTCCTCCACCGTGCCATCGCGCATATGCAGGTGATAGATCACCGATGGCGCGGTGGTGATGAGGTCGATGTTGAATTCGCGCTCGATGCGCTCGCGGATGATCTCGAGATGCAGGAGGCCCAGAAAGCCGCAGCGGAAGCCGAAGCCGAGCGCGGCGGAGGTTTCCATCTCGAACTGGAAGCTCGCATCGTTGAGGCGGAGCTTGCCCATAGCCTCGCGCAGATCCTCGAATTCGGAAGCGTCGACCGGAAAGAGGCCGCAGAAGACGACCGGCTGCGAGGGCTTGAAGCCCGTCAAGGCAGCGGCGCAGGGGCGGCGTTCTTCCGTGATCGTGTCGCCGACGCGGGTGTCGGCCACTTCCTTGATGGCGGCGGTGAAATAGCCGATCTCGCCCGGCGTCAGGCTCGGCACCGGCTCGCGCTTGGGGCGGAAGATGCCGATCTGCTCGATGGTATAGAGGCCGTTGGTGCCCATCATCTTGATGCGCTGGCCCTTCTTCATCTCGCCGTCGATGATGCGGACGAGCACGACGACGCCGAGATAGCTGTCGTACCAGCTATCGACCAGCATGGCCTTGAGGGGGGCCGATATGTCGCCCTTGGGCGGAGGCAGGCGGTTCACGATCGCTTCCAGCACGTCCGGGATGCCGATGCCGCTCTTGGCGGAGATCAGCACGGCTTCGGAGGCGTCGAGGCCGATCACGTCCTCGATCTGCTGGCGGGTTTTTTCGGGCTCGGCGGCGGGCAGATCGATCTTGTTGAGGACCGGCACGATCTCATGATTGACCTCAAGCGCCTGATAGACGTTGGCGAGCGTCTGGGCCTCGACGCCCTGGCTCGCATCGACGACGAGGAGCGAGCCCTCGCAGGCGGCCAGCGACCGGTTGACCTCATAGGCGAAGTCGACATGGCCGGGCGTGTCGATGAGGTTCAGCTCATACATCTCGCCATTATTGGCCTTGTAGTCGAGGCGGACGGTCTGGGCCTTGATCGTGATGCCGCGCTCGCGCTCGATATCCATCGAGTCGAGAACCTGCTCCTTCATTTCGCGCGCTTCGAGGCCGCCGGTGAGCTGGATCAACCGGTCGGCCAGCGTCGACTTGCCGTGGTCGATATGGGCGATGATGGAGAAATTGCGGATATGGGCGAGATCGGTCATGGCCCGCCATATAGCATCGGCGGGGCCTTAAGCCAATTGGGGCGTTTTTGAAGGCTTATGGCCTGTCCGTTGACCTAGATATCCGCCAAAGCCTGACATTTCCGGGATCAAGGCCGGTGTAGCAGTTCGGCTACGATTTCCTTAACCCGCTCCATCGAAATCCCGTTCCGTTGGTCAAGGGCAAGAGGATGATCAGTCGGCTCAAGTTCGATCAAAGGACGCTGCCCGCCACCGCGCAGATGCAGATTGGTTTTGAGCCCAATTGCAGGCGGATAAATCGAAACGCTGTTGCAAAGCCATCCGAATTTCGGCGGTTCATTCTCGGGTATGGGGGCATCCCAAAGCTCCAGGATTCGCTGGTAGCTTTGCTCCGACACCGAAGCCCACAGGCCCCACATAAACGCTTCGGGATGATCGAAAACCGGGATTTCCAGACAACCCCGTATGAATATGCCCTCGTTCTCGATGACACAAACATCGCGGGTGATCGCCCCCCTCTTCTCTCGATCCTGCTCAGATAGCTCAAGCCAAGGGGCCGGCGCGTCGGCGGCGAAATCGAAGGGAAGCGTTTCGTATCGCTTTCCGCAGCAATGGCAGGTCCAAGAATAGTCCATGTGTCGATAGCTCCTAACCCTGCCAGTCCGCCTTGCGCTTCTCCATCCAGGCCTTCACGCCTTCCTTGTAGTCGGGATGGGTCGCCATTTCGGAGAGGAGCCGCTCGGCCTCGTTGACGGCCGAGGCGGCGTCGCGGTGGAGGTCCCGGTAGATCTGGTTCTTGGTGACGCGCAGCGAGCCCGGCGAGACGCCTTCGGCCATGGCGCGAGCATAATCCATGACATGGGGCATGAGGTCGGCGGGCGGCAGTAGCCTGTTGAGGAAGCCCATCGCGAGCGCCTCGTCGGAGGTGAAGACGCGGCTCGACAGGAGAATGTCGTTTGCATGCGTCAGGCCGACAATGCGGGGGAGCAGCCATGAAAGCCCGTATTCGGCGGGAAAATTGAAGCGACCATGGGCGGCGGTGAACTTCGCCCCGGGCACGGCGAAACGGAGATCGGCATAGGCCGCGAGCACGAGGCCGACGCCCGCCGCCGGCCCGTTGATGGCGGCGATGACGGGTTTTGTCAGGCCGAAGTGATAGGCGAATGTCGCGTCGAATTCGGGCGCGACGCCGAAGCCCGGCTTCGCGATGGTCTCGTCGATGCCGGGATCGTAACGGCCCTTCTCCGAATGGCCTTCGAGCGCACCGAGGTCTGCGCCCGCGCAGAAGGCGCCGCCTTCCGGGTCGCCCGTCACGACGATGACGCGGGCGGCGGGGTCTTTGTCGGCTTCCGCCAGCGCCCAGCGATATTCCGTATGCATGCGCCCCGTCCACGCATTGCGGCGCTTCGGCCGCGACAGCGTGATCGTCGCGATGAAATCGGCGACCTTGTAGATGATCGTCTTCAGTTCCATGGCCCCATCTCCTCCCGTTCCGAAACAGGATATGGGAATTCCGGCGCGACAGATAATGAGGATAAGTTTTTTCTTTTATCTGCGGCGCGCCCGGGCAGGTCCGGGCCTGAGGACTAGCCGAGAAACCGCAGAATGGCGTCCACGATGAGGCCGGGCTGTTCGGGCAGCATGGCATGACCCGCATGGGGAAGCTCGACGAGCGTCACCCGGTCGCCGAGGCGCGCCTTCAGATCGAGCGCATTGGCGGGGAGCGCGATCGCGTCCTCCGTCGCCTGAACGACCAGCATCGGCTGGCCGCCCGCCTCCCACCACTCCTCGACCGGAGTGCGGCGCACGGCGGAGGACTGCATCAGCATCGCATCGGGATACCAGCCGTCGCGCCAGACCGAAGGATCGTTGCCCTCGGCGAAGAAGCCGTAGCGTACGCATTCGAGATGTTCTTCGGGCGAGAGGCTCTGGTTGAAGCAGCCGATCAGCGCCTCGCGCGCCTTTTCCGGAATTTCGATGCGACCGCCACAGGCGAGAAGAACGATGCGATCGACGAGCGCGGGAAAATCCTTGGCCGTCATGCGCGTCAGGCGATTGCCGAAAGCGTGGCCGAGCAAGGTCACGGGCGCGCGCGACTGGCTTTCGATGACCGCCGCCACATCGGCGGCGAGATCGTGGAGCGTCAGATCCTCCATGGGTCCGGCGCTGCCGCCGATGCCGCGCGGCTCGGGCAATGTCACGCGATAGCCGTTGTCAGCGAGCCTTGTCGCCACCTCATCGAAATCCGAGCCGGGACGGCCGAGCGAGGCAAGCATGACGAGGGGCCTGCCGCCTGCCGGTCCGATGGAACGGCCACGGAGGACGATCTTCCGCCCCTCCGCATCCTGCCGGTCGATCTCATAGGCATCGAACGCCATGCCTCGCCCTCCCCGGCGGTTCCAGCGATCCTAATTCCGCAACGTACCGCCCGTGGCCTTCTCGACCGCGGCGATGATCTTTTTCGACACCGTGTCGATTTCTTCGTCGGTCAGCGTTTTCTCGGTCGGCTGCAAGGTCACTTCGATGGCGAGCGACTTCTTGCCATCGCCCATCGCGCCGCCTTCGAAGACGTCGAAGAGCGAAACGTCCGCGATGAGTTTCTTGTCGACATTGCGCGCGGCGCGGATCAACTGGTCGGCGGCGAGACTTGCATCGACCACGAATGCGAAATCGCGGCGCAGGGGTTGGAAGGCCGAAAGATCGAGCGGCGGCTTCGCCTTCGTCGCTTTCTTCTTCGGCTCGGGGATCGCGCCGGTGAAAATCTCGAAGGCGACCAAGGGCCCCGCAACGTCGAGCTCGGCCAGAATGCGCGGATGGATTTCGCCGAAATAGCCGATGACGGTTTTCGGTCCGAGGCGGAACGTGCCCGAGCGGCCGGGGTGATACCAGGAGGGCGCATCCGCCGTCACTTGCAGGCTCGCGACCGGTGCGCCGATGACGGAGAGAAGTGCAAGCGCGTCTTCCTTCGCGTCCATCGCCTCGACGGGACCGGCCTTGCCCTGCCAGTGGCGGCCGCTGCCAAGCGGGCGCGCGGTGCCGCGCCGGACGCCGGTCGTCGCCGTGGTCTGGCCTTCGGGCGTCTCGTCGCCGAATTGCTGGCCCGCTTCGAAAAGCGCGACATCGGCAAAGCCGCGATCGACATTGCGGCCGATGGCGGCGATGAGGCCGGGAAGAAGGCTCGGCCGCATATGGCTCATATCGGCGGAGATGGGATTTGCGAGCTTGAGGCCCGGCGTCGCGTTGCCGCCGCCGAAAAGCGTCGCATGGGCTTCGGGAATGAAGGACCATGTGACCGCTTCGACGAGGCCGCGCGCGGCGAGCGCGCGGCGCGCGATGCGCTCGCGGCGCTGGGCGGGCGAGAGCACGGGCTTTGCGACCGCGTGGATGCGGGGAAGCGCCACCGACTTCACATTGTTGAGGCCGTGGACGCGGACGACTTCTTCAACGAGATCGGCCGCGCCGTCGATGTCGGGACGCCATGAGGGGACGCTGACCTCAAAACGGCCGCCGGATTTCTCGCTCACGCCGAAGCCGAGACGCTTCAGGATACTTTCCGATTCAGTGCGCGCCAGCGCGAGGCCCGTCAGCTTTTCGACGCGCATGGGATCGAAGTCGATGAGCTTCGTCGTGTCGGGCACCTTGCCGGCGACGATGAGCTTCGAAGGCGTGCCGCCGCAAAGTTCGAGCACCATCTTCGTTGCGAGTTCGAGGCCCGGCACGGTGAAGGCCGGATCGATGCCGCGCTCGAAACGGTAGCGGGCGTCGGAAATGATGCCGGTGGCGCGGCCCGTCTTTGCCGTGCGCACGGGATCGAAATAGGCGCTTTCGATGAAGACGTCCGTCGTCGCTTCGGACGAGCCCGAAGCTTCGCCGCCCATGACGCCGGCAAAGCCGAGCACATTCTCGTCGTCGGCGATGACGCAATATTCGGGCGCGACGTCATAGGTCTTGCCGTCGAGGGCGACGAGCTTCTCGCCCTTGCGGCCGAGGCGGGCGCGGATGTCGCCCTTCAGCTTCGCCGCGTCATAGACGTGAAGCGGCCGCGCGCGGTCGAGCGAGAGGAAGTTTGTGATGTCGACCAGCGCATTGATCGGGCGAAGGCCCACCGCCTTCAGCAGGTTCTGCATCCATTCGGGGCTCGGCCCGTTGCGGACGCCGCGAATGAGGCGGCCCGCGAAAATGGGGCAGGCGTTTTCAGTGCCGGGCGCGAAGTCGAGCCTGATGCCGATGGGGCTGTCGAAGGCGCCTTCGACCGGCGGGAAGGAGCCTTCGCGCAGGCGGCCGAGGCCGGAAGCGGCGAGATCGCGGGCGACGCCGTAAACGCCAAGGCAATCGGGGCGGTTCGGCGTGATCGCGATTTCGATGACGGGATCGTTCTGGCCCAGCGCTTCGGCGGCGGGCGTGCCGACGACCCAGCTATCGGGCAGTTCGATGATGCCATCATGCTCGTTCGACAGTTCGAGCTCGCGCTCGGAGCACATCATGCCGTTCGACTCGACGCCGCGAATCTTCGTCGGCTTCAGCACCATGCCGTTGACGGGGATCGTCGCGCCTGACGGCGCGAAGATGCCGGTGAGGCCGGTGCGGGCATTGGGCGCGCCGCAGACGACTTGCAGTATCTGCTTCTTGCCGTCGACCACCGCTTCCACCTTGCAGAGGCGCAGCTTGTCGGCGTCGGGATGCGGCACGGCCTCGACGATCTTCGCGACCGAAAAATCGGCGAGCTTTTTCGCCGGGTCTTCGATGCCTTCGACTTCAAGGCCGAGCATGGTCAGGCGTTCGGCGATTTCGTCGAGCGTGGCGTCGGTTTCGAGCGGCTGCTTCAGCCAGGAGAGGGTGAACTTCACGACGAGAGCCCTCCGGCGAGCGTCGGCACGTCGAGCGCCGAGAAACCATAGTGGCGAAGCCAGCGCAGATCGGCCTCGAAGAAGGCGCGCAGATCCGGGATGCCGTATTTCAGCATGGCGATGCGATCGAGACCCATGCCGAAAGCGAAGCCCTGATATTTTTCCGGATCGACGCCGGCGGCGCGCAGTACGTTCGGATGAACCATGCCGCAGCCGAGAATTTCCAGCCAGTCGTCGCCCTCGCCGATGCGGATCTCGTTGCCGAGGCGGGCGCAGCGCACATCGACTTCCATCGAAGGTTCGGTGAAGGGGAAGAAGGACGGGCGCATGCGCAGCTCCACGCCCTCGACCTCGAAGAAGGCGCGGAGGAATTCCTCCAGCACCCATTTCAGATGGCCCATATGCGTCGTCTCGTCGATGACGAGGCCTTCGATCTGGTGGAACTGGGGCGTATGCGTCTGGTCGCTGTCGCTGCGATAGGTGCGGCCGGGGCAGATGAAGCGGAAAGGCGGCTTGCCCTTTTCCATGGTGCGGACCTGCACGGGGCTCGTATGCGTGCGCAGCAGAAGGCGCGAGCCGTCGGCGCGGGGCTCGAAATAAAACGTGTCGTGCATCTCGCGCGCGGGATGGGCTTCGGGGAAGTTGAGCGCGGTGAAGTTGTAGTGATCGCTTTCGATGTCGGGACCCTGCTCCACCGCGAAACCCATGTCGGCGAAGATGGCGACGACCTCGTCCCAGACCTGGCTCAGGGGATGGATGCGTCCGGCTTCGAGCGCGCTTTCGCGCACGGGCAGCGTCACGTCGATCTTTTCGCCGGCGAGGCGCGCTTCGAGCTTCGCCTGGCCGAGCGCGTCCTTGCGGAGGCTCAAGGCTTCGGTGAGGCGGTCCTTCAACCCGTTGAGGCGGGGGCCGGCGGTCTTGCGCTCCTCCGGCGACATGGCGCCGAGGCTTTTCATCAGTTCGGAGACGCGGCCCTTCTTGCCGAGGGCGGCGACGCGCACGGCTTCGAGCGTCGCTTCGTCCATCGCGTCGGCGACGGCGTTCAGGAATTCGGCTTCGAGCTTGTCGAGGTCTTCAGTGTCGGTCATGAGCGTTCTCAAGCGTCAGAGTTCCCGCGAGCGCCGGAGCATGCGGGGGCGAGGGAACACGTATGAGAATAGATCGACGGTCCGCCCCACCCCGCGCCCGCGCGCTTGCGCGCACGGGCCCCGACGGGTGTACCGGCCCTGAAGGATCAGGTAAAGGGCGACGCCTCAGGCGAGGGCCGCTTGCGCCTTCTCCACCAAAGCCTTGAAGGCCTCGGGCTCGTGGATGGCGAGATCGGAGAGCACCTTGCGGTCCACCTCGATGCCAGCCTTGCCGAGGCCGTCGATAAATCGGCCATAGGTCAGGCCAAGCTCGCGCGTGGCGGCGTTGATGCGCTGGATCCAGAGCGCGCGGAAGTTGCGCTTCCTCGTGCGACGGTCGCGATAGGCATATTGACCGGCCTTCTCGACCGCCTGATTGGCGACGCGGAAGGTGTTCTTGCGACGGCCGTAGTAGCCCTTCGCCTTCTTGATAACTTTGCGGTGGCGGGCGTGGGTGGTGACGCCCCGTTTAACGCGCGACATGTTTTCAGCTCCTCTTCAGGGACGGTTCCGGGGTCTTCACGCGTAAGGCATGAAGCTTTTCAGCACGCGCTTGGCGTCAACATCCGCCATGATCGTCGTGCCGCGCTTGTTCCGGATCTGCTTGTTGGTCCGACGGATCATCATGTGGCGTTTGCCGGTCTGACCGCGTTTGACCTTGCCTGAAGCGGTAAGCCTGAAGCGCTTCTTCGTACCGCTCTTGGTCTTCATCTTGGGCATTTTGCACTCCTTATAGATATCGGCTCCATCGACGAAGACCTTGATATTTCAAGGAAAATGGAGCCAGTCTTGGCATTTCGGACGGCCACGGCATGCCCTTTCAGGCCGGGCTGTCCCGAAGGCGCGGATTTATAAGGAAAAGGCGAGCAAGGTCAAGCAAATGGCGAGGAAGTCACAGACTCGGTGCAAGACGGCAGGAGGCGATCTTTCCCCGGCCCATTATTCGCCAATAACGAGACAGCCATGACCGACGCAGCCCAGCACCCCGCCCGCGACCTCCAGACCTTCACCGATGCCGATCAGGCAGTCGCGCGCATCACGGCAATCTACGAGAGCGCGGTCGGCGAGGTACGGGGGCGCTTTGCGCAGTTTTCCGCCGGCAAGCGCAGCGGCCATCCCACCGTCGGGGCCTGCTATCCCTATCTCGGCACCACGGTGGGGCCGGAGAACCTCGTCGACGACAGCCGGCCTTCCTGGGGCACGCTCGCCTATCCCGGCACCTACGGGACGACGCTGACGCGGCCCGACCTGTTCGGCGATTATTACCGGGCGCAGATCGCGCGGCTCATCGCCTATCACAATGTGCCGGTGAAGGTGGGCGTCAGCATGCGGCGCGTGCCGCTGCCTTTCGTGGTCGAGGAGGCGACGGCCGACATAGGCCCCGAAGATGTGCGCGCGCTCGGCGCGGTCTTCGCGCTGCCGGATCTTTCGGAAGTCGACGATGCGGTTGCGAACGGCACGCACCGGACGGCGCCGGGCGCGGCGCAGCCGCTTTCCCTATTCAGCGCCGAGCGCGTCGATCTCGCGCTCCAGCGGCTTTATCACTATACGGCGACGAACCCGGCGCATTTCCAGCGCTTCGTGCTCTTCACCAATTACCAGCGCTATGTGGACGAGTTCGTGGCGCTGGGGCGCGGGCTCGTCGCGGCCGGCGGCGGCGACGAGAAATATGTGCGTTTCGTCGAGCCGGGCGACCGCGTGCAGGAACTCGGCCACGCTCCGCAGACTGATGAAACGGCGATCCGCTCGCTGCCGCAGATGCCCGCCTATCATCTGGTGCGCGAGGACAAGCTCGGCGTGACGCTGGTCAATATCGGCGTCGGGCCTTCGAATGCGAAGACCATCACCGACCACCTTGCGGTGCTCAGGCCCCATTGCTGGCTGATGATCGGCCATTGCGGCGGGCTTCGCCGTTCGCAGCAGCTCGGCGACTATGTGCTCGCGCATGCCTATGTGCGCGACGACCATGTCCTCGATCAGGACCTGCCGCCCTTCGTGCCGGTGCCGCCTATCGCCGAGGTGCAGGTGGCGTTGCAGGAAGCCGTGGAGCGGGTGACGGGGCTCGCGCCCGGCGATCTCAAGACGCGGATGCGCACGGGCACGGTCGTCTCGACGGACAACCGCAACTGGGAGCTTCGCTACGAAGACCTCTATACGCGCTTCAACCAGTCGCGCGCGGTGGCCATCGACATGGAAAGCGCGACGGTGGCGGCGAACGGTTTCCGGCTGCGTGTGCCCTACGGCACGCTGCTCTGCGTGTCGGACCGGCCGCTCCATGGCGAGATCAAGCTCAGGGGCATGGCGAATGCCTTCTATCGCCAGCGCGTCAGCCAGCATCTCACCATCGGGCTCGAGGCGATCCGCCTCATCCGCACGCGCGGCGTCGAAGCCCTGCACTCACGCAAGCTCAGAAGCTTCGACGAACCGGCGTTCAGATAGGTTCGGGCGTGAAGCCCAAGCCTATCTCAGTATTTGTGCTGGTTGATGCCGCGGCCGTAGTGATGCGGATCGTCATAGGCATCGTCGCCGAAGCCGGACGCCGCGTCGCCGGCATAGGGCGCGCCGTTGTCGTAGGTTGTCGTGGTGGTGGTGGTTGTCGTCGTCGTTGCCGCTGAACCGTTTTCCGAATAGGTGGTCGTGGTCGATTGGGCGGGCGCCGTGTCCGCGCGTTCCGGCGGGGCTTCGTAGTAATGATCGTTGGGCGTGCGAGCCGGAGATACGCAGCCCGCAAGCGCCAAGGCGACGAGGCCCGTAGCGCCGCCGAGAATCGCGATCTTCAGATTTCCGTTCATTGCAAAACTCCATTCATCCTGTTACGGACGTTTCAACGGCCGGTGTTTCGGACCGACCCCGGCCGTCGAATTGCCGATCAGTGATGCGGCGGGTTCCAGTGCGAGCCGCCGCGATGGGGCCCATGGCCGCCGCCGCGAAAGTCGTGGGGGCCGCCAGGTCCGTGGCCGCGCGGACCGTAATAGCGCCTGCCGCCGTCGTAGTAGACGAACGAGCCGCTGTAATAGCCGGGGCCATAGGCGTAGCCCGGATAATATCCGGGCGCGTAATAGCCCGGCGCATAGGCATAGCCGGGGCCTGCCGGATAGGCGACGCAGCCGGCAAGGCCGAGCGAGGCGAGCGCCGCAAGAGCCAGCCATTTTCTGCTTCTAGACATGATCTTTTGCGCTCCTAACGCCATTCACGATGTTCCCAGTGATGATGGTAGCCATCGGCAGGAACGATGATGCAGCCGCCGAGCGACGAGACGCCGAAGAGCGCGAGAAGCGCGACGGCGATGAATCTGGTTTTACTACGCATGGTCTGAACTCCGTTGTTGGCGGATGCCCGGCGCGGCCGAAGCATCCTCACATCGTTCATCCCGGATGCGCCTCGCCCGTACCCGTTTCGAGCGATGCCGGAATTCGCCGCACAATGCGACAAGGCTAGAAGGTGGGCGCTGGTTATGGCGACACGGCAGCATCGCCGTGGCGGAAAAAAGGCGTCGTGAAACCGGCGCTTTCGTCAGATGCCGGGTTGCACCGGATTGAACAACTCCTCGGCGTCAAGCGACGCGGCGGCCACCACTTCGGCGGTGCCCGCGACGATCTCGCCGCCGAACGCTGCGACGCGCTCCATCGTACTTTTCGTCGGGTGCACGACATATTCGCCGCGCGTGCGGTCCCAGGTCTGAAAATGATGGACCGTCACCATGACCCGTTTCCGGATGCGCGCGCGATCGGCGCAATGTCGGATGGCGCGGGCAAGACTTCGAGGATGGTGTAGCCGAGGCCTTGCAGGCGACGGACCTGCTTTGCCGCGTCGATGCCCGACGGCACGAAAATCCTGCCGACGCTTTCGCGCGTTTCGGGCCGCCGATACCGGATGGTGTGGCTCATGGGGCGTCCTCCGTCGAAGGTCGAAGCTCCCGCCCAGCGGGGGCGCGGAGACTTGCCGAAGCGAGAGCTTCGATTACGCAGCCTCCATCAGGGGACGATGCAGGCATGGAGGAGGCTGGCAGCGAAGTGCGGTGTGCGGAAGGTTCGGAAAGTACTTATGGGGAGTGATGGGGAAACAGTCCGGCGGGGGAGGCCCTCACCCCGGCCCTCTCCCGGAGGGAGAGGGGAAGAAGAAAGGAAGACGTGGATGGCCCGGACGAGCCGGGCCATGACGATTTGGGTGGACGCGGTGGGGCGGGATGCGGGGGAGGCCCTCACCCCGGCCCTCTCCCAAAGGGAGAGGGGGAAGGAGGTGGACGGATTATTCCGCCGCGCTTGTCTGGTTCACCTGCGCCTTGGCGACGGAGGCCTTGACGACGGGGATTTCGTTGTCGGCGAGCGGTTTCATCCAGTTCTTGCGTTTCAACGCCGCGTCGATGTAGGGCGCGAGGTCGCGCGCCTTGCGTTCCTCGCGGGCGGCGACTTCGGCCTTGAATTCGGGCATCACTTCGGCGGCGAAAAGCTCCAGCGCCTCGCAGATGTGATCGTGGCGGTTGCGGCCGGCCTGCTGCATGAAGATCACCTGATCGATGCCGGATGCCTGGAAGGCCCTGAGATGCTTGCGCATATCGTCGGGCGTGCCGATGCCCGAGGCATAGTTGTCGGCGAGCGCGGCGGCGCGGACCATTTCCTCGGTGCGGTCGCCGCGCTTTTCGAGATATTCGCCCCACATATTGGTGCGGCCGGGCACGGTGTCGTGGGCGACGAGCGCGTTGAGCGCATAGCCGAAAAACTCGAAGCCTTCATGGCCGCGGCGGATCGCCTCGGCGCGATCCTTGTGCAGCGAGAAGTTCGAGACCATGGCGATGTTGGCGTTGACGGTGTGGCCGATGGGGCGGCACTGATCGGACTTGATGATGCCGTAGTAGATTTCCGACCAGGCATGCGCCTCTTCCGGGTTGAGGAAGGAGAAGGCGAGCGCGCCGACGCCGAGCGAGGCCGCGACCTTGATCGTGTCGCGGTTGGTGCAGGCCATCCACATGGGCGGATGCGGCTTCTGCACGGGCTTCGGCAGCACGTTGCGGCAGGGCATCGAGAAATATTTGCCCTCGAAGCCCGGATAGGGATCGAGCGCCATCATGTTGGCGATCTGCTCGCCGGCCTCGATGGCCATGGCGCGCTTTTCCTTGGCCGGAATGTGGAATCCGCCGAGCTCAAGCCGCGTCGCGCCTTCGCCGATGCCGAAATCGACGCGGCCGTTCGAGATGATGTCGAGGGTGGCGAGGCCTTCGGCGGTGCGGGCCGGGTGATTGTAGTTCGGGATCACCTGGCGGATGCCGTGGCCGACGCGGATATTCTTCGTGCGCGCGGCGGCGGCGGAGAGGAATACTTCGGGTGCGGAGGAATGGGAATATTCGTCGAGGAAGTGATGCTCGACCTCCCAGGCGTAGTCGTAGCCGAGCCGGTCGGCGAGCACCACCTGATCGAGCGCCTCGTGGAAAAGCCGCGCCTCGTCGCCGGGCAGCCAGGGCTTGGGCAATTGCAGCTCATAAAAGACGCCGAACTTCATTCGATCCTCCCGGAATTATTTTGTTGGGAGGAGTATAGGGCATTCGCCCCGGGCGGACAGGCGGCGCGGCCGGGCCCCGCCCTCTCAATTCCGGAACGGCCGGGCGGCGGCGCCGGAAACGGCTGACGCAAGACGCTCGCGGGCGCGCTGCTCGAGGCAGTGATGCGCGGCCTCGGCGCGGATCGTCCCCGGCTCCTCCTCGACGATGCGCATCAGCGCCTCGTCGCTCAGCCAGCTTATATCGACCGGCCCCGCCGTTTCGGCCGCGCGGCGCATCACATGCTGGCTTTCGTAAAACGAAAGACGCCGGTTCTTCTTCCAGAGCTTCCAGATATTCGCCAATCTCATAGAATGACCTCCTTGTTCGCCAGCGCGGCGACCCGGCACTGTAAATCTAACTAGCTAGACCATAAGATTTATTTCTTCCAAAAATTGCGATTCGTCAAACAAACGAGCGCCCGGGCGCCCCGGGTGACGCAAGCCAATAGCCTGGGCTATTGAAGTGACAGGAATGAGACCGGAGCAAAAATGACGGCACCTCTTCAAATCGCGCATCGCGGCGGCACGGGGCTCTGGCCCGAGAACACGCTGGGCGCATTCGCTCACGCCATCGACATGGGCGCGGACGGGCTCGAACTCGACGTGCATCTGTCGCGCGACGGCGTGCTTGTCGTTCATCACGACGAAAGCCTGAAGCCGTCGATCGCGCGGGGGCCGGACGGGGCGTGGCTGAAGCGGCCGACGCCGCTCATCAAGGCGCTCACATTTGCCGAACTCCAGCGTTACGACATTGGCAGGCTGAGGCCCGGCGCGACCTATGGCGCGCGCTATCCCGAACAGACGGCGCTCGACGGCGAACGCATTCCCAAGCTCGAAGATGTGTTCGCGCTGGCGCGCGCAAGGGCAAAGCCCGGCTTCATGCTTTACGTCGAACTGAAGACGGCGCTGCTCGATCTGAGCCAGTCGGCGGAGCCCGCGCCGCTGGCGGAGGCGGCCGTGGCGCTTGTCAGGAAGATGGGGGCCGAGGCCAATACGACCTTCGTGTCCTTCGACTGGCGGGCGCTTCGCCATGCGCGGAAGATCGCGCCGGAGATCGCCAACGCCTTCACGACGCTGCCCTTCTATCAGATCGATCCGACGGACTCGTCCGCCGCCCGCGATCCGGAATGGTCGGAAGACGCCGCCCTTCGCGCCGCCTCGGCAGCGGGCGCGCCATGGATGGACGGCTTCGACTGGCGGAACGAGGAAGGCACTTTCGCCGCGCGGATGCTGAAGGCGATGAAGCGGGGCGGCGCGGACGGCTGGTTCGCCTGGTTCGGCGACGTCACCGCGGAGACGGCGGCGCTGGCGAAGGAGCTTGGCCTCAAGGTTTCATGCTGGACGGTGGACGAGCCCGCCGACATGAAGCGGCTCGCCGCGCTCGGGGTCGACGCCATTCTCACCGACCGGCCGGACCGCGCGCGCGACACGCTGCCGCGACGCTGAATGAAAAAGGCCCGGAGCGATCCGGGCCTTTGTCGTTCGAGCTATATGCGGCGGCCTATTTCGGCGCCAGCACCATGACCATCTGGCGGCCTTCGAGGCGAGGATAGGCTTCGATCTTGGCGATCGGCTCCACCTGATCCTTGACCTTGTTCAGCAGCGCCATGCCGAGTTCCTGATGCGCCATTTCGCGGCCGCGGAAGCGCAGGGTGACTTTCACCTTGTCGCCTTCCTCGAAGAAGCGAAGCATGCTCTTCATCTTCACGTCATAGTCGTGCGTGTCGATGTTCGGGCGCATCTTGATTTCCTTGACCTCGACGGTCTTCTGCTTCTTGCGCGCCTCGTTGGCCTTTTTCTGGGCCTGATATTTGAATTTTCCGAAGTCGAGAAGCTTGCAGACGGGCGGCTTGGAATTGGGCGAGACCTCGACCAGGTCGAGACCGGCCTCTTCCGCCATCCTCATCGCTTCAACGGTCGGGATCACCCCGCGCTTCTCACCGTCGGCGTCGATCAGCAACACCGAGGATTCATCGATCATTTCATTGATGCGCGGGCCATCGCGGGTAGGCGGCGCTTGTACGGATCTGCGAGCGACTATGTAGACTTCTCCTTTTTCTTGTCCGGCGGCGGCCTGGAAGGCGTTCCGGCCTCTGGCATCGGGCTCGCCCGCGGACATTCGACGGGACAGCTATAGATTTGAAGCGCCTCGCCCGCAAGTCAAGAAAGGCCCTTGCCGCCGGGCCAAATGTGCCATTTGGGCTTCGGCCACACACAAAGACGCATGAAACGGGTGAGTCGGGTCGCTTCGAGGTCATAGATATGGGCGGGCGAGGCCCATGCAAGGCGGCGCAGAAGCGCAAGGAGACGCGAGGGGCCGCGGGCCAGTCCATCCGCCCAGACCTCGTCGGCGAGGGGCCTCAGGCGCGGCGCGGCGGCCTGCGTCGTCAGGGCTATGAGCCTTGCCGCCCCATGGCGGGCGCGGATCGCCCGGAGCGCCGCCTCGCCTTCCGCCGAGGGCGTGAAGAGGATGACGACAACGGTTTCGGTCATCTGGCGGATGCGGCGCCGCGAATGAGCGCGGCATAGATGGCAAGCGTCGCACGCGCCATTTCGTCGAGCGAGAAATGCTCGACCGCATGAGCGCGCCCGCGCGCGCCCATGGCGGCGCGGGCCTCGGGCGACAGGTCGAGAACCTTCGCCATCGCGGCCGCAAGCCCCCCGGCATCGCCCGGCTCGACGGCAAAGCCGGTTGCGCGCCCCTCGCCCACCGCTTCAGGCGTCAGCACCGTTTCGTGCTGACCGCCCGCATCGCTGACGATGACGGGGCGGGACATGGCCTCGGCCTCGACCGCCGTGCGGCCGAAAGGTTCGGGCTCGATCGAGGGCGCGATCACGGCGTCGGCCAGCGCATAGGCGGCCGGCATGTCGGCGCAATGGCCGGCAAGGCGGACGAAGCGGTCGAGGCCCTTTTCGCTGATGGCGGCGTCGAGGCTTGCGGCATAGCTGTCGCGGCCCTGTGCGTCGCCGACGAAGAGGATCAGGAAATCGTCGCGCCCCGCGGCGCGCAAGGCGGCGGCGGCGGCGATGGCGACCTCGTGCCCTTTCCAGCGGGTGAGGCGCGCGGGAAGAATGAAAATCGTGCGGGATTCGCCCTCGATCCGCCATTGGCTGCGCAGCGCGTCGCGGCGGGCACGCGAAACGGCGGAGGGATCGAAGCGCGCCACGTCGATGCCGCGCGGCACGGTGAAGAGCCGCGCCTCGTGCGGCGCATGGACCTTGCGGATGAGGCGGGCCGTGTAGCCGGAATTGGCGATGACGGCGTCGCTGCGCGCCATCACCGAATTGTAGAAGACCTTGAGCGCGGGACCTTCATGGACGCGGGAATGATAGGTGGTGACGAAGGGCCTGCCGGCGAGGCGGGCGGCGGCAAGCGCGCTCCAGGCCGGCGCGCGCGAGCGGGCGTGAACGAGATCGACATGCTCGCGTTCGATCAGACGCTGGAAGCGGCGGATATTGGCCGCCATGACCAGCGGATTTTTCGACCGGGCCGGCATGACGACATGCTCGGCGCCCGCGCCGCGCAGCTCATCGACCAGATTGCCGCCCGAACTCGCCACGATGGCGCGGCCGCCCGCCGCGACGATGGCGCGGGCGATGTCGACGGTGGTGCGTTCCGCGCCGCCTATGTCGAGCGTCGGCACGATTTGCAGGATGGTGGGGCGCTTCAGCCCCTCGAACGGATCGGACACCGTATACCCTTGATCGACGCGCCTGTCGGGCTTCTATTGGACGACATCCGATACCATACGACAAAGGCAACATGACCGAGGAAGAATCGCGAGGCAATCTTGCGCGGGGCGACGGCGAAAGCCTCGCCTGGATAGCAACGCGCGCAACGATGCCCGCCGGGCCGACCGGGCTTCTCTGGCTCGGCGGCTTCAAATCCGACATGACGGGGACGAAGGCGAGCGCGCTTGCCGATTGGGCGAGAGCAAAGCGGCGGACGCTGACGCGCTTCGACTATTTCGCGCATGGAGCCTCGAGCGGCGACTTTGCCGAGGCGACCGTCGGGCGCTGGCTCGACGATGCGCTGGCGGTTTTCGACGGGCTGACGGAAGGCCCGCAGGTGCTTGTCGGGTCGAGCATGGGCGGCTGGATTTCGCTGCTGCTGGCGCTGCAAAGGCCGGAACGGGTGAAGGCGCTCGTTCTTATCGCGCCCGCGCCCGACTTCACCGAGGAGCTGATGTGGAAGCGCTTCTCGGACAATGTGCGGGACGTGCTGTTGCAGGACGGCGTCTATCGCCAGCCCTCCGACTATGACGAAGCGCCTTACGAGATCACGATGCGGCTCATCGAAGAGGGGCGCGAGCATCTGCTGCTCGGAAAGCCGATCCCGCTCGATATGCCGGTGCGCATTCTGCAAGGCATGAAAGACCCGGATGTGCCGTGGACGCATGCGATGCGGCTCGTCGAGGCGCTGGCGGGGAGCGATGTGACGATCACGCTGACCAAGGCGGGCGATCATCGGCTTTCGACGCCGGCGGATATTGCGCGGCTGACGGAGACGATCGAGACCGTGATCGGAGAAGTTGAGAAGTAGGAAGGCCCTCACCCTCCCATTGCTTTGCAATGGGCCCCTCCCTCTCCCGGAGGGAGAGGGGTTTGAAGGCTCTTTTAGGAACGTTTGGGTGACGGCCTTGCTTCCGCCGCCAGCAATGCCTTCAACCCTTCACGATATGTCGGATAGAGAAGCGCGACGCCGAGCTCCTCATGGATGAGGCGGTTCGAGACGCGTTTCGATTCCTCATAGAAGCTCCGCGCCATGGGCGAAAGCTCGGCATCGGCGAAAGCGATTTCGGGCGGCGGCTCGCGGCCGAGAAGATGCGCGGCATAGGCGACGACGTCCTGCGGCGGCGCGGGCTCGTCGTCGCAGACATTATAGGCGGCCCCCGGACGAGGCCTCGCCATGGAGGCGGCAAGCACGGCGGCGATGTCGTCGACATGGATGCGCGAGAAAACCTGGCCGGGCTTCACGATGCGCTTTGCCGTGCCGTCGATGACGGAGCGAAGCTGGTTGCGGCCGGGACCGTAGATGCCGGCAAGGCGGAAGATGTGGAGCGGCAGGCCGAGGGAGGCCCAGCCTTGTTCAGCAGCGAGGCGGCGGCGGCCGCGCTCCGTCGAAGGCGCAAGCGGCGAGGCCTCATCGACCCAGCCGCCGCTCCGGTCGCCATAGACGCCGGTGGTCGAAAGATATCCCACCCATTGAAGCGGCGGCGCGAGCGCGGCGATGTCGCGGCCAAGGGCGGCGAGCACGGGGTCGCCCGCCTCGCCCGGCGGAACGGACAGAAGGAGATGCGTGACGCCCCGAAGCGCGTGCGGATCGAGCGGATGATCTTCGCCGAATATATGCGCCTCGATGCCGGCGGCGCGGAGGGCCGATGCTTTTTCCTCCGTGCGGCAGGTGCCCGCGACGGCCATGCCGTCCGGCCCGACGCGGCGGGCAAGCGCCAGCGCACTCATGCCGAGGCCGAAGCAGAAGAGCTTCCCGTTCACCAAACCAACCTCTTTTGCTTGCAAAGGCGCACGCGGTAACGGAGCTTACCCGCCATGAAGACGATCCGACAGAGTGCGCTCGCGCTGGGCCTCGTTCTCCTTCCACTCGCCGCCCATGGGGCCGAGCCGGTGGAACGGGGCGACTATGACGTCTGCATCGGCATGATCGATAAATCGGCCGACAAGGCGCTTGCCTATGCCCGCGCCTGGGAGCCGCATGCGGGCGAGGACAAGCTCGCCGCGCTGCATTGCGAGGCACTGGCGCTTTCGGCGCTCGGCCACGACAAGGAGGCGGCGGCCCGTTTCGAGGATGTGGCGGAGGGCCTCAGCGCCGCGCCCAACGACGCGCAGGCCGACGCCTATACGCAGGCGGCGAATGCCTGGCTGATCGCCAGCGACATCGCCCGCGCCAAGGCGGCGATGGATAAGGCCGTGACGCTGCAAAGGACGCCCGAACATCTGATGGACCGGGCGCAATTGCGGGCGCTGGCGCAGGACTGGGACGGCGTGCGCAGCGACACGGGCGAAGTTCTGGCGGAATTGCCGAGCAATGCCGACGCGCTGGCGCTGCGCTCCACCGCGCTCGATGCGCTCGGCTTTCCCAAGGCGGCGCTGGCGGATGGCGAGCGCGCCGTCTCCATCGCGCCGCATAATCTCGATGCGCTGCTGGCGCGGGGACGTGCGCGCGCGAAGCTCGGCAATGTCGCGGGTGCGCGCACGGACTGGCAGGACGTCATCCGCTTCGCCAAGGCGACGGGCCGGGGCGACGATCCGGCCGTGCAGGCGGCGCGGGAATACCTGAAGAAGTCCGGCGGCGGCGACAAGTAAGACGGGCGCGGGGCTAGCCGACCGCCCTCCACTCTTCCAGCACATCTTCGTCTTCTTCCTGCGTCAGCGCGGCAGGCGCGCAGGCGCGCGCCTCATCGGGCGCGAGTTCGTTCAAGGCCCAGACGGCCATGGCGCGGACGAGCGGCGAGGCATCGGCGAGACGCGCGCGGACAGTTGCGAGAAGCGCAGGCGCGGATGAATTGCCGATGGCGATGAGGACGTTGCGGATGAAGCGGTCGCGGCCGATGCGCTTGACGGGCGAGCCCGAAAAATGTGCGCGGAAAGCGGCATCGTCCAGAGCCGCGAGATCGGCGAGCAAGGGCGCGCGCAGATCTTCGCGCGGGCGGAGGGCGATTTCGCGGGCGCGCTGCGCGAATTTGTTCCAGGGGCAGACGGCGAGGCAATCGTCGCAGCCATAGATGCGGTTGCCGATGGCCTTGCGGAATTCGCGCGGGATCGCGCCCTTGTTCTCGATGGTGAGGTAGGAGATGCAGCGCCGCGCGTCGAGCTGATAGGGCGCGGGGAAGGCGGCGGTCGGGCAGATGTCGAGGCAGCGGTGGCAATCGCCGCAGCGATCTTCATGCGCGTCGTCGGGTTCGAGTGCGAGCGTGGTGAAGATCGAGCCGAGAAAAAGCCAAGAGCCGAAATCGCGCGAGACGAGATTGGTGTGCTTGCCCTGCCAGCCGATGCCGGCGGCTTCGGCCAGCGGCTTTTCCATGACGGGCGCGGTGTCGACGAAGACTTTCACCTCCGCCCCCGTCGTCTCGGCGAGCCAGCGGGCGACGCGCTTCAGACGCGATTTGACGAGGTCGTGATAGTCGCGGTTTTTCGCATAGACGGAAATCGCGGCGCGGTCGCGGCGCTCGAGAATATCGAGCGGATTTTCGTCGGGGCCGTAATTCATGGCGAGGACGACGACGCTTTTCGCCTCGGGCCAGAGGCCGGCGGGACTGCCGCGCCGCGCCGCCGTTTCGGCCATCCATCCCATCTGACCGTGCCGGTCTTCGGCGAGCCAGGCGCCGAGGCGGGGGCCGGCATCGGGCACGGCGTCGGCGCGGGTTATGCGCACGGCATCGAAGCCCGCAAGCTGCGCCTCCTCGACAAGCCGCGCCTTCAGCGCGGCGGGGTCGTCAGAAGTCGAGATTCGCATAGAGCTTGGGCGGCGGCATGCCCGGCACGTGATCGGCGAGGATCGGGCGGAAGCCGGGACGCGACTTGATGCGGACATACCAGTCCTTGGCGCCGACATACTGGCCCCAGGGAACGTCGCCCACATAGTCGAGGCAGGAGAGGTGGGCGGCGGCCGTCACATCGGCGAGCGTCATGCTTTCGCCCGCGAGCCAGCGGCGGTCTTCCATCAGGTAGCAGATGTAATCGAGGTGGTAGCGCAGATTGTGGAGCGCGGCGCGGACGATCGCCATGTCCGGCGCGCCGCCGCCTTCGGCGGCGCTGAGGAAGCGGCGCGTCACCTTTTCGAAGATGAGGCCGTCGGAAACTTCGGCGGCGAACTTCCGGTCAAACCAGTCGACGAGGCGCCGCGCTTCGGCGCGGTCGGCGGGCGTTTCAGGCAGGAGACGCGGCGAGGGCTCGATCTCTTCCAGAAATTCGGCGATGGGCATCCCGCCCGAGACGACGGTGCCATCTTCCTCGATCAGCACGGGCACTTCGCCCGCCGGGTTCAGCGCCAGGAATTCGTGGCGGCGCTCCCAGTCGCGCTCCTCGACAAGTTCGAAGGCGAGATTCTTTTCGGCAAGGACAAGACGCGCCTTGCGCGAAGCGGGTGAGATCGGGAGGTGGTAGAGCTGGCGCATGGGCAGGCAGTCTAGTTGAACGGAACGGGCTTTGACAGACGGGCTTCACGCCCGCCCGCCGCCTTTCGAGCCGGTCGCGGCGAGCTCGTCGATGATCGGACAGTCGGGGCGGTCGTCGCCGTGGCAGCGGCGGGCGAGCGTCGTGAGCGTCTTGCGCATGGCGCCCAGTTCCTCGATCCGGCGATCGATCTCGCCGATATGCTCCTCGGCAAGGCGCTTGACGTCGGCGCTGGCGCGGGCCTTGTCGCGGTAAAGGGTGAGCAGCATGCGGCACTGGTCGACGGTGAAGCCGAGATGGCGGGCGCTGGCAACGAAGCGCAGCATGTGGACGGCTTCATCCGTATACGCACGATAGCCGTTTTCTCCCCGCGCCGGGCTTTCGACGAGCCCGATTTCCTCATAATAGCGGATGGTCTTGGCGGGCACGCCGGTGCGGGCCGCAACCTCGCCGATGTTCATAATCCGGCCCTCCTTGCGCAGGCTCAGGATTGTCCGGCCTCGTGATGGCCGAGTTCCGGCGCCGGTTCGAACTGGCCGCGCCTGCGGAAGCGCGCGAGATAGGCAGGCACGATCGCCTCGGCGGCGGTCGGGACGATGCCGAGCCCTTCGAGGGTGCGGCCTTCGGCCCTGGCCGCGTCGCTGACGACGTTGTCGACGGCAAGGAGCTTCACCTGATCGACCGTGAGGAGCGGGTTGGGAAGAAGCTGGAGGAAGGCCGCTTTCATCTTCGCCAGGGCGAAGGGGATCGGCAGCAGCAGGCGCTTGCGGCAGGTTTCGGTGAGAACGAGTTCGAAAATCTCGCGCAGCGTGCGGACTTCGGGCCCGCCAAGCTCGATCACGCGGCCGTCGGCCATATCGGTTTCGACGGCGAGCGCGACCGCCTCGGCAACGTCCTTCGCATAGACCGGCTGGAAGCGCGTGGCGCCGCCGCCGAAAAGCGGCAGGACGGGCATCAGGCGGGCAAGCGCGGCGAAGCGGTTATAGAACTGATCCTCGGGGCCAAAGACGACGGAGGGGCGGAAAATCGCCGCCTGCGGATACTGGGCCCGCACCGCCGCCTCGCCCAGCGCCTTGGAGCGGGCATAGCGGGAAGGGCTTTGCGCATCGGCGCCGATGGCCGACATCTGGACAAAAATCTCGACGCCGGCGGCCTTGGCGGCGCGGGCGATGCGGTCCGCACCCATTTCCTGCACGGCGTCGAAGCGCTGGGCGCCCGACTCGTGGAGAATGCCGACCAGATTGACGACGGCATGGGCGCCGCGCACGGCGTCGGCGACCGAGCGGCTGTCGCGGATATTGGCCTGGACGGGCTCGACCTGGCCGACCGCGCCCGACATCTTGGTGAAAAGCGCCTCATTGGGGCGGCGGACGGCGACGCGAATGCGGTAGCCCCGGCGGGCAAGCGCCTGAACGACATGGGTGCCGAGGAAGCCGGACCCGCCAAAGACCGTCACCAGACTGCCCGGCCGCAGCGCCATCCCTCTCGTGCCCATATCGCCTCCTGTTCCGCATCCTGCCCGCGACCGCCCGCGGTCCCTCTAGATAGCCCAAAGACGGGCGGCGGCAAAGGCTTCCGGGGAGGCCATCCGCAAGCCAAGATTGACAAGCGGGAGGCCGCTCTTTAAGTCTCGCCCCGTTAAGCCCAGGTGGCGGAATTGGTAGACGCACTAGCTTCAGGTGCTAGCGCCTTCACGGGCGTGGAAGTTCGAGTCTTCTCCTGGGCACCACTTATCTCTCGCTCCCCCGGCGACCTGACGCCGAGGCCCTGAAGGTCAGGGCCAAAGGGGCAGACGAGGCGAGTTCCGGCGAGGCCATATGGCGATCACGCTGCACAAGGGCGACCTGCCCGACGGCCTGAGCTTCGGAGCGAGCGTCGCCGTCGACAGCGAGACGCTGGGCCTCAATCCGCATCGCGACCCCTTGTGCCTCGTCCAGCTTTCGGCGGGCGACGGCAATGCGCATATCGTGCAGCTCGACCGGGGCACCTACAACGCGCCGAACCTGCGGGCGTTGATGGCCGATCAGGGCGTGCTGAAGATATTCCATTTCGCGCGCTTCGATGTCGCCGTGATGCAGCGCTATCTCGGCGTCGTCACGAATCCCATCTATTGCACCAAGATCGCGTCCAAGCTCGTGCGCACCTATACCGACAAGCACGGGCTGAAGGACATCACCAAGGAACTGCTGAACATCGACATGTCGAAGCAGCAGCAAAGCTCGGACTGGGGCGCGGACAAGCTCAGCGACGCCCAGCTTTCCTATGCCGCCTCGGACGTGACGCATCTCCACGAGCTCAAGGCGCATCTCGACCGGATGCTCATGCGCGAGGGACGCATGGAGCTCGCCAAGGCCTGCTTCGCCTTCCTGCCGGTGCGCGCCTCGCTCGATCTCGCGGGCTGGGCGGAAGAAGACATTTTCGCCCATTGAGCCTCGCTGGCCGGGCCCTTCGTTGACGCTCGGAAGGGCTTCCGCGCATACTGTGCCTGACGCAGGCGTCGGCGGCGCGGGGGGCGCCTTCGGGAAGCCGGCCCTTAAGTTCTGCATACGGAGCGAAATCGAATGAGCGAACCGCTCGGCGACGAGCCAGGATCGCCGGAGATGCGCGCGGCGCCCATCGCCGAATGGCAGCAGAGCCGTCACAGCCGTTTCGTCTCGACGATGAAGTTCGCGCTGCCGCTCGGCGCGCTGGCGCTGCTTGCGACCGTGCTCGTCTATTCGGGCGTGTTCGACGCCCGCGACAAGCTCGCCATCAGCTTTCACGAAATCTCGACGCTCAACAACGATCTCAGAATGGTGAGCCCGCGCGTCACCGGCCTCGACAAGTCGGGGCGGCCCTATCTCCTCACCGCCGACACGGCGACGCAGGAACAGGGCAAGCCCTCGCATGTCACGCTCGACAATGTGCAGGCCGACCTCAAACTGCCCAACGACGTGGACTGGGTGTCGCTGATGGCGACGGGCGGCCTTCTCGACACCGAGACGCAGACGATCGTCCTCCACCAGAAGATCGACATCTACGCCTCCACCGGATACGAGTTTCACGGAACCGAGGCGACGGTCGATTTCCGCAACGGGACGGTGGCGTCGGACGCGCCCGTGCAGGGACATGGGCCGCTCGGGACATTGCGCGCCGACAGCATGACAGCCGACAATGGAGATGAGACGATCCACTTCAAGGGGCATGTGAAGGTTCGTCTCTACGGGAAGCATTAAGGGGCAGATGATGGCGAGAACTGGCAAGACCGGAGACCTGAAGGCGATCCGCCTGCGGGAGATGTTCCGCGCGGGCGCCGTCGCGCTGACGCTCGGGGGCCTGCTGGCGGGGAGCGCGGTCGTCCTTGCGCCCGCAGCCGCCGTCGCGGACGAGCCCCAACCCGCGAAGAAGCCCATGGCAAAGCCGGCGCAGAAGGCCGCGGCGCCCGCCGAGAACGGACTCCACGATCCCCTGGGCGGATTTGCGACCGATCCGAACGAGCCCATCGACATCGAGGCCGATGCGCTGGAAGTGCAGGACAAGCTGCAAACGGCGACCTTCACCGGCAATGTCGTTGCAACGCAGGGGCAGACGAAGCTTCGCGCGGACAGGCTCAGGGCCAATTACGGTGCGGCGCCGGGGGCAAAGCCCGTCGCGGGCGGCCACCCGCAGATCCGGGAAATCTACGCCACGGGCAATGTCCATGTGCTGTCGAAGGACGACCAGTCCGCCGATGGCGACTGGGCCCAGTACACGGTTGCCGAGCGCAAGATCGTCATGGGCGACAAGGTCGTGCTCAGGCAGGGCAAGAACGTGATCCGGGGGACGAAACTTTTCATCGACCTTAACAGCGGCCGCAGCCGGATCGTCGGCTCGGCTGAAGCCGGATCTGCGAAAACGGGTGCAACCGGCCGCGTCAAGGCCCTTTTCCAGCCCCCGCCCAAAGAGAAAAAATAAAAGAAAGCTTGGTTAACGGTTTCACTTCATACAATTTTAATGCCAACTGCCGTTTGATGATGGCCATTGGATGAGGGACACCTATGCCGAGCCGGGCGAAAGACAATTTGGCCGATAGCCGAACCCGCGAGGGACCGCGGCTTGTCGCCAGCAATGCCGGGCTCCGGGTCGACAAGATCGGCAAGAGCTTCCGCCGCCGCCCCGTGGTGCGCGGCGTCAGCTTCGAGGTCAATCGCGGCGAGGCGGTGGGCCTGCTCGGCCCCAATGGCGCGGGCAAGACGACCGTCTTCTACATGATCACCGGGCTCATCTCGCCCGACTACGGCACCATCGGGCTCGACGGCGTCGACATCACCAATCTGCCCATGTATCGCCGCGCCCGCTCCGGCATCGGCTATCTGCCGCAGGAAGCCTCCATTTTCCGCGGGCTCACGGTCGAACAGAACATCCGCGCCGTGCTCGAAGTCGTCGAAAGCGACCGCGAGCGCCGCGAGGCGGCTCTCGACGACCTGCTCGCCGAATTCTCGATCACGCATCTCAGGCGCACGCCTTCGGTGGCGCTGTCGGGCGGCGAACGCCGGCGCGTCGAAATCGCGCGCGCGCTCGCCACGCAGCCTTCCTTCATGCTGCTCGACGAACCTTTCGCCGGCATCGATCCGATCGCCATCGGCGATATTCGCGATCTCGTCGCGCATCTGAAAGACAGGGGCATCGGCGTTCTCGTCACCGATCACAATGTGCGCGAGACGCTGGAACTCATCGACCGCGCCGTCATCATTCACGACGGCCATGTCCTCATGGAGGGCGAGCCCTCCGAGATTGTAGGTAATGAAGATGTACGCCGGCTTTATCTCGGCGAACGGTTCAGTCTGTAGCGCGTCGGGGACGGGGGGCCTGCACCACAAATGGCGCTAGCACCGCGACTCGAGCTTCGCCAGGGCCAGGCCCTGGTGATGACGCCGCAACTGCAACAGGCGATCAAGCTGTTGCAGCTCTCGAACCTTGAACTCGCCGATTATGTCGAACAGGAACTGGAGCGGAACCCGCTGCTGGAAGCGAGCGCGGCCGAGCCGGAGCCGGAGCGCCCGACCGCCGAGCGCGAGAGCGACTTCGAAGCCCCCGTCTCGACCGAAACGGCGCTGACGCTCAGCGAGGACGGGCCCTTGCCCGGGCGCGACGGCGACCTCGATACCGATTACGACAACGTCTATGCCGATGAAAGCCGCAGCGACGCGGCAAACGACGCGGCGGCCATCGCCCCCGGCCCGCAAGGCTCCGACTGGCAGAACGTCAAGTCGGGCGGCGGCGGCGCGAATGACGGCGAGTTCAGCTTCGAGTCGATGCTCACGCGCGAGGCGACGCTGGCCGAGCATCTGACGGAGCAGCTTCACATGGCGATCAAGGAGCCACGCGCCCGCATGATCGGCGCCTTCCTGATCGATCAGGTGAACGAGGCTGGATACATACCCGTCGACATGTCGGAAGTCGCCGATCGCATGGGCGCGGAGACGGCGGAAGTCGAAGCGGTGCTGAAGGTGCTTCAGACTTTCGAGCCTTCCGGCGTATGCGCGCGCAATCTGAAAGAATGCCTCGCGATCCAGCTTGCCGAGCGCGACAGGCTCGATCCGGCGATGCAGGTGTTCCTCGACCATCTCGAACTTTTCGCGCGGCGCGATTTCGATCTGCTGATGAAGCTCTGCGGCGCGGACCGCGAAGACATCGCCAGCATGATCGACGACATCCGCACCTGCAATCCGAAGCCGGGCCTCGCCTTCGGCGGCGAGCCCGTGGTGCCGGTCATTCCGGACGTCTTCGTGCGGGCGAGACCCGATGGCGGCTGGGCGATCGAACTCAATTCGGAAACGCTGCCGCGCGTGCTCGTCAATCAGCAGTATTATTCCGAGGTGAGCAAGCTTTCCGCCGATCCGAAGGCGAAGGCCTATCTGTCTGAATGCCTCAACAACGCCAACTGGCTCGTCAAAAGCCTCGACCAGCGGGCGCGCACGATCCTGAAGGTCGCCTCCGAAATCGTGCGCCAGCAGGACGGGTTTCTCGTTCACGGCATCCAGCATCTGAAGCCGCTCAATCTGAGGACGGTGGCCGACGCGATCTCGATGCATGAATCGACGGTGAGCCGCGTCACCGCAAACAAGTACATCGCAACGCCGCGCGGCATTTTCGAGATGAAGTACTTCTTCACCTCCTCGATCAACGCGACCGAAGGCGGCGAAGCGCATTCGGCCGAAGCCGTGCGTCACCGCATCAAGGACCTGATCGACGCGGAGAATTGCGACGCGGTGCTGTCGGACGACAATATCGTCGACATACTGAAGGGATCGGGAATCGATATTGCCCGGCGAACGGTCGCCAAGTATCGGGAAGCCTTGAACATTCCCTCTTCCGTGCAGCGCCGGCGCGAGAAAAAGGCCTATGCCTGAGGGGTTGCGGCAGGCCCTTCAATCGGGGCGCGGACAACCCATATATATTTGAAATTAAATGATTTTTTGTCCTTTTGAGGTGGCAGGTTGACACCCCCGGACGGGCCAACTAGTTTCCCTCGCGCTCAACGCCCCCCCGTGCAGCGGGGAGCGGGCGTCGATAGGTCGGAGCAGACGAAGCCGGGACCGCGGCACCGCAATGAGAAGCGGGTTCGGTCCGGATCCAGGTGGGGCCAAAAAGCGGATTGGCGGAAGTTCGTTTGCCGATAATTGGGAACGCCATCCTTTAGCACAATGCGACCCGGGAAGGTCTTCGATGCAGGTTCAGGTCAGCGGTCATCATCTCGACATTGGAGATGCGCTCCGCACACATGTTCTCGAACGGCTCGAAGCCAGCGTGAGCAAGTATTTCGACAATCCGGTCGACGGGCATGTGACCTTCTCGAAGGACGGGCATGAGTTTCGCGCCGATTGCGCCGTGCACCTGAATTCGGGCATGCACATCAACACGCAAGGCCGGGCGGGCGATCCCTATGCGTCGTTCGACGACGCGGTGGAAAAGCTCGAAAAGCGCCTGCGCCGCTACAAGCGCCGGCTGAAGAGCCACAGCAACAATCACAAGGCGGGACTGCCCGCCGAATCCTTCCCCTCCTTCGTCATCGAAGCGGGCGACGAGCATGAAGAGGCGCCGGAAGACGGGCAGCCTGTCATCATCGCGGAAGGCACAACCTCGGTCGCGCGGCTCAGCGTCGGCGACGCGGTGATGCAGATGGACCTGAACGATTCTTCTTTCGTCGTCTTTCGCAACGGCGCGACCGGCGGACTGAACGTCGTCTATCGCCGCGAAGACGGACATATCGGCTGGATCGACGCGAGCCTCGATCCGAAAGCGTAAAGAGCGCGTGGCAATCCGGAATGCTCGCGCATTCCGCAAGAAGGACTGACGTCATGGAGCTTGAAGATCTGGTGTCGCCGGAGGGGGTGGTCGCTCATCTCAAGGTCACCAGCAAAAAGCAGGCGTTGCAGGAGCTTTCGGCGCGGGCGGCGGAGCTGACGGGCATTTCCGAGCGGACGATTTTCGAGACGCTGCTGGAGCGCGAGAGGCTCGGTTCGACCGGCGTCGGCCAGGGCATCGCCATTCCGCATGGCAAGCTCGCGCAGCTGACGCGGCTCTACGGACTTTTCGCCCAGCTCGACACGCCGGTCGATTTCGAGTCGGTCGACGATCAGCCGGTCGATCTCGTCTTCCTGCTGCTGGCGCCCGAAACGGCGGGCGCGGACCATCTGAAGGCGCTTGCGCGCATTTCAAGGCTGCTGCGCAATCCGGCCGTCGTGGAGAAGCTCCGGGCGAGCGACGATCCGGCGGCGCTCTTTGCGATCCTGACGGAACCGGCCGCGACCAACGCCGTCTGAAGCTTCCGGCCGCACCAAATAAAAAGCCCCGCTGTCGCCAGCGGGGCTTTTGTTTTCGGCAGGGCCTTGCCCGTCAGTGCACGCTCACCGGCTCAAGATCGTACTGGCGCGCGCCGGCAAAGGCCGTGTCGCGATTGTCGAGCACGGCCATGCGCTGGCCGTTCGCGGCGTGCACCGCATAGAGTTTGGTGTCGGCCGGAAGATCGATTTCGGAACCGATCTCGCCCGCGATCTCGCCTGCCAGCACTTCGCGGACATAGACGATATTCGGCATGCCGACATTGGCGAAAAGCTCGGGCGTCAGGTGGCGCAGATCCTGCGTGCCCCACCCTCTTGCGGCTTCGGCGGCTTCGCTATCAAATTCCTTCTGCATCTTACGCTCCTTCTACGCGGCCCCTTAACTGGCGGCGGCGTCATGTACTCAACTCAGGAGTTGGCCTCGTCGACGATCTCGATCTTGCGGACCAGCTTCGTCGGCTCGGGTCTTACGAGGTCGATCGCGAGAAGCCCGTTGTCGAGCCTCGCGCTCAAAACTTCGATGCCGTCGGCGAGCACGAAAGCCCGCTGGAACTGGCGCGCGGCGATTCCGCGATGAAGGAATACGCGTCCTTCCTCCTCGCGCTGGCGACCGCGAATGACGAGCTGATTTTCCTCGAGCGTGACCGAAAGCTCGTCGCGGGAAAAGCCGGCGACCGCAAGCGTGATGCGAAGCACCCGCTTGACCCCGTCGCCCTCGCCGACCGCCGCATCCTCCACATTATAGGGAGGATAGCCGTCGGAGCCCTTGGCGAGCCGTTCGAGCAACCGTTCCATTTCATCGAAGCCGAGCAGGAACGGGCTGTTGAATTGCACCATACGCGTCATCCCAAAGTCCTTGTCTCAAGCGACCTGGTTTCAGGCGCCCCGAGCCACCGGCTCCAGAGCGGCGCGGCCCGGAAACGGCGCCGCGTGACAGATATGTGGGGACCCGCGTTAACACCTTCAAGTCGCCTGGAAAGCGCGGGAAACAAAGGTCATTTCAAGGCAAGCGGTCGGGACGGTTGAAATCGCGCCGGCAAGGCGCGATACCTGAAAGACGTGGGGGCGTCATTCAGCAACGAGGTCCCGTCATGATCGAACTTCCTCCCCTGCCCTATGCCAAGGACGCGCTCGCGCCGCATATTTCGGCCGAGACGCTGACCTTCCATCACGACAAGCATCACAAGGCCTATGTCGAGACGGTGAACAAGCTGATCGAGGGCACGGACCTCGAAGGCGCATCGCTTGAAGACATCATCGTCAAGAACGCGTCGAAGGCCGAGAAGAAGAAGCTCTTCAACAATGCGGCGCAGGCTTGGAATCATACCTTTTATTGGCATTCGATGACGCCGAAGGGCGGCGGCGCGCCCGGCGGCGCGCTTGCCGACAGGATCAAGGCCGATTTCGGCAGCTTCGAGAAATTCGCCGAGGCGTTCCGCAACGAGGGGGCCGGACAATTCGGCTCGGGCTGGGTATGGCTGACGCTTACCGGCGGCAAACTCAAGGTCGAAGCGACGCATGACGCCGACACTCCGCTGGCGCATGGCGCGGCGCCGCTTCTCTGCGCCGACGTCTGGGAACATGCCTATTATCTCGACTACCAGAACCGAAGGCCGGACTATCTGGCGACCTTTCTGGACCACATCGTCAACTGGCGCTTCGCCGAGAAAAATTTCGCCGAGGCGAAGGCGCATTCGAAGGCGGCCTGATCGCCGCGACGGGCGCGCAAAATGACGGGGCCGGTCCTTCGGGACCGGCCCCTTTTCTTGCGGCGGCATGTTGTTTCTAGTTGGCGACGCGCCAGGCGCCGTCCTGGCCGAGGCAGGCCGTGCCGTAGCTCTGCTGGAGCTGGCCGCCGACGCGCACGGTCGAAGTATATTCGCGGCAATACTGGCCGGATTGCGACTGGTAGACGTCGGATGCCGGCACCGCCTGAAGCGGTTCCTGGCCGTAATAACCGGCGGGCGCCGGCGCATAGATCGTCTGCGGGGGCGGCGTGTAGTAAGAGGGCTGCGAGGCAATGGCCGCGCCGAGGAGAAGGCCGACCGCGCCCGCGGCAATCGCGATGCCCGCGCCGTCGTCATGACCGCGACGGCCGCCGTCATGCCAGCCGCCGCCGCCGTGCCAGCCGCGACCGCCATCATGCCAACCGCCGCCATCGTGGCGCCAGCCATCGGCAAAGGCCGGGGCGACCGGCAGGGCAATCGTGGTGAGACCGACAAGGGCGAGAGCCGCCGCTTTCATCCGGAACGTATTCTGCGTGTTCTTCATAACCGCCTCCTTTTGGCGGGGCCGGGAGGCCGCGACCCTTCGCGCCTGCCCGCCTCTTCGATGATGCAAGGATATGAACCGGCGGCTGAACGGGAGATGAACGCGGAAAATGGCTGAATTCCGCGACTTTTTCGAGTCAGCGGCAAGCGACGAGGCGCCTTCGCGCCGTTTGCGATTCGGGGACCGGCGGCCCGCCAATTCGATCCGTATACGGATTTATAACGGTCGCGTCGAACTGCTGGACGGGGACCGACATAAGGCGGCAAGATCGTGCATTCGCCACTCACGACAAGCGGACCGAACACATTGAGCGAAGAAGAACCCGGCGCGGACAGCGACGCGCTCATGAATGCCGTGATGGCGCTCGTGCCGCCGCTTCTCGAGGCGATGGATGCGCTCGGCTTCATCGGCCGGCATCTCCATCCGCCGCATCTTGCGCGGCTTGTCGAGAGCGTCGGCAGGCCGGACGACAATGTGCGGGCGGGCCTGCGGGTTTTCGCCGAAACCACCTGGCCCGAAAGGCTTGCCGGGTTCCGCATGCAGGTCGAGACGGCGGCGGAGGCCGCCTGCAAGGCCTTCGATGCGCTACGCGCCGCCGTCGACGATCCGAACGGTGTGATCGCCGCCTATCGAGGCATGCGCCACTACACGCGCGCCGTCGAGGCGCTCTACCCCGTCTCCTACATGCTGCCGCCCGTGGGCCTCTTTTTTCTCGAAGCATCGGCGCGGCAGGATGCGGCGCTCATCGCACGGATCGAGAATGCCGATCCCACGCGCGAGAATGTCGGCGTCATGCATGCGCATAATGAGCGCGGGATGCGCGGCGGCTTCTCGATCTATGTGCCCGAATATTACGACGGGACGTCGGCTATGCCCGTGATCATGGCGCTGCATGGCGGCAGCGGACATGGCCGCGACTTTCTCTGGAGCTGGGTGCGCGAGGCGCGGACGCGCGGCGCAATACTCATCAGCCCGACTTCCACCGGCGATACCTGGTCGCTGATGGATGGCGAGGTCGACAGCGTCCATATCGAGCGCATTCTGGGGCATGTGCGCGAACGCTGGAATGTCGATGCGGGGCATATGCTGCTCACGGGCATGAGCGACGGGGGCACATTCTCCTATGTCAGCGGGTTGCGCCCGGCATCGCCCTTCACGCATCTCGCGCCCGTTTCGGCGAGCTTCCATCCTCTGCTTCTGGAAATGTCGAGCCGGGAACGCATCTCGCAGCTGCCGATTTATATCGTTCACGGCAAACTCGACTGGATGTTTCCGATCGACATGGCGCGGGTCGCGCAAAGGGCGCTCGTCGGCGCGGGCGCAAACGTCACCTACAGGGAGATCGCCGATCTGTCGCACACTTATCCGCGCGAGGAGAATGGCCGGATCATGGACTGGCTGCTCGCCTGATCCGCGAGAGACGCCGCGCGAGCGCCGAAGCGTCGAAGTCCATGGACAGGTAGACAAGCGCCGTCAAAGCCGAAAGGTCGAGCGCGTAGAGATAGCGGTAGTCGCAGGAGATCGAGATGAAAAAGAAGCTCGACGCAAAGAGGAGAGCGGCGACGAGCATCGAGGCGATGGCCATGTCCGCCGGACGACGCCTGCCGGCAAGGATGGCAAGGGCAAGGAATGCCAGTACGGCATAGGTCGCATGCGACATGAGGGGCGTGCCGAGAAAGCCGGACGCATAATCGTCGAGCGCGTCGTCGGTCGCGGTCCAGCGCTCGCCTATGCCGAGCGCCCGCATGTCTTCCCGCGCTCCCGATACGCCCAGCGAATAGGGAAGGCAGACATCGTCCGCCATATGCGGGGTGAGAAAGACCCATCGGAAAACCGTCAGCCGCACATGGAGATAAAGCGGCGTATGTCGGGTCACGAGATCGCCCCATTGACTTTGCACGGCGGCGGCGAAAACGGGGCTGGATACCGGGAGCGCGTGGAACGTGTCCTCGAGCGTATCGACCCAGCGCAGCGAGTAGTTCGCGGGCCAGGTCGCCCGGACATAGGTTTCGAGCGCAGGATCGGCGCGGCGAAATTCGGCGAGATCGAGAGAGGGCTGGCGCTGGAGCGCCCCCGCTATGTCATAGGCTTGCAGCGCGGTCAGTTGCGCCGCCGTTCCGTCATCGCCCCTGACGCGGGTCTGGAGGGCCGCATGCGCGGCGAACAGGAAGGCGGCAAGGCCGCACAGCGCGCCGAGGCCATAGGCAAGCGGTGCGATGCGGGTCTTTTCGCCCGCCTGGCGATGCGCAAGGAGGGTGAGCGCCGCGACGCCGACAAGCGGCATGACAAGGCCGTTCTGGCGGGTGAGCGCGGCCAGCGCAAAAAGAAGAAAGCCGAGCCCGATCAGCGAAAATCTCAGGCGCGCATTCGCCCAGCGCTCGCCCGCATGGGCGAGGCAGATGAACCCGGCAATGGCGGCATTGGCGAACAGGACATCCTTCCAGACGATCCCCTGATAGATCAGGATCTGGGGCAGAGAGCAGCAGAGGACTATCGCCGGAACGGCCGCCCATGAGACGCGCGGGCGCGTCCACAAGAGAGAAAACAGGCTCCCGAAAAACAGGGCCGCGTTGAAGCAGACGAAGAGGCCCGCGCCGGGCGCGACCGCATCGGCAAGTCCGAGGAGCCAGGACATGAGAGGCGGATGCCAGCCGCCATAGACGCCGGTACGGCCTTCGAGAAGCTGGAGGACGGAGTCGTTGGACAGATGGCCGGGAAGGTCGAACACAAGAACGGACAGGAAAGATGTGACGATGAGCGCCGCCGATGCGAGCTTTTGAGCCGGTATGGACGCGCGTGGTTGCATTTCCCGTCCGCCGATCAGACCATGGCGCAAGCTTAGACGCCAACCGGGTGCGGAGAAACCGGCAAGAAAATCGGCAGATGGGGGGCCGCCAGCGATGAAGGAAGAAATCGTTCAGATCGAGACGCCTGCGGGCGCGATGGAAACATTCACCGCGCGACCCGGCGACGGCGCCTATCCGGCGGTCATTCTCTACATGGATGCGCCGGGCATCCGGGAGGAGCTTTACGACTTCGCGCGGCGCATCGCGGCCGAGGGGTACTATGTGCTCCTGCCGGACATGTATTACCGGCGCGGGCGGCTGCGCTTCGACATGGGCAAGATGGACGATGCGATGCGCAAGCGGATGTTCGAGGCGATGCTGTCGATCAACAACAAGCTCGTCATGGACGACACGCGGGCGATGCTCGCCTTTCTTGCGAAGGCGCCGGGCGCGAAGCCGGGCAAGCGCGGCTGCATCGGCTATTGCATGAGCGGGCAATATGTCGTCTCGGCGGCGGGAACATTTCCCGACGATTTCGCGGCGGCGGCTTCGCTATATGGCGTCGGCATCGTCACGGCGGAAGCGGATTCGCCCCATCGCCTCGCCGACCGGATCAAGGGCGAGCTTTATCTGGGCTTTGCGGGGCACGACCCCTATGTGCCGGACAATGTGATCCCCGACCTCAAGGCCGCGCTCGACGCGCATCGCGTTGCCTACAGGCTCGACGTCTGGCCGGGGACGGAACACGGCTTCTGCTTTCCGCAGCGCGCCGCCTATGCGGAGAGCGCGGCGGAAGAGGTCTGGAAGATCGTCTTCGACCTCTATCGCCGCAAACTCTGAACCGAGGCCGGGCCGCGTCAGCTTGCGAGGCGTTCTGGGGCCTTCGCCGCGGGGTTTGAAAACTCCATCGCGCCGTCCTCGATGCTGCCGAATTTCAGCGTCATGATGTCGAGGGCGTAGTTCTGGTAGAGCTTCCAGGGCGCCTTCGATCCCTGCTTGGGGAACTTGTCGATGGCGCGCTGGACATAGCCCGACGAAAAATCGAGCCAAGGTTCCTCGGTGATCGTCGGATCGATCAGACGCGGCGTGCACTGGCGCAGGCCCGTCTTGTCCATGTGATTGAGAAGACGGCAGACATATTCGCAGGTCAGGTCGCATTTCAGCGTCCAGGACGCGTTGGTGTAGCCGAAGGACGAGGCGAGGTTCGGCACGTCGCTGTACATCATGCCCTTGTAGTTCATCGTCTTCGACAGATCGACGGGCTTGCCGTCGACGGCAATCTGCAACCCGCTCAGAAGCTGAAGGCTGAGGCCCGTCGCGGTGACGACGAGATCGGCATCAAGCGTCTCGCCCGATTTCAGCCTGATGCCGGTTTCGGTGAAAGTGTCGATGTTGTCGGTGACGACCGAGGCGTGACCCGACTTGATCGCGTCGAAAAGATCGCCGTTCGGCACGAGGCAGAGGCGCTGGTCCCAGGGGTTGTATTTCGGCGTGAAATGCTTCGCCACATAGTCGGCGCCGAGCACCTGACTGACCTGATCCAGAATGTATTTCTTGACCTGTTCCGGCTTCTTGCGGCTCAGGCGATAGAAATAGAGGCCGAAAAGCACGTTCTTCCAGCGCGTGATGCCATAGGCGAGCTTTGCGGGAAGATGGCGGCGCAGCCAGTTGGCGAGGCCGTCTTCGGCGGGGCGCGACACGACATAGGTGGGCGAGCGCTGCAACATGGTGACATGCGTGGCCGTCTTCGCCATTTCGGGAACCAGCGTCACCGCCGTGGCGCCGCTGCCGATGACGACGACGCGCTTGCCGGCATAGTCGATGTCTTCGGTCCATTTCTGCGGATGGACGATGCGGCCCTTGAAACGGTCCGTACCCGGAAACTCCGGCGCATAGCCGCCGGCATAGTCGTAATAGCCGCTGCACATGAAGAGGAAATTGCAGGTGAAGCTGACGCGCTCGCCGGTGGCCACGCGCTCGGCCACGACCGTCCAGCAGGCCTTGTCGGTCGACCAGGCCGCCGTTTTCACGTGATGGCCGTAGCGGATCTTCCGGTCGATGCCGTAATCCTTCGCGGTCTCGCGCAGATATTTCAGGATCGCCGGTCCGTCGGCGATGGCCTTGGCCTCCGTCCAGGGGCGGAAGGAATAGCCGAGCGTGTACATGTCGCTGTCGGAACGGATGCCCGGATAGCGGAAGAGGTCCCATGTGCCGCCAAGCGTCTCGCGGCCTTCAAGGATCGCGTATGTCTTGCCGGGGCAGTTCGCCTGCAAATGATAGCCGGCGCCGATGCCGGAAATGCCCGCGCCAACGACCAGCACGTCGAAATGTTCAACCGCCATGGGACCGCTCAACTCCAGAGAATGACAAGAGGCGCTGCAAACGCAGAAGCGCCCATTCCATAGGCTGACGCGACGTAATTTGCACCATATAAATCCCGGCGCAGAAGCGCGGCCAGCAAACTACTGACAAATATGTAACTTAAACGCGGGCATTTCAAGCGAGAATCGCGAGGGCTCCGTCCGGCTTGCGGATCACTTCGACGGCCACGTCGAAGCAGCGGGCGAGATTGTCCTCGGTCAGCACGTCCGCGCGGGGGCCGCTGGCGAGAATCCGGCCCCGTTTCAGCAGCACCACATCGTCGGCGAAGGCGGCGGCGAGGTTCAGATCGTGAAGGACGGCAAGAACGCCGACGCCTTCGGTGGAGAGCTTGTGTGCGGCTTCGAGAACAGAGCGGCGATGACGCAGATCGAGCGCGGCGGTCGGCTCGTCCAGCAGGAGGTAGCGCGTTTCCGCGCAAGGGTTGCGCCGCCAGAGCTGGGCGAGCGCGCGGGCGAACTGGACGCGCTGGCGCTCGCCGCCCGAGAGCGTCTGATAGGTCTGTGTCCAGACCGCTTCGATGCCGGCGAGGCGGCAGGCGGAAGCGAGCGCCATTTCGTCGTCGCGCTCATGTTCGGTCGCCGCGAAGGGAAGACGCCCGAGGCCGACGACTTCGGCGACGGTGAAGGAAAAATCGAGCGACGAATGCTGAAGCAGGACGGCGCGGCGGCGGGCGAGCGCAAGCGGCGTCTCGCCTTCCATCGGCGCGCCCGCAATCGTCACCCTGCCCGTTTCAGGCCGGCACTCGCCGGACAGAACCGAGAGGAGCGTCGATTTGCCTGCGCCGTTCGGCCCGAGGAGCACGGTGACGCGGCCCGGCGCGATGCGGAGCGACAGGTCGTCGAGCAACAGGCGCGCGCCCGCGCGAACGGAGATGCTTTCCGCCTCGATCACGCACCCGCCTTCCGCCGCATCAGCAGCCAGAGGAAAAAGGGACTGCCGATCAGGCTTGTCACAAGGCCGATGGGAAGTTCGGCGGGCACGACGACGATGCGGGCGATGCTGTCGGCAACGAGAAGCAATGTCGCGCCGAGAAGGGCGGCGCCCGGCAGCACGATGCGGTGATCGGGGCCCGCCGCCATGCGCACGAGATGGGGCACGACAATGCCGACAAAGGCGATGATGCCGCTGACGGCGACCGATGCGCCGACGGCGAGCGCGGCGGCGACCATGACGATACGCTTCAGCCGCTCGACGGGAACGCCGAGATGCAGCGCCTCGCGCTCGCCGAGAAGCAGCGCATCGAGCGCGCGGGCGGCGCGGTACATGGCGATGACGGCGACGAGCACAAAGGGCGCCGCCATCAAGACGCCCGACCAGCCGCCTCTTGCAAGGCTGCCCATGGTCCAGAAGGTGATGTCGCGGAGCTGGCGGTCGTCGCTCATGAAGATGAGGACGCCCATGGCGGCGCCCGCCATGGCGTTGATGGCGATGCCGGCGAGAAGCAGCATGCCCGTCGCCGCGACGCCGCGGCTGTGCGCGATGCGCTCGGTGGCGAAAGTGGCGGCAAGACCGCCGAGAAAGGCGGCGAGCGGCAAGAGATAGGGGCCTGCCACCATCGGCATCAGCGCGGCGAAGACATGGCCGAAGACGATGACGGCGACGGCGCCCAGCGCCGCGCCGCCCGAAATGCCGATGAGGCCGGGATCGGCCAGCGGATTGCGGAAGAGGCCTTGGAGCGCCGCGCCGGACATTCCAAGGCCCGCGCCGACGACGACGGCGAGCACGGCGCGCGGCAGGCGGAGGCCGAGCACGACGGCGCGGGACTGGCTGTCGGCGTCGAGGCCGAAAAGAACGCGAAGAACTTCGCCGGGCGGGATCGGCATGGCGCCGACGGCGAGTGCCGCGACGAAGGCAAGCGCGAGAAGACCGCCAAGCCCGCCGAGCATGACGGGGCGGCGGAGCAATCGGAGCGGCGGCAGCAGAGCGCGCGCGGCGTCGCTCATTCGGCGCTCATCCAGGGCCGCGCGGGGAGCGGCGGGAATTTCGCTTCGGGGTGAAAGCTCACCGCGAGGTCATGGGCCGCATGAGCCATGCGCGGCCCGAAGCCCAAGCCATAGAGCGCGTCCACGACGACGAGCCTGCGGTTCCGGATCGCGGGCGTGCCCGCAAGTTCGGGCAGCGCGTAAACCGCCTCTTCGCCGCCCAGCGCATCGACCGATTGCTTCATCATCACCAGTATCTCCGGCGCGGCGGCGACGCCCGCCTCCGGCGACAGGGGCTTGTAACCGTCAAAGCCGGTGACGGCATTGACGCCGCCCGCAAGCGCGATCATGGCGTCGGCGGCCGTCGCACGGCCGGCGGCCTTGGGCGCGCCGCCGCCCGCTTGCAGAAGAAAAAGCACGCGGGGGCGGGATTTGGCGGCAGCGACCTCGCGCTTCACGAGAGCGAGATCGTCGTTGAGCGCGGCGATGAGCGCATCGGCCTCGCGCTTCCGGTCGAGCGCGGCGCCGATCGCGGCGATGCGACCGATTGCGGCTTCGGTCGAATAGCCGTCCTCAAGATGCACGATGCGGAGACCGGCGGAGGCCGCCTGCGCCAGCGCTTCAGGCGGGCCCGCCTCGGGCCCAGCGAGAACGAGATCGGCCTTGAGCGACAACAGGCCTTCGGCGGCGAGCGCGCGGACATAGCCGACATTGGGCAGACGCCTGGTCAATGCGGCAGGATAGACGCTTGTCTGATCGACACCGATCAGCGTGTCGCCCGCGCCGAGCGCATAGACGGTTTCCGTCACCGCACCGCCAAGCGCCAGCACGCGCTTCGGCGCATCGGCATTTGCGGAAGCGCCGAAGACGGCGACGCCGAAGACGAGGATGAAAGCGAGGAACCTCATGCCGCGCGCTTCTCGATGAGGTCGGCGACGATGGCGCGCCATGCCTCGTCTTCCGGCTGACCGGGCTTGCGCTTGCCGAAGAGCGTCGCAATCGTCTCGCCGGCGGCATCGAAAAGTTCGAGCGAGGTCACCGTGCCGTCCTCGGTCGGCTTCCAGACGATCCAGGCGCTCGCAATCATGTCCTCGCGGAGATGGAGGTTGAAGCTCTCGTCGAGAACGTTGAACCAGGGGCCCATCGGCTTCAGGTTGGTCACCGTACCGGTGTGAATCTGGATCATGCCGGGATTGCCTACAAAGACCATGATCGGCGTGCCGCGTTCGCCGGCGAAACCCAATGTCGCACGAAGCGCGGAAAGCGGAACGGGGCGCGCCCGGCGCTCGCCCGCGAGGCGCAGCGCCTGCACGCGCTGGAGCTTGAACTTGCCGAGCAGCCCGTGAAACTCATGCGTGTCCTTCAGCGCGTCCCATGCCTTGTGGAAGGCGGCGACATCGACGGCGCTGTCGGCAAGGGCCGCGCGGGGCGCAGGCTTCTTTTCGATGGCGAGGGGCGCGGGCTCGGCGGCGAACCCGGCGACGAGGCGGTCGAAGGCGGCAACGTCGGATGTGTCGGTCAGATAGATCTTGTGGATCGCGGTTCCCTCGGCGTCGAAGAACTGGAGGCTCCGCCGCGCGCCTTCCGTCACCGCGAAGCCGAAACGCCATTGCGTGAAGAAGATGCGCAGGTCGATATCCTCGCCGACGATGAGGCCGACATGGGCGCCGCCTTCGAGCTTGCCGTAGACGCCCTTGCGCTCATGGACGCAAGCCTCGTTGCGCGTCAGCGCCATGACGCGGCCGAGCGCCGGCACGGCGGCGATGATCGCCGGCCATTCGGCTTTGAGCCGCACCGTCTCCGCACCGTCGTGACCCAGCGCGACAAGCTCGGCCTCGCTGATGCCGAGCCTCGCCGCAAGGTCGCGGGCGCGCAGTTGCGGCTCCTTCGCGGCGATGTCGGCGCGGCGGGTCTTCAGGTCGGAAATGGCAGCTGTCATGATTGTCTCCTGCGAGGTGGATCAGTTGAGCGAGAAGCGGACCGGGATCTGGACCCAGGCGATGACGGGCATTCCGTTGCGACGCGCGGGCTCGAACTGCCAACGGCGGGCGGCGGCGAGCGCGGCGTTATCGAGCAGCACGAAGCCCGAGCTTTTCCAGAGCTGCACTTCCTCGGCATTGCCCTCGCCGTCGAGACGCACGCGGATGAGCGCCTCGCCCTGCTGGTTGAGATCGCGGGCGCGCCTTGGATAGGCGGCGGGCGTCGGCGGCACGCGGTAACGCGCTTCGGTGAGGATGATTTCGGAGATTGCGCCGGTAGCGCCTGCCGCAACCGGGGCGGAGACGGCGACGCCCGCCGGGCGATCGCTGTAAGAGGCTTCGGTGACGTGCGAAGGCAGCGGCGACGCGGAGGGCGCGGCACGGCGCACGGGCACGGGCGCAGGCGCCGGTTTCGGAGTTGCGGCCGGGGCGGGCTTCGTTACGACGGGCTCTGGCTTCGGCGCTTCTTGCCGAGGCGCTTCAGGCTTTTGCAGATGAACGAGCGTGACTTCGATCGCTTTCGGATCGCCGGGCGTCGGCGCGTCCGCGCCCTCAGAGATTGCCGACAAGGCGAAAGCGCCGAGGCAGAGATGCGCGGCGAGAGACGCCGCCACCGGAAACCGCAGACCGCGCGACCGGACGAGCAAGGCCGAGGAACCTTTTCCCTGCCAATCCATGTCCGCGGCTCCGATGGCGACGAGGCTCATGCGCGCACCTCTAGAACCGGAAGGTCGTGTTGATGCCGACATTGCGGCCGGGCTGCGCATAGCGGTCGATCGTCAGGCTCGACGGGATCGAGCGCACATCCTGCGAGAGGAAATATTTCCTGTCGGTGAGGTTGAAGACGCCGGCATTGACGGTGAACGTCGGCATGACTTCGTAATAGACGGTGAGATCGAACACCGTATATTGCGGCGCCTTGAAGTAAGTCGCGTCGCTGACGCGGCTGTGCTGCCAGGCATGGGTCATGGTGAGTTCGCCGCCCCAGAATTCGCTGGTGTAGCGAAGGCCGGAGACGAGCTTCAGCGGATCGACGCTGTCGATGGGCGCATGGGTCGCCTCATCCTCGCCGCGGGCATAGGCGATGGAGCCGAGCAGCGCCCAGTTCGGGTGGAAGCGATAGTCGCCGCGCGCCTCGGCGCCATAGATATTGACGCGCGGGCGGTTCGTATACTGGTACTGGCTGAGGAGGCAGGGGCCGGGACCGCCGAAGATCGTGCCGTTGCAGAGCAGCGTCGAGTCGATGAAATTCTCGTAGCGATTGTAGAAGACCGACGTCGAGAAACTGCTGCCGCTTGAGAACTTGCCGCGCAGGCCCGCTTCCACGCCGTCGCTCGTTTCGGGCTTCAGGTTCGGGTTGACGACGATCTCATAGCCCTGCGCCGCATTGGCGAAAGCCTGATTGGCGCTGTCATAGGGCGGTGCGCGGAAGCCATGCGCATATTGCGCGAAGCCCGTATATTCCTCGGTGATCTTGTAGGTCGCGCCGAGCTTGGGCGAGATGGGCCATTCGGTGAGCGAGTTGACATTGGCGCCGCCCGAATTCTGAAACATCTGGTCGGGTTTCGGGTCGAGCTTGTAATAGTCGATGCGAATGGCGGGCACGACGGTGAGGCGGCTCGTCGCCGAAATTTCATCCTGAAGATAGATGCCGGCCTTCAGCGTGTCGTTGTCGGGGAAGGTCTTGTTGGGGAAGACTTCGCCCGCGACGACGGTCGTCACGACATGGGTCGTCAGGTTTTCCTGCGTGCGGTAGCGCGGACGCGTCGTCTGCGTCAGCTCGCCGCTGATGCCGTAGGTGAAGCTGTTCGTCACGCCGAAGATGTCGCGCTTGGTGTTGAACTGCGCATCGGCGCCGTAGATGTCCTGAATGAAGTAGAGATCGGTGGTGCGGAGCGCGGCCGAGAGACCGACACCTCGGATCTGCTCGGTATGTTCGCGGCGGTCGATATTCGTGTAGAAGATTTTGAACTCGCTGCGATCGACGAAGCCGAATGGCGCGTCATGCGCAAGCTCGAGGCTGACGCGGGAGCGCTCCGTTTCGTCGCGGCCGTTGGAGGCCACGACCGTGGTCGAGGGCGCGGCGGAAATATCGGTGAGGATGTCGGTCTTCAGCGTCTTGCGGCCATATTCGCCGGTGAGCTTGATCGTGTCGGCCGTGGTCGGGCGGAAGACGAGCTTGCCGAGGATATTGTCCGAGCGGTAGTCCTGCGGGTTCACCGTGACGCCGCGTCCCGTGGTGAGGGAGGGATCGTTCGGGACGGAACCGTTCGGCTTCGTTTCCTCGCCATCGCGATGAGTGAAGATCGCGAGCATCTCGACATTGCCCGCGCGCATCGCGCCCGTCGCCGTTTCGGAGAAGCTCTTGTCGGCGCTCGCATAGGCGCCCTTGACGCTGGCGTACCAATCCTTGCCGACGAGATCGAGATAGTCCTGCGGGTCTTTCGTCTGATAGGCGACGATGCCGCCGATGGCGTTGCTGCCATAAAGCGCGGAAGCGGGCCCGCGGATGATTTCGATCTGCTTGACGTTTTCAAGATCGACGAAGTCGCGATTATAGGTGCCGGGGCCTGCGTTCGAATCCGGGAAGTCCGGCACGTCGACGCCGTCGATCAGGAGCAGCACGCGGTTGAAGCCGATGCCGCGGATCGTGTAGTTGGTTTCGCCGCCGCGCATGGGCTGGTTGCCGACGGAAACGCCGGGCTCATATTTGACGGCGTCGCGCGGATTGCGCGCGTTGTTGCGCTCCAGCGTTTCGGCGTCGATGACCGAGACAGTGCCCGGAATGTCGTTCAGCGATTGCGGATTGCGCGTCGCGGTCGAGGTGACGGCGTCTAGCTCGGTGGGTTTGGGAGCGGGCTTTGCCTGCGTCGCGGTTTGCGCGTCCGTTGGCGATGCGGGTTCGGCGGCCATGGCCGCGCCTGCGACGGCCAGCGCCGCCAAAGATAGAAGAATAGAAAAGCCGTTCCTTGCCATGTTCCAATTCCAAGAGATGCGATTGAAGAGAGCATTCCTGGCTGGCTACCCCTCCGCTTGGCGGACGGGCTTGGCTGGCTTGGTTGCCGTTGCTATTCGATGAGGGCGCCTGCGCGCGGGCTATTTGATCAGGATCAGCTTGTTGCTGGCCGTGATGCGAAGCCTGTAACGCTCGCCCTCATGATCGATGATGACTTCACGTTTTCCCGCGAAAAGGCTCTGGCTGGAGACCTGCGGGGGACTTGCTGCCGCCCCGGTTTTGGCTCCGGCAAGCCCTGTTTCGCCCTTCATAAGTCGTGCGCCTCGCTTCCTGCTATCAAGAATGACTCTCAATAGCATAAAGCTTTCGCCCGGCGCAAGATAATTGGGAAACGAATTGGGGACAGTCAGCGGCGGGCGGGCGCGACCTCATGGGCGGCGATCGAAGCCGGCTTCATCTCGATGCTGAAGCCGGGTGCGGACGGGGCGAGGTAGCGGCCCTTGCGGGTCACGCAAGGAGCGATGAAATGCTCGTGAAGGTGGTCGACATATTCCGCGACGCGCCCCTCCGCGGTGCCCGAAATCGCCAGATAGTCGATCATCGAGAGGTGCTGCACATATTCGCAAAGCCCGACGCCGCCCGCATGGGGGCAGACCGGCTTTCCGAACTTCGCGGCAAGCAGCATGATCGCCAGATTCTCGTTGAGCCCGCCGACGCGGGCGGCGTCGATCTGCACGATGTCGATGGCTTCGGCCTGCATGAACTGCTTAAACATGATTGCGTTCTGGCACATCTCGCCGGTGGCGACCCCGATGGGCGCGATCGCCTCGCGGATCTGGCGGTGGCCGAGAATATCGTCGGGCGAAGTCGGCTCCTCGATGAACCAGGGCCTGAAGGCTGCAAGCTCCTTCATCCATGAAATCGCCTCGCCGACTTCCCAGACCTGATTGGCGTCGACCATCAGCCTGCATGTGTCGCCGATTTCCTCGCGCACGATGCGGCAGCGCCTTATGTCGTCGGCGAGATCGCGGCCAACCTTGATCTTCAGATGCGTCCAACCGTCGGCGCGGGCCTGGCGGCAGAGGCGGCGGATCTTGTCGTCGTCATAGCCGAGCCAGCCGGCCGAAGTCGTATAGGCGGGATAGCCTTCCGCCTCGAGACGACGGCGACGCTCGGCCTTGCCGTGCTGATTGCGCGTGACGAGGGCGAGCGCCTCCTCCTTCGTCAGCGCATTGGTGAGGTAGCGAAAATCGACGCAGCCGATGAGTTCAGCGGGCGTCATATCGGCGATGAGCTGCCAGACGGGCTTGCCTTCGGCTTTCGCCCAGAGGTCCCAGACCGCATTGACGACGGCGCCCGTCGCCAGATGCATGACGCCCTTGTTGGGCCCGAGCCAGCGCAGCTGCGAGTCGCCGGTGACGTGCCGCCAGAAGGCGCCCATATCGGCGGCGATGTCTGCGAGATCGAGGCCGACGAGGCGCGGCATCAGCGCATCTATCGCGGCAACGCACAGCTCGTTGCCGCGACCGATGGTGAAGGTGAGACCGTGGCCGGCGAGCGCGGGCGAGGATGTTTCGATGACCACATAGGCGGCGGAATAATCCGGGTCGGGGTTCATGGCGTCGGAACCGTGGAGCCCCTGCGAGGTCGGGAAGCGGACGTCATGCGTCCGCCAGCCGGTGATCCTGATTACGCCCGGATTGATCATTTCGAAGCCAGCCTCTGTTTCATGGACAAATCGAGAAGACATATATAAAACAGATCCGTCAAGAGCGGGGAGCGGCATGGCGGAGACGAGGGTTCGCAAAGGCCCGGCAGGCGGCGGGAAACGCGCCGCGGCGAGCCGCTATTCCGCGCCCGCGCTCGAAAAGGGTCTCGATATTCTCGAGTTCCTTGCCGAGCACCCGGCAGGTTGCACGCTTGCCGAGGCCGCTGCCGGGATCGCCCGCACCAAGGGCGAAATCTTCCGCATGCTGGCCGTGCTCGAAGCCCGGCGCTATGTCGACCGCGGCGAGGCGGATGAACGCTTTCGCGTCACCGACAAGCTGTTCCGGCTCGGCCTGCGCCAGCCGAAATACAAAACGCTCAGCGAGACCGCCCAGCCCTTCATGGAGGCATTCGCGCAGGCGACGCGCTATCCCTGCCATCTCGCAATCCCGAGCGGCAGCCAGATGGTCGTCATCGGCCGGGCCGAGGGCGGCGACCTTGTCGGCATCACCGTCAAGCTCGGCTATCGCCAGGCGCTCACCGATACGGGTTCGGGCCTCTGCCTTCTTGCCTTCATGGCGGCGGATGAAAGAGCGCGCGCGATCGATCTGCTGCGCGGGGAGCGCCGCAAAGTGTCCGAGAGCGAGTTGAAGCGGATCGCGGCAAGCGGCGGCGTCGTCGAGCCGAGCCGGATCATGGAAGGCGTCTGGGACATATCCCGCCCGATCATGCGGGGCGGAAAGGCCGTGGCAGCGCTGACGGTTCCCTATGTGAAGCTCAAGATCAATGCGGCGAGCCGGGAAGCGATCGCAAAGCGCCTCGGCGGAACGGCGGCGAAGATTTCAGCCGCGCTCGACGAGGGGGCCTGAAACATGGGCTTGCAGACAAGACGGCTCGGCCGCACCGGAGTTTCCCTGACCGAACTCGGCTTCGGCGCCGCGCCCATCGGCAATCTCTACCAGCCGCGCACGGATGCGGAAGTCGATGCGCTGCTGCAAAATGCCTGGGATGCGGGACTTCGCTATTTCGACACCGCGCCGCTCTACGGCTTCGGCCTCAGCGAGACGAGGCTCGGCAAATTCCTGCGCACAAAACCGCGCGGGGATTTCGTCATCTCGACCAAGGTCGGCCGGTTGCTGAAGCCCAATGCGGGCTGGCACGAGCAGCGCGCCGCCTTCATCGACGCTGCGCCCTTCGAGCCGGTCTACGACTATTCCCATGACGGCGTGATGCGGTCGGTCGAGGAAAGCCTTCAGCGCCTCGGCCTTTCATCCATCGACATTTTGCTGATGCACGACATCGGCGCGGCGACGCATGGCGCGGCCCATGCCGAGGTGATGAAGGTTGCGATGGAAGGCGGCTATCGCGCACTCAACCGGCTGCGCGGCGAGGGAAGCGTCAAGGCCATCGGCATCGGCGCCAATGAATGGCAGGTCTGCGCGGAAGCGATGAACCATGGGCAATGGGACGCGTTCCTGCTCGCAGGGCGCTATACGCTTCTTGAGCAGGAGCCTCTCGACGCGTTTTTTCCGCTATGCGAGAAGGCGGGCGTCGGCATCATCGTCGGCGGCGCGTTCAATTCCGGCATTCTGGCGACGGGGCCGGTCGAAGGCGCGCATTTCAACTATGGCGATGTGCCCGAGGAGGTGATGGACCGCGTGCGCCGCCTCGATGCGGTCTGCCGCGCGCATGGCGTCCCCCTGCCCGCCGCCGCGCTGCAATTTCCTCGCGCGCATCCCCTCGTCGCCACCGTCATTCCGGGCGTCGCCCATAGCGCGGAGCTTGCAAGCGCTCTCGACTGGGCGGCGCGCGCCATTCCGCCCGCGCTCTGGTCGGACCTCAAGGCCGAAGGACTTCTTCACCGCAATGCGCCGGTGCCGGCATGAGGATCGACGCGCATCAACATTTCTGGCGGCTTGAGAGAGGCTTTTACGATTGGCTGACGCCGGAGCTTGCCGCGATCTATAGAGACTTCGAGCCGTCGCATCTCGCTGCGCTGCTGGCGGAAGCCGGTATCGACGGCACGGTGGCCGTGCAGGCCGCGGCCGATCCGCGCGAGACCGCGTTTCTTCTCTCGCTCGCGGCGAAACACCCCTTCATCAAGGGCGTCGTCGGCTGGGTCGACATGGAAACGGAAGACGGCATCGCCGCGCTCCGGCAATTTGCGCGCAATCCGCTCTTCAAGGGCATTCGCCCGATGATCCAGGACATCGAGCCTGCCGACTGGATGCTCAAGCCGCAACTCGACCGCGCCTTCCGGGCATTGATCGAGCTTCGCCTGAGCTTCGATGCGCTGGTGAAGCCGCCGCATCTCGACGCGCTGCTGACGCTTGCCCGGCGCTATCCGGACCTTCCCATCGTCATCGATCATGGCGCGAAGCCCGCGATCCGCGACGGGCTCGGCGGTTTCGACGCATGGGCCGCAAAGATGGCGCGGCTTGCCGAGCTTCCCAACGTCGCCTGCAAGCTCTCCGGCCTGCTGACGGAAGCAAAGCCCGGCGCAACGCTTGCCGATCTCCAGCCCTATCTCGATCATCTCTATGAGTGCTTCGGCGCGTCGCGCCTGATGTGGGGCAGCGATTGGCCGGTGCTGCTGCTTGAGAGCACTTACAGCGACTGGAATGCCATGACCGGGGCATGGCTCGCCTCCAAGCCCGCGCGCGAGCGCGACGAGATGCTTGGAGGCACGGCGGCACGCTTCTACAGGCTGGAAAAGGCATAGATCATGGCGAGGATCGCCCGCGTCGAAATTCTGATGGTGCCGCTTCTTCCCAAGACCAAGCGCACCGACGCCATTCAGAGCTTCGTCTGTCAGGAGACGGTGATCGTGCGCATTCACGATGCCGAGGGCGCGGTGGGCACCGGCTACTCCTATACGATCGGCACCGGAGGCTCGTCCGTTGTGCGGCTTCTCGCCGATCATCTTGCCGCGCGCCTGATCGGGCGCGAGGCCGACGAAATCGAGCGGCTCTGGACCGATCTCAAGTTCCATACCCATGCGACGACGGTGGGCGCGATCACGTCGCTCGCGCTTGCCGCGATCGATACGGCGCTCTGGGATTTGCGCGCGCGGCGCGTCGGCCTGCCGCTCTGGAAACTTGCGGGCGGGGCGAAGGACCGCGCGCCCCTCTACACCACCGAAGGCGGCTGGCTGCATCTTGAGCCGCAGGCGCTGATTGACGATGCGCTGGAAGCAAAGCGCCTCGGCTTCGGCGGCGCGAAGGTCAAGATCGGCAAGCCGCGCGCCCGCGAAGATGTGATGCGGCTCGAAAAGCTGCGCGAGGCGGTCGGCGACGATTTCGAGATCCTGACCGACTGCAATCAGGCCTTCACAGTGGATGAAGCAATCCGCCGCGCGCATATGCTCGAACCCATTGGCCTCGGCTGGATCGAGGAACCCCTGCCCGCCGACGACCTCGACGGACATATCCGCCTCAGCCGCTCGACCTCGCTGCCGGTCGCGGTGGGCGAGTCCATATACTCGCTCAGGCATTTCCGCGAATATATGCAGAAGGGCGCCTGCTCCATCGTGCAGGTCGATGTTGCGCGCATCGGCGGCATCACGCCCTGGCTCAAGGTCGCGCATGTGGCAGAGGCTTTCAACATGCCGGTCTGCCCGCACTTCCTGATGGAGCTTCACGTCTCGCTCACCTGCGCGGTGCCGAACGGGCGCTGGGTCGAATATATTCCGCAGCTTGACGAAATCACGTCCTCGCGCATGACGATCGAAAAGGGATATGCGGTTGCGCCGTCGGCGCCAGGCCTCGGCATCGACTGGGACTGGGACGCCATCGACGGACGGAAGGTCGAGAGCATCGACGTTACAGAGGGAGATGCCTGATGGAGAGAATGGGCATGGTGATCGGCGTGAAGCCGGAAAAGCTCGCCGAATACAAGCGGCTTCATGCCGCCGTCTGGCCGGAGGTGCTGGACATGATCCGCGCCTGCAACATCACCAACTACACGATCTTTCTGCGCGAGCCGGAGAACCTGCTGTTCGGCTATTGGGAATATGTCGGCACGGACTTCGAAGCCGACATGGCGCGCATGAATGAGCACGAGCCGACGCGCCGCTGGTGGCAGCTCACCGACCCTTGCCAGGAGCCGCTCGCCTCGCGCGCGGCCGGAGAACAATGGGCGGCGATGGAAAACGTCTTTCACACCGATTGAGAGGAAACGATATGGCCGGCAGGCTGACAGGCAAGACCGCGCTGGTGACGGCGGCGGCGCAGGGCATGGGCCGGGCGACGGCCGAAGCCTTTCTGCGCGAAGGCGCACGCGTCATTGCAACCGATATCGACGAGGCGAAGCTCGCGACGCTTCAGGGCGCCGACAGACGGCGGCTCGACGTGACGGATCGCGCCGCCATCGAAGCGCTGGCAGGCGAGATCGGCGCGGTCGACATTCTTTTCAACTGTGCGGGCTTCGTCCATCACGGCACGATCCTCGATTGCACCGAGAAGGACTGGGACTTTTCGATGACCCTCAATGTCCGCTCGATGTACCGGATGATCCAGGCCTTCCTGCCCGCGATGATCGAAGCGGGCGGCGCGTCGATCATCAACATGTCGTCCGTCGCTTCGTCGATCATCGGGGCGCCGAACCGTTTCGCCTATGGCGTCACCAAGGCCGCCGTGATCGGTCTCACGCGCTCCGTCGCCGCCGATTTCGTGACGAAGGGCATTCGCTGCAACGCCATCTGCCCCGGCACGGTTGAGACGCCCTCGCTTGACGGGCGCATGCGCGCGCAAGGCGACTATGAGACGGCGCGCGCCGCCTTCATCGCACGCCAGCCGATCGGCCGCATCGGACAACCGGAAGAAGTGGCCGAACTCATCGTCTATCTCGCAAGCGATGCGGCAGGCTTCATGACGGGCAGCATCCTCACCATCGACGGCGGCTGGAGCAACACATGAAACTTCTGCGATACGGACCGCGGGGCGCAGAGAAGCCCGGCCTTGTGGATGCCAAGGGCGTCATCCGCGATCTTTCGGGGCATGTCGGCGACATTGACGGGACGACGATCGCGCCGGATTCGCTTGCCAGACTTTCAAAAGTCGATCCGGCTACGCTGCATGCGGTTGCAGGGCAGCCTCGCATCGGAGCTTGCGTCGGCAAGGTTGGCAAGTTCATCTGCGTCGGCCTCAATTATGCCGATCACGCCGCCGAATCCGGCATGGAAGTGCCGTCCGAGCCTGTTCTCTTCTTCAAGGCGACAAGCGCGATATGTGGCCCGGACGACGACATCATCATTCCGCGCGGCTCGATCAAGACCGATTGGGAGGTCGAGCTCGGCGTCGTCATCGGCAAGGAAGCGCGCTATATCGACGAGGCCGATGCGTTCGATCACATCGCAGGCTATTGCGTCATCAACGATCTCTCCGAACGCGCCTTCCAGATGGAACGCGGCGGGCAATGGGTGAAGGGCAAGAGCGCCGATACGTTCGGCCCCATCGGTCCCTGGCTCGTGACGCGGGACGAAGTGGCCGATCCGCAAAATCTCGGCCTCTGGCTCGAGGTCGACGGGCATCGCTATCAGAACGGCAATACGCGGACCATGATCTTCAAGGTGCCGTTCATCGTCGCCTATATCTCGCAATTCATGAGTTTGCAGCCCGGCGACATCATCTCGACGGGAACGCCGCCCGGTGTCGGCCTCGGGATCAAGCCCGCGCCGGTTTACCTGAAGGCGGGACAGACCATGCGTCTCGGCATTGAAGGGCTCGGCGAGCAGAGTCAGCGCACGGTGCCCGCTGGCTGAAGGCTAGACTTCGTGCAAGGCGAGCATTTCGACGAGCCTTGCATGGAGCCTGTCGTCGCGAATTTTCGGCAGCGCCTCATGCAGTTTTCTTGCGACCCATCGCTGTCCTTTGGCGAGAAAGGGCACGCGATCTTCGATGGGCTCGACCCCCATCAGCTTGTCGTAGAAATCGCCTATGCGCGGCGAGGGCGTTGCGCCGAGCGCGGCGATTTCCTCCAGAAGGAGCCGGCAGCAGAACGTCTCGTCGGCATGGAGCGCCTTCATTTCCGCCTTTGAGGCGGGATCGGCGAGATCGAGGGCGAGCCTTGCGGCCGCGCGCGCGCCTGCCCGTTCCGCTTCGAGCAGAAGGTTGAGAAGGCTCACCACCTCGTCGCGGGGAAGAAATCCCATATAGGCGTCGTCCGCCGCAGCGGCAGAGCAGCTCGGCGAGGCGAGTTCCGCAGGCGCGTTTTCGCCGGGAACGGCCGCGACGTGCTGCGCCGCCGTCCTGAGCGCGAGCGCATCGCCGACGATTTTGTCGATCCGGCTTGCTGCGGAAGGGATGTCGGCGATGGAGCCCGCGCCCGTTCCGGCATAGAGCGCCATTTGCTCAAGCGAGCCGCTTGTTGTGCGCAAGGGAGAGTCGGTGCTGAACCTGTAGAGAGAGCGGCCGAAATCCTCGCCGATGATTTCCCGCTCCGGCCGGAAGGGATCGCCATGCGCGCCTTGCGTCACGCTGTTTCCCAAGACCCTGACGAAGGCGCCGCGCGGCCAGTTGATGTGAAAATCCTGCGTGCGCAGCGTGTCGCCGGGCGATGCCTCGACGATGCGCCGCTTGTGATAGTCGTGTGCGAATGACTCTTTCGTGGCAAGAAGCGCCGTGCCGAGCACGACGCCCGACGCACCGTCGTCGAGCGCGGCCAGAAGATCGGCTCCCGTCGCCACGCCGCCAGCGGCGAGAACCGGCACGTCGCCCGAAACGGCGAGCGTCTCCTTCAGCAGGACCGAGCGCGCGGTCTCGCCGCGCACATGGCCGCCCGCCTCGACGCCTTGCGCGATCAGCATTTGCGCGCCCGCGCGGATCGCCGCTGACGCTTCCGCCGCAGTGCCAATCTGGCAGACGACAAGAATGCCGCTTGCCCTCAGCCGGGCAATCGTTTCGCGGTCGACGCCCCAGAAGAGGCAGACCGAGTGGACCCGTTCCTCAATGCAGACCTGAAGCTCCTCGCGGAAGAGGTCCGGCGGCGTCGCGGCGGGAATGAGGGTGACGCCGAAATCCCGGCCGGTTGCCGCCCTCACTTCGTGGATCTGCTTGCGGATGAAGCGCGGCGACTCGCGCACCATGCCGAGAAAGCCGTAGCCGCCCGCCTCGCTCACCGCGGCAACAAGCTCCGCGCGGGCGACGCCGCCCATGCCGGCGAGCACGACCGGAAGGTCGCAGCCGAGAATGTCGCAGGCCGCAGTATGGAACACGGCGCTCATCTTACCAGTGCCAGACAAGGTCGTGCGCTTCGAGCAGTGCGGCCAGCGCATTGCGGGCGACGAGCTGGACGCCCGTGACCTTCGCCACCTTGCCGAGGCCGCGCCGGTCGATGTCGTCGCGCACAGCATAGACCGGCACGCCTTTGCCGATCAGTTTTTCAAGCTCGGCTTCGATGCGGGGCGGATTGGTCTGTTTCCAGTCGCCGAAAGAAAGTCCGCTCGCATCCTGGCCTTTCACGGCATAGTTGACGGCGTTGCCGGTCAGCAGGACCGAAAGCTCGGCGCCTGCATCGCGCATGGAATGCGTCAGCCAGATGATGGTGTCGTCCTGTTCTTCCAGCGTTCCCCGATAGGCGGTCTCGATGATCTGAAGCGCTTTCATGATCCTTACCTCGTGCCGATGACAAGCGAATTGTCGGAAGCCGCGGCCAGCTTCCAGAAGTCGGCCGGTCCGCCGCGGCGGACGCCTTCGACCACCTTGTCGATGCCGCGCTCGTCGGCGCAGAGGCCGCAATTCACCCAGTTGACTGCGCCGCCGTTCTTTTTCGCTGTGGCGATGATCTCGCCGACCCAGATTTTCGGAAGCGGGTGATGCTCGGTCTCGACGTCCGTTCCATGAACGCCGTTGCCATGCGCCTTCTGCTGTTCGAAAGAGAGGTGGACGCCGCCTTCATAGGCAAAGACGTTGAGGTTGTATCCACGGCCCGCCGCGATTTCGAGCAGGCGGAAGAAGGTCGTTGACCGGGCGCTTTCAAAGGGCGGGTCCATGATCGCGAAGGCGAGGGTTTTCGGATTGCTCATCTGATGTCTCCTAATGCCAGATCGTTTTGGCGCCGGCGGCCAGCGCGTCGACGACGCGCTCCAGCGACACCGCCGCAATGCCGTCGGCGAGCTCGGACCTGCCGACCGCGCGCTCGCGCAGCGAGAACTCGTCCGCCACCACGCGAACGCCCGAATGCACGACCTGGCGCAATGCGAGGTTCTCGGCGCCGTCCCGCGCCGGAAGAACTCCGTTCTGGACAAGAAAAAGCGTCACATCGCTTCCGCCCGTCTTCAGGTCGACCGCCAATCGATAAAAGTTTTCCGTATCGCCGCATTCGAACGGATCGCGCGACGAAATCAGCATGAAGCTACTCATTCGGTCCTCCTTGAGACGGCCGTGCCGTCAACTTTTGAAATCTTTTCCGCTCGTCACTTCGCGCACGTAGCCCGCGCGAATGACGAAATCTCCGAAGTGTTCGCTGTCCAGGCGCTCATTCGCGAAACGGGAGATGATCGCCTCCAGCTCGCGCAAAATGCGCTCCTCGCCGATGTTCTCGAGATAGAGCCGGTTCAGCCGCTGGCCGTGAAAGCCGCCACCGAGATAGAGGTTGTATTTTCCCGGCGCGCGGCCGGTGAAGGCGATCTCGGCGACATAGGGCCTCGCGCAGCCGTTCGGGCAGCCCGTCATGCGCATGGTGATCGGTTCGTCGGCGAGGCCGTGGCTCGCAAGAATGTGCTCGATCTTGGTGACGAGACTCGGCAGGTAACGTTCGCTTTCGGCCATTGCGAGGCCGCATGTCGGCAGCGCGACGCAGGCCATCGAGTTGAGCCGCAAGGCGCTCGCATGGATGGAGCTGTCCAGACCGAAGGCGGCCAGCATGTCTGCAATATGCGGCTTGTCGGCTTCCGCGATATTGGCGACGATCAGATTCTGGTTGGGCGTCAGACGGAATTCACCCTTGTGCAGATGCGCCAGTTCGCGCAAAGCCGTCATCAACTGGCGGCCGTCCGCGTTGCGGATACGCCCATTCTCGATGAACATCGTGAAGTGCCACATGCCGTTGGAGCCGCGCGACCAGCCATAGCTGTCGCCATTCGTCTCGAAGGCATAGGGGCGCGGCTCTTCCAGCGAAAAGCCGACGCGGCTTTCGAGTTCAGACCTGAACCAGTCGAGGCCCTTGTCGTCGATCGTGTATTTGAAGCGGGCATGGGCGCGGTCGACGCGGTCGCCGTAATCGCGCTGTATCGTCGTCGCCGCTTCGGCGATTTCCAGTATCCTTTCCTTCGGGAAATATCCGATCACGTCGGCGAGGCGCGGATAGGTCTCGGGCGCATTGTCGGTATTGCCCATTCCGCCGCCGACGCAGATGTTGAAGCCGAGAAGTTTCTCGCCCTCCGAGATGGCGATGAGGCCGACGTCCTGCGCATAGACGTCGATGTCGTTGACGGGTGGGATCACGAAGCCGAACTTGAACTTACGCGGCAGATATGTGCGCCCATACATCGGGTCTTCCGCGGCGGTCGGTTCGATCTTTTCGCCGTCGAGCCAGATCTCGTGATAGGCGCGGGTCTTCGGGATGACGTGGTTCGAGGTGCGGCGCGCGATGTCATAGACTTCCGCATGAAGGTCGGAGAGGTGCGGGTTGACCGAACACATGACGCCGCGCGTGTCGTCGCCGCAGGCGGCGACCGTGTCGAGCAGCGCATCGCGCAATCCCTGTATCGTCTTCTTCAGGTTCGGTTTCAAAATGCCGTGAAACTGAAAGGTCTGGCGCGTCGTCATCCTGAGCGACGATCCGCCATAAGCGCGGGCGAGCGCGTCGATCTTCAGCCATTGGTCGGGCGTACAGACGCCTCCCGCAAGGCGGATGCGGACCATGAACTGGTAGGCGGGTTCGAGCTTCTGGCGGCGGCGCTCGTCGCGCAGGTCGCGGTCGTCCTGCTGATAGATGCCGTGAAACTTCATCAGCTTCGTGTCGTCGTGGGTGACGGCTCCGGTGAGCGGTGCGCGCAGGCTCTCCTCGATCGTTCCGCGCAGATAGTTGCTCCGGTCTTTCAACCGTTCGTTTGCATGAAGTTTTTCGAGCGGCTGCGAAATGTCGTGGCTGCGGTCGACCGCCGGTTTTTTCATCTCGATGCTCACGGTCAAATCCTCAATAGACGTCGCGCTGATAGCGCCCGTTATGCTGCAATTCGCGCAGATATTCCTCGGCGCTTTCGCGCGTCATCGCGCCATGCGTCTCGACAATGGAGAGGAGCGCTTCATGCGCGTCGGGCGCGAGCTTCTCCGCATCGCCGCAGAGATAGAGATGCGCACCCTCCTCCAGCCAGGCGAAGAGTTCGGCGCCGCGCTCCAGCATGACGTGCTGGATGTAGCGCTTCTCCGCCTGATCGCGCGAAAAGGCGACGTCCATGCGGGCGAGGACGCCATCTTTCAGCCAGTCCTGCCACTCCGTCTGATAGAGGAAGTCGGTGCGGAAGTTGCGCTCGCCGAAAAAGAGCCAGGACCTTGCGGACGCGCCCTCCGCCTCGCGCTGCTGGACGAAGGCGCGATAGGGCGCGACGCCCGTTCCGGCACCGATCATGACGATCGGCGTGTCGCCGTCTTTCGGCAGCCTGAAATTGTCGTTGCGCTGAATATAGACAGGCACAGTATCGTCGGGGCGCACTCTGTCGGCCAGATAGCATGAGGCGACGCCCGTCCGCTCGATCTCCTGAAGGACGTAGCGCACCGACGAAACGGTGATGTGCACTTCCTCCGGCACGGCGAGCGCGCTCGATGCGATGGAATAGAGGCGCGGCTGCAATCCGCGGAGCGCCGCGGTCAGGCCTGACGCATCGAGGCCGGGCACCGGATGCCGCCTTACAACGTCGATGACATGGTTGGCATGCATGAAGGCTGCAAGCGCGGCGCGGTCGCCATCAGATGTCAGACGCGCAAGATCTTCCGCTCCCGACAATTCCGTCCAGCGTTGCAGGAAGCGCGGGGTCAGCGCGGTGATTTCGAATTCGCGCGAAAGAGCTTCGGCAAGGGCGATCTCGCCGGTCCTGACCGTTACGGTTTCGCCACCCGTGAAGCCGCATCGCTCCAGCAATTCCTCGACAAGCGCGGGGTCGTTCCGCGGCAGGATGCCGAGCGCATCGCCCGGTTCGTAGGAAAGACCCGATCCTTCGAGCGCAAATTCGATGTGCCGCGTCTCCTTGCTCGAACCGCGACCGGTGATGACGATGTTTTCCACGACCGGAGCGAGGAAGGGATTGCGCTTGTCGAAGCCGGCGACGACTGATGGAACACCGATGCCGGCGGCGGGAGCCGGGCGGGCCGCATCCGCAGCCGCCTGTTCCGCGCGCAGCTTTTCGAGCAGGGCCTCGATCCAGGCTTCCGCGGGCTCTTCGTAGTCGACATCGCAATCGAGGCGATCGTGAAAGCGCGACGCGCCCAGTTCCTCGAGACGGCGGTCGAGGCGCTTTGCCGCTTCGCAGAAGAACTCATAGGTCGTATCGCCGAGGCCCAGAACCGCGAAGCGCGCGCCGTCCAGCTTCGGCGCCTTGCGTCCGGCCAGGAATTCGAAGAAGCCGGCGGCGGGTTCGGGCGGCTCGCCTTCGCCATGCGTGCTCGAAATCAGAAGGATCAACCGCTCATCCTTCAGGTTGCGTTGCTTGTAGGAGGCAAGGTCGCTCGCGACGGCCTTGAGGCCGAGGCCTTGCGCGCGCGCTTCGACGCGCCGCGCGAGCTCGGCCGCATTGCCGGTCTCGCTTGCGTAAAGAATGGCAAGCGCGGCCGCGGTGTCAGGCGAAGGGACGATATGAGGAGCCGATACGGCAGCGACGCCATCTGACAAGCGGGCATGGGCGACGCCGGCCAGAAAGCCACTCGCCCATAAGGCGCGGTCGGGGCTCAGGGCATTGGCGAGAGCCTCAAGCTGCTCGCGCTCCCGTTCCGTCAGGCCAATTCCAGGCAGGATCGAAACGGGCATGTTCATGTCACTCTTGCTCCCTTGGCGGGCAAAATCACATTCGGAGCTCGGAGAAAATCTATTTTCCGAATCCTTTTGCAGAGCGCGATTTATATACAATAAAATATTGTATTTATCAGGCGCGCCACCGCCCGGCGCGTCTGAAGAAGGAACGACCGGCTGCCAAAAGTTGCACCTCGCCATCCACATCACAAACGAATATTATTCGTAGTTAACATCAATATATTTGGTTTTAAATGGACATCGATCTGGCGCGCACTTTTCTTGACGTGGTTTCCACAGGGAGCTTCGTGCGCGCGGCCGAGCGGCTCAACATCACCCAGACAGCCGTCAGCGCCCGCATCAAGGCTCTTGAAGACCAGATCGGGCGAAGCCTCTTTGTGCGCAACAAAGCGGGCGCGCGGCTGACGCCGGCGGGCAATGAATTCATTCGCTTTGCCGCATCGCTGGTGCAGATCTGGGAGCGGGCGCGGCAGCAGGTTGCGCTGCCGCCCGGGCGCGAGGCGATGGTCGCCATCGGCGGCGAACTCAGCCTGTGGAATCCGCTTCTGCTCAACTGGCTTATCTGGATGCGGCGAGAGGCGCCCGAAATCGCGCTCAGAACGCAAGTCGATCTCGGGGAGCGGCTCATCGAAAAAGTCCAGGCCGGCGTTCTCGACATCGCGATCATGTATGCGCCGTCGCAACGGCCAGGCATTCAATTCGAGCTTCTGCTGGAGGAAAGGCTGATCGCGGTCAGCACCGATCCCGAGGCGACCGAAGTGACGGGCGGGGACTATGTTCAGGTCGATTGGGGGCCCGATTTTGCTGCTCATCACGAGATCGTATTCCCGCACCTGCGCGATGCGGGCTCATTCGTCGGGCTGGGGCCGCTGGCACTGCAATATATTCTGGCGGTCGGAGGCTCGGGCTATTTCCGCACCCGCGCGGTGCGCCGGTATCTCGACGACGGCACGCTGCACCGCGTCCGGAACGCGCCGGAATTTTCCTTCTCGATCTATGCCTTGTCTTCGGCCCAGTCCGATGGGCCAGCGGTGCAGACCGCCCGGCGCGGGCTGCGCATGGCGCTCGATGCGGAAGCGGAAGGCTGGGCGCAACCGTGAAGCGGCAAGGTCAGTTCAGCTTGCGCAGGTGCGCCGCCAGCACGACGGCCTGGTTTCGCTCCTCGTCATGCGCGGAATAGAGAAGCGTCAGCCGCTTCTTGCCGCCATGGGCAAGCAGAAGCTCAACCGCCGCGCGGTTCTTTTTCAATTCGGCTTCGTAGCGGCGGCGGAATTCGGCCCAGCGCTCGGGCTCGTGATTGAACCATTTGCGGAGTTCGGCGCTCGGCGCGACGTCCTTCATCCAGACGTCGAGCGCGGCACCGGCCCGCGAAACGCCGCGCGGCCAGAGGCGGTCGACGAGTATGCGCGTTCCGTCCGACTTTGCGGCCGGCTCGTAAACGCGCTTGATCGCGATCTCTCTCGTCATGGCGTCTCCACCTTCGCCGCGTGGAACTCGACGTAAAAGAGCACCGGGCCCCGCAGCGCGACCTCGTGAACTTCTTGTGGCCAGATGACGACGAGAGGCGAGTCCCTGTTAACGATCAGTTCGCCGGGCGGTTCGATTACGCGATAGAGCAACTCACCGTGCAACACATGAATGGTGCCCCAGACGCCCGCCTTCGTGCTGTGACCGCGCATCAGCCCGGCCGGGATCGTCTTTTCGTCAAAGACCGGCGTGCGTTTGTAGGCGACGAGCCCGTCCGGCAGTCCCTTGTTCATTTCAGGCCACGTCGCGGCCGGACGCAACCGGACCCACTGACGCCTCTCCGGCGAGCTGATTGGCGAAATCGTGATTGACGTCCCGGTGATTGGCTTCGTCGGCGCGCACCGCAATCACCACGTCGCGCAGCGTCGCCCCATCGGTAAGGTTCCAATACCGCCGCGCGATTTCCGGCGCCGGCACGTTTTCGTGGCGGCCGGAATCTATTTCGGCAAGAAAATCCGTGTAGCTGATGACGGCTTCCTCCTCGAAATAGCCGACCACGCGATGCGCCGTCCTGGGCGAAAACAGATAGAGCAGGAAGAACGCATTGTAGAAAATTCCCTGCACGAACAGCACCAGCAGACGCTCGAACCGGTTCGGCTGCGCGATTTCAATGAAAGTCATGAGGTGCATCCGCTCGTTTTTCGCCTCGTCCATCAAGGTGCGAATCCAGCCGCGGTCGTCGCACATCTTGCGCAGACATTTGAGGTGATTGAGCGTCGCGCCGACCATGCCGGGCACGGCGGCGACCGTTTCGAGCACGACGGCGCGGTGCCCGTAGCGCCGGGCGAAAAACGCGTCGGCGAAGAAACGCAGAAATTTCACGAATGAAAAGGCCAGTCTGTCCGACAGACCCGCCACCTGATGATGGACATTCAGATCGACATAGACGTGACGCCCCATTGCCCGCTCCATTCCAATCTATTATCAGGTATTTTATATACCTTATATAGAACGCGCAGCGCCCGCTTTCAACGATATCGACGCTGCTGCGGCAATTGGTGCGCGGACCTTAGAGGATAATATACCTATGCGACTTCGGCGTCCGCGTTCAGCAATCGTTGCATGCGCCGCATGCGTCCCGGATTTCTGATGAGGTCCGCAAGGCTGTAGCGGTCGAGCACGCCGAGGAATGCGGCAAGCGCTTCTTCCAGCGGACCCTTCAAGCCGCAAGCCGACGATATCCGGCAACTATTGTGCTCGGCGTCGAAGCATTCGACCAAGTTGAAGCCGTCTTCCGTGGCGCGGACGACGGCGCCGATATTTATGTTCTGCGGGCTCTTGCCCAGACGCAACCCGCCGCTCCGCCCACGGACGCTCTCGACGAAACCTGCCTGCACGAGCGTTTGAGCGACCTTCATCAGATGGTTGCGCGAAATATCGTAGCGTTTCGAGATTTCCTCGATCGTGTGCAGCTCATCGGGCGCCGCCGCAAGCAGCATCAACATCCTGAGCGCATAATCGGTATGCAGGGTAACACGCATCTCGTCTCTCTCCGTCCGACCATATGAATCCTACCATAAGACCGGTGCGGCGGCGCGAGGTTTGCGAAGGCCACTCACGTCCGGCGAAGCGATTTGTCGCGACCGGCGGAGTGAAATCCGGATTGCACAATAAAGCGGCGGGGCCGATACTCAATCAGGGTATATTACTTACCTTTTTATGTGATGCCATCCCCGCCTCGACGCTTTCGGGCCGGGCAGCCATTGCGTTCGCTCCGGCCGAAGCCGCCATCGGCGCGCTTTCGGGGCGGAAGCGAATGGCCGGCACTTCTAGCGAAAGAGGTCCCCGATGCCGTTTTCCCTTCCCGATCTTCCGTTTTCCCTCGATGCGCTCCAGCCCTATATGTCCGCGAAGACGCTGGAGCTCCATCACGGCAAGCATCATCGCGGCTATGTGACGAAGCTCAACGAGCTGACGCGGGGCACGCCCTTTGCCGACATGCCGCTCGAAAACGTCATCCGCAAGACGCATGACGACCCTTCCTCGGCCGCCATCTTCAACAACGCCGCACAGCACCTCAATCATTCCTTCTTCTGGACCTGCATGAAGCCGGGCGGACAAGCGGCGCCCGAGCGGCTGCGCAAGGCGCTTGCGCGGAGCTTCGGCGACTTCGACGGGTTCAAGCGCAAGTTCGTCGCCGAGGGGCTCGGCCAGTTCGGAAGCGGCTGGATCTGGCTTGTCGCGGACAAGGGCGCGCTTGAAATCGTCAAGACGTCGAATGCCGGCACGCCGGTGGCGCTCGACAAGCAGCCTCTGCTCGTCTGCGATGTCTGGGAGCATGCCTATTACGTCGACTATGAGAACAGGCGCGCCGACTTCCTGACCGCCTTTGTCGACCATCTTGCCGACTGGGAAGCCGTAGCCGGCCGGCTGCCGGCCGCCTGATAGGAAATGCCCGTCATCGTCTTTGTCGAGCCCGACGGAACCGAGCATGAGGTTCAGACGGCGGTCGGCACGACGGCGATGCAGGCCGCGATCGTCCATTCCGTGCCGAACATCGACGCCGATTGCGGCGGCAACTGTACTTGCTCAACATGTCACGTCCTTGTCGATCCCGCATGGATCGACAAGGTCGGCCGGGCGACGGGCATGGAGGAGGACATACTCGACTTCGCCGTCAACACGGGCGAAAGCAGCCGACTTTCATGCCAGATCAGGATGACGGCGGAACTCGACGGGCTGCGTCTCTTCATTCCCGAATGGCAGCGATAAAGCGCGCGGTTGCGCCCGATTTACCTGTAACCGCGCGCCTCGGCCCATCGATTGCAGGTTGTTGATCGAGGTCAATGCGCCGATTGCGGCATGGATGCGGAATGCTTCTTAACGACGCTGACCTGATCGGCCGTCCCGCTTCCCTCCATCGGTCCGTCTGCGCGTCGACAGGAGACGATCATGAAGGCGCTCGTTTATCAGGGGCCGGGCAAGAAGGCACTCGAAGACCGCCCGATGCCCGACATCGCCGATCCGACCGATGCCGTGGTCAGGATCACGCGCACGACCATTTGCGGCACCGACCTTCACATCCTCAAGGGAGACGTTCCGACCTGCGCGCCGGGCCGCATTCTCGGGCATGAAGGCGTCGGCATCGTCGAGAAGACGGGCGCAGGCGTCACCACCTTCAAGAAGGGCGACCACGTTCTCATCTCCTGCATCTCGGCCTGCGGCAGGTGCGAGTACTGCCGGCGCGGCATGTATTCCCATTGCACGACCGGCGGCTGGATACTGGGCAATGCCATCGACGGCACGCAGGCGGAGTTCGTGCGCATTCCACATGCCGATACGAGCCTCTATCGCATTCCGTCCGGGGCGGATGAAGAGGCGCTCGTCATGTTGAGCGACATTCTGCCGACCGGCTTCGAATGCGGTGTCCTCAACGGCAAGGTGAAGCCGGGCGATACGGTGGCCATCGTCGGCTCCGGCCCCATCGGACTTGCCGCGCTTCTTACCGCGCAATTCTATTCGCCCGCCGAGATCATCATGATCGACCTCGACGACAACCGCCTTGAAGTTTCAAAACGCTTCGGCGCGACGGCGACCATCAACAGCAAGGACGGCAAGGCGGCGGAAGCCGTATTGAAGATGACCGGCGGTCGCGGCGTCGATGCCGCCATCGAGGCGGTCGGCGTTCCGGCGACATTCGAACTATGCACGGAGATTGTGGGCCCGGGCGGCGTGGTTGCAAATGTCGGCGTTCATGGCGTCGAGGTCGATCTTCACCTGGAAAAGCTCTGGTCGCAAAACATTACCATCACCACACGCCTCGTGGACACGGTGACGACGCCGATGCTTTTGAAGACGGTTCAGTCGAAAAAGATCGATCCGAAGCAGCTCATCACCCACCACTTCAAGCTCGCCAATATTCTCGACGCCTATGACACGTTCGGTCGGGCGGCCGCGACGCAGGCGCTCAAGGTGATCATAGAAGCTTAGGGCGCGAGGCTTTCCCCATGCCCTATCGCATCAATGCCGATCTGCCGCCGCGGGTCCGGGCGCATCTGCCCGAGCACGGGCAGGACATATTCCGCGAAGCCTTCAACCATGCCTGGTTGCAATATGCCGGCGAAGGCGAACGTCGCGAGGAGATCGCCAATCGCGTCGCCTGGGCGGCCGTCAAGCGGCGGTATCAAAAGCTCGACGGCCGATGGGTGGACAGGGAAGAAGGCTGACCGAGGCCGGCGCGGTCTTGAGCGGTTGACCTCGATCAATGCCGCAGGCGTGCCGATTGCGCATAAAAATCAAGTCGTTGCGCTTGGGAGGCATTGCCGTGCCGGATCGGAATTACGTTCGCTGGTTCAAGGATATTCGTAGCGCCGATGTGCCGTCCGTCGGCGGCAAGACAGCCTCGCTCGGCGAGCTTTACAATGCGCTTTCGGATGCAGGCGTGAGGGTTCCGAACGGCTTTGCCCTGACCGCCGAGGCCTATCGCGACGCGCTGGCGCAGGCGGGCGCCTGGGAGGAGCTGACGCCCCTGCTCGCCGGCCTTGAACGCGCCGACACCCGGACGCTCGCGCGCAATGCCGCCAAGGCGCGCGAGATCGTCTACCGCGCCACCGGCACCGGCGACATCAGACGCCAGATCGAGGCGGGTTATGCGGCGCTTCAAAAACAATATGGCAAGAACGTCGCCGTCGCCGTTCGCAGTTCGGCGACTGCCGAAGACCTGCCGACGGCAAGTTTCGCGGGCCAGCATGAGAGCTTTCTCAATGTGCGCGGTCTCGACCATGTCGTCGATGCCTGCCGGCGCTGCTTTGCCTCGATCTTCACCGGCCGGGCGATCAACTATCGCAACAATAACGGTTTCGAACATTCCAAGGTGTTCCTCTCCGTCGCCGTCATGAAAATGGTGGGCGCCGACAAGGCGTCGAGCGGCGTCATGTTCACACTCGACACGGAATCGGGCTTTCGCGACGTCGTCTTCATCACGGGCTCTTACGGTCTCGGCGAGACGATCGTGCAGGGCGAGGTCGATCCCGACGAGTTCTATGTCCACAAGCCGACATTCAAGGCGGGGCATCGCGCGGTGCTGCGCCATTCGCTCGGCGCGAAGGAAGTGAAGCTCGTCTATGCCCGGCAAAAGGGCGAGGTGAGCACACAGCTCGTCAACACCACGCGCGCCGACCGGGCGCGCTACTGCCTCACCGATGCCGAGGTTCTGGAACTCGCCGGCCACGCTATCGCCATCGAAGACCATTATTCGCGCGAAGCCGGGCACGCGATGCCCATGGATATCGAATGGGCGAAGGACGGAAATGACGGCCTCATCTATGTCATACAGGCGCGGCCCGAGACGGTCGCCTCGCAAAATGCGGGGAAAGACCTGGAGAGCTACACGCTCAAGGGCAAGGGTGCGCTTCTCGTTTCGGGCCGGGCGGTCGGCGAGAAAATCGCCACCGGCAAGGCGCGCGTCATCGCGAAGAAAAGCGATCTTGCGAAGTTCCGGCCCGGCGAGGTTCTGATCGCGGAGACGACAAGCCCCGACTGGCAACCGGTGATGAAGGGCGCAGCGGCAATCGTGACCGATCATGGCGGCCGCACCTGCCACGCGGCCATCGTCGCACGCGAGCTTGGCGTCCCCGCCGTTGTCGGCGCGGACGGCGCGATGGCGAAGATCAGGACCGGCGAAATCGTGACCGTTTCCTGCGCCGGCGGCGATATAGGGCATATCTACAAGGGGAAGATCGCCTGCGAGGTCGCCCGCATGGCCATCGACAAGATAAAGCGCCCGAAGACGGGGATCATGGTCAATCTCGGCAACCCCGATCTCGCTTTCCGAACCGCCATGCTGCCGAATGACGGCGTCGGACTTGCACGCATGGAATTCATCATCAATGACTATATCGGCGTCCATCCGATGGCGCTGGCCGCACCGAAGAAAGTGAAGTCCGCCGGCGACCGCCGGAAAATCGAGGCGCTGACGCGAGGCTACAGAAGACCCGCCGACTTTTTCATCGAGAAACTTTCCGAGGGCGTCGGCACGATCGCCGCCGCTTTTTATCCAAAGCCCGTCATCGTGCGGCTTTCCGATTTCAAGTCGAACGAATATGCGAGCCTGATCGCGGGCGCGGGCTTCGAGCCCGAAGAAGACAATCCGATGATCGGCTTTCGCGGCGCGTCGCGCTACACGCATCCGGCCTATGCGGCGGGCTTCGCGCTGGAATGCGCGGCGCTTGCGCGGGTGCGCGGCGCGATGGGGCTCACCAACCTCAAGATCATGGTTCCCTTCTGCCGCCGCGAAGAAGAAGCGCGCAAGGTCATCGCCAGCATGGGCGAGCACGGGCTGAGGCGCGGCGAGAACGGGCTCGAGATTTTCGTCATGTGCGAGATACCGAACAATGTCATCCGCATCGACGCCTTCTCTGCCCTCTTCGACGGCTTTTCCATCGGCTCGAACGATCTGACCCAATTGACGCTGGGCGTCGACCGCGATTCCGAGATCGTCGCATTCGACTTCGACGAGAAGGATCCGGGCATGCTCGAAATGCTGCGCCTTGCCGTGACGGGGGCGAAGCGCAACAAACGCCATATCGGCATATGCGGCGAAGCGCCTGCGAACGATCCTGAAATCGCGCGGTTTCTCACGCGGCTCGGCATCGATTCCATCAGCGTCAATCCGCAGAGCGTGATCCGCACCATGTCCATCGTCGCCCAGGCGGAAGCATCGGGTGCCTAGGCCATGATGCTCGCCCTGCTCGCCATGACAGGATTTGCCGCCAGCATTCTCAATGCGATTGCCGGCGGCGGCGCTTTCCTGACGATCCCCGTGCTTATGCTTGCGGGGCTCGATGCGCGGGCGGCGAACATGACGAGCATCGTGGCGCTTTTCCCCGGCCAGCTCGCCATAGCCTGGATGGCGCGCGGCGCGGTGGAGAGCATCCCCGGCACGCCGCTCGGCGCTCTCGTGCTGGCAAGTTTCATCGGCGGCCTTGCCGGGGCGGCGCTTCTGATTGCGACACCGTCGACCATCTTCGCGGTCATCGTTCCCTGGCTCATCGGCATATCGACGTTCATCTATGCCGTCGAGCCTCTGATCGCGCGCCGCCTGGGCGTGCGCAACGCCGCGCCTTTGCCCAAACCGGCGGTACTCAGTATTGCCGCCGCCACCGGCGGCTATGGCGGCTACTTCGGCGGCGGCGGCGGCTTCCTCGTCATCGCGCTGCTGACGCTGGCGGGGGCGGCGCCGCGCGCGGCCGGCGCGACCAAAAACCTGCTCGCGGCGGTCTTCAACGCGACGGCCGCCCTCGTCTACTTTCTGTCGGGCAATCTTGAGGCGACGGGAACGGCGGCATTGGCGGCCGGCGGCATCGCCGGCGGGTTCGCGGGCGGCCGTCTCGCGCTCCGACTTCCCGAACCGCAATTGCGCATCGCCATCGTCTTTCTCGGCGTCGTGCTGACGGGCTGGCTGCTCGCCCAGAACCATCTTGCGGTGTGGCCATGAAATCGCCCGTCATGTTCGATACGAAAAGCGGCGCGCTGGCCACGCGGTATCGTTTCTTCAGACGAATCATCCGCCTCGCCGGGCCTTACTGGACGACGGAGGAACGCTGGAAGGCGCTCGGCTTAACGGTCGCGCTCGTGTTGTTGACCGTGGCGCAGGTCGTGCTCGCCATCTGGACGAATTACTGGAACGGCGCGCTTTTCGACGCGCTGGGCGATCGGTCGCTCGAACGGTTTCTCGCCCAGATCGGCATTTTCGCCATCATCTTCATTCTGACCATCGCGGTCACCGGCGCCCATCTACAGGTCAAGAGGCAGTTGCAGATCGGCTGGCGCGCCTGGCTCACCAAGCGCGTCATCGACCGCTGGATGACGGAGAAGCGGCATTATCAGCTTATCTTCACGCCGGGAGAACACGACAATCCGGATGGGCGCATTTCCGAAGACATTCACAATGTGACCGAGCTTGCGGTCAGCCTCACGCATACGCTCGTCTATTCGCTGCTCATCCTCGGCAGTTTCATCGACATTCTCCTCTCGGTTGCGGGCGGCACCGATCTGCGGTTCGACGGTTCCTCGATCCATGTTCCAGGCTACATGGTTGTTCTCGCCTTCGGCTATGCGGGCGTCGGCACTCTGCTTGGATTGGCGCTCGGGCGCTCACTCGTCAGATCGACAAACGAGCTTCAGACCATGGAAGCGAACTTCCGCTTCGGCCTTGCCCGGGCGCGCGAGGAAGCCGAGGCGATCGCGCTTGTCGGCGGCGAACCGATGGAGAGGCGGCGCTCCTTCGCACTCTTTGCGGACATACGCGAATGGTGGAACCGCCAGTCGCTGGCCTTTACATGGATCATATTCTTCACGTCGGGCTATGGCGCCCTGCTGCCGGTTTTTCCGATCCTCGTATGCGCGCCGCAATATATCGCCGGCACCATGTCGCTCGGCATACTCATGCAGACCGCGCAGGCGTTCCAGAAACTCACCTCGGCGCTTTCCTGGCCGATCGACAACGTCACCGACATGGCGAAGTGGAAAGCGTCGGCCGACCGCGTTCTGTCCTTGCATGAAGATCTCGAAAAGCTCGATACCCCGTCCGAGCTCTCCGCCGGGCGGAGGATCGAAGTGGGCACGGCCCCTTCTTCAATGCTTGCCGTCGTCGATCTCCATATCGCGCAGCCTGACGGCCTGCTCGTTCTCGACGGTTTCAACCTCGAAGTCCGCGAGGGCGAGCATGTGCTGATCGATGGCGATGCGCGCGCGGCCGTCGATCTCTTCAAGGTTACGGCCGGGCTCTGGCCCTGGGGGTCCGGCCGGGTGCTTCTCCCGAAAGACCGGGCGATCTTCTTCATGCCGCAAAGTCCCTTCATTTTCCCCGGACCGTTGCGGGCCGTGCTCAGCTATCCGGAGGACCCGTCCCTTTTCGACGACAACGCCATGCGCGAAGCGCTGGACCATGCGGGCCTCGGCTATCTCGCCGCGCGGCTCAGCGACACAGACGCATGGGATCAGGTGCTCACGATGCGCGGTCGCCAGCGTCTCGGCTTCGCACGGCTCTTTCTTCATCGGCCGAGCTGGATATTCATGCAGGAAGCGACCGACGCCTTCGATCCGCTGGGCGAGGAGAAAATGCTGGAAACCATGAAGCGCGAATTTCCTCACGCGACCATTCTGGCGATCGGATTTCATTCGGTTCTCGAACGCTTTCACGAACGCAAGATCTGCCTCGATAGGCCGGCGAGCGGCCGATACCTCTTCGGCGGACCCGCCACCGACGAAACCCGGGACGATAGCTGACACAGCGTTTCGACAAGCGAAGGTTCATCATGCCAAATCCACCGATCGTCACCGACGCAAAGACCGTGACCGCCGAACTCCAGAAGGGAACGCTTCCCAAGGGGTTTCTCTGGGGCTCGTCGACATCGAGCTACCAGATCGAAGGCGCCGCGCGGGAAGACGGCCGGGGCGCAAGCATCTGGGACAGTTTCTGCCGCCAGAAGGGCCGCATCGGCAACGGCGACACGGGCGACGTCGCCTGCGACCACTATCATCGCTATGCCGAGGATATCGCGCTGATGCGCGATCTGGGGCTCAAGGCCTATCGCTTCTCCACCGCTTGGCCGCGCGTGCTGCCGCTCGGTCGCGGCGCGGCGAATGAAAAGGGTCTCGACTTTTACGACCGGCTGATCGACGGCGTGCTGGAAGCCGGCATAGAGCCCTGGCTCTGCCTCTATCATTGGGATCTGCCGCAGTCGCTCGACGATCTCGGCGGATGGACCAATCGCGATATTGCGGGCTGGTTCGCCGATTATGCGGCGCTCATTGCGCGGCGTTATGGCGACCGGGTAAAGCGCTTCGCCACGTTCAACGAACCTTCGGTCGCGATCATGTTCGGCTATGCCATGGGCTGGAATGCGCCCGGCGTTGCCGAGAGGTCTTCCTACTTCAAGGCCGTGCATCATCTGAACCTTGCGCATGGACGCGCCGTCGATGTGATCCGGTCGCTCGTCCCCGCGGCCTCCATCGGCATCGTGCATAATCGCCAGCAGGTCTATCCCGAAAGCGACAAGCCGGAAGACATCCATGCGGCAGCACTCCTCGATACGCATTGGAACCTGATTTTCCCCGACCCGCAGAATTTCGCCGCCTATCCCGCGCTCGCGGCTGCCGACATGGAGCCCTATCAGCAGGCGGGCGACATGGCGCAGATATGCCGCCCGACCGACTGGTTCGGCCTCAATCACTATTCGCCGATCTATGCGCGCGCGGATGCCGGCAGCCAACTCGGCTTTGCCTGGGGCAAGGCACCCGACGAGATCGCGCAAACGGGCATCGGCTGGCCGATCTATCCGGATGCCTTCCGGGAAATCCTGATCGACACATCGAAGCGTTACGGACTTCCCGTTTACGTCACGGAGAATGGCTGCGGCGACAAGGATGCGCCGGATGCGGCCGGCAATATTGTCGATGAAAGGCGCATCGATTATCTGCGCGCCTATACGTTTGCCCTCGGCGAAGCCGTGAAGGCGGGCGCCGATGTGCGCGGCTATTTCGTCTGGTCGCTTCTCGACAATTTCGAATGGGGCGCGGGCTTCGCCAACCGCTTCGGTCTCGTCTATGTCGATTTCGATACGCTGAAGCGAACGCCGAAAGCTTCGGCGCATTGGTATGCGGCGACGATCCGCCGGTTGAGTTCACCTGCATGAAGGACGGGACCGGGCGCAGCGCGGTTCTTATCCAGAACCCATTCGGGCGAGATCATCTCGATCTGGGCGGCGCCTGGCCCGTCATCGTCGATCCGCGCGCGCCGGGCCTGCACCCGCCGCTTCCCGGACGCGACATCAGCGGGCTGGTGCAAGGCCGCGTCGCCGGCGGCGGGCTTGAGCTTGTCGAATTCGCCTTCACAAATGCCCGCACGCTCGAGACGGGGCGCGACTGGAACACGCAGCAGGCGCAGCTTTTCTTTTACGAATCGGCCATCTGGCATCGCCGGGATTTTACTGCGGGCAAAAAGTCCGGCCGGCGCTATCTTCTGCATTTCGGCGCCGTCAACTATCGGGCGGATGTCTGGCTCAACGGCGCATATATCGGCGCGCATGAAGGCGGCTACACGCCCCTCGCTTTCGATGTGACCGACGCTCTCGGCGAAGGCGACAATTTTCTCATCGTCAAGGCGGATGCGCGGCTCGACGCCGCAACCGTTCCGCCGCTGGTCACCGACTGGTGGAACTATGGGGGGATCAAGCGCGAAGTCCTGCTGCTCTCTCTCCCCGACACCTATATCCGGGACTACTGGATCAGGCTCGACGATCTCGCAACGCGCCGCGTCCGGGCGAGCTTCTTCCTTGACGGCGCGGCGGGCGGCGCTGAGATCGAACTTTCATTGCCTGAGCTCGGCGAAACGGCGCGCGCCGTCGTCAACGATGCCGGCGTGGCCGAGGTCGATTTCCATACGGAGGCAGAACTCTGGTCGCCGCATCGGCCGCAACTTTATGACGTCGAGATCCGCTGCAACGGCGAGACGATCCGCGATCGGATCGGCTTTCGCACGGTCGAGCGGCGAGGCGCTGACATTCTTCTGAACGGCGAGCCCGTTTTCCTCAAGGGTATTTCCGCGCATGACGAAAGCCCGCGCCATGACGGCAGCGCCTACGGCATCGAGGATGCGCGCGCGCTGCTTTCGCTCGCCAGGGAACTCAACTGCAATTTCGTTCGGCTTGCACATTATCCGCATCATCAATTCGTCGCGCGACTTGCCGACGAGATCGGCCTCCTCATCTGGTCGGAATCGCCCGTCTACTGGCAGATCGCCTGGGACGATGCGGCGACGCTTCAAAATGCGCGGGCCCAGGTCCGCGCCATGGTCGAGCGCGACCGCAACCGCTGCTCGGTCGTCATCTGGTCGGTCGGCAATGAAACGCCGCCGACCGAGCCGAGGCTCGCCTTTCTGAAGGCGCTGATCGAGGAGGTTCGGCAACTCGACGATACGCGGCTTGTTTCGGCCGCCATTTATGGCCGCGACAGGGATGTTCGCCAGCCCGTCGTCAACACGATCCGCGCGCGTCTTCTGACGGACGCGGAAGTGACGGAAGGGACCAAGACGCCTGTTCGCGACGCGCTCCTCGCCGCCGGCGTCGACGCGGACGATCGGGCGGCGCTCGAAAGGCTGGCGCTCGCGCCCCGTCTTTCGATCGACGACCCATTGTCCGACTACATCGACGTCATCGCCTGGAACGAATATTTCGGCTGGTATTATGCGAGCCAATGGGCGGCCACCGTGCCGATAGACGAGGCGACGATGGCCCGGATGTTTCTTGACCTGATGGGTGAGCTCGCTTTCGACCCCGCCGCCGACAAGCCGCTCATCGTCACCGAATTCGGCGCCGACGCCAAGGCGGGCTTCGAGGGCGACGACGTTACGATGATGTCGGAAACCTATCAGTTGCGGATCTACGAGCTTCAACTCGCCATGCTTGCGCGAAGCCGCAAGTTGCGCGGGCTCTCGCCCTGGGTGCTGAAAGACTTCCGTTCGCCGCTGCGCACCCATCCCGTTTATCAGGATTACTATAACCGCAAGGGTCTCGTGGACGAGACGGGCGCGCGCAAGAAGGCCTTTGCCTATCTTCAAAAAATTTACGACCGTCTCGGCGATGCGCCGCTTCAGTTCATGGAGCGGAAAATTGCCGCGAGAGACGGGCCGGGGTAGCCTCACCTGGCTGTGGATTTCGAAACCGACACACAAGCAAACCGCGAGTCAAAATGACCAGCACCGCACATCCTTTCGCCCTGCCCCCGCATCTCACGCCCGATTTCGCCAAGGTCCATGACTATTGGAAGGGGCTGATCCGCGGGCGCGCGAGCGACATGCCCTATTGGGACGACGTCAAGCTTTCCGATTTGCCGGGGCTGACGGCCAAGCTCATTCTCGCAACCGTCTCGGCGGGCCCTGTGCGCCTGCGCTTCGACATTGTGGGCAAGGATGTTTCCGCCCGATACGGCAAGGAACTGGCAGGCTCGTTCGCCGATGAGATCGAAGTCCGCGCACCGCTCGATTTTTTCTCGGCGCAGGCGAGCGCGACGGTCGAAGGCCGACAGCCGACATTTTTCAAGTCCGGCGAATATGGACGTCTGTTGCTGCCGCTTTGGGGCGACGGGCATATCAGCATGATGCTCGGCATTGTCGCCTGAAGGTCGCGCCGCCCGCCTACAGGCGTCTTGTCGCCACATCGGCCGCAAGCCGCTCGACGTCCGCCGGATGGCAGAGATCCGTTCCGGGCGATAGAAGCGCGGCAGAGCCTGCCGCCACCGCCTGGCGCAACGCCGCTTCGGGTCCGAGGCCGGAAGCGAAACTCCAGATGAGCACTGCGAGGAAGCTGTCGCCTGCGCCAACGGTGCTGACGACGTTCACCTTCGGCGTGTCCGCCGCCCAGATCGCGTCTTTCGTCGCCAGAAGCGCACCCTTGTCTCCGAGAGTGAGGGCGACGATTTCGGCTTTCCCGTCGGCCACGAGCTTTGCGGCCGCGTTGCGCCATTCCGTCTCGTGCGCCAGAGGCGCGCCGACGAGCTCGCCAAGCTCGCGCAAATTCGGCTTGATGAGATGGGGCTTCTCGGCGAGCGCGGCCTCGAGCGCCGCGCCGGACGTATCGACCACCAGCTTCGTATCGGACTTCCGCGCGCTCCTTGCCATGCGCGCATAGAAATCGACCGGGACGCCGAGCGGCAGGCTGCCGCTTGCGACGACAAAGCGCGGCGCGGCGAGATTGTCGATGGCGTCGAGCGCCGCCCTCCATGTTTCAGCGCCAATGGCCGGCCCCGGCATGACGAAGCGGAACTGATCGCCGGTTTCGGTTTCAAGCACCGTCAGATCTTCCCGCGTTTCCTGCGGCTCCTCAATGACGAGATCGGCGATGCCCTCACGCCTGACGAGCTGGCGCAGCAGGCTGCCGGTCGCGCCGCCCGCGACATAGACGGCGAGAACATCCGCCCCATAGCGCTGTAAGACGCGGGCGACGTTTATGCCGCCGCCGCCCGGATCGCGATGCGGCTCGGCGCAACGCAGCTTGTGCGCGGGGCTGATCCGGGCAACTGAAGTCGAGACGTCGATTGCCGGATTCATGGTGAGGGTGACGATATTCGCAGCCATGGGTTTCTCCAGTCGATCCGCCGCAACGCAACGACGGAGCCAAACTAGTTTACAATGCGCGGAGGGCCTGGCACCGGATAAAGCCGGAAAGTCGGCTCAAAGCGCGGCCGGACGCCGATTTCGTCTCTCAGGAGCGTTTGCAAGGACCGGCAATTTCCTGCTGGAAGCCCGAAACGTCTTCGAGCAAGAATGATCCTCGCGATCCAGGACCTGTTGCCTTCAAGCGTCTCGTCTTTTCCATCTTCGGGCGCGAACGCGCCAATGGCAGGAGCGCTCAGCATGACCATTTCGCTATCGAGGCGAAGCTTCGTTTCCATACTGGTTTTCGGCCTTTCAGTCGTCGCGGCGGCGACGTTCAGCGCGCCATCACGCGCCGAAGGCGATCCGGGTGCGCAGCAATTCGTCTCCGAAATGGCAATGCAGGCCATTCAGATCGTCAACGATAGCAGCATCAATCGCGCAGACCGCGAGGCGAAGTTCTCCGATCTGCTCCTGAAGGACGCCGACATCCAACGGATCGGCGCCTTCTGCCTCGGGCAATATCTGCATGCCGCGACCGGGCCGCAGACGAAGGAATATCTGACGCTCATCCAGAATTTCATCGTGAAGGTCTATGTCGCGCGCCTTTCCGGCAGCCCGAATGACAAGTTCGTTGTACTCGGATCGGTTCCGAAAGGCGCAAACCAGGTCATCGTCCAGAGCCGCATGATCTTCGCCGACGGCTCGCAACCGGCCGATGTGAGCTGGTGGCTGCTCAAAACGGAAGACGGGCGTTTCAAGATCTTCGATGTGAATGTGGCCGGTGTCTGGCTTGCACAGGAACAGCGCGACGCCTTCACTTCCGTCATCTCGCGCCACAATGGCGATGTCGGCGCGCTCCTCGATCATTTGCGGGCGCAGATCGCAAAGGCGGATGCGGGCGAGCTGCCGCCTCTCAAGACCGACGAGGCGGGCCAGAAGCCAAGCAACTGAATGCCGGATCGCGTCTGCTCCCGGTTCCAACAAATTTTTGTCGTTCCTCCAAATTATGGAGCTTTGCCGATGCGATGCGATGCGTCCCGTCGACGGCAAATCGATGGAAAGGACTATCTCCCCGCTGTTTTTCTTTTGGTATGTATCTTGCTAGCAACACACGGGCGGTGCGACCCGCCGTGATCGGCGATGTGCGGGATGCCATTTCACTTGTCGGCGGCTGTCGACGAAACGGCGTCGTCGGTCTGTCGGCCGAATTCAGTAAAGGGAGTCCAGTCCAGTGCAGATAACGGAAGCGGAAGTCGCCGAGGTTGTCGCCAATGAAGCGCGCGTCGATCGCGCGCTGCTCACGCGCGACGCAGATCTCGCCGAGCTCGATATTCAGTCTCTGGAGATCGTCGAGATCATATTCGCGCTCGAGGACAAGTTCGGGATCGAGATTCCCTACAATGCCAACAGCGCGGCGGACAAAACGACCGGCGTTTCGCTGAAGACACTCGGCGACATCGTCGACATGGTCAACCGGCTGGCGAATGAACAGCTGAAGGAAGCGGCTGTCGGCTGACAGGGATCTGTAAACTTCCTTTCCGCAAGCAAAAGCACAAGCAATGAACCGGGTCGTGGTTACGGGCGTCGGCGTCATATCGGCGCTCGGCAATAATTCCGGCGAGTATGCCGAGGCGCTGCAAGCCGGCCGCTCTGCGATCGGTCCGCTCAATATCATGGCCGGCGAAATGGCCGGATCGTGGATGGCCGCGGAAGTGCCGAATTTCGATCCGGCCGCACATTTCGAACCGCGCAAGCTGAAGCTGCTCGACCGCGCCTCGCAGTTCGCGCTGGTCGCAACGGCTGAAGCGGTGAAGGAAAGCGGCCTCGCATTCACCGAAGAGCTCGGCGCCCGCACGGCCGTCATTATCGGTTCGGGGAGCGGCGGAGCCGTGACGACGGATGAGAGCTATTACCGCCTCTATGCGGAACGCGAGCCGCGCCTCCATCCGCTCACGATTCCAAAGTTGATGTTCAATGCCGCTGCGAGCCATATCACCATCGACCATGGCATTACCGGCCCGTCCTTCGTCATCGCCAGCGCCTGCTCGTCGGCGAATTCTGCCATCGGGATGGCGCTGCAGATGGTGAGGAGCGGCGCGGTCGATGTGGCGATCACGGGCGGAACCGAGGCTTGCCTCAACTTCGGCAGCCTGAAGAGCTGGGAGGCGCTTCGCGTGATGGCGCCCGATACATGCAGGCCTTTCTCCAAAGGCCGGAAGGGCATGGTCCTCGGCGAAGGCGCCGCGATCTTCGTTCTCGAAACGCTCAAACATGCACAGGCGCGGGGCGCAGCCATCCGGGCGGAAATCGCCGGCGCCGGCATGAGTTCGGATGCGCAGGACATCGCCGTGCCGGCCGTCGCGGGCGCCGCGAGCGCCATGAAGGCCTGTCTCCGCGATGCCGGGCTCGACGCCGGGGATGTCGACTACATCAACGCCCACGGGACGGGAACGCAGGCGAACGACGCCGTCGAAACGCAGGCGATCCATGAAGTCTTTGGCCAGCACGCGGGAAAGCTTTTCGTTTCGTCGACCAAGGCGATGCACGGGCATGCGCTGGGAGCGGCCGGCGCGCTGGAACTCGCCGCGACCATCATCGCCATGGAACGCCGCTTCGTTCCGCCGACCGTCAATTTTCTCGAAGCCGATCCATCCTGCGATCTTGACCATGTACCGAATGAAGCGCGCGCCGCTTCGATCGGGGTCGCAATCTCGAACTCCTTCGCCTTTGGCGGCCACAACGCCGTCATAGCGGTGCGGCGCTCGCCCTCCGCTTATTGACATTCACGCTGCAACATTCCAGGCCAGATAAATTGGACAGATCCGCCACGCCGACATCCGACAAGACTCCCGACGCGACCTCCGAGCAGGGCGCGCTGCGCGAATATGCCGAACTCTGGTCGTGGCGCGAGCAAGGCCGGTCGCTTCACGATGTCGATGTGGTGGAGAGCCTTCCGCAGCCGAATTTCCGGGCGGGCGGGCGCGACTATGTGTCGTTCAGCACGAACAACTATCTGGGACTCGCGACCCACCCCCGCATGATTGCAAAGGCGGAAGAAGGTCTGAAGCGTTTCGGCGTGGGCAATTGCGAGTCGAGGCTTCTCGGCGGCGATCTCGAAATCTATACGCGGCTTGAGGAAAAGCTCGCCGCGCTGAAGAAGAAGGAAGGCGCGGTCATCTTCGCAACCGGCTACCTCACCAATCTCGGCGTGCTCTCTTCCATTCCGAAGGCGTCGCAATTCGCGCGCATCTACGGCTATGGCTCGCGCCAGCGGCATGTCTATGCCTATCTGAGCGACGAGTATAACCACACGAGCATCCGCGAAGGCATTCAGATGTCGGGCGTCGCGAAATACGCCTATCGTCACCGCGACATGGACCATCTGGAATCGCTTCTGCGCAAGGTCGAAGCGAACACCAGGATCATCGTGACGGACGGCGTCTTCAGCCAGGACGGCGACATTGCGCCGCTGCCGGACATTATCGCGCTCGCCGACAAATACGACGCGATGATCTACATGGACGATGCCCACGGAACCGGCGTTCTCGGACGCGACGGCAGCGGCACCTCGGAGCATTTCGACGTCAACAGCCCACGCCTCATCCAGATGGGCACGCTCAGCAAGGCTTACGGCGCGCTCGGCGGATTCATCGCGGCCGACAGCTATATCGCCGAAATCCTGCGCTATACGTGTTCGGCCTATGGCTTCACATCGACCCTGCCGCCGGATCAGGTTCTCGCCATTTCGGAAGCGATCGACATCGTCAAGGACGAGCCGGCGCTGAGGCGCAGGCTATGGGACAATCAGAAGTATTTTCTCTCCCTGATGGACCGGCTTCCCTATCGGCTTATGGCGCGAACGACGCCCATCGTTCCCGTCTTCATCGGCGACGAGCAACGCTGCGACCGGTTCGCCGCTGTCCTGAAGGCCGAAGGCTTCCATGTGGACGCCGTGAAATTCCCCGCGGTTGGGCTCGGTCAGGCAAGATTGCGTGTCATGCTCAATGCCGGGCACAGCCGGGAGCAGATCGAGCGGCTCGTGAATGTTTTCGAGGCGAACCAGGCGCTCGCGCTTGCGTGATTTTGCGCTAAAACTGATTTGAGTATTCTTGTCCAGCGTTCTCGCTCCCGTTCCTGCCGATACAAATCCGTCTTTCGAATTCGCGGCCGAAGAGAAAGCCTGGCCATGCCGACGACGACCGGACCCCGTTACGACGCGCTGCGAGAACAATATTCCCGTTGGCGCGAGGCCTTGGCCGATCGCCTGCGGTCCTGGCGGCCGACGCGGCTCGTCACCTCCATGCAGGGCAAGCTCGTTCTGACGTCGCTGCTCGTCAGCGTTCTGCCCATGATCCTCGTCGCCCAGATCACCAGCAGCATCATCGTCGGGCGCTTCCAGAACAGTCTCGAAACCTGGCTTCTGGAGGTGTCGAGCTATTTCCTGAGCGCCGTCAAGGAGTCCCAGGTCGAGACCAGCGGCATCATCGACTTCATCGTCTCCCAGCCCGGCTGGATAGATCCCTCGACCAACCGGCTCCACATCAGCGCGCCCGTCCGGAAGCTTCTGAAGAGCCTGGGCTACGACGCCATCGCGATCGTCGACGAAAATTTGAATATCGTTTCGTCCTATCCCGACGATCTCAGCATCAAAAGCGTCGCGCTTTCCGGCGTCTCGAATCTTTACGCGACCACGCATGACGGCCACCTGACGATGATGTCGGGTGCGATCAAGCGCGAAATTTCCGGGGGGAAGCCCATATCGCTTTTCATCGGCAACTGGCTCGATGAAGATTTCATGAGCGCCGCCCGGGCCGTGAGTTCGATCGAAATCGGCCTCTACTACCGGGAGGACGGCGTGTTCCGGCAGGTGTTTTCCTCGCATAACATGAACACCAACCGCGTGCTGCCGACGGGCATTCTGAGACGCCTCGAGGCGACCCACGCGCCTGTGCTGCAACAGGCGAACGGCTTTGGATACGGCAACGTCCTTTATCGCGGGATCACGACGAATAACGGCGAAACCGTCGCCGTTCTGTCCACCAGTATGGTGAAGCCCACCATCATCGAGGGTGTGATCGGGAGAAAGAGCCTCTTTTTCGGCATCTTCATTTCGGGGCTCCTTCTCTCGGCTCTCGTCGGCGTTCTGGTTTCCCGGCGTCTGTCGGCACCGATGCACAATCTTGCCAAGGCGACGCAGCGCATTGCGCTTGGCGACTACGCTCAGGTGCCGGTCGATGGCGACGACGAGGTCGCCGACCTTGCGCGCGCCTTCAACCGGATGGCCGAAGACCTTGGAAAGATGCATGCTCTCGAAGGAGAGCTGCGCCGGCGAGAACGCATCGCGGCGCTGGGCGAAATCAGCGTCGGCATCGCACATGAGGTCCGGAACCCGCTCGGCACGATCAAAACGTCGGCGGAGCTTGTGCGCCGGCGCGGCGGCTTGTGCGAGGAAGACCTCATGCTCATCGGCCATGTCATCGACGAGGTCGGACGCATCGACGCGCTGATCACCGACTTTCTCGATTTCGCCAAACCCAGAAGTCCGGTCATGCGCAATGTGCGCCTGTCCGACATCGTCACACGCATCGCCCAGTTCTTCGCGCCGGAATTCGCCAGGCGAAACATAGATATCGAGATTCAGGACGAGATTCCCGGGCTTGAAACGCAAGCGGATTCCGACCAGGTTTTTCAGGCTTCGATCAACCTCGTGCTCAATGCGTTGGACGCCATGCCTATGGGAGGAAAACTTTTCATCCGCACGAGCCGCGAGGGAAACAACGCGCGCATATCCTTCACGGATACGGGCGGAGGGGTCGAGCCCGACATTCAGGACAAGATTTTCAATCCGTTTTTCACGACGAAGGCGACGGGCACGGGCCTCGGCCTCGCCAAGGTGTTCGCGATCATGCGCAGCCATGACGGTTCGGTCGAATGCCATAGCGAAGCGGGCAATGGCGCCACTTTCACCCTGGTGTTTCCCATTGTCGATGGGGGACGCTCGTGAGCCGCACCGTTCTCATCGTCGATGACGAAGTCAAGTTCGTCGAAGTGCTGTCGGTGGCGCTGAAGGGCTTCGGCTACCGGGTATTGACGGCCAATGACGGCGCGCAGGCGTTGAAGCTGTTCGAGGCGGATCCGGCAGAGGTCGTGCTCACGGATCTGCGCATGCCGGGCATGAGCGGCGGCGATCTTCTGAAAGAGCTGCGGCGAAGGGCGCCCGATGTGCCGGTCATCATCATGACGGCTTATTCCTCCCTGAAAGACGCCGTGAACCTCGCCAAGGAGGGCGCGTTCGACTATCTGGCGAAGCCGCTGGAGATCGACGCCCTTGAAGCGACGCTCCGCAATGCGGCGCGCCTTTACGATGCCATACGCGACAATGAGCGCCTCAGGGACGAATTGGCGGGCCGCTACAGCTTTGCCAATCTTGTCGGCAAGAGCCCCGCCTTCAAGCGCGTGCTTGCCGCCATATCGGAGTTGAGCGAGAGCAAGGCCAATGTGCTCATTACCGGCGAAAGCGGAACCGGCAAGGAAATGGTTGCGCGCGCCATCCACTTCAACAGCCCCAACAGGGACGGGCCTTTCGTCGCCGTCAATTGCGCGGCAATTCCGGAGGGCCTGCTCGAAAGCGAATTGTTCGGGCACAAGAAAGGCGCCTTTACCGGCGCCCTCAGCAACCGCATCGGCCGGTTCGCGCAGGCCGACCACGGGACGCTTTTTCTCGACGAGATCGGCGATATGAGCCTGTCGCTGCAAGCCAAAATTCTTCGCGCGATTCAGGAGCGGATTTTCGAACCCGTCGGCAGTTCCGAAAGCCAGACGGTCGATCTGCGCATCATCGCCGCCACCAACAAGAACCTGCGGACGGCCGTCTCGGAGGGGAAATTCCGGGACGATCTTTTCTATCGGCTCAATGTGTTTCCGATCGCCTTGCCGCCCTTGCGCGAACGTGCCGACGACATTCCGGCGTTGGCGCGGCATTTCCTTTCCGGCCTGTCCGGCGCCACGGGAAAGCGGATCGAAGAGTTTTCCAAGGAGGCGCTCGACGCCATGTGCGCCTTTTCATGGCCCGGCAATATCCGCGAGCTCCAGAATTGCGTCGAACGCGCCGTCATCGTCGCGAAGGGGACCCAGATCGAAACGCGGGATCTGCCGGAATATCTGTTCGAGGCGCCGGGCGCGTCGCATGCGCGCATGTCGTTCCCGCTCGATCTCGACCGCGACATCGAGGAGCGCGAACGCTCCATCATCGTCGAGGCGCTCGTCCAGACGGGCGGTGTCCAGGTGGCGGCGGCGGAGCTTCTGGGCATAAGCGAGCGAAGCCTGTGGCATCGCATCAAGAAATATAAAATCAAGCTGTCGACACAGCCGCGCTGACCGACCGGCGTCACAAAATCGGCTGCATCCTGAGTTTCATAGGCTCGATTTCCTGCCATGCGACGCGACGCGCGCGGGACGGCGAAACGCCCAGCATGCGGAGCTGAAGTTCGGAAATCTTCGAGCCGGCCTCGGGGCCACTTTCGCCGCGCAGCCGGCGGAATAGCGCCAGCAGGACCATGGAGGCGAAGCTGTCGACCAGAAAGTCGTCCAGCTCCACCTTGAAGGCGCCCTGCTCCACTCCACGGCGAATGTCGGCACGCAGATAGATGGCGACCTGCTTGCGTAAATCGGGCATGTACCAGGCCGCATGAAACAGCGCCCAACCCCAATCGGGCTCGCTGCAGGCAATGTCGATGAACTGGCGCGTTGCAAAGCTCGTGCGCTCAACCGCATCGTCCATGTCGGACATGGCGTCGTCGAGTTGCCGCGCGACATCCGCCGCCATGCGGAAGGCCACCGCGGCGGCAATCTCGTTCTTGTCCTTGAAGTGCAGATAGAAAGTGCCGTTCGCGACGTCGGCGGCCTGGGCAATTTCGTTCACCGAGGCCGCCTGATAGCCGACCCGGGCGAAAACTCCGACCGCTGCATCCATCAGGCGCGCGCGCGTGCGGGCGCTTTTGCCGAGGTGGCGCGCCTCGTCCGCGAATATGCCCTGCCTGCCGACCGCTTCTTTTTCCATGGGCCTCTTCTAGCCGATTCACAGAAATTGACAATATTCCCATTTCTGGGATATATCCCATTTTATTGAAGTCGTCATTGAGCCAGGGGGAAGCATCGTCATGAGCAATGAGCCGATCGTGAAGGTCAGGGATATGGCCTATCCGCGCCTGCAGGCGCCGGACCTCGACGTCATGGAGGCATTTCTGACGGACTTCGGCATGGTGCGGGCCGAGCGCACGAAGGACACGCTTTACATGCGCGGCTTCGGCTCCGCCCCTTATGTGCATGTGGTGCATAAGGGCGAGCCCGCGTTTCCGGGCTTCGCCTTCGAGGCGCGGACCAGGGAAGACCTCGACCTCCTGGCCGCCAGCGAGGGCTTTACGCCCGTCGAGGCGATCGATGCGCCGGGCGGCGGCTGGCGCGTGACGGTGAAGGACCCGCATGGGCTTACCGTCGAAGTCGTCCATAGCATTGCGCCGCTTGCGCCGCTCGCCGCGGCGGACCCTCGCCCTCTCAATATGGGGTCGAAGTTCGAGCGCCTCGGCGCGGTGCAGCGCATCGAACAGGGACCGAGCAGCATCAAACGCTTCGGGCATCTGGCGCTCAATGTCGGCGACGTGCAGGCGGTCCTCGACTGGTATCACGCGCGCTTCGGACTGATCGCCTCCGACGCGGTCAATCTCGCGCCGGGCATGCCGGTCGCCGTCTTCACGCGATGCGACAAGGGCGCGGAGCCCGCCGATCATCACTCGATCCTTTTTGCCAGCACGCTTGGCTCCGGGGGAATTGCGGGCCTCAACCACCTCTCATGGGAGGTGCGCGACATAGACGATGTGCATGCAGGCAGCGAGTACCTGGCCGCCAAGGGTCGCCGGCACGAATGGGGTATCGGGCGGCATCTGCTCGGCAGCCAGGTCTTCGACTATTGGCGCGATCCGTGGGGCCATATTCACGAGCACTGGACCGACGGCGATCAACTCGATGCGAGCATTCCCGCAGGCGAACACACGCCCGACGTGGCGCTGTCGAGCCAATGGGGTCCGAACCCGCCATCGACATTCGGCCGCACCGTACCTCCCGCCGCCTCCTGAACCGGGGAAGACATCATGAGCAAAATCGACGTGCCCGTGCTAATCGTGGGCGGCGGACCTGTGGGGCTTCTCGGCGCGCAGCTGCTTGGCCGCCGCAATATCCCCGTGATTCTGGCTGAAAAACATGAGGCGCGCCTCGACGCGCCGAAGGCCCATGCTCTCAATCCGCGTTCGCTTGAAATCTGCAACGCGGCGGGCTTGCCTATGGACAGGATACATGCCGTGGCGACGCCGACAGAGGAAGGCGGCTTTGTGCGCATGGTGACGAGCCTCTCCGCGCCGGAAATCGGGTCGCTTCCATATGAACGCCAGGATGAAGCCGTACGCGAGGTGACCCCCTGGCCGCTCATCAATATCGCGCAGCCCGATTTCGAGGCCGTCGTCGAAGATGCGGTGGCGATGCTGCCGAGCGTCGAAATTCGCCGAGGCCTAGAATGGCTGCGCTGCGATCAGCTGACCGATGCTGTCATCTCGACACTGCTCGACCGCGCAACCGGCAAGGAGATCAAGCTGCGCAGCCGCTATGTGATCGCGGCCGACGGGGCGGGCAGCGTTGTGCGCGACAGGGTCGGAATCCAGATGGACGGTCCCGCCGACCTGCAACACAATATGATGATCCATTTCGAGGCCGATCTGAGCGGCATCGTCGCCGACAAGCCCGGCATTCTCTATTTCCTTTTCGGGCCCGGACCGGGCGGCGTGCTCATCGCCTATGACATCAGGCGAACTTGGGTTCTGATGCACTCCTACCAGCCGGCCTCGACCTCACCGGACAGCTTCACCGACGAGGTATGTCGCAAACTGGTGACCGAGGCCGTAGGCGCCGAAGTGCCGGACCTCAAGATCTTGGGCACGCGCTCATGGTCCATGTCCGCGCAGGTCGCCAAGCGTTACCGCACGGGCAATGTGTTTCTTGCGGGCGATGCGGGACACCGTTTTCCGCCGACGGGTGGCCTCGGCCTCAATACAGGCATCGGCGACATCGACAATCTCGCCTGGAAGATCGCAGCCGTCGAACAAGGCTGGGCGGCGCCCGCCATCCTCGAAAGCTACGAGCGCGAGCGGCGGCCCATCGCCCAGACCAATATGAGCCAGAGCCTCGCCAACGCCATGCGCATCGGCGTGCTCTTCGAAGCGCTGGGCTATGGCCCCGGACAGACGGTCGACGCGGAAATCTTCGCGACGCGTCTTGCCGATCCTGTGGCGCGCGCGAAGATCGACAATGCGGTTGCCTATCAGAAGGATCACTTCGACAGTCTGCGGCTGCAGCTCGGCTATGCCTATGGCGACGCGTTGAAGTCGGACGCAGCCCTGCCGATAAGTTCCTTCACGCCAAAGGCCGTCATCGGCGCGCGGTTGCCGCATGTCGAGCTCGATGACAAAAGCTCGACGCTCGATCTCGTTCATCCGGAAGGCTTCACGCTTATAGCGGGTCCGGCGCATGAAGCGTGGCGCGATCTTGCAGGTCGCATGAATGCGCCTCTCACGCTCGTTGCCGAAGGACGCGACTTCAATGCAGAAGGCGGGTGGGCAGTCCGAATGGGGCTTGAGGCAGACGGCGCGCTTCTTGTGCGGCCGGACGGACACATTCTCCATGCCTCGAAGAACGCGGCGCCCCACACCATCTCGGAAGCGATCGGAAGTTTCGTGAAGCGGGATCAATTCGTTGCCGTCGAAGGAGCCGCCTGATGGATCTCGGTCTTCATGGACGCAAGGCGCTTGTCTGCGCGTCTTCGCGGGGGCTAGGCTATGCATGCGCTTTCGCACTGGCGCGTGAGGGCGCGAGCGTGACGATCAACGGCCGCGACGAAGCGCGTCTCAACCTCGCCAAGACCGCGATTGAGAAGGAAGCGGGGCGCGAGGTGCGCGCGATCGTTGCCGATATCGGGGACGCGGATGGGCGCAAGCTCCTCATCGAGGCCTGCGGCGACAGCGACATTCTCGTCAACAACAATGCCGGTCCGCCGCCCGGCCGGTTCGAGGATTGGGACGAGGAGGCCTGGACCAGCGCCATCAATGCCAACATGCTGCCGGCGCTGATGCTGATCCGCGGCCTGCTGCCCGGCATGAGGGCGCGCAAATTCGGCCGCATCGTCAACATCACCAGCGCCATGGTGAAATCGCCCATGGCGCCGATGGGTCTTTCGACGGCGGCGCGCACGGGGCTCACCGCCGCCTGCAAGGCGCTGGCGCCCGAAGTCGCGGCCGACAATGTGACCATCAACAATCTTCTGCCCGAGCGCTTCGACACCGAACGCCAGCAACAGATGGCGAAGCTCGCAATGCAATTCAAAGGCATCACATACGAAGAAGCGCGGGCGGAGATTGCCAATTCCATCGCAGCAAAGCGCTTCGGAAGGCCGGAGGAATTCGGCGACGCCTGCGCCTATCTTTGCAGCGCGCAGGCGGGCTTCATTTCCGGGCAGCAGCTCCAGCTCGATGGCGGCTCCTATAAAGGATTGATCTGACGATGGCGGAAACGATCGCCATTGCGCCTCTCGGCGAGGCGCTCACTTTCGCGCGCATCCGCGAGCAGACCGGCCATCGCGTCATCGCCGTGACCTCCTATCGCGAGGGACGGATCGGCGGCGTCGATCTGTCGGCGCTGATAAATGGGCCCGACGATGATGCGATCGATCTCTTCAATCGGCTGGACTACGCCTCGCTCGAAACCGCTATCCTCAAAGCGGACAATCTCATTGAGACGCAGGCCGGCAACCTCGACATGCCCGTCAAGTTGCGCGACGCGCATATAGCCGTCGGCACGAACTACCGCGAGCACGCCAATGAATCGACGGTCAAAGGCGGGCCGTTTCTCTTTCCGAAAATGGTCGCGCCTACCTCATCGCTTTCTCCGGTGTCGGCGGGCGAGGCGCTTCTCGACTATGAAGTCGAATTGTCGCTGGTGACGATGACGCCGCTTGCGGCGAATGACGGCCCGGCGGGTGGGCTCATTCTCTGCAACGACTTCACCGACAGGGCGCTGCTGGTGCGCCATATCGACCCCAGGAATCCGCAATCGGGGCGCGGCTTCACGACGGGCAAGAGCGCACCGGGCTATCTGCCGGTCGGAAATCTTTTCGTGGTGCCGCGCGACCTGGATTCATTCGTTGCGAAACTGACGCTTCAGCTTTCGGTGAACGGCGCCGAGCGGCAACATGGTCCCGCGACCGACTGGATCTGGAATTTCCGCGACATCCTGCGCGAAGCGCGACAGCGGCGCGACGCGCGCTGGGCCTATCGCGGCGGCGAGGTTCGCCTGCCGTTCGACGGCGACGGGACCATTCCGGCGCGCACGCTGCTGATGGCTGGAACGCCGGCCGGCACCGTTTTTCAGGGCCTTTCGGCGGCCGACTATTTACTGGGCATCCGCGACTTTCTGCTGCGCGGCGGACGAAGGCCGATCATCTCCTGTCTTATCGAGCGCTATATTGCGAGGGCGCGCGCGAGGCGGATCTATCTCCAGCCGGGCGACAGGGTAGACATCCGTGTCGACTATCTGGGCGCGCTTTCGACCACGGTCCTTGCCTAGCCGCCCCGCCCACCGACGCTGCCCCTGAGTAGATTCCGAAGCTACCGCCGCCCGGCACCCAGCAGCTATTTTCAGCAGGCCGCCATATCGGCGCGAAACACCCCCGCTCCTGTTCCTACCGATGAGCAGCATCGGCGGAATGCAACCGCACGAAACCTCCGGGGCGCAAGCCTCCGGGAAAAATTACGTAACAGGAGAACACCATGCCTCTCATCCAACTTGTCGTCGTTCTGATCGTCGTCGGCGTCCTGCTCTGGCTCGTCAATACCTACATCCCGATGGATCAAAAGATCAAAAGCATCCTCAACGTCGTCGTCGTCATCGTCGTGGTACTCTGGTTGCTACAGGTATTCGGCGTGCTCGGCTCCATGGACACCATCCATATCGGTCGATGACGCCGACTGGGTAGTTTCCGAGTCTGACGCCGTCTATTTGGTTCGAGCTAGGTTCCGCATTGGAGCGTAAGGAGAACCGTATATGGCCCAGTCGGCAAATTTCCCACCCGATGAACAACGCGCGGCCACAGCCCACTATCGGGCGGCCGCGCACTATCGAAGTGCTGCCTATCATCATCATCAAGCCGCTCATCATTACGATCTCGGCCTGAATGAAGATGCCTGGAAACATGCGAATGCGGCCAATGGGCATTGCGAGCTCGCCCGACAGCTGACCGCGGCCGCCAAAGACGCACCACGCGACCAATGAAGCGGCGCGCGCCATGAGTCCAATCGTCGGAGCGCTTCGAACCCGGTAGTCCCTCAGCGAGCAAAGTGGCGGATGTCGTCGCTCAGGTAGCCGAAGCTGCTCATTTCCGGCGCATGGGCTTCAACGATGCGCCGCACCTGCCTGCGCGACAACCGCTCTCGCCATTGCCCCGCCCTTCCTTCGCGGAAGAAGCGTTGGGCCGCGTCCGGCTTTTCACGGAAGCCATGCTCTTCTTCCTGCGCGCGGAGGCGGGCAAAGGAAGATCGGTCGATGGCCTCGTCCATCTGTTCCGGCGTCGGGCTGAGCAGCAGATGGCGCGCGATCCGTGCAAAGGTCTCGAACGGTCGCTCAAGGAGATCCTCGTAACGTATAACGCAGATGGCGCGATGAGGCTTTGCAGTCCAGCTCCGCACATGCTGGCCCCAGGAGCCGTAAACTTCGTAGACGCTTTTTTCGCTGACGTCCGTTTCCATTCCTTCAAGCGCCATCTGTTCGATAGCAGTGTCTATGTCGCAGCCCATGTGGTGTGCGAAAGATATGACGACATCGAGAGGATTTCGGACAAGGTAGATCGCGCCGGACGTGACGGCGAAGTTGATGGTCGGATGCCCCCTGTCCATCACGAGAGCATGATGCGTCTTGACGAGGGTAAGTCCGCCTGCCTGAACCGCGATCTCCTCCTGAACACGGGGCCTTGCCGCCGCGATTTCGGCGCGGCTCGCGCTTGTTACCGGTTTGCCGAGATGGGGCTCATAGCGCTTGGCGGCGAGATCCCAGGTCGTGAATTCGTTGATGTCGTTGATGTCATGCGCCGCGGCCTTGCCTTCGAGACTTCCAAACAAATTGTGGAGGAAGGTTCGGGTCCATGTGTTGCCCGACTTCGGGTAGGAGGCAAGCCAGACGATGCCGGAGGTGGAGCCGGAGGTGGTGTCGCTTTCAGATGCGGGCATGATCGAACCAGGCGACGCGGATTTGTTCTCCGCGATTGGTGTAGCCGGCGAGCGTGAAGCCTCCTATCGGAGAGCTTGCCATGGTGGCCTTCTCGGCAAGGATCGGGCTTTGGAGGACGCCAGCCACGCCCATGACTGCTTCTTCGGGGTGCTCGCGCGACCACTGATCGAGAACGATAAAGCTATGCGCCAGTATTCTTCGGCCAACATTGTGCCTGCGGTATTCCGGGGCGACCAGACCGCGCAGCATGGCGAAACGATGCCGCAGGAACTCGATTTCCCGCACAAAGGCCGTTGCGACGGCTGCAAGCGCTCCCTCGACATAGGCCGCGCAAACCATCTCGTCGATCCGCAGATCGGCGTCTACGCCTTCCGGCAGAACGCTCAACCTGCGCCATAGAGCCCTGGCGTCAGCTTCGACCTCGGCGTCGGGCTTTTTCCACACCGTACGCATCTCGACGCGGAGCGGGCCGGTGTCGAGAAGATGGGCAGGCGGCTCACGCATTGCGCGTTGCTCTTTCGCGGCTCGGCGGCTGTCTCAATTCAGCTTCCAGGCGAGCGACAGGAACGGCCCATGCTGGATGCTGTCGATGTTGTGGGAGCCGCTCGCGGCGCCCCCATCCAGCACCTGATAGGCGGCATCGTAGCGATAACCCGCCGAGACGGTCAAAGGACTCCGGGGTACGGCCCAATTCAGTTGCGCGGTGGCGTCGATCGTCGGCACGGTTACTTGCCGGGCGCGCGAGAATTCCGCGAACTGAGCCGGCGGCGAGCCCGCCGAGATATGCACTTCGTTCCTGGCGCTCTGGCGGCCGAAAAGAAGCCCCGCGCCAGCGCCGACGCCGAGCGATATGCCACGCGCTCCGAGATCGCCGGGGAGAGGCGATGTCGTTCGCGCAAAAAGACGCGGTCCAAACAAATCGGTGCGGCGCGACAGATCGAACTCGCCGGCCTGGGCGGGCGTATATTTGGACGAGGTCGAGAAACTGCCGCGGGTGGCGGCATCGAATCGCGCGAAGCGAAGACCGCCGCCGACCGTCGTCGTGCCCGTTCCGAACAGCCCGATGCCGACATCCCGGCCAATCTCGAAGTCGAGCGTCGTATGGGAGAGGTGCTGCTCCGTGCCAACCGCCTGATTGAAAGTCCCGTGCGCCGTCGGGTGGATGTCGGCGAAATCGCGCGTGACATTGCGGGCGCGGCCGTAGCGGAGGCCTATCGCATAGCTATAGGGGCTGCCGGCAGGCTGGTAGGTGAGCTTGCCGCCTGCATCCAGCCCATTGCGCGGATGGATCGAGGTATCGGGAATGCCTGCGCTCGAGGTGAAGCTTCTCGAGGCACCCGTATCGTCAAAGTCATACTGACCCTGCAACGCTAACGACCAGATCCCCTGCCCCGGCTCGCCCGCGGAAGCACCGTCTGTTCCGCCAAGAAAGGCAAGCAAGGCTATGGTCGAAACCGAACAGAAAAGTCGTCTGTCTGGGCCTGAATTTTCCCAATAGCTCACGGCCACCTCCCCCTTTCCTCAGCCTTCCAGAATCACGTTCTGACAACACATATCTAGCGAACCCGCTATAAGTTGCCTACCTTCCAGACCGACAATTTGGTTCATAAAGGCCGGGACGGGCTAGCCCTGAAACAGCTTTTCGCATCCGGTGCCTGCCAGAATGGCGTCGACCGCGATCCTGTCGGCGCTCGAAAGCGCCGCGTGCTTCTCGCGCAGCCATTGCAGACATTTTCCCTGATATGGAAAAGGCTGCTGAACCCATGGCTTGCCGTCGATCACGGTCCGCACCTCATCGCTTCCGGAGGCAAGCGCCAGCGCATTTGCGAGAAGCGCCGGCACGTAGACGCGACCTACTTCCTTTAACAGCCGGACGATCGTTGCGGGAATGTCGTCGCGCGTCATCCAGTCGCTTTCAGCGGCCGGCACGCCGGAACAATCGTCGAGGAGATCGACCCAGGCATAGACGCGCGGCGCGCGGCGAAGCGTCTCCTCCATGGGCGTCGGATCGAAATGTGTGAGTTGGGTCAGTTGCCCGTAGACGCCGAAGTCCGACGCGCCGGGGCGACCGCCCATCAGAAAGGGCCGTACTTCCAGATGCGCCTTGAAGGCGTCGAGGAAGCGCAGATAGCTCGCCTCGATCACCGGCGCTGTGGTGTCGTTCGAGCCGACGACGTAGAGGCGCGAGATCTGCCGTTCTGAAATATAGGCTCCCATCTTCAATGCGTCTGCCTCGGGCGCGGTCAGAAAACTCCAGCGCGGCAGGACGGCGGCAGCTCGTTCGATGTCGGCCTTGTAGTACCAGCGGTAATGGAACATGGCCTTGGTCAGCCACTCGTCCGCATAGTCTTCAAGCAGATAGTCGAGAAACTCGATCACCGGATCTTCGGGCACGACCTTGCGGTCTGGATATTCCTTTTCGAAGCGCCTGATGAGCGGCGTCGAGTCGACCACAGCCTCTATCTCGCCTTGTGCGTTCGGCAGATAGAAAGTCGGCAGCAGCTGCACTTTCGGTTTCGGCAGGCCGCGTCTTTCTGACTCATTTCCCTGAAGCAATTGATAGGGAATGTGTCTGTAACGCAGAACGGCCAGCATCTTGCGCGTATAGGGCGACCCATAGACGCCGCGCAGCAGAATGGGGGCGGAACCGGACATGGCGAATCTCCCTCTTCCTTCGTTCGTCGACCGAACCGGGCTTCCGCGACGGCATCGGCTGCAATGCTTCTTTTGACATAGTTTGTGTCACTAGTCGGGAAAGCACAAGTCTTTGGCCCGATGCCGGGCATGACGCTGCTACGGTTGCGCAATGCGGCGCGAGGGGCTATTTCGGGAGCTGCACGAAATCGGAGATCGGCATGGCCCGCAAGGGTGAGACCAGCGACGGGCGGCTCGACCGCAGCGTGAGGACCCGTGCGAAAATCGCGGCGGCCTGCATCGAGCTTGTCCGCGAGGGCAATCTGTCGCCCACCAGCGAAGACGTCGCGCTGCGTGCCGAGGTCGGCCACCGCACGGTCTTCCGCCACTTTCAGGATATGGAAAGCCTTCTGCGCGAGATCCAGTCGCAGGTCGAGGCCGCGATGATCAAGTTCATCCGCCCGGAAACCGAGGGCTATTTTCAGACGCGCCTTGCGACCCTGGTGAAGCGGCGCGGCCTCCTTTACGAAGAGACGACCAATTTCCGCCTGTCGACGATGGTTCGGATCTGGCAGTCGCCTTTCCTGCAACGCTCGAATGCCCGCTATCAGTCGGCACTCTGGGCTTCGACGCAGGCGTCGCTGCCCGAGCTTGCCAAGGCGCCGGCGAATGTTCGGGCGGCAATCCGCAGCCTGCTGGCGTTTTCCACCTGGTACGAGCTGCGGCACGAGCAGGAGCTTTCCGTTCGGCAGGCCGCTCGCGTCCTCGTGCAAAGCATCGAAACGCTGCTCGGCAAGACTGCCTGAAGACCGGGGGACTTGGACCGTCGCCGTTCGGTGTGAAGACGCTGCACTTGCGACAGCGCCAGGTTCAGCTTGCCGGCGTGAGCTTGAAGGTCCAGGTCCAGCCCTTGCCGTCATTGGTAACGATCGTACTCGATGCAGCGTCTATGGACACGATATGCTCCGACCCCGTCGCCGGCATCGCCAGTATCATGGCGTTGGGAATGAACAAATCCATCTGCTCGCTGACGTCCTTCGCAGGAATGGTAACGAATGCGCTTTGGCAGAAGGTGGCGATGCTGCCGCCGGCATAGCCGCGCGTCCCCGTCAGGTTCGCGATGCCGCCGGGCCCGTTCTCCAGCTTCTCCATGGTGAAGTGCTCGTAAGGGCTGGTCAGTTTCGGCGGCGCGCATTTCGGTTCGCCATTGCGGGGATCGATCACTTCGGACTGGTAGTTCTTGAAGGTCGGCTCGCCGACAAGCTGAGCCGTCGTCTGATCCCAGCGCAACTCGATCTCGACGCGATCTTTCACGGCCGCCTCGTCGGCAACTGCGGCTTTGCCCGTGAAGAGGTGCGTATGGGGGCCGTCATAAACGCCGACAACCGAATAATTGATCTCCGTGACGGTCGCCCATTTCATCATGACGGTCTGGTCGAAGTCCGCGGCTTGCGCAGGGACCGCCGCAAAAAATGCGAGACCGCCGGCTAATACGAGAGATATCGGGATATGGCGATTTTCCATCGAGTCATTCCTCAAGGGAGATGATGCGTGCCAGTCGTCGGCATCCGATGACACTATGCCGCTTGGGCAATTGCAAGCCTCATCCGAGCCGGGTCAGGTTCGGACATTCCCCTCACGGAGTGTCGTTCACGGACGGTTTTCTCCGGTCACACACCCGGTCCGGGAAAATGAAAAAGCCGCCCGTGCCGTATCGGGGCACAGGCGGCCTGAGTTTAATCCGTCAGTTCGCCCAGTAGACATAGGCGTCGGTCGGGCTTTCCGGATAGGAGAGCGGATGATCGATGGGGATCGCCCCTTCGAGCAGCGAGGGCCAGAGCGGCTTGTGCTGCACCGCATCTATGCGGTTGAGGCTCGCAAGCATTTCGTCGAGCTTCGCCGGATCGCTCGCGGAAAGGTCGTGCTTCTCCGTCGGATCGGTCTTGAGATCGTAGAGCCACTTCGCATCCGGGATATGCGAGACCTGCAACTTCCAGCCGCCTTCGATCAGCGTCTTATAGGCTCCCGATCGCCAGAAGAGCGATTTGTGTGGCTCGCCTTGCGCCGCGCCTGTCGCGAAGGATATGAGATCGACGCCATCCATCAGGCGGTCTGTCGGAAGAGCCGCGCCTGCGGCGTGCGCCGCCGTGGCGAAAATGTCGGTATGGGCCGCGGGCTCCGTATAGACGGTTCCCGCCGGAATCTTCGCCGGCCAACGCATCATGTAGGGCACGTGGATGCCGCCTTCGAAGAAGGTCGCCTTCCAGCCGCGATAGGGTTTGTTGATGTCGGGCAGGCCGATGTAGTTCGCGCCGCCATTGTCACTGGTGAAAATGACGAGCGTGTTCTTATCGAGGCCATTCTCCTTCAGCGTCGCAAGCACCTTGCCGACATTCCGGTCGAGCGCGCGGATCATGGCTGCATAGACGCGCAGGCGATGGTCTGCGATCTGCGGCAGCGCGTCGTAATCCTCCTTCGTGGCCTGCAAGGGCGTGTGCGGCGCGTTGAAGGCGAGATACATGAAGAAGGGCCGGTTGACGTTCGCCTTGATCGCTTCCACAGCCTCGTCGCCCAGATAGTCGGTCATGTATTTCGACGGCGCAAAACGGTGGCTGCCGTTGAAGGTCACGGCATAGGGAAGGTTCGCCCAGAGGAATTTGTCGATGGGGTCGAAGTCTTGCCTCGACTCGGCGGCGTCGGGATCGCCCGCGGGCAGATACATCGATGCGCCGGAGAGGAAGCCCAGCGCCTCGTCGAAGCCGCGACGATCGGGCCGCGCGACATCCGTCTCGCCCAAGTGCCACTTGCCGAAAAAGAGCGTGTGGTAGCCGCGCGTCTTCATAATCTGGCCGATCATGATCTCCGTCGGCGGCACGACCATTTCCTGGAACGGCGGCACAAGGTTCTCGACATCGGCATCATATATCGTCGGGTGCTGGCCGTGGCTCATCCGCGCGATCAGCCTGGCGAAGTTGACGGGCGCGGGCGTGAACTCGAAACCGAAGCGTGTCGCATAGCGTCCCGTCATAATGGCAGCGCGCGAGGGCGCGCAGGTCGCATTGCCCGCATAGCCATTGGTGAAGCTGACACCGTCATGACCGATGGAATCGATGTTGGGCGTCGGCACGGCGCCGGTTGCAACGCCGCCGCCATTGAACGTGATGTCGTTGAAACCGAGATCGTCGGCGAGAATGACGATGACGTTGGGCGGGCGCCGGTCGGCCGGCGTACTTGCCACTTCGGGGCCCTTCTCCCAAGCGACCGGGCGGTTCGGCTCGATGGGGTTCTTCAGGTTCGCGATGATGCCGGGGATATAATACCAGTAGCGCTCGAAAGCGAGACCGCCTGCCGCAATGAGAACGAGAACGATCGAGATGGCGACAATGCTCTTTCTGCCGATCCTCATTTTCCACTTCCCCCGTTCCTGAATCCCGCAAGGCAGGCGCTCCGCAGCATGCGGCGCGGCCATTTTTATTGACATATTCTATGTCATATCAGTGCTGTCGGATCAATCGGGCGCTGCGGCGCGACTAAGTATTGACATAGATAATGCCATATTTAATGTCGAGACGGCAGGGTGTGGACCGGCGCGGCGCAAGGCGCCTGGAGGGGATGAGATGATCGATTTCGGCATATGGATTCCAGCGTTGTTGCTCTATGGGCTCTTCATGGCCTGGTACAACAACTGGCGGGGGCCGCTGACGCCGGAGGAAGTAAAAGCCTTCATGGCGAAGGCCCGCGCCATCGGGTCGGATGCGAACAACAATCTTGAAACGATCGAGCGCTTCCTTTCGGAAGACGACGGCCGCGAGTTCATCATGCTCAATCTGGTGCGCGTTGCACCGGGCATGGTCGATGATCCCGATACCGGAAAGCCGACGCCCGGCAGAGAGCTGTTGAACCGCTATACGAGCGCCTTCATGCGCCGGCTTTTCATGCGCGGCGGCCACCCTGCGCTCGCAGCCCGCAAGATCGGCGGCTATGTGGACGCATGGCATGTCGAGCCCGATCCCGGCTGGACGATCATGGGATACATGCGCTACCGCAGCCGCCGCGACATGGCGATGCTCGCCATCGATACGAGCTTTCAGGACATCCACAAATTCAAGATTGCGGGCACGGCGGAGACATTCTCGTTTCCGACAAGGCCCATCATTACGCTCTTCATCGGCCCGCGCGTCTGGGTCGGCATGGCGATTGCGCTTGTCGCCGCCCTCGCCAATCTTGCAGTCCTCGCATTCTGAGGGGGCCTACTTTGCCGCGCCGCAATTGCCGCCGCTATAAAGGCGTCGACAGAGCGGCGACCAGTCCGACGTCGGGGGGCAACTCGCCCGAGACAAGTTGCAGATAGGCGGATTGCACGGCCTCGGCACCCGAGGGGTGCTTTATCGTCAGGCTGCCCCTGACGCTTTCGGCGATTTTCATGCTCGCCAGCTGCGCCCGGCGCTGCACCTCACCCGGTCCCCAGTCGTTGTCTCGCTTGGCGATCTGAAGCGGCACAAAGAGGAAGTTGTGTTTCGGCGCGCCTTCAACATTGACCCGGACACGCGGCGCGTCCCAATGCGTGCCGCCGACGGCGCAGCTCAAGGTGAGGTTTTCCCTGAAGCGGCGATGAACCGCTTCCACCAGCGCACCGTTGCCCGCCATGTCCATGAAGGCCGTCTTGCGATCAGCAGCAACTGAATCGAGACCGTCATAGGCCACGACGTCGTCGCAGGTGTTGAGACCCCGCACGAATTTTCCGTTCCGCGCAGAGGTCAGACCGACGATGCGAGGCCGTTTTCCTTCGTGATGCGCCAGCAGATAGGCAAGTCCCAATCCCGTCTTGGAGGACGCGCTTCCGATCAGTATCTGCTCGGCTCCGAAGAAATCATTGTCGACCAGATAGTCGGAAAGCATGAACGAGGTGCCGAAGAGCGGAAAGAGAAGGCAGCGTTCATCCTCGAGTGCGGTCAATGCCGGCGGCTCCCCGCTTGTGCGTTGATACTGGTTGTAGAATTCCGGCAGTCCCGCGCGATGAGGCGCGGCGTCGGTGAACCCGCCTGCGGAAACGGCGTCCGGCCGCATCACCGCGTGCGACGCCATCGGCAGAAAACCATAGACCCTTTCGCCTTCCGCAATGCCGGGGTGGCGCGAAGCGACGACATGAGCGAAGCCCCATGCGGGAATAATGCCCCAAGGCTGTTCGGCCGGATAGTAGCTCCAGAAACCGAAGGAGTCGCCGATCAGCGCATAACCGATATTGTTGGCGGTGATCGCAAACTTGTCGATCGCGAGAAGGATTTCTCCGCCGGAAAGGTCCGGAAGCGGTCGCCTGGCAAGGCGCGTTTCCTTCAGATCGGCGCGGCGAACCTGAAGTTCCAGCATCATTTTTCCACCCTGTCGCAAGTGCCGAAAATGGTCACGCCTGAACCTTCGAGTGCTTCCGGCGGAGAGAGAGCGCGAGGAAGACGAGGCCGAGCCCGACGAAGACGACGCTTCCGTAATGCTCCGGCGGATGATGGTCGCCATGCGAACCCTTGCCGAACCAGGCGCTATAGGCGCTCAGGGCCTGCTGGATGAGCATGAGCAGGAGAAAGAGCGGCACCAGCGCGCGATAGCGGAGGCCGACAAGAAGCTGCGCGATGCCGAAGGGAATCTGCATGGCGCCGTACCAGGCAAAGATGGCGATGATGGTGTTGGCGCGATCACCGAAATCCAGATGCGCGATGACGCCCGCGCCGCCGTCGGGGAGAAAATAGTGGATGCAGCCGGGAACGATCGTCAGAACCGAGGCGAGCACCAGAAACCACGCCGAGGCGGCTGCGCCTTCATATTGGTCGTTCGAGCTCGCGGGCAAAAGGGCCATGGTCGGTTCTCCTATTTGACGTCGAGAAAGGCGACAATGTTCCTGACCAGTTCTTCCGGCGCATCTTCCTGAATGAAGTGGCTGGCGTCGGGAATGTTCTTGTGGTGCTTACCCTTCGCGCCCGGGATATGCGCATGGGCGCGCCTGTCCCAACCCTTCGATACGGGATCGAGGTCTCCGAACAATGTCAGGAAGGGCTTGTCGAATTGGGCGAGCTTCTTCCACGCCTCGCGATTGAGCGGCGCGCCGGGATTGTCAGGCTGCACGGCGATCAGCACCGGAAACTGGATGATGCCCGCTTCATATTCGGAGGAGGGAAACGGCGCGCGATAGGCGGCCAGTTCGTCCGGCGTCAGTTTTTTCTGCATGCCCTGCTCGAACATCGCCCAGGGAAATTCCGTGGCGGCGCGCATCATGCCGACCCACATTTTCATGAAGTCGCTCTCGCCCTCACCGAGCGGCAATCCGGTGTTCGACGCAATCACGCGATCGAAGCGCTCGGGATATTGAGCGACGAGATAGATTCCGATGGTGCCGCCCCAGTCCTGGCAAAACAGCGTGATATGGCGCAGATCCATGCCCGTCAGCCATTTCGACATCCAGTCGTAATGACGGGCGAGCGTGTAATCGCTCTTCGCGGCCGGTTTGTCGGACCTGCCGCAGCCGACGAGATCGACGGCGATGACGCGGCGGCCCGTCGCGATGAGGCCCGGAATCATGTGGCGATAGAGATAGGCCCAGCTCGGATTGCCATGCATCAGGACGATCGGAGCCGCGTCGCGAGGGCCCTCGTCGATATAGTGGATGCGGATATCCGTGCCGTCTTCGTCGCGGATGGTGAAGTAATGGGGCGACCAGGGAAAGTCCGGAAGATTTGCAAATCGCTCTTCAGGCGTTCGAAGGACCTTCAAGGCAATACTCCCATCTGCAAGGACGGCACGGGCGGAACGGCGAGCCGACCGACGTCCAGCTCGCTGCGGCCGTTACCGGCCGCCTTCATTCATCTATTGACATAATCAGTGTCATATTAATTCCGATACGTCAATCAGCGCAGGTGCACCGGCGTGGTATAGATTTCGTTGCCGATCGCCAGATACGGCATGCGGAAAAACAGCAGCGAGGCGGATGAAACATGAGCGAGAAAACAACGGTCGCATTGATTACCGATGCCGCGTCCTTCATAGGCCCGGCCGTCCTGGAGACCTTCTCCCGCCGCGGCGTGAAGGTTCTTGCGGCTGATCCTTCTTTTCAGAACCCCGCCATCGCTTCAGCCATTGAAGCCAGATATCCGAATGCGATTGCCGTCGCGCAGGGGACGCCCGCCCATACCGTGGCGCTTGCGAGAAGTAGGATCGACGAAGTCGACATTCTTTGCACGGGCGGCGTTCTCGCTGCCGCGAAGACCGTCGCAAGCAGCCTCAATGAGGAAACGACGCGGCCCTTCTTCGAGAAGCTCGCCATCGAGCCGCTCGCCTATGCATCGCTGCTGGTCGACGGCATGAAAAGCCGCCGGCGCGGCCGGATCGTCTTCGTGACTTCGGCCGGGCCCATTGGCGGCATTCCGAACTACACCGCCTATGCCGCCGCCCGCTCCGCTTTGAGCGGCGCCGTGAAGTCGCTGGCGATGGAACTTGGATCGCACGGTATTTCCGTCAACGCCGTCGCGCCGAACTTCATCGCGACGGAGGCCTATTTCCCGAAGGCGCTCATCGACAATGCCGAAGCGCGGGCGAAGATTCTCTCGCGCGTGCCGGTGCGCCGGTTCGGCGAACCGATGGAAGCGGCGGCCACAGTGGAGTTCTTTGCCCTGGCGGACGCAGCGTTTGTCACGGGGCAAGTGATCTCGGTATCGGGTGGTTGGTCCTGAACACCTTCTGAGGAGGCTGTTCACCTACGGTCTGGAATTGGTGTCCGCAGCCGGTACTATGGATGCACAACGGTATCACACTCCATTTTCCGGTAAGTAAGGCTGGCCTCATGACGACGAACGACGCGAAAAGCGCAACCAAACCCGCCATCGACAAGAAGGCGCTGCTCGCCAAATACATCGCCGAACGCGACAAGCGGCTGCGGGCGGATGGCAATGCGCAGTATCTTCAGATCGCGGGCCGCTTCGCGCATTACCTTGAAGACCCTTATACGCCGCGCGTCGAACGCGCGCCGAAGACCGATCACGTCCGTTTTGCCTTTGTCGGCGGCGGCTTTGCCGGCCTCGTCACCGGCGCGCGCCTTGTTGAAGCCGGCATCGACGATGTCCGCATCATCGAGAAGGGCGGCGACTTCGGCGGCACCTGGTACTGGAACAGGTATCCCGGCGCCCAATGCGACACGGCGTCGATGATCTACATGCCCCTCCTCGAAGAAACGGGGCATGTGCCGACGGAGAAGTATGCGCATGCGCCCGAAATTCTCGCCCAGTGCCAGCGCATCGGCCGGCAGTACAAGCTCTATGACAACGCTCTCTTCCACACCGAGATCGAGGAGATGTCCTGGGACGACGAAAACGCCCGTTGGGTCATCCAGACCAATCGCGGCGACCGTTTCACGGCGGATTTCGTCGGCCTCGGCACAGGCCCGCTGCATGTGCCGAAGCTGCCCGGCATTCCCGGCATCGAGTCCTTCGAGGGGCATTCCTTCCACACGAGCCGCTGGGACTATGACTATACGGGCGGCGACCCCAAGGGCGCGCCGCTCGAGAAGCTCGCGGACAAGCGCGTCGCCATCATCGGCACCGGCGCAACCTCCGTTCAATGCGTGCCTCATCTCGCGCGCGCCTGCGGGACGCTCTATGTCGTTCAGCGCACGCCCTCATCCGTCGATGTGCGCGCCAATGCGCCGATCGACCCGGAATGGTTCTCGAGCATCGCGACGCCCGGATGGCAATTGCGCTGGCTTGAAAATTTCACCGACACCCAGAGCGGCGCGATGCCGGAAGTCGATCTCGTTCAGGACGGCTGGACCGATCTGTCGCGGCGCATCCGGGAAAAGATCATGCAGCTGCCGCCTGAGGAAATGACGCCGCAAAAGATGCTCGCGGCCTTCGAGGATTCCGACTTCGAGAAGATGGAGGAAATCCGCGCGCGCGTGGACAGCATCGTCAAGGACAGCGAAGCGGCGCAGAAACTCAAGGCCTGGTATCGCCAGCTCTGCAAGCGCCCATGCTTTCACGACGCCTATCTACAAGCCTTCAACGAGCCGGGCACGCATCTGGTCGATACGGACGGCAAGGGCGTGGAGAGGATCACGCCCAAAGGTTTCGTCGTCGCCGGGGTGGAGTATGAGGTCGATTGCATCATCTATGCGTCGGGCTTCGAGGTCGGCACCGAATACAAGCGGCGCGCCGGTTTCGATCTCACCGGGCGGGGCGGACTGAAACTTTCAGAGGCCTGGGCCGACGGCATGCGCAGCCTGCACGGCATTCACGTTCACGGATTCCCGAATGCGTTTTTCGTGCAGCCGACCCAGGGCGCGAATCTCATTTCCAACGTGCCGCACAATCTGACCGATTCCGGCAGGACCATCGCCCTTACCGTTAAGGAAACGCTGGCCCGCGGCTGCCGCGAAGTGGAGGTGACGAAGGAAGCGCAGGACAGCTGGGTCGAGCTGCTGTTGACGGGCGCGGGACGAATGACCGGCTCTCCCGACTGCACGCCCGGCTATTACAATAATGAAGGCCTGGCGCCGAGCCCCGCAGCCCGCTTGAGCGTCGGCTATCCCGCCGGCGCCTCGGCGTATTTCAAATATATCGATGCCTGGCGGCGCTCCGGCGGGTTCAAGGGCCTCGCCTTCCGTTGATGCTTTCCGGCGCGCTTTACGCAAGGGAATAAACAGATTCTCCCTCGGGTGTTGCGCGTCGGATTGAATCTCCTAGTATCGGCGACAGGAAAATAGACAACGGTCCATTTTCTTTTGGAGGGGCCGCCTGTCGATCATTCATCGTCCGCCGAATATCATGGACGCAGACGCATGAAGACGAGGCACAATTGAACAAAATGGGGGGCGCCGGAACGACGGGACGTCACCTGAACAAATGATGGGAGCCGACGCCGTGCCTGCCAATCCAGAAATCGTCGAACTGCTCGGCGGAATCGATTTCGATCCCGATGAACTGCACGCGAAATATCTCCATGAGCGCGACAAGCGCCTGCGCCCGGACGGCGCGCGGCAGTACATCGAAGTGAAGGCCGAATTCTCGCGCTACGTCGAAGACCCTTACGTCGAGCCGGGCTTCACGCGCGAGCCGGTGTTCGACGAGGTGGAGTTCGTCATCATCGGCGGCGGCTTCGGCGGCTTGCTCATGGGCGCGCGCCTCAGGGAAGCGGGCTTCGAGAGCATCCGCATGGTGGAGGCGGCGGGCGACTTTGGCGGCACCTGGTACTGGAACCGCTATCCCGGCGCCATGTGCGACGTGGAATCCTATTGCTATCTGCCCCTGCTCGAAGAGCTCGGCTATATGCCCAAGCACAAATATTCCTTCGCGCCGGAAATCCTGGAGCACAGCCGGAACATCGCCAAACACTACAAGCTCTACGATCAGGCGCTCCTCCAGACGAAGATTACCGAGCTGCGCTGGAGCGAGGCAGACGCCAAGTGGATCGTCAGCACCAATCGCGGCGACAAGTTCAAGACGCGTTATATCGCCATGGCCAACGGGCCGCTGAGCCGCCCCAAGCTGCCGGGCATTCCGGGCATTAACGATTTCAAGGGCTACACCTTCCACACAAGCCGCTGGGACTACAGCTACACGGGCGGCGACAGCTCGGGCGGATTGACGGGCCTCAAGGACAAGCGCGTCGGCATCATCGGCACGGGCGCGACCGCCGTGCAGTGCATTCCGCATCTCGGCGAATGGGCGAAGGAGCTTTACGTCTTCCAGCGCACGCCTTCTTCCGTCGATGTGCGCAACAATGCCCCGACCGATCCCGAATGGGCCGCGTCCCTCACGCCCGGTTGGCAGAAGCGCCGGATGGAGAACTTCAACATCCTCGTCGCCGGCGGCGATCAGGACGAAGACCTCATCAAGGATGGATGGACCGACATCTTCCGCAACGTCACGGGCACCAAGGCCAAGGAAATGTCGCGCAAGCTCGGGCGGCGTCTTTCCGGGCGGGAACGCGCGGACGTCATGGTGCTTGCGGATTACCGCAAGATGAACGAAGTGCGCGCCCGCGTGGACGCCATCGTGAAGGACCCGGCGACGGCGGAGAAGCTGAAGCCCTGGTATCGCCAGTTCTGCAAGCGCCCCTGCTTCCATGACGAATATCTGCAAACCTACAACCGGCCCAACGTCACGCTGGTCGATACAGACGGCAAGGGCGTGGAGCGTCTGACCGAGCGCGGCGTCGTGGCGAATGGCAAGGAATACGAACTCGACTGCCTGATCTTCGCCACGGGCTTCGAGGTCGGCACGGCCTATACGCGCCGCGCGGGCTACGAAATCGTCGGCCAGGGCGGCAAGACGCTGACGGATCATTGGTCGGACGGCTTGCGCACGCTGCATGGCATGACGACGAGCGGTTTCCCGAACTGCTTCTTCCTCGGCTTCACGCAGGGCGCCGTGACCATCAGCGTGCCGCAGACGCTGAATGAGCAGGCCGTCCATGTGACATACATGGTCACCGAAGCCCGGAAGCGCGGCCATAATGTGCTGGAGGCCGCACCCGAAGCCGAGAATGCCTATCTCGACGAGCTGCAAAGCCTCGCGCGGCTGGGCCGGCGCTTCTACGAGGAATGCACGCCGGGCTACTACAACAGCGAAGGCGAAAAGGGCAACAAGGGCGGGCTATTTTCCGACATGTATGGCGGCGGACCGCTGATGTTCTTCAAGGTGCTCGAGGACTGGCGGGCGAGCGGCAACCTGCCGGGGATCGCGACGCGCAAGGCCTGACCATCCGGACCGGCGGGACAAGATTTGAGGGAGAACGTCATGAGCGAAAGCGAACAGAACCCGGGCTACGATTACCGGCGAAAGAATGCCGACATCGCGGCCCAGTGGAAAATCGACGTCAATCGCGATCCTTACGAGATTCCGCTGGCCGAGCTCGATCCCGCGCATGACGACCTCTTCGCCGCCAACAAGGTGCTCCCCTATTTCGAACGGCTGCGCAAGGAAGACCCGGTGCATCTTTCCGAGGGCGGTCCCTATGGGCGCTACTGGTCGATCACCAAGTATGAAGACATCATGCATGTCGACACGAACCATCAGCTGTTCTCGTCCGACATCCGCAATGGCGGCATAAGGCTCGGCGGGCAGCGGCTGGAGGGCGAGCCCGATCCGCTGACCTATCTCCCCATGTTCATCATGGAGGACCAACCCAAGCATGACGAGCAGCGCAAGGCCGTGCAGCCGATGTTCACGCCGCAGAGCCTCGCCAATCTCGAGCCGCTCATCCGCGAACGCGCGGCCCTTATCCTCGACGCGCTGCCCCGGGGCGAGACGTTCAACTGGGTGCGCCAGGTTTCGGTCGAACTGACGGGCCGGACGCTCGCGACGCTTTTCGACGTGCCGCAGGAAGACCGGCACAAGCTCATTCACTGGTCGGACACGGTGGAACGCCTCGGCGATCCTGACTATTTCGAGACGCCGGAGGAAGGCTTCAAGGAACTCTGGAACTGCTGGGAATATTTCGATGCGGTCTGGAAGGAACGCGTCTCGCGCAAGGAGCCGGGTTCGGACCTCATCTCCATGCTCGCCAACAGCCCGTCGACGCGGAACATGCCGCCGAACGAATATCTCGGCAACATGCTGCTGCTCATCGTCGGCGGCAACGACACGACGCGGAACTCGATCACGGGCGGGTTGCTCGCGCTCAACCAGCATCCGGATCAATATGCCAAGCTGATGGCGGACCCGGCTATCATTCCGAACATGGTGTCGGAAATCATCCGCTGGCAGAGCCCCGTCGCCCATATGTGCCGCACCGCGCTCGAGGATGTCGAGATCCGCGGCAAGAAGATCAAGAAGTGGGACAAGATCGCCATGTGGTACGTCTCGGGCAACCGGGACGAGGAGAAGATCCCGCATGCGAACGAGTTCCGCATCGACCGCGAAGGCGCCCGCCATCACCTCTCCTTCGGCTTCGGCATTCATCGCTGCATCGGCAACCGCGTCGGCGAAATGCAGCTGCGCATCCTGTGGGAAGAAATCCTGAAGCGCTTCAAGAAGGTCGAGGTGGTGGGCGAGCCGAAATATCTCCGCTCGAACTTCATCCGGGGCATCACGGAACTGCCCGTTATGGTGCAGGACCGGTAGAGGGAGACGGCGCGCGGCCATCGAGGCAGGCCGCCGGAGGCGCAGATTTTGAGTTCATCAATTCCGAAACGAGGCGGTTGCACTCGCCCGAAATCGTTCCTATTTTAATTGCTCGATTAATTATCTCTCTTACCGGGAGGGTCGTGCGATTCATAAATCACCCAAGAGCGTTCTTGTTTTAAGCGCCAGCCCACGGCGCAGCGGCAACTCGGCCCTGTTGGCCAGGGCGATCGCCGAGGGTCTGGCCGAGGCCGGCAACAGGCCCGATTTCATCTATGCCGACGACATCCTCGGCTCGTTCCTGAGAGACTGCCGCGCGTGCCGGAAGCCGGACGGGTGTTGCGCCATAAGCGATGGCTTCCGGTCGGTCTTTCTTGAAAAATTCCTGCCTGCACAAGGCTTCGTCGCGGCGACGCCCATCTATTGGTACGGAATGTCGTCGCAGCTCAAGGCGTTTTTCGACCGCATGTTCTGTTATGTGGCCGCGTCTTACCCGGACTCGCCATCGGTCGTTGCGAGCATGATGGGCAAGCGCATCGGTCTGGCGTTGAGCTCGGAAGAAACATTCCCGACCGTCTCGGCCGGCATCGTCCATCAGGTGCAAGAATATGCGCGCTATACGCGTTCGACCTTCGTCGGACATGTTCATGGCTACGGGAATTCGCGCGGCGAGGTCTGTCGCGATCCGGCCGCTCCCGTCGCGCGGGCGCGCCAGTTCGGACGGGATTTTTTCACGGCGCATGCAACGGATTATCAGATCGACACGCCACGGTCGGGGCGCGTCTGGGGCGCATTAGAGGACTCCGGTGCCGGTGATCTGCACGAAGAGTTCAAGAAGCCGGGTGCCGATTAGCGAGTTGCCGGAACGGTCGAGTTCGGGCGACCAGACGGCGACGGTGCCGAAATTCGGCAAGACCGCGACGATGCCGCCGCCAACGCCGCTTTTCGCCGGAACGCCGACCCTGTAGGCGAAGCTGCCGACGGAGGCGTACATGCCCGAGGTGAGCAGCAAGGCATTGACCCGGCGCGTCACTTTTTCGGTCATCACGGCCTCGCCGAAGACGGGGTGATAGCCGGCGCAGGCAAGCGGCAGCGCCGCGCGGGCAAGCTCCACGCAGCTCATTTCAATCGCGCATTGTCGGCAATAGGCGCGGACCAGTTCGACCGGATCGCCGGAAATTCTTTTATAGACCTTCAGAATATGCGCGATCGCGAGATTTCGGTGGGCGGTTCGAAATTCGGAAGACGCGACCTTCTCGTCGATGGCGATCTCGCGGGCGCCCGCCAGCACGCCCAGATAATCGCGAATAAGCGCCGCCGGATCGGCAAGCCGCCGGTGGAGAAGATCGGTAACGGTGAGCGCCCCGGCATTGATGAAGGGATTGCGCGGAATGCCGCGCTCGGATTCAAGCTGGGCGAATGAGTTGAAGCTCGAACCCGAAGGTTCCTTGCCGCAGCGCGACCAGATTTCGTCGCCGTAACGCTCGAGAACCTGAATGAGAGAGAATAATTTGGAAATACTCTGGATCGAGAAGGACGTATCGGCGTCGCCGGCCGAGGCCCGCGCGCCGGCGATTGTTTCAACGGCCACGCCGATCCTGGAACGGTCGACATTCTTCAGCTCGGGAATGTAGCCTGCCGGCTTTCCCTTGCCTGTGAGAGAGCGGGACGATTCGAGAATTTCACGAAGCACACGAGCCAGCGCGTCTCCGTTTTCGAGGTAGCGGTTGAGCTTCAAATTCCGAAGGTTCGCCAAAGCCACAATCCTCATCGGTGCGCCGGGCGGCGTGACGCGCCGCCCGGCCCGATTGCAGGATCAATACATCTTCAGATAGCGCGCCTTCTCCCAGTCGGAGACATGCGTGACATAGCTTGCCCACTCCTGGTCCTTGTAGTCGGCCCAGGCGTTGAACATTTTCTCGCCGAAGACCTTCTTGCTCAGCGGATCGGCGCGGAATTCCAGAATGGCCTCGCCGAGGGAATCGGGCAGATGGCGGACGCCCATCTGCTGCAACTGGGCTTCCGATTTGAAATACATATTCTCGAAGTGCGGCTCGCCCGGATCGGCCTTTTCCTTGATGCCTTCGAGTCCGGCGGCGAAGATCATGGCCGCCGCGAGATAGGGATTACAGGCGGCATCCGGCACGCGAAGCTCCACGCGTCCGCCGCCCAGCGGAATCCGCAGGCTGTTCGTGCGGTTGTTGCCGCCGTAACAGACAAAGACCGGCGCCCATGTCGTTCCGGACGCGCTGCCTTTCAGCGTCAGGCGCTTATAGCTGTTGACGGTGGGCGCTATGACGGCGCAAATCGCCGGCATGTGCCGCAAGACGCCTGCGGTGAAGTGATAGCCGAGCTCCGACAGATCGCAGCCTCTCTGATCGTTCGACGATTCGAAGAGGTTTGCCTTTCCGCCGAGATCCTTGAGCGACATGTTGAAATGCGCGCCGCTGCCGGCCCGGTCCTGAAACGGCTTCGGCATAAAGCTCGAGAAGAAGCCGTGCTTTCTCACCATCTCCTGCAACATCATGCGCAGGAAGACGAAGCGGTCCGAAGTCTTGCGCGCGTCGGCGTAGTTGAAGTCGATCTCGAACTGGCCGATGCCGTCCTCATGGTCGAGCGAATAGACGCCCCAGCCCAGATCGTTCATCGCATCGACGACTTCCGACATCCAGTCCATGTTGTCGAGCAGGCGCGCCACGTCGTAAGCCGACTTGTTCTGGATCGGCCGCGTGGAGACGGGGTGATAGGAGCCGTCGGCATCTTCGCGGAGCACGTAGAACTCGGCTTCGACGCCGAGCTGCGGGACGTAGCCGATCTCGGCGTACTGCGCCATGACGCGATTGAGAATCTGACGGCTGCATGCCTCGAAGGGTTTGCCTTCAGTCCACAAGTCGCTGGCGAACCAGGCGACCGAGGGACGCCAGGGCAGCACGGTGCATGAATCGAGGTCCGGGTGGGATGCCACCTCCTCGTCGGAAATATCTTGCGGCACGCCGTCAAGCGCGGCGCCCGTGAACATTTCCGATCCCTTCTGCATGCGGCCGAAATGCGCCATCGGGACCATCTTGGTTTTCGGGACGCCATGCATATCGACGAAGGACGGCATCGCATATTTGACGCCCCGCTCCGCCAGGCGTTTCTCCAGATCCTTCTCGATAATGGGTTTGTTCATCATTCTCCTCGCCGATCGCTGATTTGTTCTGTCTTGTCTCGCATCTGGCTTCGGGGTCGGGCAGCGCATCTCCGTCCCGGACTGCGACGCCATTGCTACATGTTTTGATTAATCAGTCAATTAATTTTTGGGTTGGATCCGTTCGGCCATCGCACGGTCTTTCCGGACGGCATCAAGACCGCCCGAAAGAAACAACGAGACTTCACGAGAAAATTCCTCCGGCGAATCCTGCTGCAACCAATGCGATGCGGCTTCCATGCGTACGAGATACGAGGCTGGAATCTCGCGCGACAATCGTTCTCCATCGCCGATCGTCTGCCAGGGATCGTGAATGCCCCAGAGCAGAAGCGTCTCGGCAAGAATTTCGCGGTGCCGTCCAATCAGTTCCGTCGTGTGGTTGGTGTTCAGCGAACTCGCGTTCCTGATGAGGCTGATCTTTCCTTCTTCGTCGGCGTATGGCGCGACGATACCGCTCCTGAATTCTTCCGTATTGCGATGACGGTTGTGCAGTCCCTCGGCGATGCCGCCTGCAACGAAGGCCGCGACCTCAGCGGCCGGTTTGGCCCGCCATTGCGGGTTTCCGAGCTTGACCATGTCGTCGATCGGCCAGGAGTCGTAGGCGACTATATTTGACAGGACGAGCCTGTCGACACGACCGGGATGTTCAATGCCCAGAATAAGCGCGACACCGCCGCCGGTGTCATGTCCCACTATGTGCGCTCGCTCCAGCCCCAGCGCATCCATGAACGCGAGTATGGCGCTCGTCTGGGCGCGCAAGGACCTGTCGAAGCAATCCCGCCGGTCGGAATATCCATGTCCCAGAAAATCCGGCGCCAGCACACGAAACTTTCGGGCAAGCAGCGGAATAACCTCTCGATAAAGATATGACCAGGTAGGAATGCCATGAAGCAGTATCACCGGGTCGCCGGCCCCCACATCGGTATAGGCCAGCTTCAGGCGGGAGTTTGCGCGACCTTCGATCCACAGCTCCTTCTGCCCTGCCCTGAATATTTCATGTGATTTCATCACTTTTCCCCGGTTGGCCGTTCCTCAGAAAGTATCGCCCTTCTCTTCCACGACCTGATACCAGCGGGCCTTGGCTCCGAGTTTCGAGCGCAACTTCCAGCGCATGGACTTCGGCGTTTCGTCGATCGCCGCGATGAGATCGGCCGCGCGTCGTTCGACCATGCGCTTCACTTCTTCATCGACCGCGAAGACCGATATCTGGTCGCGCAACTTTTGAATGTTGGTGGTGAAGGTGTAGTGGAAGCCCCAATCGCCGGCGAGCGTGTCGCCGATATAGCGGCTGTCGATGGTCTTGGCGGCACCTCCGTCAGCGATTTCATTTCGCGCAAGAAGTACGAAGGCGTCCTTCAGATCCTTGAGGTTGACTTCGACGATCTGCAACTTGCTCAAAAGCAGATCGCTCGGAGAGAGCGTCGGAGCAGCGAGTTCCAGCCGGTTCTTCAGCGCGATCTTGTGGTTGAAATCGAGCTCATCGGTGAAGACATCGATCACGTCTCCGTTTTCGCGATGTTTGTATATGTGGCGAGCCCCTTCGGAGGCGATCATAACGCCGCGGTCGGATTCGTAGCCGAGCTTGCCCATGACCTGGACAATCAGGTGGCTCTGCTTGCGAAGCCCGACGAAATCGAGATCGCCGGGAGCCTCTCTTTCCAGCGCGACGAAAAGGTGGCCCGCCTCGCGGCAGCAGATCCGGCAGGCCGCGGAGCCGACGAGGCGCAATGTGACACCGGCCGCATCCGCGGCTTCGACAATGTTCGACGCCTCCAGGCAAATACGTTCGGCGGCGTGATCCGCGGGCGATGCTGCGCCCGCGGATGTTCCTGATACCGGGCTTCCGGACTCGAATTCTCCGGCTGCCTTGAAAACCTTTCCCGCGATCGGCCGCTCGCCGCCTGGCGGAAACAAATCTCCGGGATGGTTCATTGTCTCACTCCAATCACTATTCGATGGGAATTTCCTTGAAGGCCAGACGGACATCGATGCCCTGGGTCCGCCGATAGGCCGCCATTGCGAAATAAAATACGATGCCGGCCAGGAACACCACACCGACCGTCTCAAGCTGGACGGTGCCGTGACCCGCGGCAATCGGGTCGAACCAGAGATTCCAGAAGTAGAACTGAGCCGCCAGGAAGCCGAGGAAGCAGTAGACGCTCATCACCGGAAGACCCAGAAACTTCTGGTTGGCGATCGGCGACTTGGAATAGATCTCGGGGCGCGTGTAAGGGAACCACACGCCGGCGAGCAGGATAATGCTCCAGGCGAGAATGGCCATCATGATGAAGACGACGACGGCCGAGAAGACGGGCGTGAAGACGAGCAGCCACATCATCACGACGGTCACGATGAGGCTGACCGTGTAGCCGACGACAGGCGTGTGCCGCGTCGGCGAGACATCGCCCAGAGGCTCCGGCGCGATGCGGTCGAAAGCCCAGGCTGCCATGGCGCGGACGGCGAAGGTGTGCATGCCGGGAATCCAGAGCCACATCCAGGCGATGATCCCGATCGACAGAAGAGCCGTCAGGACGGGCGAACCGAACATCACGCCGGCCAGCAGACTGATTGCGGGGTCGGCCGGCGTCGTCAGGCCGCCATTCGCCTCGAGCTTGTTGAAGGAAGCGGCGCCGATGAAGTCCTGGCCGATCACGTGGTTGGCGAGGAAGATCGTCGTCACCCAGAGAAGGCCGGTAATGGCGATCGAGCCCAGCATGCCGATGCCCTGCGAGCGGGACACCGACTTGATTTCACCGGCAATGGCGATCGAGAAGGCGGCGCCGATAAGCGGCAGAAAAGCCCAGTTCGATACTTTCAGCGTGTTGACGAGGGGCGAGAATTCGGTCGCGCCCCAGCCTTTTTCTTTCGCCGAAGCGATGATGGCTGCGTAGCTGTCGGCGCCGATATAGGGCGTCATGATGGTGTTGAAGCTCGCGATGAACTGGTCGTGCGAGCCGATGAGAAGCGTTCCGATCAACAGCGCGGAGCCGAGAATGGCGATTGCGAAGGCTATTTTCTGCGAGAGCAGGAAGCGTTTCATGCCGCCAATGCAGACCCACCACGAAAGCACCAGGATTGCCGAGCCGACCAGAAAGAGCGGCCAGGGCGAGACGATCCAATCCGAGGCGGCGACGAAGCTCGGCATATGGCCGACATAACCGATCATGCCGAGCGCGGGACCGACGCCCAATGTGATGATCCAGTAGGCGGCGGCAGCGCACATGGCCTGCCATGCCGTGATTTCGACGAGGCTGAGCGTCAGAGCAAGCCAAGGCGCGAGGCTGCGCGATCCGAAGACGTAGATCCCGCCCGAGCGGGGCAGCGTCACGCTCCACATCAGCATTCCGGTGGCGATAAATCCCATCAGAACGCAGGCAAAAAGGCTTCCCGCCCAAATGTTGGCGTTCGGATAGTAGGCGGCTCCGTAGTACATCAACAGGCCGACGCCGATGCCGACGCTGATGAGACCGATGTTGAAAATGAATACATCCAAGGCGCTTGCGGATCGCACAAGACCCGACGCCTTTCTCAGAAATATCCCGCTATCGCTACCTGCCATCTGTTTCTTCCCCATTTTGAACGATCAGTCGTTCGCTGAATTTCCTCAACCCTGCAGCATTTGAACGCTACTTACCTTTTCTCCCGAAAGGCTGACGAGCACGCCTTGCAGCACGCCGTCCGAATAGAGGCTCCCCGGATTCACACAGGTCGTGCGCCCGATCTTGATGCTCGCGCGGCCTTCATGGATATGCCCGTGCAGGCCGAGAAGAGGCTGGATGTCTTCGATCGCCTCGCGCACCGAGGATGAGCCTGCGTGCATCTTGGCGGGATTGCCCATTTCGAAAACAACCTTGAGATCGCTGTCGAGTTTCGGGCATTCGTCAAGCGCGGTGTCGCGCGGCGGCACATGAACATTGAAGATGCAGCGGCCCGGCGCGCCAATCTTGTCGCGCAGACCGTCGAATATCTCGGCGTATTGTTCCTCGCTGTATTCCCGCTCCGTATCCCAGGGCGTGACAGTCGATCCGCCGCAATGAAGGATGCGGTAGTTGCCGAGGTCCGTTACTTCCTTGTCGTGGTAATCGACGATGTCGGACGCCTTCAGGACTTCGTCTATGTCGAAGAAGTCGTCGTTTCCCGGCGAGGAAATGATGCGAACGGCCGATCCGGCGAGTTTCTTCGACGCGAAATCGATCCACTCCTCGACCCGCTCGACGACGAGGCGACGAAACAGGCGATCGCGGGCTTCTTCCGACCGATCCAACTCGTCTTTTTCGTCTGCCGTCAGGACGGCGCCATAAAAGCCTTTGTTGTCGACCTTCAGAAGAAAATCGTTGAGAGCGCTTCCGCTTTCCAGGGTGATCCGCGTTCCGCTATCGGTGGCGACGTAGCTGTCGGCGCCGACTTTGGTGATCGGCACGATCGCCTTGCCGGTCATGTCGCCGCCGAGAACGAGGGTGCCCGCGCCATAGAATTGCGCGGCATTCACAAACTTTTTGAAGCAGATCGTCGAGCCGTGCAGATCCGTCGCAAAGAATACGGTCAGCTCGTCTTTCGGTACCGATTTACGCCAGAACATCAATCCTCCTCTTCGCCCCCGCGCGTAGAGGCAAACACTCATCCGCCCGGAATGCGGGCGGGGCGCCAGTTCAGAAGCCCCGTTCGTCTTTGCGACAAAACGGGGCCGCCGAGAATCATTCAATACCTGGAGCGGCGCGCTGTCCGTATCGCCTGGGGTCCTCCACCCCACGAGAACCGGCATTCCATCCCGGATGCCGCTCTACCTTGTAGCAATATCGAAGCCGGCCGAACTCCTCCCTCTTGCACGTTCGATATTAATTAACTAATCAATCAATACGCAACTCATTTTTCAAAGGGAGCGAATGGGGATGAAAAATAAAAATCGCGCCGAAGCCAATGCCGCCGTTCTTCGCCGCATGTGCGAAGCAAGTCCCGTCCTCGAAGATGTGCGCCCCGCCGGCGAGGTCGTTCCCGGCATGACGCCAACGACGGTTCTCACATCGGGCCCATTGATGCCCTGGAGCGCCTATCATGGCGGCCAACGGGACGCGATCATCGGCGCCGCGCTCTATGAGAAACTTGCCGCGACGCGGGAGGACGCAATCGCGCAGCTCGACGCCGGGAAGATCAGATTGCAGGGCTGCCACGACCTCGCCTGCGTCGGCTCGCTTGCCGGCGTCTATACGGCGTCGATGCCCGTCTTCGTCGTGCGCAACGCCACTCACGGCAATTTCGCCTATTGCAATTTCTACGAAGGGCACAATCCGCGACGGCTGAATTACGGCGTCTATGACGAAGGCGTGCGGGCGCAGCTAGATCACGTCAACAACGTCATCGCACCCGTCCTCGGCCGGGCCGTGAGGCTCAGCGGCGGCATACCGCTGAAGCCCATCATGATGCGTGCGCTTCACATGGGCGATGAACTGCACAGCCGAAACACCGCGGCGTCACTTATATTCGCGCGGGAGCTGTTTCCCTCGCTGATGCGCGCCGCGCAGGCCGGCGGCGACGGGCTCGACGACACGCTCGATCTGCTCACGCGCGACCATTATTTCTTTCTGCGTCTTTCCATGGCGGCGGCGAAGGCAATCGCCGACGCGGCCTATGGAGTCGAATGGTCGAGCGTGGTGACGGCCATGGCATTCAACTGCCGCGAGTTCGGCGTGCGCGTCAGCGGCCTCGACAAGACATGGCACACCGGCGCCTTGCCGGACGTGCATGCAAAGCTCTTCGACGGCCATACCGAAGACGAGATCACCTGGATGGGCGGGGAAAGCACCATCACCGAAACCGTCGGACTTGGCGGCTTTGCCCAGGCGGCGGCGTTCGCGCTGCAAGCCTATCAAGGCGGATCTCCGCAAGCGATGATCGAACAGAACATGGCGATGTATGAAATCGTGACCGGCGAGAATACCGACTTCAAGATTCCCTACCTCGCCTATCGCGGAACGCCGACCGGCATCGATATTTTCAAGGTCTTCGCCACGGGAATCACGCCCGTCATGGATATCGGCATCGCCGGACGGAACGGGGGCCAGATCGGCGCCGGGCTGGTCAAGGCGAACATCGCCTGCTTTGCGGCCGCTTGCGAGGCCTATCGCAAGACTTACGGCGCGGACTAGACGGTGGAGGCGGCTCTCTTCGGCATCCTGTCAGCGCTGAGCCTCGGCACGGCCGACTTTACCGCCCGGTTCACCAGCCGCGCCTTCGGCGTGGGAAGGGCCCTGCTGTTCTCGCTCGCGCTGGAATGCGGGCTGCTGACGCTTTGGGCATCTGTAAGCGGATTGAGGCTCGAGGCAAGCTGGATCGCCAGTCCGGCCATGCTTCTTTATGGCGCCAGCAGCACCGTGATGACGCTTCTGCTCTTCTGGGGACTATCGCGCGGACCCGTCAGCGTCGTGGCGCCCATCGTCGGCGCCCATCCCGTGCTGGTGGTTCTCCTACGCACCGTGACGGGGGGAACCATCAGCATGCCGCAGGCGCTTGCCGGCATGGTGACGCTGACGGGAACGGCGCTGGTCGGCATTTTCAGCCGCGACCATCAGTCGAGGGAAGCTTCGGGCAATCCGGCGCTGTCCGGCAGCATAGCGATCGCCACTCTTGCTTCATTCGCCTATGTGGCCATGGTCCTTTCGGGCCAGTCCGCCAAGCATGAGTTCGGTGCGCTCGAAACATTGTGGGCCGGCAAACTCGTCAGCCTCTGCTGCCTGCTGCTGACGCCGGTATGGTTCCGCGCCGCGGGGCCAGGCCCCCGTCCAAACCGGCGCTGGTTCCTGTTGCTCGCCTTGCAAGGGGCAATGGACGCGGCAGGCTATCTCTTTCTCTTCGAGGGCAGCCGCGCCGAAGGCCCACCCGTCGTCATCGTCCTGAGTTCGACTTTCGCGGCGGTCACCGTCATTCTCGCCCGATTCGTCATCCGCGAACGGATATCGCCCCTCCAATGGGCGGGCGTCGCGATGGTTACGCTTGGCACGGCTTGGCTTACTTGGCAAAGTACGATTTAAATGTCTGATTAAAACGCCCCGGCGATGCGAAATACGGCGCCTCCTACAGGGCCGTGGGAAAACGCAGCGCCACTCCGCAGACAGGATGATCCGAGACCATGCGAACAGCGAGCAAGAAGACCAAGCCGCAACCCCTCGACAAGGATCGGGAAAAACAGTTCCTTCAAGCGGCCCTGGACCTGTTCGTTCGCAGAAATTTCGCCAGCGTCACGATCAAGGACATTGCGCTTGAGTGCAAAGTCAATTCGGCGCTCCTCTATTATTACTTTCAGAACAAAGAGGATCTCTACGCCAAGGCGATCGAATATGCGATTTCGGAACTCATCGCCGCCTATGAGGGTCTCGCAAAGCGTCACGACGACCCCGTTCATCTGATCAATGACTGGCTGGACGTTCACAAGCGCATGCCGTCTTCGATTCGCAGACTCATCAAGCTGATGATGGACGATTCCGAAGACATGAAGTCGATGAAGGACGGGAAGAAGAACATCCAGAAGTTCTACAGCTTCGAGCGCAATCTCATTTCAAAAGCCGTGCAGACGGGAATTTCGCAGAAAGTTTTCAAGCCGGTGAATCCGAATGAGATCGCCCTGTTCGCGTCGCTCCATCTTGACGGGATCATCGCGCATTCGATCATCGAGGACTCGGCGTCGATTGCGAAAGGCGTCGAGAATTTCCGCACCGTGTTTTGGAGCTACCTTCTGGTATAGACCTGCGCATGCTTGTCGCCCGTCTATCTGGCCGGCGATTCGTCCGGGTATCGCCTTTTCGACAAGGACCGCGTCAGTGAAAGTCCCGGCTTTTGGGAACGAATTTCGCCGCGCGCAATTGCCGCGCCTCATGCCGGACCGGCATGGCGGCATCCGGGTTCGCTCCTTCGCCGCCGAGATCGCCCGATGTTGAAATCGTCGCCAGCTCATGAGTGAGGTCTTCGATTTCCTCGGCGATGACGTGTACGACAATGCCTTCCTTCTGCACCCGGCCCTTGATGCCGAAGAGCCGTGAAGTCAGCACGATACGGCGGTACTGCTCATAGGTTTTCGGCCAGACGATAATATTGGCGACGCCCGTCTCGTCTTCCAGCGTCGCAAAGATGACGCCGCTTGCGGTGCCCGGCCGCTGCCTCACAAGCACGAGGCCTGCGAGACGCACACGCGCATGGTTGGCGATTTGATCGTTCACTTGGCGATGCGTGACAAAGCCCAGCGCCGCGAAGCGCCGACGCAGAAACGACATCGGATGCGCCTTGAGAGACAGGCGCAGCGTCGCGTAATCGAGCACGACATGTTCGCCGAGCGGCATGGCGGGCAGGACAACTTCGGCCTCGCGCTGAAAACCGCCTTGTTCGAGCGATGCAAAAAGCGGCAGTGCGGCGGGCTTTGCACCCTTTTGTCCATCGCCATAGCCTCCCAGTCCGCGCACGGCCCAAAGCGCCGCCCGCCGATCGAGCCCGAGCGAGCGAAACGCATCGGCATCGGCCAGGCGTTCGATGTGCCGGGGGAGAAGTTGCGTTCTAAGCCAAAGGTGGCGCACGGAATCGAATCCCTTCTCCCGGCTTTTCTCGATTATTGTGCCGGTCTCCACCTGTACGCCTTTGACCTGCCTGAGCCCCAGCCGCACGGCGCAAAGATGCCGGCCCGGCACGCGCTCCAGCGTGCAGTCCCAGTTCGAATGATTGACATCCACTTCCCGCACTTCAACTTCATGCGCCTTTGCGTCGCGCACGAGTTGAGCGGCGGCATAGAACCCCATGGGCTGGGAATTCAATATCGCGGCGCAGAACGCGTCCGGATAATGGTGCTTGATCCAGGCGGATACATAGACAAGCAGTGCGAAGCTCGCGGCATGGCTTTCGGGAAATCCATAATCGGCGAAGCCTTCGATCTGCTTGAAGCAGCGCGTGGCGAATTCCAGTTCGTAGCCGTTGCGTAACATGCCGCCGATGAATTTTTCACGATGCAAGCCAATGGTGCCGGTGCGCCGAAACGTCGCCATGGCCCGGCGCAACAAATCGGCTTCGCCCGGCGAATATCCCGCCGCGACGATCGCCATTTTCATCGCCTGTTCCTGGAACAGCGGAATGCCCATCGTCTTGTGCAGCACCTTTTCCAGGGCTGCGGAAGGATAATCCACCTTTTCCTCGCCATTGCGGCGCTTCAGATAGGGATGAACCATGCCGCCCTGAATGGGGCCGGGGCGGACGATGGCCACCTCGATGACGAGATCATAGAAGTTGCGCGGCCGCAGACGCGGCAACATGCTCATCTGCGCCCGGCTCTCGACCTGAAACACACCGATGGAATCCGCCTTGCACAGCATGTCGTAAACGGCCGCATCGTTTTGCGGCACGGTGGCGAGATCGAGGTCGACACCGTGATGATCGCGAAGCAGGTCAAAGGCCTTGCGAATGCAGGTCAGCATGCCGAGCGCCAGCACATCGACCTTCAGGATGCCGAGCGCATCGAGATCGTCCTTGTCCCATTCGACGAAGGTGCGCTCCGCCATTGCGGCATTGCCGATGGGCACCACCTCGTCGAGCGGCCCCTTGGTGATGACAAAACCGCCGACATGCTGCGAAAGGTGACGCGGGAAGCCGAGCAATTGCCGGGTCAGATCGAGCGTCTGCGCGAGGCGCGGATCGGCGGGATCGAGCCCCGTGCGGCGCGTATCCTCGTCCGAAATGCCCTCTCTTGATGAGCCCCAACCCGTGCGCGACAGGGCTTGCACGACATCCTCGGACAGGCCGAAGACCTTGCCGACGTCGCGGATGGCGCTGCGCGAACGGTAGGAGATAACGGTGGCGGCGATGCCCGCCCGCTCGCGCCCATACTTTCTATATATGTACTGCATCACCTCTTCGCGCCGCTCATGTTCGAAATCGACGTCGATATCGGGCGGTTCATTGCGCTCCGTCGAGACGAAGCGTTCGAACAGAAGGTCGACCTCGGTCGGATTGACCGAGGTGATGCCGAGACAAAAACAAACCGTGGAATTCGCCGCCGACCCGCGTCCCTGACAAAGAATGCCGCGATGCCGCGCTTCGCGCACCATGTCGTGCACGGTGAGGAAGTAAGGCGCGTATTGCTTTTCCTCGATGAGAGCGAGCTCGCGTCGAATGGTGTTCTCGATCTCCGTAGTGGCGCCGTGCGGAAAGCGCGCGGCCGCACCTTCCCATGTCAGCCGCTCCAGCAATTCCTGCGGCGTTTCATTTTCCGAAAACGTGTCCGCCGGATATTCATATCTGAGCTCATCGAGCGAAAATGCGCAGCGTTTCATGAGAACGAGCGATTGCTCCAGCGCAGCCGGCACGCTCGCACAAAGCCGCGCCATTTCTCCGGCGCTTTTCAGGTGCCGTTCCGCATTGGCCTCGAGCAGGTATCCCGCTTCATCCAGCGTCACATGCTCGCGGATACAGGTCAGCACATCCTGCAGGGCGCGGCGTTCCGGGGCGTGGTAGAGCACGTCGTTGGTGGCGAGGAGGGGCACCCGCGCCTGTCGCGCCATGTCCTGCAAGAGCTGAAATCTGCGCATGTCGCTGCCATCGTAACGCGGCGCGAGCGCGAGCCAGACGGAGCGGGGATGGGCGTCAGCCAGTTGCCGCAAGGCTTCGGAAAAAGCGGCATCGGCGCCCGCGGGCGGCATGGCAATGAAACATTGCCCTTCGCCCGCCTCCATGATGTCGCCCAGCGTCAGATGGCATTGGCCCTTGGGCGCGCGCCTGTTGCCAAGCGTCAGCAGTTTTGCAAGCCGCGCATAAGCGGCGCGATCTTGCGGATAGGTGACAATTTCAAAACCGTCCATGGTGACAAGTCGCGCGCCCACCAAGAGGCGAAGGCCGTGTTCCTTCGCCGCCACATGCGCGCGCACGACGCCCGCCAATGTGTTGCGATCCGCGATGCCGATCGCCGAAAGGCCGAGGGATTTGGCCGTCACGACCAGTTCGTCGCCATGCGACGCACCGCGCAGGAAGCTGAAATTGCTGGCCACGCAAAGTTCCGCAAAGGCGCTCATCCGAACATTCCCTGAATGTACCAGCGCGGCATTTCCGTATCGCGGTCGTAAAGCCCGTCACGATAGAGCCAGAAGCGGCGGCCATCGCTGTCCTCGACGCGGTAGTAGTCGCGCGTGCGGTCGCGTTCGGTGCGCCACCATTCCGGCGCGATGCGTTCGGGCCCTTCGGCGCGGGCGACTTGATAAAGCACGCGTCGCCAGCGAAAGCGGCGCGGCGGGCCTTCGGGAATTTCGGCGACGACCTCGATGAGCTCGGGGGCGGCGAGCATCCGCAAAGGCCGCGCCACGCTGCCGTCGTCTTGCCGGAAGGCGGCGACGCGCCAGTCATGGGGCGGGACAAGCTTGTTGCCGCTCAATACGGCCACATGGCGGGACGCGTGCTCCGGCAGGTGACTCGCATGGGGCTGAAGGCGCGTCACGCGCTGCGCGCCCAATCGGTTGCATAGCCGATCCATCAGCCCCGCAATGTCGCGCTCTTTTTCCGCCTCTCCTGTCATGCCCTTTTGCGTCGGCGCCAGAGGATCGACGACGAGGGCCGAGAGGCTCATCGCCTCAATGCCGAAGCCGGCGTCGAAATCATCGCTGTTTCGTTGCAGTTTCTCGTGAAACAGGCGCGCAAGATGAGCGGGCAGGCGCGAAGGCGCACTTGTGCCCGCCCGCAGAAACGTCGCCTCACCATCGACCCGGAAAAGCGCCAGCTCCATTTGCCGCGCGCCCTTGTGATAGCGCTCGAGCAGCACGCAAAGTTCGTCGGCAAGCTGCTTTACCGCCGTCTCGACATCCTCGATGCGTGTGATCCCTTCGGCAAAAAGCAGGCGCGCGCGATAAGGGACCAAAGGCCGGGCCGGCGAGATCGGCTCGGCGGCATAGCCCAGAGCTTCATCGAGCCTGAGAGACACCGCGCCCCCGAACCGGGCCGTGAGAGGGGCCCGCGCGCGTCCATAAAGATCGCCGACATGCTTCAGGCCGAGCCGCGCCAACCCGCCGACCGCTTCATCATCGAGGCGCAAGGCGGCGACAGGCAAAGAGGCCAGCGCCTTTTCTTCCTGGCCTGCCGGCAGCACGGATATGCGTTTGCCGCCGAACCGCGCCAATGCCCAGGCCGTTCCCGGCGTCGAGGCAATGGCGATGCGTGCCTGGATACAAAGCCGTGCAAACCGGGTCACAAGATCCTGGGCGAGCGCCTCCTCTCCGCCGAAGAGATGGGCGCAGCCGGTCATGTCCATGAAAATGCCGTCGGGCTCCGCGCCCAATCCATCGGCATCCGCCGCGGTCCAGGGCGTGTAGCGCCCGCACCAGCTGGCAAGGCGCTTCAAAGCCGCGCGATCGCTTGCGAAATCGGCGTCGCGCACATCAAGGGCGGGATAGAGCGCCATGGCGTCGGCCACAAGCTGGCCTTTCTCGATGCCTTGCGCCCGCGCGGCCGCCGTCAGCGCCGTGATGCGCAACCCGCCCTGCATCGGCATGGCGAGAGCGAGAACCGCATCGCGGTCCGGCATGTCGCGCCTGTGCCGTGCGGCCCGAAAGAAGCGGTCGATCGGCCAGTGTGGAAGATAGATCGATGCAATCCGCCTTTGTTCACTCATATGACGCGGCCCATCAGAAGCGGCCTGTTCTAGACGGCCAGCATGACGTCAGGCGACGGGATGCGGGCTGGGTCGTCAGGCACATCGCAAAGCCTCTGTCGCCGTGCGTCCCATTCAACGCACCAGTCGCGCGCGCTCATGTCGGCCGCGACGCCTGTAAAAGCGCTCCGGCTTTTTTCGAGCGTCACGCGCCAGCATGCGCGGCCGACAAGCGACGACGTCTCCAATGCCGGATGGCTGGGCGCGGACGCCACGCCCCAGCGCGTGGCGGCGGCGCTCGCGCCATGAGCGACATGGCCCGTCAGCAGAAAGGCAGGCCGTCCGCCCGCTTCAGCCGCGAGCTGCAACCTGCGCGTCGCGGTCAGGGTCAAGGCAGGCGCGCGCCCGTCGATTTCACCGAAGACCGCCGCAAAAGCCCCCAAACGCAACGCCTCCTCCATTGTCCAGAGGAGGTCCACCGCAGAGGCCGGCGAAACGAGAATGAGCCGCGCCGGATCAAGGCCGAAGGCGGCAAGGCCCGACCCGTAAAGCCGGCCCACATCGAAGGGCGCATAGGCGCTTTCGCACCAGAGTATCGGCGCATCGGGAAATGTACGGGCGCAACAGACAGCCAGCACGGCGGCAAAACCGATGCTGGCGCTCATGTCGCGGTACTCGGCCGCCTGCACCTCATGCAGCGCCCCGCATGCCAGTTCCGGCAACGAGACGCCCTTTTGCGGCATCCCGAAATCGACCACCCGCGCCCCGGTTTTCCCGCTTTCGGCATGGTCGGCCCTCACCCCCAAAGCAGCGATCTGGCGGCGGAGCCGGGCAATTCGGTCTGCTTTTGCGGCGTCTGGCATGGACATTTGTGGGTTAAATTGTTCTCTTTTTGTTCTAGTCCCTCCATTTTCCAGAGTCAACAAACGGTCGCCCGGTCGATGCCGTGGATACCGCCGCAATTATCAGCCGCCGCTGCGCGCCTTGCCGAGGAGCAGAACCTTCATGTCACCCTTCGCCTCCGCTGCCGCAAAGAGAAGGTAGGCAGCCAGAACGACGATCCCGCCGAAGAACCCCAGAATCCCCAGCGCAATGCCCGACAATGAGAAACCGTGACGCCATGCCATCCAAAGGCCGGAAAGCGACAGCAGGCACATGAAATCGAGATTGAACTGCCCCTGCCAGGTCAGCGCCGCGATCTCGCTGAGGAAGATGGGCAAAAGGTTCCAGCCGTATTGCACTCCGACGATGCCGGTATAGAAAATGACGGCGGCAAGGAGCACAGCCAGATACACGCGAAGGGCGATCATATTCTCTCTCTCCCCGAGTTGCAGAAACTGCGATGAGAAGAAACTATTTATGCTCCTGACAGCCGACAATTACCTTTGAAGTCATCAAATTGTGCCAGATGAATCAGTTGGTGGAAATTGCACCCGCGCCTGCAAAGCCCGGCCAATCATCGTCGCGAGGCAAAGCGCCGCAAACGCATAGGCAATGACGGGAAACCAGTCCGGAAATAGACACGCCCCGACAAAGGCGGCGATCGTCTCGGTCCCTTCGGCCAGGCCGGCCATGTAATAGAAACTCTTCGTACCCTGAGCACTTGTTTCGAGCCCGCGCTTTTCAGCCAGCGCCGCATAGGCAAGGAAACTCGTGCCGGAGAGAATGAAGCTCGCCAGCAATATCAATGCCGGGAGGAGATTCGCCGGGCTCGCCAAACCAAATGCAAGGGGCACCGACGCATAGAAAATGTAGTCGCACAGTATATCGAGATAGCCGCCGAAATCCGTCGGCTGGGTCGAGCGGGCCACTGCGCCGTCGAGGCCGTCAAGAATGCGGCTGACGAGAACAAGACAAAGCCCGAGCGAAAAATCACTCTGCGCTATCGCAAACGAAGCGGCCAACCCTGCCACCGCTCCCGAAACGGTCACCGCATTCGCGGAAATTCCCGCGCGCGCGATCATCGGACCGACCTTGTTGAGAGGAATGTCGATCAGCGGACGTATCAAAGCATCAATCATCTGCTCCTGACCTCTCGCGCCATCGCCAAATCGCGCCCATCCACAATGAAGTCAAAAAAGTCGCTGCTCTTCGGGCGGGGCGTCGGTCGTGTCCCGCATCGACCTCGCCATCGGATATCCAAGCCAGGCCGCTGCGAAATGTCCCACAATTGCCGCCTCTTCTTCAATCGCCCTGAAAGCGCACAGATGCTCCGCCTAAAGACAAACCGCGCCTGCGATACACAATCGCGCCGCAAGCCACGAAAATATCGGCCCCTTACGGAGCCGGTCTGAATCTCTCATATAGGCAGGGGAAGGTTTGGTGGTGTGCACAGTCGGTACCGCGGTCGCCTCTGCCTGAAAGTCCCTGTTATCAGGGAAAATGGAGGGAAAACCCCTCCGAAAAGGAACCAAGCACCAAAAATTCGCGGAGAATGCCTGCCAAAATCAAAGGCTTGCGGAGAAATTCCCAACGCAACGGAACAGGGAATTTTTTGTGACGATCAGGGAATAATTTCGCTCGAACAGGGACCTAATTCAGGCCAAGCAAGGAATATCAGGCTGAGCCTCTTTTCCACATTCGGGCCGCGAACGGTAGCAGAACAGATGGCGGCTAAACTCGAGCGCCAGCACCAATCACAGACCGTTCGAAGTCGCCAAGATCATACGACGCAGTCTCAAAACTCCCCTCAAGGAGTTTGGATCACAGCGCCGCCGATTTAGGAATCCCGTCATGAGCTTACGGCCTAGGGGGCCGGTGAGGGACCCTGTTTCGACGAACTACCGCCGCCGCCACCGATGCCGACACCGAAATGCACATTGCCGAGCACATCGTCGAGGAGATTGCTTTCCTTGACGCACTTGCCGTCCTTGAGCTCGGTTCCCTTCGGACATTCGCAGGCCGTCCGTTCCGCATTAAGGGTCAGGGGCGCCTCGCAGACAGGCACGCAGATGCTGGCATCCATTGTCGTACCTTCTGCGCAGGCGGCAGGCGGTTCGACGGACGTATTCGGCGTGACGGGTGTAGCCTTGTGCGGCTCGTCCGGATTTTTGGGCGCGACGCAGCCGACACCCGCGATGGTGATCTCACCCGCTGGACAGGAACAGGATGTGTCGGAGGTCTTCGACATGCGGTCATACAGGCATGAGCAGCTGTCGCCCTGAGGCCGCGCCGACCACTTGTCGCAGACGAGCTTCTCCTTCACGCAACCTTTGCCTGCGACGAGCGACTGGCCGCTTGGACATGCACATTGGGTCGGCGTCTTGCGCGTCATATTCGCATAGCGGCAGATGCAGGCATCATCTTCGAGAAGCGTGCTGCGCTTGTCGCATTTGGGCGCGGGCGGCGGCGTGACGCGAGGCCTTTCCCTTTCCCCGCTATAGCAGCTCCGATCGTTCCCGGAATTTCCGTCGGTAAGGCCGGAGTCGGGCGCCAGACCGACGCTTGCGCAATTCTGGAATGTGTAGGAGGAAGGATCGCCCAGGACCTGAGCCTTGACGGTGATCGGCGGCAGCGACGCCCCCGTCGCAATTTGAGCAGTGCCGAGATAGGTACAGCTGAGAACACCGCCGCCCGGGATCGGGAACTGGCCGGCAGGCCCGCAATCCCAATCCGTGCCGAAGGCATTGGTGAATACCATGCCGACGGGAACCGTGTCGGCGACGACAATGACATGCGCGCCTGCGAGGGGATCGCCTATATTCGCGACCTTAAGCGTGAACTCATAGCCGGTGGTTGAAGGCATTCCCTTGTGTTCTTCGACCGTCGTCGCGCCGGTCTTTTCGATCGCAAGATCGGTTTTCGGCGGAATGGCTTTCTTGTCGGGCACCGTGACCTCGATGGTGCTCGAGCAGCACTTGTCCGTGCCGGGCTTCGATCCGCCACCTGTGTCGACCGCATCGACCTTGAATTTGACCACCATGCCGGGAACGAGACCCGTGAGCGCCCAATTGCCCTGCGTCTGACCCATGCCGAAAATCCGGGATGGCGGCGCGACGTTTACCCCATTCGTAAGCGACGCGACCGTGACGAGCGTCGAGGTGAACCCCGGCGGCCCATTGACGTTGAGCGTGAGGACACCGGTTCCATCCGGGCTCGCCGCAATAGAGGGAACGAGATCGAGGCAGTTCGGCACCGGGCCCGGCCCGCATTCGCCGCCATAGCTCCGGCCGAGATCGACGCTCGCGGTCAGCGTTTCGAGCTGGTCGGCAAGCGTTGCCGTATTCGACACCTCGCCGCAGCCGGAGACGGTTGCCTGGTAGCAGATCTGCGAATCCTCATCCGCCGAATAGTTGAGCCTGAGCTGGTAGTCGGTCGAGGGCGGCGTATTGCCGGTATATTGCGGCGTGAAATCGACAGTGACAGTGCCGTTGAGGCCAAGCGCCGAAAGGTTGAGGGCATAATTGTTGTTCGAGTTGACGGCGATCGTCTGGATGACCGTTCCCGAACTGTCCTTCAATGTAATGGTGCCGCCGATCAGCGTGGCCGGACGGTTGAGGATGTCGAGCGAGGTCCAGGTCGCAACATCGGGCTTGTGAAAACAGAACTGCTCACCGAGATCGAAGGTTGCGTAATACGCCTTCGGCACACAGGCCGTGGTCGCAGCCTTTCCGTCCTGGCCGAAACGCACCAGGTTGCCGCCGTCGCCAAGCCCATAAATGCAATCCTGCGGCGCGGATGGGTCGGAGGCATAGCCGTAGTCGCGCACGGGGCCTTGCGGATTGCCGCCGCCATCGGTCCAGTTGTTGAGATTGTTCCAATAGGGCGTATACGGCGCACAAGCAGCCGAAGTGCTGAAGTTATAGCATTTCGGCCCTGCAAAGCCGGTATAAGGGGGGAAGAGCACGCGGGCCGTACCGGGGATGTGGTAGGCGGCAAATATATTGTTGGTCGAGAGCGACGCCGGCCACGACGTTACATTGGCGCCAGTCGCGAGATCGAAGCAGCGAAAATTGCTCGGGCCGAAGCCCTGCACGAGGCAGATCGCATTCATGGTGCCGGTGCTGTCGATGCCGGGCCCGAGATGCGTGCCCATTGTCGCGCCGCCATCGACGCCGCCCGCGGGCCAGCCGGGGCAGAAGGAGCCGTTCGACAGTTCGATGCAATAGACATGAGGCGGCAGGACATTCGATACATAGAGCCGCGTGCCGTTCTCCTCGACGAACATATCGCGCGAGCGTGCATTGGTCGTCTGGTGCGGAATCGCTGGCGGCGTCCAGCCCGTGCAGGCCGGCGCGCCCGGCAGGGCGATATCGACGCAATAAACCCGATCCAGCGCATACATCAGAAGATGCGACGGGTTCTGCGGATCGGCCCTCACCCCCGCCACATAGGCGTCGAGATTGGTGGCGAGATAAGGAGCGGTGTTGCCCGCCATGTTGAGGCTCGGCTGCCCCGGCAGGCTGATGAAGGGGCATTCGCTATCGGTCTCGGCGTCCCAGCAGCCGATGCCGAATTCGAGCGTCGTCAGCTGACTCTGGTCGTAGCGGCCGACCGGAAAATAGAGCTTCTTATTCAAGACGGCGGCATGCGGGAAATCGGGCGTGCCGCGCTGCTCGGGCGAGGTGCTGACGCGCAGGGGGTAAGCGGGTGAGCATTTCGCAAGCGTCGCGCCGTACCAGCACATGATCCGGCCGTTGAGCGCCTGATGATGGTTCACACCGAAGACCTTGGTGCCCGTTGAGGTCACGACAGGAACGGGCTCGTATCCGTCGCCGCCGCCGCCAGGCGCGCCGGCGAAGCCCGAGATCGCCGGAATAGGCAATGTGAAAGCCGACGGCCCGAAGCCCGGACTGCTGTAGATCTCGTGATTGAGGTTGTAGACAGGCGTCGAGAGCGTCCAGCCCGGCGCGTTCACGGAACCTGCGACATAGGTCTGGTTGGCGCTGAGCGTATCGTTGATCGTCGCAGGACCAGACGACCCATTCGGCGGCTGTTTATAGCGCAGCACATATTGAATGACCTGCCCGACCGCGAGCGGCCCCGACAGAACATTGCCGTTCTCGTCATATGCCGTCTTCGTGAAGTCGGAAGGAGGCGTTTCCTGCCCGCCGATCTTCTGACCGAATTGAGGCGCCAGATGAAACCGCGACGCGGCAAGAAACGCCGTCGCGCCCACGCTCGCGACGATGGCGGTCCACAAGGCAGCGGTTTTAAGCGAGGGCCACATGCCTATTTGTCCGTTCTCTGATCGACGTGCGACCGGATCATCACTGATGCTCCCCGGCAGGCAGGCAGGTTTCTTGCGGGATCTTCAAGGTGAGGCTCGCATGGCAACAGTCATAAGGCTTACCGGTCTGGCGCGCGGCGCTGTCGAAACCGCAGACATCGATCATGACCGTCTGGCCGGGCGTCGCGCCGCTGAGCGCAACGACACCCGGCGGCGGCACAACCGAAATATCGGGCCCATTGCTGACGCTGACGCCAAGGGTCGAGGAATGCACGGTCAACATGTCGATGCCGATGCCTGCATCGTCATGGGTGACGAGTTTGTAGACCCAGCCGCCGCCCTCGGGATCGCAGATGGCTTCGCCTTCGACCTTCATGCACATTTTGGGATCGACCGGACCGCAATCGGACCCCACGCAGGGAACGCAGTCGGGACCGACACAGCCCGGCGTGGGGCTGCAACCGAGTCCGACGCAAGGCGGATTGCCGGGAGGAGTTCCGGGAGGATTTCCGGGAGGAGTTCCGGGCGGCGGACCTGCGGGCGGCACCGGCCGCGCGGCATAGGTTTCCAGAACGGTGCCGCCCGGCTTCGCCGCCGCGCAGGTCATCTCGGCGCAATCGAGACGGTAGACCGCGACATTGCCGACCGTGCCGCTTGCCTCGTCCGAGCGCATGCTGTCGCGATAATTGACGAAGTAGCTGATGGAAGGTGGCACGTTGAAGCCGCGAACGGGTCCCTTGGGGCCGATCTGGAGCCCAAAGAGATTGAGCGGCCCGTCAGGCAGGAATTCGTCCATTACCTTACGGAAGCTGCGCAGCATGTCGCCCGTGAAGAAGATCGCGTCCTCGCAATCGTCAAAATCGAGTGTGCCATCACTCTTGTAGCCGTAACCGAGGGCGACGCCGCCGCCGCTGTTGCGACTATCACCGGCATAGCCCACCGCATATTCCTCGGGCGCCTGATACCAGCCGCTCGGCGTTTTAGGATCGTCGGGCTTCTCTGGCCAGAAACGATAGACATGGGCGATGCCAGAACTCGGGAGCGCCTTGTAATCGTAATGCGTTCCGATGGACGCGCGCTGCGCGACGATCATCGCGCCGTCATGCGCAAAGACGATGTCCGAAATGGGCGCGCTGCGGCTCTCGCCCGGAAGCGTAATTTCGAGCCGGGGATCGTGGGCAAAATCGCCGTGGCTGGTGAGCCCCACAGACCAGATCTGACCGCTGTCCGGAACGAAATTCCCGTGCTGATCGGCCGTGGTCGATCTCCCGGCGGCGACTGCGTAATAGAGCCGGCCCTTGTGGACCGCGAGCCCCCATACACGTCGCTCGGGTGGGGCGAAGCCCCATGTCGCGGGATCCTCCGAATTGAAATCCGGACTCGCAATGTCGGCGCGCGCTTCGGGTTCGTAGAGCTTCGGCGGAAGTCCGGCCGAAATCCGCGCCGTCGCTCCGTGATCGAAGTGTCCGAGATCGGCGCCACCAAGCCCGAAGCGATGGATCATGCCGGTCGAAAGATCGGACACGAAGAGCTGACGATGGTCCGCATCATAGGCAACGTTGCCCAGACCTGCCGGACCGCTCGCACGGCCCCGCAAGGTTACATCAGCAAAGCGCGAGATCTGCCCCGTTCGTCCGTCGATCTTCCAGATGCTGCCCGGTCCGCCGCCCGGTCCGAACTGACCCGGCGCCCAGCCGGCATTGGCGCGGCCGGTCTTTATCCGCTCAGGTTGTCCGTCGTGATCGCTGTCGGGCATGACGATATTGAGCCCGTAGACAGAGCTTGCGGTCAGGAATATGTCCGGAAAGGCGCGATTGTCGATGGCGATCCCGAAGACCTGACCGACGGCACGGGCCGGGATATCGCGCCTGTGGGGAGCCGCCCAATATTGGCCCGCCCAGACGGCACCAGGCTTTCGCGGATCGAAAATCCGGACCGAAGGGCCGTTCCCGTCGATGAAGGTCTGATCGACAGCCGTCTTCCCCGCAGGCATTGTTTTTGCGGGATCGGGCGCAAGCGTACCTGAAAAGCCGGTGACGACCGCGTCGCCCAGCGCGAGCGTCGGCGCCCGATCGAGAGGATGCAGGGTAGTCACTTCCTCTGTTTTGTGACAATAACCGAGCAATAGCAGCAGGATGGCGATCAAGGTGATCGCAAGAACGGCCAGAACAATCCGTCTGGTCCGGCGCCTCTTGTCGCTCTCCGGTCCTGTCATGGTCCCATCAATCATCAGGGCGCCGATCCGACGCCGCCCGTTCGGCATTTAAACGAACCTTGAGGGCCCACGCTGCTTTCACAACTGGTCTGTTCGGACTAGCCTATCAACATGGCATCGCGCTCGGGACGCGGGGGGGTCATGCTCAGCAACAGCGACCACGACCGGCTTGTTGCGGAGATATATTCCGCGGCGATGGGCGACACCCCCTGGACAGCGACGCTTGGCCACGTGGCGGACCTTTTCCGCAGCAGCGCCTCGCTTATTCAGGTCCACGATCAAACGGGACAGATCACCGCAGTCGAAAATCACGGGTATTCGCGCGAATTTTCGGACGCTTTTTTCGCGAGCGAAGCCTATGCCAATGACCCGCGTATGCCCTATTTCCGGAGCGTTCGTCCGGGCACGATTTACTTCGACCGGATGCTCTATGACCTTGAAGAAATGGAGCGCAATCGCTGGTGCAGGGAATCCTGCGACATCCTGAAGGTGAAATACCAGCTCGGCGCCATGCTGAGACTGCCAAATGACATGACGGCCGGCTTCGCCATTCTGAGTTCGCCCGGGGAAGGGCATGCCTCGCCGGAAGCGATTCAGGCGTTCCATCGTCTGGCTCCGCATATCGAACGGGCATGTGCCCTCGGCCACGTCATCGAATTCGACGCGGCGACGCGCTCGGCGCTGCTCGACGCGTTGACGCGAAAATCAGACGGCGTGATACTTCTCGACGGATCCGCACGGCCAACCTTCATGAGTGATGCCGCCGCCGAAATTCTTCGCGCAAATGACGGCATCGCATTTCTGGACGGCACATTTGTTGCGCGACGACCTCCCGAGACACGGAAACTCCAGAACCTGATTGGAAGCGTCGTCGCGCCTGCATCAATCGGCGAAAAATCGGGGGGGCGCGTGCTTGTCACCCGTCCATCCGGAAGACGACCCTATGTTCTTCATATACTGCCGGCACCGCCCGCCGAGCGCTTCCTCGCCGGCACAAGCGTCGCATGCGTGATGCATATGCAGGATCTGGCGCGAACAATGCTGCCATCGAAAGACTATCTTCGAGATGTGTTCGGGTTGACCGCGCGCGAGGCCGACTTTGCCGCCGAGCTCGTTCGTCACACGAATCTCGAAAATGCCGCCTTGCATGCGGGCATGGCCGTCAACACGGCGCGCAACCATCTCCAAAGCACATTCAGAAAGACGGGGACGAGCAGCCAGGCCGAACTGGTGCAGCTTTTCACTCGTCTTGTTTGATTGGGCCGCTGGCGGGTCTGCAGGTCCAGCTAGCGGAACTTTCTTCTCGAACTTCTCAGGCATAGGTCGCAAGCGTCGAATGCACATCACCCGAACCGTTGGTGCGGGATGAAACTCCAATAAGGTTCGTGATGCACAGGAAAATCACGGCGAATAATTCGTGCCGAAGGGTCAAGGCGCGTTTCTCTGGTCCAGGTCGTTGTCAGATCTAGGAAATTGTTCAAAATCTCAGCTTTTCGGACATCAGAATCTACTTGTTGTGCACGCCACGTAGAATGTTTCTCCCAATTTTATCAGACACAACGTCTGTAGACGGAATTATATCGAAGTTTACTCGAGAAGTTAACGGCACATTAAGATCGATAGCGGAAGATCAAATCTGTACACATCGCAGGCTGGAGCTGTTGATGGACACGGAACTTGCAGGACCTGGCGCAGGGCTCAGCGCTCTTCTCTTGTCCATGGGAATGCTCTTCACTCTCGTGGAAAAGCATGTTCTTTCGGTGCAAGAGGCGCGCGACGCTGTAAATCTCGCGCTTCACAATCTCGACGCACTGCATGATGACCGCGCCGCACCGGAGACCCCGCAAGTGCAATCCGCGCGCAATATTCTGCGCGCCATCAAAATGCAGCTCTGAACCGGCCAGAAAGTAAAGATTTTCGCCGTCGCGGCTTCTCGGCGTTATCGACGCGGCTCTCACCCATGTCGACCATAGAAACAGCCAGCACGAACAAGCCTCTTGCCTGAAGGCGGGCCTTGTCCGCACTGGCTGACGTCGTCTGAACGACGCAGCGGCATCGTTTCAGTGAACCATCTTCTGGCGGAGCCCCTCGACCCGTTGGATGGCGTTTGCAATCAGAGATCGCACGACCCGCAATTCGCCGACCCCGACCCGGTCTTCGATGGCCGCAAGATGCAAGAGCGCAATATGAAGGTCCAAATGCGCCTTGTTCAAGTGATGAGGAACGCCATCTCCCTCCCCATGCTTCGTCTCGTCATCGACTGTCATGCAGCATAGGTTTTTGCGAGCTGTTCCTGCTCCGGCGTCAGGAAGTCATAGGCGTTGAACTCATTGTCTCGCCAGAACCCGGTCAGCAGCCGTTGCGGATCGGAACATTCATATTGGCCGAGATTTGGCCGGTGAACCGTATAGCCGATCAGCTCCTGGACTGGCATAGGCAGGTACTTCGCCACCTCGGGCGGATAAGCGAGATACTGGTTCTCGCCCTGGCGGAGCCAGCCGAGATTGTAGCTGAAGATGAGCCCCGTGCGCGGCGCTTGGGAGCAGTTGGCACCGCCGCCATGAAGGAGCGAGCCGCGATAGATGAGAACCGATCCTGCCTTCATCTCTGCCTGAACGATCTCATGAGGCTCGGGCAACCGGTCGCGCGGCCATTTATGGCTGCCGAGGACAAGCTGCGTGCCGCCATTCTCGGCCGTAAAATTGCTAAGGGCCCAAAGCGCGTTCGCCATCATCTCGCCCTCAAAGGCCCGACAAGGAAAGAGCTCGTCGTCGCGATGAAGGATCTGTGCCTGTTCGCCCGGATGGATCGAAACGGCTTGCGAGAGATTGAGCTGGAAGCGTTCGCAATAGGGGAGAAGGAGATGGCCCATGGCGTCGAGCACGGGCTTGGCCGTCATCATGTGGAAGGAGACGCCGGATTTCTTGAGGATCGAACCGAGCCGCTTCGTACGGTAGCCGACAAAAAGACCCTGCCCGTAATTGGCCCTATCAAGCACCGCGCCGAGCTCGCCAGCGATGCGGTCGACGATGCGATCGTCGACGAGATTTTCGATCACGACACAGCCGTCCTCGTCGAGGATGGCGGCGATCTGCTCGCGCGATGCGCAAGCGGGAATGGTTTTCAGCATGTGTGCCCCAAAAGCGTGAATGTTGAAGAATGATAGTTACTCGGCTGCGGCCCGGCGCCGTGATGAGCCCTGTCGGGCCATCTCCGCGGTCCGCAGCATCTCCGCGGTTTCATTGAACCAGCGGGTGAAGCGCGGCGTACGGAGACGAGGCGTGTAATTGCGCGTGAAATGATAGAGATGCGAGATCGAGGTCTCGGTCGCCGGCACCCGGACGGCGACATGCTCCTCGCGACCTTCGCCCGCTGGCAAGCCCATAGCATGGGCTTCGACCCCCCATTGCAGAATGGTCGAGAGGAAATGCGTGCTGATGACCGCCGTGTAGTTGGCGATCCCTTCAGAAGCGCCATATTCGAGAATGCCGCAGATGAGGTCGGAGCCGTAGCGGTTCATGCGGTCGCGGCTGCCATATTTGGGCGAGACCATGAAGCGCGACAGGTCGACCGTGTCGGCCCCGGTCGGTGCCGTCTCGAACTGGAGGAGATGAGGAAAAACGTCAGCCAGTAACGTCGGCTTGTCGGCCCAGTTGAGCCGGACGGAGGCGGCGATATCCTCGCCCTCCTTGACCACGATATAGACGGCGCCTGGCACGTCATACTGATCGTACTCGCGGCCGTTGACAGATTTGAGCGCGGGCCATTTCAGTTGCTCGACGAACACCTCGTGGCGAAGCGCATGCATCTTGTCGAGCTCGTCGCCGTGTTCGTGCCTGTTATTGTCATCGATGAGAATGATGCTGGACATCGGGAAATCTCCGTTGTGTGAGAGAACGAAGAATTCACCCGAAGGCCGCAGGCCCGACCATCCCATGAATTGGGGAGAGACTGGCCTGAGAAATTAGAGTAGGCGTTGCGGCGCGCCCGTGACTTTGCGTGATCTTTTCAGAGATGGATGACGCCGCTCTTGAGCGATCGAATGACCGCCTGCATCTTCGATTGCACGTTGAGCTTCCGTTTCGAGTTCTCGATATGTGTCTGCACCGTCGATTGCTTGACGTCGAGTATCCGGGCGATTTCCCAGTTCGTCTTGCCGAGCCCCGCCCAGCGCAGGCATTCCCGTTCGCGCGGCGTAAGCAGCACGGTCTCCCCCGGTTCGACGCTACTCGCGTCGAGTTCCTTGAACTTGCCGTGCATGTAGAGCGAGATCAGATGCATCGCCGGAAGCATTTTCGGGTGGCGCTCGACCTGATCGGCGCAGAAGGATGTCAGGGCGGCATGGCCCAGCAAATCAGAGAAGAGGTAGGCGTAGCCTTCGCGCAAGCCAAAATCGCTGCCCTCGTGAAAGACATTGCGGCTTTCGCCGCGCAGCATGCCATCGGAGGCGAGCTGTTCGGCGTCCCAATAGAAGCCCCTGCGCTCCCGGAAGAGCTTCAGTGCGACGGGATCGAGATACTCGTATCGCTTCTCGGCATAGCGGCCGCCCCATTCGGGCGGATAGTTGCCGAGCACGCCCTCTTCGGTTGAGCCGGTAAACTCATAGAGCGTGAAATAGCGCACGCCCAGCCTCTCGAGTGTACATCCCACCGTAGCGTGAAGCTCCTCCTTCGTCGCGGCCTTCTGGACCGACTCGATGAACGCGACCGTCTGGTCGCTGATGAAGTCCATTGTAGCCTCCGCCTACCCCTTGCTCGGGATAGAGGAGACTAGGAAATCTATTCTTTGTAAGGAACAGTCAAAGATAATAAAAGTGCGAGGTGCCATATATAGTGGAGATGTGGTGAACCATACCCAAGGCATGTAGTCTGAAGTCATCGCGATAGATGCAATGTTCACCTATCGAAGACCGCAAGTAGGACGGGGCCGACACAGATCGTCGAAGTTATCCCCGCTCTCGCGCCGTGACCGTAACTTGTCGTGCCGGAAATGAGGGGGGCGATATGACCGAGGTCGTTCAATTTGATTTGTCAGAACCGCATTTGGTGTCAGATCCAGGTGAGGGCAGGCCCATCCATCACTTCGCTCAACGGCTCTTCGGAATCTCGTGGGAACGCGATCTCCCGCCGATTGCGCGAGCTCGGATGAGGGCACTTAAAACCTCAGTCGAGAATGGGGCCTGTAACGAGGCCGACTCGCATCTGTTGGTGCTAAGGAGATATGCGCCAGCGATCAATAAGCTGAAATGGGTTCGCAAGTCACAGGACGAATTTTAACGCGGTTAGCTACACTATCCAGGACACAGCCGAGACGGCGCCAAAGCACGACAGCCGCTTTCTACTGCATCGGTTCCAACGCCGCGTTGCCGCAAGACTCAGGCTGACTTCGTAAGGGTGCCTATCAGACAAGTAGTCGGCCGCTATGAGAAGCTTCTCACTGACAATGGTGGGGACATACACGCCGGACGCAAGCTTGCCCGACTGTTGCGGGACGCGGGCTTCGAAGCCGAACGTCTGTCCGCAACCTACGAAATCTACGAAGATACGGTTCTGATCGCGGACTACCCTGCCGCACAATTGGACACAGTGGGTACAGAGAGTGGAACGGTATTCCGCGTCTGGGGCCGTTTACCAAGCTCAACGTTCGCACAGGCCGGGGGCGAAGCAATTGGCCGAAAGCCGGCATAAAAATGCCCCGGCCAGTATGAAGAGGCTAGGGCACGGTACTGATGCCTACGATCAGAATGTAACTTCAGCTACCGGGACTTCTCGCACAACCAGTCGTAAAGACCTGATTTGACAACGATGTCGGCGAGGCGCGTTCGCGTCCAGATGTGCAGGTACTCGCGGTCACCGGCCTCAAGCGAGCCATCGGGACTGTGGCAGATGAAGAACACTCGCTTGTATGCACCCGACTCCTCGAACCGCTCCCAGTAGTCATCAACCACGGTCTGGTTAGCTCGTGATTTGACCTGGACGAAGGCGAGCTCGCCGAGCGATGTATTCTCCAGAACAAGATCGACGTCCTTCTGAGATCCGCCCACTCGCGACACCCTCTGCCAGCCACTTCGCCCAAAGATGATATCGACCATGGTCTCGAAATCGACCCAATGAAGCCTCGCTATCATCTCCATTGCCGTCTCGGTCATTTCGTTCCTGACGGCATTGGCCCGAGCGACCAACGGCTCCTCAATCCCCTGAATGCGGCGAAGCAGATAGTCCTCGTCGTGAATACTGCAGATAGTCATCCGGTAGGCAGCGACCTGCGTCAGCCGCGTGCTCAGACTATCGACGGTCAGGACATTTCCGCTGAGGTCTGTATTGCGCCAGGGTCCGATTGTCTTGCGAGCCCGGGCTCCGTACTCAGTGGCGTCACCTCCGTGCCAGATGACGTCTGGTTCGGCAAAAGCCCACCACAATTGCTGCCTCGCAAAGGTGATCCAGAGGCAATCTTTCCCAAGCGTATAGAAATCCCGCAGCTCACGAAGCCAGGCCTTGACGGTGCCCTTTCCCGGCTTGTCCGGGTGGTCCCTCAGAGCCTTCTCGACGGCGTCCCAATCGCCGGACAGGCACAGATCATGGGGTATCGTTCGGTATCCAACCTGCAGCTCGCCGTTGGCGAAGGCATTGGCGACCCAGCGGCCGGATGGCCCCAGCTTGATGTAACGCGTCTCGGCAGCAAAAGGCTCTGACATCGAGCGCCTCCCCCCTGAATCCAGCCGACGGTCGCTTGGCACCGGCACAAAGTCCAGCTCCAAATTATCCTGTTTTGGGATAACCCGAATACGGGTTTCTTTATATCGCCGGTCCAATAACCGGCGAACTGTCTTGAAATCCACCTGGTCACATGACTATCAGCGCCTCCTCACCCTGCTTGTCGAACGAAGGCGCGCAGCCGGGATCACGCAGGAGAAGCTTGCCGGTATGCTCAAGCGACCGCAGTCGTTTGTGTCGAAGTTCGAGCGCGGCGAACGGCGTCTTGACGTCATCGAGTTTGTGCAGATCGTACGGCTGATCGGAGCGGATCCTTACGAGCTGCTTGTGAGTATAGAAAAATTGTCCCGCAAACGTCCTACACGCCAGAGTCCTTCAAAACATTCGATGTAGTGCCCTAGTCTGCGATATCGGTCTAACTGAGCGCATCAAATTGCAATGGCCCTGCAGCATTCAGAGCTGCTTTCGAAGGCGGGATTGTATTTTGATTCAACAGAAAACATTCAATCTGATCGATGCCCCGGAGCATGTCTTTGATCCGGACGACTGGGCCGCTCTCATCAAACATTTCGGCGACCCGGCAAAAGCGCTGAACAGACTGAGCTGGCGCAATGAAGGTATAATTATATACCAAGCTAGACTAGTCGCAGAGAGAGGGACCATCGGCGCAACAGAGGCCCAAGCCAAACTAGAAGTCGCGGGGCACGTCGACAAAATTCGCAAAGCTCTTCGCGAGGAAATCCGTTGCGGTTCGTTGATCGCTACTGCCATCCCAAAAGGCGGCATTGAGCGGAGGAACATATCACCAGAGATTGTCGACAGCATAGAATTCGGCTTCGAACGGTCAGAGATTTGGATCGGAAAAGCATGCTATCAGCACGTCATACTCAGCTATGCCGAGGAACAAAATCCGGACGAATCGGTCAAGAAATGCACCGATTGGTTACGCCAACGTCGCGAGGCCATGCGCGGCTTCGAAAATCATAGCCTCGCTGCTCCCTCCAAGTTGCGTCACGCGTTTCCTGTTTAGTATGCCGCTGAAGCCCGCGACACAAAGGGGCGCTCGATGGTCGAAATCGATCGGACAAAAATATGGGGGCTAGCCCTCAGCGCATGGTCGGCAGTCGAGCCTGTGCTGACGTCAGAGACCGCGATGCGTATTTACGTGCTCGCGGTTGGCGCTGCCATTCTCATTTGGGCACTTTATCAAGCCTATTTGGAGCATAAGTTTCTCGACGGCATCAGCGTCGATGATTTCACAAAGAGATTTCCTGGACCTCGACCAAAAGATCCGGGCGTCCAACAGGCGCGTCTCAAGGCCTATCGCGCCGAAAAATGGAAAGAGATTTGGTCGCGACTGCGGTGGCTAGCGGCTTGCGGCTTTGTTCTGCCAATCCTGTTTCTCTGCGCGACGAGCTACTTCTACAATTGGTTTGATGGGACCCATACCGCCTTTGTAAATTTGGAAACGCACAATGAGGTCCGCGACGTCACCGTCGGTGATGTCACACAATTCGTAGGCGATCAGATTCTAGGAGCGACGGCGCTCGACTTTTTCGAGGTGTTTCATGTCGAGATCGGCAACCTAACAAACGACGGGCGGAACTACCTGTTCTCGGGCGTCGTGTTCGGATTGCGATCGTTTATCAGCATCTATCTCGGGGCAATTTTTCTTTACCTCTCGCGTGTCGCGCTCATCATGTGGCAACTCCGACGCGAGTCGGACAGCAAGGCACCACAGACCGTCACGGCCTCCCCCGCGTCATAAGACCAAACCGAAGCACAAGTCGCATAGCAGATGCCAGGCGGCTAGATGCAACCACAAGCGCCGCGGGACCAATGTTCCAATCACCTGCTCAACATTTAAAGAATACTGGGCTGTTCTCGGTCAGCGGGCGGCTAAAGAACACCAATATCGATTCAAAGAAAATTAATGAGGGACTAATTTGCGGGTACTCTAACCTCTAGCACTCGCCGACATGGCAACTTGCCGACAAATTGTTCTTAATTCAGAGTATCGACTAACGGCTGTTCGAACCCCACCTGCAAGAGGGAGTCGGACAGAGAACTTGGCAATTCGTCGCATCTGTCTTGCGCCGATAAAGAACATTGACATCAATCCGATCGGCAGAGGCCTTCACCCCGTCGCATTTTTGTCCTCATCCCAGTTTCTCCATCCCTGCGATGAGATCAAAATCCTACTTTAGCTTGCACTCCAATTCTGTCTCATGGGCCCTGATGCCGGAGAAGCAACGGATCCGTTCTCACAACCGCAGTGCCTAACTTTCCCTACATACCGACGGCCGGGATTGCAGAGAAGCGGCTTCAATGGGCCGGGGTCCGGCTCAAGCCACATCCGTCATGGCGGATTTGGCTGCCAGGCCGAAGAGCCCTCGCTCGCCCGGCAGCACGCGAAAGGCATCCGATATGCCAACGACCGTTTCGGCTCCGCCGAGGCAGAGGCAACCCCATGGGCGCAGCACACGCGCCAGACTCTGAAACACGCGCCTGCGCGTCGGTTCATCGAAGTAAATCAGCACGTTCCGGCAAAAGATCACGTCGAAGAGGCCAATTCCTGCTGCGACCGGATCTTCAAGCAGGTTGTACGGCCTGAACTCGATCATGGCCTTCAAATGCTCCTTCACGCGCCAACCGTCGCGGTCCGCCGTGAAGTATTTCTTCAGCATCGGTTCTGGAAGTCCTCTCGACACTTCGAATGCCGAGTACCAGCCTTCCTGGGCTCTCGCCAGCATGGCCGGTGAAATGTCGGTCGCGACGATCTCCACCTGCCCTGCGGGCAGAGCCGGGCCCATTTCTGCAAGCGTCATGGCGAGCGAATAGGGCTCCTGACCGCTCGAGCATGCCGCGCTCCAGATTCGGATGCGCCGCGGCATCTTGCTCAGGGACATGATGTCCGGCAGCAAACTGCGTTTCAGCCGCTCGAACGGCCATCCGTCGCGGAAAAAAAGCGTTTCATTCGTCGTCATTGCCTCGACGATTTGCGATACCGTCGCGTCGTTGCCGCCACGGCTGATGAGGCCGACCAGGGCGTCGATGCTGTTCAGCCCGTGTTGACGCGCAATCGGCATCAGCCGGTTCTCGATCAGGTACATCTTGTCCTTGGTCACGACGAGACCGGACCGGTCGTAGAGCAGGCGCCGCAAATACTCGAATTCGATAGTGTTCATATCGCTTCCCCCCGCGCGATTTTGCCGATGGCCGACCTGATTTCGGCAAGCGGCAGAATGTCCCGACACAGTCCCGCCTGCGCGACGGCGCCTGGCATTCCCCAAACGACGCTCGACGCCTGATCCTGCGCGAGCACTATGCCGCCTTCGCGCACGACCTCCCGGCAGCCCTTCAATCCGTCGACGCCCATACCTGTCAGGATCACCGTCAGCACCCGACTTTTGTAGATGGGCGCAAGGCTTCGCAGCATCGGGTCGACGGCAGGCTTGCAGGAGTTCTCCGGCGGCCCGTCGTCGAGCCTGACGATGGCGCCGCCGGCGCGCGGCTCAAGCAGCAGGTGCTTGCCACCAGGCGCGACATAGATGCGGCGCGGCATCAGCGGTTCACCGTCGCGGGCTTCCGCAGCCTCGCGGCCTGCATAGCGCGTCATGTGCTCTGCCAGCAGCGCTGTGAAGGTCGCCGGCATGTGTTGCGTGATGACGATCGGTTGCTCGATCGATGGATCAAGATTGGCGAGCACCTTGGCCAGTGCCTGCGGTCCGCCCGTCGAGCTACCAATGGCGATCACGGACGGCTTTTCGAACGACTTGGCTTCGCGCTTGAGCAACGCAGGCTTCTGAACGGCCTCGCGGACCGGTTCGACGCGGGCCGTCCTTACGCTTCGCTTGCGCATGGCGGCGTGGGCGAGGACCTTCTGCACAAGCTCCCGCCTGAATTCCTCCGCTCCGCCGAGACCAGAACTCGGCTTGGGCACGTAGTCGCAGGCGCCGAGCGAGATTGCCCTGAGGCTGATATCCGCATTCCGGCGGCTGAGCGACGAGGCCATGATGACCTTGAGATCCGGATCGAGCTCCAACAGGCGCGGCAGCGTTTCCATGCCGTCAAGGCCAGGCATCTCGATGTCGAGCACAACGACGTCGATCGGATGCGCTTTCATCGCCTTGAGCGCCATGAGTCCGTTCGCCGCCGAGGCGACGACATTTATCCCCGGCTCTATGGCCAGCGTTCGTGTCACGATGCCGCGGGCGATGGCCGAGTCGTCCACGACCATCACGTAGCATGGGGCGCCTTCGCTCGCCTTTAGGTGGTGAGCGCCGTCGGTTTCCTCGGACGGCGAGCACTCTGCGCAGGGGCCGCCTGCCTCGCCCTTCGCACGCATCTCCTAGCGCCCGACATTCGCGGTGAGAAGCCGATTGACTTCGTCCTGGTCGAGGCCTTCGCCAGAGAGGGCCGGGCCATTGAGAAGGGAGTCCGCCTCAGAGGAGAGACCGGCGGCGGAAGGTCCCGCGACCAACGAACCGCTCCAGAGACCATGCAACGATTCGAGCGCGGCGCCTGCAACCCGGATCGAATGCAACACCTTGGAAATGCGCTGACCGGTGATGTCCTGAAATGTGCAAGCCTCATAGATGGCCATGCAGTTCACATTTATCGCCTGTCGAACCGAATCGGCATCTGAGCAATCGGTTGCCATCAGCTTCTCGACCGACGCAAGAATCCGATCAACCGCGACCTCGGTCTCCTTCTTGGCCTCGAGCAGTTCTGAGACCGACCTATCGGCGACGCCCGGACCAAATGCATTGTCTCGCAGGAGTTCAATCTGCCGACATCCATCCAGCATGATCCGATAGAGGGTGAGGCATTCGTCGGCAAGGCGTTGGGCTATTGGCGCTTTGGGCTGGCTTTTCATCAGAAGTCACCGAGCACGGTCTTGAGCTTCGCCTTGAGTACATCGGCGCTGAACGGCTTGATGATGTAGTTGCTGACGCCGGCCTTGCGGGCCGCGACGACGTTTTCGGTCTTGGCTTCCGCTGTCACCATGATGAAGGGCAGCGTCTTCAGCTCCCAGTCGCTGCGCACATTCTTGAGCAAGTCGTACCCGCTCATCGGCGCCATGTTCCAGTCGGAGATGATGAAGCCGTAGTGTCGCGTCCGCAGCATCTTCAGGGCTTCGGTCCCGTCCAACGCCTCATCAACATCGGAGAATCCGATCTGGGCAAGAAGACCGCGGACGATCCTCAGCATGGTCTTGTAATCATCCACGATCAGTACGGGCATCTTCAGATCGACAGCCATTTTCATCTCCTTTCACAACCTCTGGACGATCAGTCCTGTCAAGCGTTTGCCCGGACGGGGCTGAGAACACTCGCGATGTTCAGCACCACGAGCAAGCGGTCGTCGAGGCGATAGACGCCTTCGGCAAGCGACCGCCAGTTCTCCGACAAGGTCGCAGGCACGACCTCGCGATGGGCGATCGGGACGCTGAGCACCTCGCCCACTTCGTCGACGAGCAAGCTGAAGGGTTCGTCCTCATGCTCAACGACGACGGCCATGGCTCGGGACACGAACCCCTCCTCCGGCACGCCGAGGCGTTTGCGCATGTCGATAGCGGTGACAATGCGGCCGCGCAGATTGAGTGAGCCTGCTACTTCGGGCGGCGCCAGCGGAACTCGTGTGATCCGCTGCGGCCCGAGCACATCCCTGACAAGCAGGACAGGAATTCCAAATGCCTGTCCGGCCACCTTCATGGTCACGTAGTCCTCGGCCGCCAATCCCGCCGCGGCGGCGCCATGTTCGGCGCCCACGTCCCTCGATGTTGCGATGCTCATGCCGCCAATTCCCTTTTGGTTACTTCCGATGACAAGACCTTGGAGAGCGTTGTCAGCAGCGCCTTGGGGTCGAGCTTGGTCACATATTCGGAGAAACCCTGGCTCATCGCCCGCTCGATATCCTTGGGGCTCGCGTGCGACGACAGCGCAATCAGCGGGACGCCGCTTGTCTGGCTATCGCGCTGCAACTCGCGCGCAAGGTCGAACCCGCTTAGGCCTGGCATTTCAATGTCGGAGACGATGACGTCGAAGGTCTTGCCATCCCGGCATATCTTGAGAGCGGCCTCGCCATGCTCGGCGACGGTGACGTGGTAGCCCGCCAGCTTGAGCATCGGCATCAGCAGATTGCGGAAGAAAGCGCTGTCCTCGACCAAAAGAATGCTGCAGTCGCCGTCATCGCCATAGGGCTTCTCTGTCTCAACCTCGAACCAGTCGGCGTCGCTCCTTCGCAGGTAGTGCACGGTGTCGATGACGTCCGTCGAGTGACCCGCGATAACCGCACTTCCGAGTAGGCCCGGATGGGTTCCGGCCGCAAGCTGCAGATTGAGCGTGGCTTCGACAATGTCGAGAACCTTATCGACCACGAGCCCGAGCATCCGTCCGCCATCGACGAAGACGAGGATCTGCCTCTTGCCGATGCGCGGCGACGGCTGGCCGTCGAAGTCGATCAGAGGCATCAGTCCACCGCGATACTGGAGGACCGTCCGGTCGCCGGCTTGTTCGGCTGTGGAGAGGTCGGCCTCCTCGAGTCTCGCGATGAGCGAGAGCGGAACCGCCTTCGGTCCGCCGGTGCCCGCCTGGAAGACGAGCATCGGTACCGCGTCGCGTGCCCTCAGATGATGATCGGCGACGGTCGGAGGCGCCGCCGCCTCGACATGCGGCGAGCCGGCAATCGAGCCCGCAAGGCCGTTCGGATCCAGGATCATGATCACCTGTCCGTCGCCGAGGATAGTCGTTCCCGAGAAACATGGGATATGACGCATAGTGCGGGAGACTGGCTTTACGACGATTTCCTCGGCGTCGAATATGTGGTCGACAACGATGCCGAAGACGAAGTTCCCCACCTGCGAGACGACGAAATAGGTGCCGTCCCCCGTTTCGATCTTTCCACCTGATGACGAAGGCAGGTCGAGAATTTCCCTGAGAGAGACCAGCGGCAGGAGCTTGTCGCGCAAGCGATAGACAGGCCGGCCATTGATTTCCTCGACGCTTTGCGACGAACTCCGGCTGATCCGCACCAGTTCGACGACGCTGCTTTGCGGCATAGCGAAGCGTTCGCCGGCGCATTCGACGATCAGCGCGGATACGATGGCAAGTGTCAGCGGAATCTTAATGAGGAAGCGCGATCCGACACCGGCCTCCGAATGAAATTCAATGACGCCGCCGATCCGTTCGATATTGCTGCGGACGACGTCCATGCCGACACCGCGTCCGGACACGTTGGTCACGGCCGACGCCGTCGAAAGACCGGCGCGGAAGATGAACTGCTGGATTTGCTGCTCGCTCATCGCATCGAGCTGCGCCTCGGTTGCGAGGCCGCTGGCGATCACCTTCTCACGAATGCGCGCCGTAGGTAGACCGCGCCCGTCATCGGAAATCTGGACGACGATATGCCCGCCCTCATGGCGCGCAGAAAGCCTGATCGTACCGCATTCCGGCTTGCCAGCGGCAAGGCGCTCGCTCACGGTTTCGATACCGTGGTCGGCGGAGTTGCGGACCATATGCGTGAGCGGATCGCGGATCGACTCGAGTATCTGGCGGTCGAGCTCCGTTTCGGCGCCGACCATAACGAGCTCGATCTTCTTGTTCAATTCCTGCGAGAGATCGCGCACGAGCCTCGGCAGCTTGCCCCAGGCATTGCCGATGGGCTGCATGCGCGTCATCATCACGCTTTCCTGCAGGTCGCCGGTCACCTGGTTCAGGCGCTGGAGCGGTGCGGCAAAGGGGCTGTCGCCATAGCTGCGCAGGATTTGCAGCAACTGATTTCGGGTGAGCACAAGCTCGCTCACCATTGTCATCAGATCCTCAAGGACGCTGATGTTGACCCTGAGGGTTTGCGTCTGCGATGCAGCGCCGTGGCTCGCCGCGGCAAGCTCCTCGGCTTTGGGTTCCGGCTTGTCCTCGACATGCGCTGCCACCGGCACAGGGGCCGCTTGCGGGAGCGTTACTCGCGTAGGGCAGACGAATGAAAGCAGCTCTTCGATGTCGGCATCGCCGACCGAGAACGAGGAAAGCGCCTTGCGCAATCCTTCCTTGAGGATTGCGAGATCCTCGTCGGCCCAACCGTTTTCGACCAGGCAATCGACGACCTGGTGAATGTCGATCCCTGCCACAGCTTGCGCCGCCGCGCTCAGGCCTCCCGTAAGTGCCGCCTGGACATGCAGCATGTCGGACTCGACGCCGCCCGGAAGCTTCGTTTGCGAGAGAAAGTCGATGCAGGCCATTTCGCAGGCCGCATCAATAGCCGATGCACCGCCGACGCGATCGAAGAGCTTGCCTGCGGGCTTTGCGTCGTGCGTCTTTTCTGACTTTGTAGGCGTGGATTCGGAGGATTGGCTTGTGGGTGAATTGGCAAGGCGAGACAGGCTCTCGATGAGGTCGGCATCATTGCCCTCAGGCTCGCCGCCCGACGCGCCGAGCTCGGCGACGAGCAGTTTGATGCGGTCGAGCGCCCGAAGCACGAGAGAGACGGCATCCTGCGATAATATGAGCGTTCCGTCGCGCACCCGTCCAAGCACGTCCTCGGCTGCGTGAGCGACTGCTTCAAGACGAGGCAAACCAAGGAAGCCGCAGGTTCCCTTGATCGTATGCATCACGCGGAAGATGCTGCCCAGCAGCGCCGGGTCGTCTGGCCTCTGCTCGAGTTCCACAAGCTCGCTGTCGAGCAGGTCGAGCGCTTCACTTGTCTCGGCCAGAAATTCCTTGAGAAGGTCGTCCATGTCGGTGTGCCTGTATCTTTCCCCCGCGGCGCAGGTTGTGCGCCCAAGCCTTGTTAGGGTAAAAGAGACAGGATACCGCCAAGTAAATATTCGAAATATATATGTATAGAAATTATCAATACTTACTACGCGACGGTTTTTACCTGAGTTTCAACAAACTCAGCGTCGCCCTGCGGACGAGGAAAGCAGCAAGGTTTCCGGCGGATCGAGACGCCGTGACACGATGCAGGTGCGAGATGGCGGGAAGGTCACGATGACTTTCGTTCCGGCGTCGACCTCGCTGCTGATTGCCAATGTCGCGCCATGGAGACGGACATACTCGCTTGTCAGCGTGAGCCCGAGCCCGGCGCCATCGGACCTTTGGATATTTCGATTCTCCACTTGTACGAAGGGTTGAAGGATTCTCTCGATTTCGGCAGCCGGAATTCCGATGCCACTGTCTTGGAACTCAAGCTGCAGCGCGCCATTGTCGTCGAGGCGCGCCGCGATTGAAACGGTCCCTCCTTCGGGCGTGAACTTGATGGCGTTCGATAGCAGGCTTCGCACAGTCTGGCGAAGGAGCCTTTCATCTCCAAACAGGAGGGGCAGTCCGGGCTGCGCGTTCCGCCTTATATCGATCTCTCTGCGCCGCGCGCGACCGGACAGGCGCTCAAGTGCCGCATCAATGACCGCGACGATATCGCACTCGTCTTCCTGAAGCTGCAAGTCGCCGATCTCGATGCTGCTCAGGCTGAGTATGTCGTCGACGATGCCCAGAAGAATCCGGCCGCTTTCGTTTATGTCGCGTGCATATTCCCTATATTGTCCCGCCTCCATCGGGCCGAGAACGTCCAACGCCATCAGTTCCGAAAAGCCGATGATCGCATTGAGCGGCGTGCGAAGTTCATGGCTCATATTGGCCAGGAACTGCGACTTGGTGCGGTCGGCTGCCTCGGCAAGTATGCGTGCGGCCTGCAGCTCCTCCCGGACTCGGTTGATTTCGGTGATATCCTGCACGGTACCCATCATGCCCATCGGGCATCCGTCATTGTCCCGCGCAATCTCCGCCTGCAACTGCACATGGCGGACGGTCTGGTCGTCCAGGACGATGTCGAAGGACTGGCAATAGGCATCCGAATCGACCAGCGCTTGCCGGATGGAGCTATCCACACGCGCTCGGTCGCTCTCATGCACATAGGAGAGGAAGTTTTCATAACAGCCCGGCGTGCCATCTTCCGGGAGACCGAAAATGCGGCGTGTCTCGACCGACCAGTGGAGTTCGTTCCGACTGACGTGCCAGCGCCAATTGCCCAGATGCGCAATCCTCTCGGCCTCTGCGAGGTTGTGTGCGCTGATGCGGAGCGCCTCGGCGGCCTCTCGTCTGTCGGTCACGTCGTAGCAGCCGAGAAGTAGAACGTCACTTCCAGAAACGGACAGCTCCAGAGCAGCCGTCATGCACCAGCGGATCGCGCCCGAGGTTGCACGGATCGGGAGCTCGACGCCAGAGAGTGCACCGGTTTGCAAGTCCTCATCGGACAATTCTATGAATTCGGCGACTTCCCTGCCGACAAGCTCGTTCGGTTCCGCACCGACAAGTGCGCTGAACGAACGGTTGGCGAATGCAATCGTCCCGCCGGCGGCGTCGCAGATCGCGAGACCGAACGGCATGGCCTGAACGATCGTTCTCATTTTCTCTTCGCTGGCAACCAGTGCCGCCTCGGCCGCCTTGATTGTCGTGAGGTCCCGGACAACAGCCGTATAGACCGCTTCGCCATCGATCAGCGTTCTCGATACAGAAGCCTCGGCCGGAAATTCGGAGCCGTCCTTGCGCCGCCCCCTGATCTCCGGCCGACCGCCCATGAAGCGCGCCGCGTCATTCATATTCCCGAATGATGCAAGGTGACGCGCATGGATGTCGCGCGCCGCCTCTGGCAGCAGCACTTCGAGATGCTTGCCGACCACTTCGGAAGCTTCATGGCCGAAAATCTTTTCGGCCTGGCGGTTGAACAAGCGGATACGGTGACCGGCATCGAGTAAGATTATGGCGTCGCCCGCAGTAAGCAAGATGTCATCGAGTTGCCTTTGCGCGGCATACGCCTGTTCACTCTCCATCCTGCGTTCGAGTTCAATCGCGATGTCGGCCGATACGCGCGCGAGGAGATCGATGGAAAGTGTGTCGCTGGATTTGGCCCGTTCGATCTCGAAGTGCAGCACGGCCTGCACGCCGCTTTCGGTCCTGAGCGGGACGGAGACGACTTCCGCCGGATTTTCGCCGGCGCCTCCCTTTCTGCGGGATCCGGCTTCGCCGGTCGGTACGCCGGAACTCCTCGCCCGCTGAACAAGACCGCTCTCCCAGGCTGCGCTGACCGGATCTGGACAGTCTTTGACCGACATTGATGTCAGCGGCTGACCGTCATGCCTCGCCGCCCGTAGCGCAAAGCTTCCCTTTTTCGCCATCCAGACTTCGCCGCGCCTCCAGCCGGTGAACAGGCTGAGCGCCCGGAGAATACTATCGAGGGCGCGGTGAATGTCCGGCGCGGCTCTCATGTGTCGGAAGATGAGGGCAGCAAGCCTTTGGTGCCGGGCTTGCTGCATCGCTTCGGTCGCGTCCTCAACGACCAACACCGTATTGGAGCTCTCACCCCAGACGCGGGTCAGGAAGATCGTGCTGCCGTCTGGTAGGCGGCAGTAGATTTGACTTTCAAGTCCGCAGCCGGCGCTGCTGCCGTCGGATCGAGGCATGACTTTCGGCCTGCCTCCGGCCGTCAGCAGTCTTTCGGCCGAGGAGACTGTGAGTTTTCCAAGATCGGTACAACCGCGTCTGGCAAGCAACTCGGCGGCATTGCCGTTCATTGAAGCCGGACGGCCGCTCTGCGGGTCGAACACCAGTATGGCCGGCGCGGCTCGTAGTGCTCGCTCGATTGTTGGCACGCTCCCCCCCTGGCGTTTCGACAAAGTACCCTCGGTTCTCTCGGGCGCGGACCCAGCTCATATAGGGTGCGCCGCCAATCCGTTACGCGGCACGCGCCCGTGTCAGGAAGGTGTCAACCTGCTGGCGCAATGTTTCGGCCTGGCGCGCAAGCATGTCCGACGAGCCGGAAATCTGTGCCGCGGCCGCCCCCGTCTCGCTGGCCGCTTCCGCGACGCTCAGTATGTTCGACGATACTTCCTGCGTGCCGCGCGCGGCTTCCTGCACATTGCGGGCGATTTCATTGGTCGCCGCGTCCTGCTCGTCGACGGCTGCAGCAATCGATGTCGCGATCTGGTTCATCTCGGTGATCGTCTTTTCGATGGACTTGATGGCCTCGACGGACTCCTGCGTCGCGCTCTGCATCGCCTTGATCTGTTCGGCGATTTCCTCGGTGGCTTTGGCCGTCTGGTTGGCAAGGCTCTTCACTTCGGACGCGACCACCGCAAAGCCCTTGCCCGCCTCTCCGGCGCGCGCGGCCTCGATCGTGGCGTTGAGTGCGAGAAGGTTTGTCTGGGCAGCGATATCGTTGATCAGAGTGACGACATCACCGATCTTCTGCGCCGCGGCCGCAAGGCCTTGCACCTTGTCGTCGGTTCGATGCGCATCCTGTACCGCCTGCCCCGCGATCTTGGTCGACATCGCCGCCTGGCGGCCAATCTCGGCGATGGAGCTTGAAAGCTCCTCACTCGCAGACGCGACCGTCTGCACGTTGGTTGACGCTTCCTCGGAAGCAGCAGCCACAGTGTTCGTCTTGCCGCTCGTGCGCTCCGCGGTCACGCTCATCGACTGCGCGGATGCCTGAAGCTCTGTAGCCGCCGAAGCGACGGACTTAATGATCTCGGAGACTGCGGATTCGAATTCGTTGACGGCGCCTTCGAGCATCTTCTGCCGCTGCGCGCGGTCGGACATCATTGCGTCCTGATAGGTCGAAATCGCGAGGTCCATGTCGAGCATGATCGCCGTATTGGCGGCCGCAATCGCCGCGGAGAGCTTTGCCGGCTGCCAGCGATATTTCGCGACCGCGATGCCGACGAGGCGGTTCAGCACGTATTTGTAGCCTCCGATGTACCAGCGGGGCTCAAGGCCTATGCGATTGTGCGTGAGACCGATGGTGCGCACGCTTTCCATGTAACCATCGTCGAAGTTACCGGAAAAGAGCCGCGCCCAATGGCCGCCCTGCGCCTGCTTCAGGCGCGGGGTCTGGGTGCCTACAAGCTTCGCAAGCTCCGGCTCACTGGAGACGTGGGAGTAGAAGCCGTCAAGTATGGAAGGGAGCACCGGCTCGATGACCTTCCAGAATTCGCGCAACGTGGCGCCGGTCGCCTCGCTGATTTCCATGAACCGAAGCCGGGAGTCCCGGTCCGCACGTGAAGTATTGTCTGCCACTGCAGCCCCCTCTTGGTGACGCTCCTGCTTGCGCAGGCGAAGTAAATGTCAAGCGAATCGCTATGCGACATTAATTCACACTGAAAAATAACTGACTAACGACGACGTAATACAGACGTTTATTTGGGCACTTCGATTATTGATCTGTTTTTATAATCCACGTTGCAGCCAATGCTTTCGGTTGTATGCAAATTGTGCGTCTGCCATGTGGACTAAACGCAATTGAGTAAAATATAAATGTCACCGCAGCGGGCGACGGGGTGGGGTTTCCGCGCATTTCAAAATATCGAATAGCCGGCGAGTTCTCGGTTGACCAAAGACGTAGGAACGACGGACGCAAGTCTCCCTGAGATTCGGGCGAGCGCCGAAGATTGCGCGCGCGGAGCCACTTGCGATACTCCGGACTGCGCACATTGTCCCCTTCGCAAATTGCCCGTCTGCGCAGGTGTCGTGGGCGGGTCCCGGAGCGCCGTCCCGGTGCGCGTTTCCCAAGCCAATGGGCGGCCGCGTCAGGTGCTCTATCGCAAGGGCCAGCCTTGCGCCGACGTGTCGATCGTTCGCAATGGTTGGGCCTTCCGATTCGCCATTACCGCGAGCGGACGGCGGCAGATTCTTTCCTTCCTTCTACCAGGCGACCTGTTTTCGACATCGGCTGTCTTTGGCGACAGAATGCATTTTTCGGTACAGGCGCTGACGGACGTCGCCTATTGCGGCTTCAATCGGGAAGACCTGCAACGGCTGATATTCGCCGACCCGAAAGTCTCACGCACCTTTGCGGATGTCTGCTCCGAGCAGGAAGCCTTTAGCGACGATCGCATTATCGATCTTGGCACGCGGTCCGCGGAGGAGCGTATCGGAAGGCTCATCATCGAACTCATGGCGCGTCTGGATCGGCGCGGACAGGTTCACGACAACATGTTTCATTTTCCGCTCAAACAGCAGCATCTCGCCGATGCTCTTGGCCTCACGCAAGTTCACGTCAACAGGGTACTTCGCCGATTGAGGGAGAGCCGAATCATGGAACTCTCGAACGGCGTTCTGAAGATCTTCAACACGTCGGCGATCCGGAAACTTGCCGATATGCGCTGATTTTCTGGACTCCGGTTCAGTCCCGATCGTCGAGTCCTGCCTGTACTCACGTGAGGCACGTGATGCGGAAATCCGGTGAACCGCGGGAACGCAATGGCGTCGGCGTAATCACTTCCCTAACATTTCGAGCGTGTCATCGCCTGGTGACGATGATCGGAGGAATGCATGGCGACTGAAAAGAACTCTCCCTCACTATCCTGCAAGGACTGTCCGTTTGGGAATGTGAGCTTCTATGCACCTACGTGGACCTCGTCACCGGACGCCATCCAGTCACTGCGTAGCCGTGTGACGACCTACAAGGCGCGCCAGGCGATCATCTATGAGGGGGAGGAGTCCAATCTTTTCGGTACGCTGCGCCAGGGCTGGGCCTATCGCTACAAGAACATTGGAAATGGTCGACGCCAGATCCTCGGGTTCATTCTGCCGGGCGACGCCATGACTCTCGAAATGCTGACGTTTGGAAATCTGCCTCTGCCGTTCGGAGTCAGCGCGCTAAGTCCTGCAACGATCTGCTGGTTTCCTCTTGAAGAGATGACCGAGCTGCTCCGCCGCAAGGGTCCGCAGGATGAGCACTCAAGGCAGATGGTGCACGGCTATTTCAACTGGCTCATCCGGCGCAACAGCGCGATGGGGCACACAAGCGCGGCCAGCAGTCTGGCCGAACTTCTCCTTCAGCTCATGGTTCGCCTCAAGCGGTGTGGAATGGTGAGCGGCAACGAATACGATTTCGCGCCGACCCAGGCGGACCTCGCCGACTCCCTCGGATTGACGACGATTCACGTCAACAGGTTGCTGGGAGGCATGAAGAGGCAAGGCATCTTGCAGATCGAAGGCAAGAAGATGCAGGTCTTTGACAAGGTGCAATTGCGGCGCATCGTGACGCAGGGCTGAGCATCGCAATCTCGTTCACGAGCCTCTTCACAAGCCCGAGCGGCTTCTGCTTCTGCTTCTGCTTCTGCTTCTGCTTCTGCTTCCTCTTCGCCATGACGACCTCCGAACTCCGAGTCGTCTTCCTGTCGCTTCCCTGGGCGAGGGCAGTCAAGTCCGGCGACACGCTGGCAGCGGAGGACCTGATACCCGTAGATGATCTGCTTACAGAGCAATCCTGGGCTTACCCGCCGACCTCATCGCTTCAGGCCGCAGCATCAAAGAGCATCATTGAGCATCGCAATTCGCTGAAGAGGACCAGTTTGGGGTCGCGCAGAGATCACGCTCCTGATAAGCCCCGAAAGGCTCTCCTCAGAGACAGATCATCCCCGCTCGCGATGCGCAATCGCGCCACAAGCTACGGAAATGTCAGTCACTTCCGGAACCGGCCTGGAGGTCTCGAATTAGCTAGGGAAGGTTTGGTGGAGCCAGGCGGAATCGAACCGCCGACCTCTTGCATGCCATGCAAGCGCTCTCCCAACTGAGCTATGGCCCCTCCGTGGTCCGCGCGGGATTTGGGTTCCTCGCGCGGCGGTGGCGGAACTTAGGGTGGGTTCCGCCGTCGATCAAGCAAAATGCTTGCGCCTTTGTCCGGCTTTATTCGTCGTCGCCGCCCACGCCGCGGACGATGCCGGTGACGTCGTCTTCCTCGTCCTCGTCGTCAGGCAGGAAGGCATCGTCTTCGGCCGGATCCTCGATCTCCTCGCCGATATCGGCAAGAAGCTCGTCCTCGATCCCCTCGGCCGCCAATTCCTCGTCCCGCATCGCGTCGAGCGAGACATTGCCCTCGTCGTCTGCAACGACACGCGCGGCCGGACGCACGGGGGAAACCTTCTCCTTCGGCTTATCCGCTGGCTTGGCGCGCTTGGCCTTGGCACCCGCATCCGGCACGAACTCGTGCTTGCACTTGGGGCAAACGACCGGGTTCTTGCCCAGATCGTAAAACTTCGCGCCGCAGCTCGGGCAATCGCGCTTCGTTCCCAACTCCGGTTTCGACAAGCTTGGTACTCCCTTCGCGCGGCCAGGCAGCCTGCGCGTCTTTGTCCCGTCCCCGGGGCTCGCCTTGCGGCGGCTTCCACAGCCGCCCAAAGTTCAAGCTTCCCAAAAGGTTTTTCCCATTGCCACGTTAAGTTGCTCCTGTCAAAACCTATTCGCGCGCGCGCGCCCCGCTTGTTCCAGCCGCCCGCCGGGAACGTCGCCCGGAAGAAGGACGTAAGCTCTTGGCTCATTCACCCGAAACCCCGCCCCATTCCTCATCCTCAGGCCTTACCGCCGAGCCCTCAAACGCTCTCCGGGGCCGCATCCGGGTGCCCGGCGACAAGTCGATTTCCCATCGCGCCCTGATTTTCGGGGCGCTGGCGGTCGGCGAAACCCGGATAACGGGGCTCCTCGAAGGCGAGGACGTGCTGGCGACCGCCGAGACCA
>JARLIS010000044.1 GCA_031291615.1 Parvibaculum sp.
CCGAGTCGCCATGGCGGATGATGATGAGGTCCGGGTGCATGGCGTTCAGCGTGACCGCCGTGTCGATCAGCGTTTCGCCCTTCTTCACCGAGGAGGAGGCGACCGACATGTTCATGACGTCGGCGCCGAGGCGCTTGCCGGCCAGCTCGAAGGAGCTTTGCGTGCGCGTCGAGGCTTCGAAGAAGAGGTTGATCTGGGTGCGGCCGCGAAGGACGGAGCCCTTCTTGTCGACCTGGCGGTTCTGCTCGACATAGGTGTCGGACAGGTCGAGCAGGGATGTGATGTCGGAAGCGGAAAGCCCTTCGATTCCCAGCAGGTGCCGGTGCGGGAAGAGGGGGACGGGATGTGTGTCCGCTTTGGTCATTAAAGCGGCATTGTATAGGTCCGATTCCGCCGGGCGGCAAGGCGGAATTGGGGGAGCGGGGCCTTCATCCTTCGAGACGGCGCTCGCGCGCCTCCTCAGGATGAGGGTTTTATTTTGAGAGGAACCTCATCCTGAGGAGCGGGCCGCAGGCTCGCGTCTCGAAGGATGAAAGCCCGGGCGCAACAGGCGTGATAGACTCAAGGCTCGCCGGAACGGAGGAGGCCTGCCCATGACCAGTCCCCAAGCCTTTGCGACCCATGAGGTCTTCAACCAGCCGCCGCCGCTGGAGAACTACAATCTTTTCACCTCCGACCGGGCGCTGGTCGAAACGGTCGAGCGTGAGGGGGGCAAGGCGTCGCGGGCGTCGCTTGCGGCGTTCGGCGCGAAGATCGGCACGGCGGAGGTGATCGACCTCGGGCGGCAGGCGAATGCCTATCTGCCGGTGCTCAAGAGTTTCGACCGCTTCGGCCATCGCATCGACAAGGTGGAGTTTCATCCCTCCTATCATCGCCTCATGGCGCTGTCGGTGGAGCAGGGCCTGCACGGCTCGCCATGGGATCATCTCGTCGATGGCGGCAAGCCGCGCGCGGGCGCGATCGTCTCGCGGCTTGCGGGCACCTACATGATGACGCAGGTGGAAGCCGGGCATGGCTGCCCGATCACGATGACGAATGCCGCCGTGCCCGCGTTGATGTTCCAGCCCGATCTCGCCAGGGAATGGGTGCCGCGCATTCTCTCGCGGCATTACGACCCGGCCTTTATTCCGGCGCATGACAAGAAGGGCGTGACCTTCGGCATGGGCATGACGGAGAAACAGGGCGGAACGGATGTCCGCGCCAATACGACGAAGGCCGATCCCGTGGGCAAGGGCGGGCCGGGCGGGCACTACCGCATCACGGGCCACAAGTGGTTCTTCTCCGCGCCCATGTGCGATGCGTTCCTCGTGCTGGCGCAGGCGCCGGGCGGGATCTCGTGTTTCCTGATGCCGCGCTTCACGCCGGACGGTGAGGAGAATGCGATCCGCATCCAGCGGCTGAAGGACAAGGTCGGCAACAAGTCGAATGCATCCTCCGAGGTCGAGTTTCAGGCGGCGTCCGCCTGGCTCATCGGCGAGGAGGGGCGCGGGGTGCGCAACATCATCGAGATGGCCACCTATACGCGGCTCGATTGCGCGGTGGCGACGGCGGGCATGATGCGGCAGGCCGTCTCGCAGGCGGTGCATCACTGCTCATGGCGGACGGTGTTCCAGAAGAAGCTCATCGACCAGCCGTTGATGGCGAATGTGCTGGCCGATCTGGCGCTCGAAACCGAAGCGGCGACGGCGCTGTCGTTCCGCGTCGCGCGCTCGTTCGACGAGGCGGAGAGCAACGAGGCGGAAGCCGCGTTCCGCCGTATCATGACGCCGGTGGCGAAGTATTGGGTCTGCAAGCGGGCGCCGAACCTCGCTTATGAGGCGATGGAATGTCTCGGCGGCAATGGCTATGTCGAGGAAGGGATTGCGGGGCGCATCTATCGCGAGATGCCGGTCAATGCGATCTGGGAAGGTTCGGGCAACGTCATGTGCCTCGATGTGTTGCGCGCGCTCGCGCGCGAGCCGCAGGCGCTCGATGTGGTGCTGGCAGAGTTCGAGGCAGCGCGGGGGGCGAATGCGGCTTATGACGGCGCTCTCGATGCGCTGAAGGATGCCTTCGCGGATATGGGCTCGCTCGAAGCGCGGTCGCGGCAGATCGTCGAGGCGATGGCGAAGATCGCGGCGGGCTCGGTGCTGCTGCGTCATGCGCCTTCTGCGGTGTCGGATGCCTATTGCGCGACGCGGCTCGGGCGCGACTGGGGCGATATTTACGGGACGCTGCCGGTGGGCGCGGATCAGGCGGCGATCATCGAGCGGGCGATGCCGGTGCGGTGAGGGAGATTTCCCCAATTGGCAGCGGGACGGTCGATGACCATTTAGGCGGGATGTGGGGGAGTGGGATTGGTGATCCGCGTCCGTCCGTCTTCGGCGTGAAAGGGAAGATGGACCCCGGCTCAAGGCCGGGGTGACGGGTTGGGGTGGGGTCAGCCGAAGATCCAGAGCATCAGCGGCATGGTCAGGACTGCGAGCACGGTGCCGCCGGTGATGAGGCTTGCCATCAGTTCCATGTCGCCGCCGAGCTGGCGGGCGAGCACGTAAGACGAGGTTGCGCCGGGTACGGCGGCGCAGATGAGGACGACGAGGCGGGGCAGGCCGTCGACGCCGAAGACGAGGCAGAAGCCCATCATCAATGCGGGCATCAGGATGAGTTTCAGCAGGCTTGTGTAAAGCACGGCCCATTTCGCCTCGAAGACATGGCCGATGCGCAAGCCGCCGCCGACGGCGAGGAGGCCGAGGGTGAGGGAGGCGTCGCCGATGATTTTGGCGGTGACGGCGAGCGGGCCGGGAAGGCCGATGCCGGTTGCATTGAGGAAGATGCCGACGGCGCAGGAGAGGATCAGCGGGTTCTTCACCAGCAATCTCGCAATCGCCACGGGGCTTGCCGAATGGCCGAGCGCGTAGCGCGTCAGGATCGTCACCGAAAGGATGTTCGAGATCGGCACAAGCACGGCGACGGCGACGGCGGCGAGCGTCAGTCCCGGCTTTCCGAACATCGAGGCGATGGAGGCAAGCGCGATGAAGCTGTTCCAGCGGATCGCGCCCTGGAAGACGCTTGAGAATTCCGGGCCGGTCATCCGGTAGGCGCGCCGCGCCGCGATGATGAGGACGACCATCAGCAATTGACCGGCGGCGAGCGCGGCGGCCATGGGCCATATGTCGAAGCCGCCGAAATTGGCGGTCGCCAGCGTGTCGAGAAGCAGAGCGGGGAAGAGGACGTAATAGTTCAACTGATCGAGCGGCGCCCAGACCTCCTCGCCCGGAAAGCCGCGCCGCCGGAGCGCGAAGCCGAGGCCGATCACCAGAAAGACCGGAACGAAGGAGGAAAGGATGGCGATCATTTCAACGGCTCACGGGAAGGGCGTCGGCCCGGCCTCGATGTCGTTTGCGACTTCGGGCGCGATGTCTTCGAGCGAGCGCATGGCGGTTTCGGGCAGGAAGAGCAGCACCGGAATGACGGAGACGAGGGCAACGGCCAGGAGGATGACGATGGCGAGGGCGTGGGAGCCGACGAGCGGATAGAGCGCGCTTTCGGCGGCGAGGCCGGCGATGCTTGCGGTCACGTTGATGACGCCGCGCGCCGCCGCCGAGGTCGAGCGATAGGAAGTTGGAAAGAGTTCGCTGCCCAGCGCCGACAGCGTGACTTCGGAGGCGAAGTAGGTGAAGAGCGCGCCGATCCAGCTTGCGACCAGAATTTTCGGGTCGCCGGTCAGGTAGAAGACATAGAAGAGCAAGACGACGACGGGAATGCAGACGGTCAGCACCATGCGGCGGCCAAGGCGGTCGCTCAGACGGCCGGCGATGAAGTAGCCGATGATGGCGAGCGCGCCGCCGAAAAATTGCAGCGTGCCGACCTGGCTCGGCGAATAGCCGTGATGCTCCTGCAAAAATTTCGAGATGAAGGCGAAAGTGGCGGAGAGGCCGAAGGAATAGGGCGCGGTCGTCGCCACCAGCGCGGCGAAGCGGCCCGGATAGGCGCGGACCAGCGAGGCGATGGGCGCGAGATGTTCGCGAAGGCCGCGGCGCGCGGCGGCGCGGGCGGCGCGCAGATCGACGAAGCGCTGGGTTTCGCGCAGCGAGCGGCGCGCCAGCATGATGACGATGAGGCCGGAGGCGCCGATGAGGTAAAAATCGCGCCAGCCATGCGGCAGCACGTCGATGCGGGTGTAGAGGAGCGAGGAGAGGCCGTAGCCGAGCGTGCCGAGCGCCGCCAGCCGGCCGAGCGCCCAGCCGCGCATGCGGGCGTCGATCTCCTCGGCGACGATCACATAGCAGAGCATGTCTTCGGCATAGCTGAAGCAGCGGGCAAGCGTTTGCAGCACCAGGAACTGCAAGTCGTTCTGGGCGAAGGCGGTGAGCACCGTCGCCATCGTCATGCCGGAGATGGTGATGAGGAGGAGGCGCTTGCGGCCCACCACGTCGGCCATGAAGGCGAGCGGGAAGGCGAGCAGCACGCCGAAGCGGATGATGCCGGTGTAAAGGCCGATGCTCTCTTCGGGAATGGAGAGGGAGGCCTGTATCTGCGGCAAGGCGAGGGCGAAGATGCCGAGGTCGTAATTGTTGATGAAGAGGGAGCTGCCGACCAGCAGGAGCAACAGGCGCTGCTCGCGCGGCAGTTTGTATGCGGCTTCGGTCAATTCATTCCCCTGACGGCGGCTCCACCGGCGGAGCCCCTTCTTATACGCTGCGCAACCGCTCCAGAGCACCCTGGAGGATGTAGGCGGCGGCCATTTTGTCCACCACTTCGGCGCGGCGGGCGCGGCTTGCATCCGCCTCGATCAATGTGCGGGTGACGGCGGCGGTCGACAGCCGTTCGTCCCAGAAGGCGATGGGGAGGGGTGTCAGCTTTTCGAGATTGCGGGCGAAGGCGCGGGCGGACTGGACGGCGGGGCCTTCGCTGCCGTCCATGTTGAGGGCGAGGCCGAGGATGAGGCCGCCGACTTCATGCCTTGCGGCAAGCTCGATCAGCTTCGCGGCGTCGGCGGTGAACTTGGTCCGGCGGATGGTTTCGAGCGGGGTGGCGACCGTCAGGGAGATGTCCGACAGGGCCAGGCCGATGGTTTTCGAGCCGAGATCGACGCCCATCAGCCGCTCATTGCGCTTCAGGGCGCTCCTGATCTCGCCAAGTTCCTTCAGGTTTCCGCTCAAGGCCTTGTCACCATTGCAAAAATGCCATCGGGGCGGGACCATAAGGGGCCGATGCGCCCGGCGCAACGCGATTACATCATATATAGAGAGGGCGGTCGTTGCGGCGGGCCGGGCGGCTTTGTTATGGTCCGCTCGATTCCACTCCACGGTGGTCAGCGAATAAGGGGGCGGCTTTCGGGCCGCCTTCCCCCGAACCCAATAAAGGCAACCCATGTCGGTCGATCAGAACACGGTCCGGCACATCGCCCGGCTCGCGCGCATAGCCGTCCGGGAGGATGAGCTTCCCGCCCTCGCAGGCGAACTCAACACGATCCTCGATTGGGTCGAGCAACTGGGCGAGGTCGATACAAAGGACATAGAGCCCATGACCAGCGCCGTCGCCATGAGCATGAAGATGCGCGACGACGTGGTGACCACGGGGAACCTGCAGAAAGAGGTGACGGCGAACGCGCCGGGCGCCGAGGACGGATTTTACGTCGTGCCGAAGGTGGTGGAGTGATGAGCGACCTGACCAAGCTGACGCTTGCCGGCGCGCGGGACGCGCTGAAGAAGAAGGAATTCACCTCCGTCGAGCTGACGAAGGCCTATCTCGATGCCGTGGAGGGCGCGAAGGCGCTCAACGCCTATGTGACCGTGACCGCCGACAAGGCGCTCGACATGGCCAAGGCGTCGGACGCGAAGCTCGCCAAGGGCGAGGGCGGGACGCTGGAGGGGCTGCCGCTCGGCATCAAGGATCTTTTCGCGACTAAGGACGTGCTGACGACGGCGTGCAGCCACATCCTCGACGGCTTCAAGCCGCCTTACGAATCGAAGGTCACGAGCAATCTCTGGCGCGACGGCGCGGTGATGCTCGGCAAACTCAACAATGACGAGTTCGCCATGGGCTCGTCGAACGAGACGAGTTTCTATGGCCCCGTCGTCAATCCGTGGCGGCGCAAGGGCGACACGACGAAGATCGTGCCGGGCGGTTCGTCCGGCGGCTCGTCGGCGGCGGTCGCGGCGCGGCTCTGCCTTGCGGCGACGGCGACGGATACGGGCGGCTCGATCCGCCAGCCGGCGGCCTTTACCGGCACGGTCGGCATCAAGCCGACCTATGGGCGCTGCTCGCGCTGGGGCATCGTCGCCTTCGCCTCCTCGCTCGATCAGGCGGGGCCGATCGCGCGGGATGTGCGGGATGCGGCGATCATGCTGCGCTCGATGGCGGGCTATGACGAGAACGACTCGACGAGCGTCGACCGGCCGGTTCCCGACTACGAGGCCGCGCTCGGCAAGGGCGTGAAGGGGCTTCGGGTCGGCATTCCCAAGGAGTATCGGGTCGACGGCATGCCCGCCGAGATCGACGCGCTGTGGACGCGCGGCATCGAATGGCTGAAGGCGGCGGGCGCGGAGATCGTCGATGTGAGCCTGCCTCACACGAAATACGCGCTGCCGACCTATTACATCGTCGCGCCGGCCGAGTGCTCGTCCAACCTCGCCCGCTATGACGGCGTGCGCTACGGCTTGCGCGTCGAGGGCAAGGACATCACCGACATGTACGAGAAGACGCGGGCCGCCGGTTTCGGCACGGAGGTTCGCCGCCGCGTTCTCATCGGCACCTATGTTCTCTCGGCGGGCTATTACGATGCCTATTACCTGAAGGCCCAGCAGGTGCGCACGCTGATCGCGCGCGACTTCACCGAGGCCTACAGGAGCTGCGACGTGCTGCTGACGCCGACGGCGCCGTCGGCGGCCTTCGGCATCGGCGAGAAGACGGCCGATCCGCTGTCGATGTATCTCAACGACGTTTTCACCGTGACCGTGAACCTTGCCGGGCTGCCGGGCATTTCGGTGCCGGCAGGCCTGTCGAGCGAGGGGCTGCCGCTTGGGCTTCAGCTCATCGGCAAGACGTTCGACGAGGAGACGCTGCTGCGGACGGCTTACGCGCTTGAAGAAGCGGCACAGTTCAATGCCGAACCGGCGGCCTGGTGGAGGGCATGATGCAGAACAGAGAACCCCGCAAGGAAGACCTGATCAAGGGCGCCACCGGCGACTGGGAGATCGTGCTCGGGCTTGAAGTGCATGCGCAGGTGACGTCGAAGTCGAAGCTCTTTTCGGGCGCGTCGACCGAGTTCGGCGCCGAGCCGAATACGCAGGTGAGCCTTGTCGATGCGGCCATGCCCGGCATGCTGCCCGTCATCAACCGCTATTGCGTCGAGCAGGCGGTGAAGACGGGTCTCGGGCTCAAGGCGCAGATCAATCTGCGTTCGGTGTTCGACCGGAAGAACTATTTCTATCCCGACCTGCCGCAGGGCTATCAGATATCGCAGTTCAAGAACCCGATCGTGGGCGAGGGCGTCGTGCTGCTCGACATGCCGGGCGGGCGCACCGTTACGGTGGGCATCGAGCGGCTGCATCTCGAACAGGATGCGGGCAAGAGCCTGCACGACCAGTCGCCGACGATGAGCCATGTCGATCTCAACCGGTCGGGCGTGGCGCTGATGGAAATTGTTTCAAAGCCGGACATGCGCTCGGCCGAGGAGGCGCGGGCCTATGTGACCAAGCTGCGCACGATCCTGCGCTATCTCGGCACCTGCGACGGCAACATGGAGGAAGGCAGCCTGCGCGCCGACGTCAACGTCTCGGTGCGCCGCCCCGGCGGGCCGCTCGGCACGCGCTGCGAGATGACGAACGTGAACTCCATCCGTTTCATCGGCCAGGCGATCGAATATGAAGCGCGCCGGCAGATCGAAATTCTGGAAGAGGGCGGCAAAATCGCCCAGGAGACGCGGCTGTTCGATCCGAAGGACGGCGAGACGCGGTCCATGCGCTCCAAGGAAGAAGCACACGACTATCGCTACTTCCCCGATCCCGATCTTCTGCCGCTCGTGCTGGCGCAGGCCGACGTCGATCGCATTGCAGCAAGCCTGCCGGAGCTTCCCGACGAGAAAAAAGCCCGGCTGATGTCCGACTACGCACTCTCGGCCTATGACGCGACCGTTCTCGTCGGCGAAAAAGCGACGGCGGACTATTACGAAGCGGTGGTGAAGGACGGGAGCAAGACGCGCGATCCGAAGCTCGCGGCGAACTGGGTGACGGTCGAATTGTTCGGCATGCTGAACCGCGAAGGGCACTCGATAGAGACCTCTCCGGTGTCCGCAAAGCAGCTCGCGGAGCTCGTCGATCTCATCTCGGACGGCACGATCTCGGGACGAATCGCAAAGCAGATTTTTGATTCGATGTACAAAACCGGGCGAAGCGCCTCCGAAATCGTCGAAAAAGACGGGTTGCGGCAGGTGACGGATTCCGGCGCGATCGAAGCGGCGATCGACGCGGTCATGGCGGCGAATCCAGACAAGGTCGAGCAAGCGAAAGCAAAACCCGCTCTCGCGGCCTGGTTTGTCGGACAAGTCATGAAATCCACGTCTGGCAAGGCAAATCCGCAAGTCGTGAATGAAATTCTTGCGCGCAAACTCGGGCTTTCGTCCGAGGGCTGACAAAATTTTCCAGAGTGCCGGGCAACGGTTTGTAAACCACTTTCGGTGGAGAGTGGCGACGACTCGTGCGCACAAAATTGCAACAGTGTGTTGCGCAGGCCATTGACCGCGCTCATATTATTCGTCGCGCCTGAGGGGTACGAGGGCGCAAGCAGTCTGTGCGTTAAGAGTCTAACGGATTGTCGCCGACACTAAACGGCACATCAGGAGCTAGAGAACCATGGCTACCAAAGCGAAAGCTAAACCGAAGAAGAAGCCCGCTGCCAAGAAACCCGCCGCCAAGAAGCCGGCTGCGAAGAAGAAGGCAGTGAAGAAGTTGGCCGCGAAGACGACCGCCGCCAAGAAGAAGCCCGCCGCGAAGAAGAAGCCCGCTGCGAAGAAGAAGCCGGCTGCGAAGAAGACGGTGAAGAAGGCTGCGGCCAAGAAGACCGTCGCCAAGAAGAAGCCCGCTGCCAAGAAGAAGCCGGCTGCGAAGAAGAAGGCTGCCGCGAAGAAGAAATAACGCCCGATAGTCGCCGGCCTGCCGCGGTCTCCGCGGCGGCTTCGCCCTCTTCCTCTGGGCCTCGCGCCGCTTGTCGGTGCAAGACCGGGCCGATTGGCTGGAGGAGGGCGGTCTGCCCTGAGTGGCAAGGCCGGTGAATATCGGATTTGGCGACCAGTTCAAGCAGTCCTGCAAGGGATCGCGCCGAACAACCGGATGCCGGCCGAGTTCACCTTTTGGATCGGCGGCAATCCTTCAGCATCTCGGCCGCAAGGCGGGTCAACCGTCCGGCGAACATTCGAGAGTTGAGGTCGACCAATGGCTGTTCCGGCAGTTTGCTGGGCTTGGCTCCCTTGTGGGCCAAGCCCATCACTTTTTGTAGGTCCGGCCGGACTTAACCTCCGCTTCGGCTGTGCTAGTGTTCGGCGTGTCCGGGAAATCCGGCGCGCCTTTTTGGCTTCCCGGCAGGGTCGGGCCGATACGGGTTGGAGGTTGGTATGCGTCTGGTTTCAGTTCTCGCGGCGGCGACGGTCATGTTCGGATTGGCCGCGGCTTCGGCGCAGGCCGAGGAGGTGACGGGGTCGGGTACGCTCGTCATCAACGATCACTTCCATACGCAGAACAAGTGGGGCACGAACCTCGTGCTGCCGCATGCCGGCAAGATCATCCGTGTGATGGATGGAACCTACGGCTTCGACCTCAAAACGGCGGACGGCGTCAAGATTGCGAGCTTCCTCGATCCGCAACAGGCGGTCGGCATGTCGCTTCCAGCCGGAACCTATGTGCTCGACCCCTATGTCTGCTCGCGCCACCGGCACCACCACATAGAAGTGACCGCCGCCTATTGAAACCGGTTGGGCAATCGTGCGGCGGACTTATATGTCCTTTGTGAGCGCGCGAAGGAATGCTTCGATGCGCGGCAAATAACGCGGGGAGAAAGCGGCGATGATCGACCTTTACACCTGGACGACACCCAATGGCCGCAAGGCGTCGATCATGCTGGAGGAGTGCGGCCTCGACTACGCCGTGCATCCGGTCAATATCTCCAAGAACGAACAATTCGCGCCGGCCTTTCTGAAGATCAGCCCGAACAACCGCATTCCGGCCATCGTCGACAACGATGCCGAGGGCGGGCCGCTTTCGGTATTCGAGTCCGGGGCCATTCTCATCTATCTCGCCGAAAAGACCGGCAAGTTCCTCGCCCCCAAGGGCAGGCAGCGGGCGGCGGCGCTCGAATGGCTGATGTGGCAGATGGGCGGCGTCGGGCCGATGTTCGGCCAGCTCTTTCACTTCATGAATGCGCCGGAGAAAATCCCTTATGCCATCGAGCGTTACTCGAACGAGGCAGCAAGGCTCGTAGGCATTCTGGAGAGGCGGCTCGGCGAGGCGGCCTATCTGGGCGGGGACTACTCGATCGCCGACATTATAACGTATCCCTGGATCGCGCCCGCCTTCGAGACCATCGCCAAGGCAAAGCCGGATGTGGTGGGCGAGGGGACGAATACCCGCCGCTGGCTTGCCGCGGTCGGGGCCCGGCCGGCGGTCCAGCGCGGCATGGCGGTGCCGAAAATCTGAGCCTCGCTCATCCAGACGCCGCTTCGCCCTTCGCCGTTAACCATTTTTTCAGCGTGGCGATGGAATGCTCCCTCCCGGGCAAGGGTTTCCTTGCGGGTTTGGGTGGCGACGCCGCGTGGGATTTTGCGGGTTGCCGGTTCAGGGTGGACGCAGATGGCTCGCGTGCAACATGAGATGCTCGACAAGTGCGAACTGGCGGCCGAAGGCGGCACGTGCGACTCGCTCTACGAGCTGGGGCTGATCTATTCGACGGGACGCGGGGTCGATGTCGATCTCGTCACGGCGCATAAGTGGTTCAATCTTGCGGCCATGCGCGGCAGCGAGGCGGCGCGGTCCTACCGGGCCGATCTTGCCCGCGAGATGAGCCATACGGAAGTCGCCGAAGCCCAGCGCCAGGCGCGCGAGTGGCTGGCCGCCCACTGATTTTCGCCCGGCCAAATTCCGGCGTTCCGCCGTTTCCGGCGGGGTGACAGGGGCGGTGCCTTGCGCATATGTTGCGCCAGCACAAAGGATTGCCCCCCATGGCCGACGCCGTTGAAGACCTCATTCAGATTCTCGACCTCGAACAGATCGAGGTGAACCTTTTTCGCGGCCACAGCCCCGATGTGAGCTGGCAGCGCGTTTTCGGCGGACAGGTGATCGGGCAGGCGCTGGTCGCCGCCTATCGCACGGTCGAGGACCGCGTCTGCCATTCGCTGCACGCCTATTTCATCCGTCCGGGCGACCCGAAGATTCCGATCCTCTACGAAGTCGACCGGTCGCGCGACGGCAAGAGCTTCACGACGCGGCGCGTCGTCGCCATCCAGCACGGCAAACAGATTTTCAATCTCGCGGCGTCGTTCCAGGTGCCGGAAAAGGGTTTCGAGCATCAGGCGCAGATGCCGGACGTGCCGGCGCCGGAAGATCTGCCGAGCGAGCGGGAATTGCGCAAGGCGGTCGAAGACCGGCTGCCGGAACATATCGCCAAGCATTTCTCGCGGCCGAGGCCCATCGAAATCAGGCCGGTCAATCCGCAGGACTATATCGACCCCGCGCCGATGGAGCCCTTGAATCATGTCTGGTTCCGGGCGCGCAAGGAGATCGGCGACGACATCGCGCTCAACCAGTGCATTCTGGCCTATGCGTCCGACATGACGCTGCTCGACACCTGCATCAGGCCGCATGGCGTGAGCTGGGTTTCGGGCAAGCTGCAATCGGCGAGTCTCGACCATGCGATGTGGTTCCATCAGCCCTTCCGGGCCGACGAATGGGTGCTCTACACGCAAGACAGCCCCAGCGCTTCGGGCGGCCGGGGCTTCAACCGGGGCAGCATATACACCCGGGACGGGCGGCTCGTGGCCTCGGTGGTTCAGGAAGGGCTGATCCGCTATCACGGCTGAGAAAGGCAGGCCCCCGGAGATGCCCCTTGAAGCGCGGGGCAATCTTGGGCATACACGGGATCATGGAGACGTGGCCGAGTGGCTGAAGGCGACGGTTTGCTAAACCGTTATACGGTGTAAAGCCGTATCGAGGGTTCGAATCCCTCCGTCTCCGCCATTTAACTCATATAAGTAATTGATATTATTCCATTTTATAGAATCTTAAGTTCTTGGTTCCACAAGTTAGTCCACAAGCTGGACTGTTTCTCGCGGACATGGACGCCGCGGTAGACTGAAACTTTGATCCCCGTGCCTGATCGGAGACGGAGAGCCAATGCGCCGCCTGATCGCCATCGCCGCCATCGCAGCCGCCATCATGCCGAGCACAGCTTGGGCGTGGGGCAGTGAGGGGCACGAAGTCATTGCCCTGATCGCCGCCAGCGAATTGACCCCGGCCGCACGAGCGAAGGTCGGGGAGCTTCTAGGCGGCGACGTGGCCGGCGCCATGGCCGATGCCTCCACATGGGCCGACAGGATCAGACGCGTCCGCCCAGAGACAGCACCGTGGCACTACGTGGACATAGAGATTGCGAGCGCCGGCTATGACCCCGCCCGCGATTGCCCGAACGACGCTTGCGTGGTTGCCCAGATTCAGAAGGACGCTGTCATCATTGGAGACAAGTCGCTGGCGCAGCCGGTGCGGGCAGAGGCGTTGCGCTTCCTAATCCATTTCGTGGGCGACGTGCATCAGCCGCTTCATGCCTCAAACAACAACGACCGGGGCGGCAACGAAGTGCGCGTCGTGATCGACGGCGCGCGCAAGAATCTCCACGCCGTTTGGGACACCAATGTTGTTGAAGCGCTGGGCAACGATCCAGCCACTGTGGCGGCAATTTTGGAACGCCAGATCACTCCGGAAGAAAAGCGGCAATGGTCGCGAGGCTCTGTCGTGGATTGGGCGAATCAATCATTCCAGATTGCGAAGAACAAAATCTATGCGACATTGCCGGGTAAGGGAGGAACCGACGCACCCATCATACTGCCGTCCGACTATGCAGCGCGTGAAGCTAATATTACCAGCATCCAACTTGAACGTGCAGGTGTTCGCCTGGCGATGTTATTGAACAAGGTCTTGGGCGCGTATCGCCGATGAATGTCTTGAAGCAATGTAAATTTATTTTCCAACTAGTTTAAGCGCAGCCTGTGCCAGCAGCCCGCTTTTGAGTGTGCAATTTCCATCCGTGTCTCCAGACTGGGTACAAGCGTCCACATATCTTGTCCACTCGTGATCACACTCGCCAAGTAGTCGTAATGCCGATTTGCCCCCATCAGATGACGTATACAGACCTTTTTTAGCCCTTGAAAGAAGGCACTTTGAAAGTGCTTTATTGACATTGAGTTGTGTATCGGCTGGCGCCGCGCTCGATGCGTCCGCCGTAGAAGCCTGATCGGTAGTTTTGGCAGGCGTTTGCAATTCCCCCACCGGTATGGACGCTCCCGCGGCATAAATAAATGCAATCGCGCCAACTACCCTTAGCCAACTTGGCACGGCAATACTGAAGCGTCGTTGCACAAGCTCGGCCGACCGGGGGAATGCCATAATTGCTGATGCGGAAAATAGAAGCCCTGTCAAAACTTTGCCTTGGAAAAATTCAGCGACGCCACAGAAGCCGAAAATAATGGCGTATGCCCATGCAATAAATTTCCAAACGCCCGCTCCGGCAACGATCTTGCTCTTTTCGGTAGCGGTCTCCGGTTTTTGGTGGGCAGCGCTCCACTGATTATTGGCCGCCGCAGATCGCAATCGGGCGAAGATTTTTGATGAGGCTGTTGCTAAGAATTTTCTGCCGTCGTTTAGCACGCATACGAACTCTATATTAGTTCCGCGTCCGCCAGCGACTAATCCGGCGAGCAAGCCGACCGGCCCTAATAACACGTCCCCAGCAATGCCCCAGCCTATTGCTCCGCCAAGCCTCGTTACCGATTCTTGGGAGGCAATTCCAACCTCCGCAATTTGCGTCACCGAGATTTTTTCCCGCGACAGCATGCCACGTCCGACATCCATTATCAGAACACCGGGGCCATCAAACGCGCTCCGACGAAATTGATGAAGTTTCCCCGGCTTGAAGTCGCCTGCGTGAACCTCAAAAGTCCCTAGCGCCACGGTCGCACCCCAATCTCTATTGCCTACGATGTCGAGTATACTCCGTGGCAATATACACTTCAAAGTGGCTGACCTGTTCGCATGGACATGCGGAAGGTCTTCGGCCAAAATCTTCGGCGAACCCGCCTCGAAAAGGGGCTATCGCAGGAAGCTCTCGCGTTGGAGGCGGGAGTGGACCGCACGTATATCAGCGCTTTGGAGCGGGGCATCTACAGCGCCACGGTCACGATGATTGGCAAGCTGGCGGATGTGCTGGAGGTCGAACCGGCTTCGCTTTTGGATCGGCCTATGCGAGCGCGGGGCCGAACGTCTTAGTCGGCGACGCGGGCCGACGCCCGTTGCTATAGCAATCCAACAAGAACGATTGAGCCCAGGGCGACGAGCGTGCCCACAACCCAATGTGGCAACTCGCACGGAATGGAGATCGTGCCGCCACATTGATCGCAATGGTGGTTCGCATGGGACGCACAGTTCGAGTAAACTCTTTGCGTTCAGCGCATCTCGGTTCCCGGTAGTCCGACATTTGCCGGCGCGCCGTGCCAGCCAAAATTCAGATCGGTGCCGCACGGTCCAATGCTGACAGACGTTCCGCGTTTGCTGAAATTCAGCCGAATACACGGGAGAACGCGGGTACGACGTTCGAACCGGAAGGTCAACGTCGAACTTCTGTCCTCCGGTCGCTGGACGGATCGACAATCACGCGCTCAATTCGTGTAATGAGTGGGGCGCTAACAATAGCGGCGGCCACGGCTTGCGTCGGTTTGCCGTAGCCACGGTCGAGCAGTTCTTTCACGGCGGCGACGCGTGCCTGATCCGATGGCGAAGTTGCTGCGATGGCGGCGAGCACGGCAACGGCGAACTCACCGTAATTTTGAGCGAGCGCTTTGATATCGGCCGTCGCTTTGTTCGGCGTCCCTTTGGCACGACCGCCCGTTTTGATACGTTTCACTATGGTGCCCGATCACTCTTTGCGATGCGCTTACCCCAACACAATTATATATAACGTCCACACGAAAGAGCCGACAGCTCTGATCTTGATTTTCGGCAATTCCAAATCGATCTACTTTGAAGCGTTACGTTCCGACCTAGGCCTACGGAACGTAGATTGGGTAGGTTATTTTGCGTCCGCACCGTCCGCACCGTCCGCTGAGGCGCTACCGAGGAGCGGTTTTTGGGGATCATTTTTTGGCGTGGACGTAGACGCTGCGGACGGTGCGGACGGTGCGGACGCAAAACATCCCTCCCGCTCTTGCGGATCAATTGGGGCTAGTTGTGATGTGAATTGTGCGCGTTCGTGTCCGTCCTTCCTTTCGGAAATTGATATTAACGCCAGTCGCACGCAGAAAACTCCCGGCCCGGCGTAGTCGGCCAGAAAGCACGTTTGGGTTATGCGGCCAAGTTTTGGACGTGACAACGTTTGGATCAGCCACGCCTACCAAGGCGATCAGTAAGTCTGAGGCGGTTCCCGTCCATATGCTTTCCTTCGCCATCAAGGTCCGCACCGCGGCGGCAATTGGATCAGCGTCGAGCACTCTTTCCACTGCGTCATTCCGATTCCCGCAATATGCCGTCTCGAACGTACCTGCGGGCCACAGCATCGTCTCACACGCGGTCACCCATTTGGCGAAGTCGGCCATGCGCGGCAGTTTTGTAAGCCGGGTCGTGGGCAAGCACCGTATGCCCTCAGCCACCGCGTCGAGTAGGACGCCGAGGATGCGTGGGCGCTCCGACTCGAAGGCAGCCCAGAGTTCATCTTTTGTCTGGCGTTGGTCCTCGGGGATCGGTTCGAGCGTCAGGATTAGCGCGCGGTCGGCAAGGTCGGGGCGGGTTACAATATCTTCGATTCCGTTCAAAATCATTGGACGGGCGGCATCAAAAATCGTTTCGTCTTGATCGGAATACAGTGTCCGCGTAGCGAAGCCGCCACCACTCGCGAGCCGACACAGAGTGTCGGAAATCCACGTCGGAAGACCTGACACATTATCAAAGGCGAGCACGTGGCCGTTGTTGGCCGCGATGAAAAGGTCTCTATCTTCGCGCGGAAGCGCCCGCAATGGGGCGACATTTGGGTCAATAAGCGCTCGCACAATCTCGGAAAAAGTCGATTTTGCCGACCCCTGCTCGCCCGACAGCACTATTACAGGGTATGGACCATGGCTGCGCAAAGCCGCAAGCACCCAAGCCACGACCAACACAAAGTCCTGCTCGGATTGCACGTTGAGGAAAGGGCGCAAACTTGCGATTGATCCTCCGCCTACTGGAATCGGGAGAGACTTCATCGCGGGCGTACGACGAAAGCGAATCGGTGGTTTGTCAATTACGCGCCAGCCGGCTGCGTCAATCTCAACGACCCGCCAAGTTTCGTCGCCCAAATCGAGATAGAGCCGCCCACTTAGTTCGGCCACACGGATGTGGACGATGTGTTCAGGTGAGTCGAAATGCGCTCTGGCCTCTATCACGCCCAGTGCCGATTGTAGTGCGTCGGAATTTGGCGCGCCTTGCGTTGCGTTGAAGAACCCACGCATCAGCCAGTGCTTGAAACCCTTGCTGCGGATTGGCCAGGTCTCGTGATGTCCTTTGATGTGAACGTCAGCGTAACCGGTGCCATCGGGCGCGTGGAACAACTCAGCCGATTGTGCGATATCAAGCAGGATATCGGCCTGCTTAGGACTGCGCCCACTTGCCTCGCCGCCTGTTATAGCCGCAGCGCCAAGACTCGCGTCCGACGGTGGCGGCTTGTCCCCCAGCACATCCCGCTGGCGGCCCACCGCGCCAGAAATAGTGCGCGGCAAATAATCATCGCGGCGCCACTTGTCGCGATTAAGTGCGGATCGTTCCATAAGTACGCGGATGCGCTCGCAGTCCTTACCGGTCCAAAAAGCAAGATGCTGCGCGAGCGCTGCGTCGGCCCGCGATTCATCGTAACCGCCTAAGCCGTGATCGTCGGGGAAAGCGCGGGCTAGCGCGTCCACATCGGCCGTCCACAGATCCGAGAAGCTCGCCTTACCGCCAAAGCTGCTGGCGCCACTGACCGAGCGCAACGCAAGCTTTAGCAGCGCATGGTCATCCTCCGGGCCGCGCCACGCCTCGCACGGGCCGTCCGTCCATTCGCTCGGGATCGCGCCGGGCTCGGGCTGAAGGAAATCAGCCACAAGTTGTACCAGCGCGGGTGTGTGATCTGTGCCTACGTCCCCAAGCGCGCCCGTGCCAGTGAGCGCCACGAAGCGACGCTCCGTATAGAGATCGAATCCCGGGCCTTTCTTGCGGCGCGGTTCGGGTGCGCGGCCGCGCCCCAGGATATGCAGCCCGCGGCCCGATTGACTCACCTCGACCGCAGCACCGGGGAAACGCGCGAGCAGCGCCAATGCCTCGGGCGTCCAGTCGCTAGCATCAGGCAGTAGGCATTCGTCAATATCGATAAACCAGAACGGATCGGCCGCCGTCAGCACGAATCCGGCGCCATAGCTTGAGCCGAACGCCGCCGCGGTGGCCGCTGCCATCGTATGATCTAACCATATGGCCGGATCGTGCGCATCGGCCCGTTTCCCCGTGCGCCAGTCAAGCGGATATTTGAACGTTTTGCCCGGTCGCGCCGTGTCGGGCACGAGTTGATAGACGATGAACTGCCGATAGGCGGCAAGGGCGCGTAGTGGCTGCGGTAATTCGATCATGCTGGCGACGCTGGTCGCATGTGGCGACGGCTTTGCCTTCACGGCGTCACCCGCGGGCAATGCTGGAGACACCAATCCTTGGCAAGCGTGAGCGGCCATCGCCGCCCATGTTCGAAGGTAGGCAGAAGGACAGCAGCGTGCGCTCGGCATTCCCCGTAACCGCCGCCACTGGGTGCCCACGCGTCGCATGATACGCACGATCTTGGCGGCAGCGGCGGGGTTTGAAATCCTGGCGGCGGCACGCTATCGTTTGGACACTGAGCGAAGTCATCTGCCCCTGCCCCGGTTGCCGCCGGGCAGGAGTTTCGTTTTGTGAGGGTCATCTACTGCCCCCGCCCATTTCCAGCCGGACGGGCGCTTTCGCGGCTGGCAATCCAGGTGTCGATATCTTCGGTCCGCCAGCCAATGGCACGGCGGCCCAGCCTGATAGGCGCGGGAAATCGGCCAATGGCAATATCGGAATAGATGCCGGAACGGCTCTTTCCCGTTGCCTCTTGGACGGCGGGGAGTCTTAGGATTTTTAGATTGCTCATTGTCTGTCCTTAGCGGTTCAAAGCTCGCTATGGACTTTCTAATGCCCACATCCGGGGCCAGCGCGTTAATCCCTGAAAAAAATTACATTCTGCCCGCGTCGGCCCACAAATCACTCAGCGTCCTAAGCGATTTTCTGCATGTGATTGAAGGATCGATTTTCTTCGTATAGCTAGTTATTTCATACTTACCGTTCCCCTCGTCACGAATCTCGAAAGGTGGCGCCGTGCCGCGACCAATCGCGCTCCGAATCCAGACGTCCAAAGTGTCACCTCGTCCACGTGCGAGCTTCATGTCTTCCACAATGACTGCGCGTAACGGGTTTCTAGCGCGTGGCCCTGTAGCTGCACACTTCGGTATGTTTTCTGAGTCATAGAATTTTTCGACTGTTTCCAAGTGAAGGTACTCTGTTGGAGTATCGAGGGTTTTTGCTGCATAGCGCGCAATTTTGCACGCGCCGTTCACAAGCTGCGGGAGCCACAATCTCGCCAGCGCAAGTCGGTACATTGGACTATTTTCGTCCGGTTGAACGTTCGCTAAAACACCAAGAAACAATTGCATTCCTTCTTTTTCGTCGCCGATCTGGATTGCATCTAGTGCCGGCCGCAACGGATGGTTAGACTCATTGCGCGCCTTAGCTATCTCGTCAAAAGCAGGCTGAAAATAATCAGGATCGGCCTGACACTTAGCAAGCACATCCGCATATTTCCGCTTTTGTGCAGATACATTGCCGAATTGCATTTTGCGCTTCTCGCGTTGCTTAGCCACACTCATCACGCGCCAGCACGGATTGGAGTGACGGTCGCGCCGGCCGAACGTGGCTTGCTGCAATAATCGGCCCAATCGGCCATTAGGCGGCGGCGCTTCTCAAATAGATCGCCGCGCCTATAGGCGGCTTCGACCTTGTTGCCGATGGTGTGCGCCAGCGCCATTTCGGCCATCTCTCCGGGATAGGACGTTTGCTCGGAAACCCAATCCCGGAACGTGGACCGAAACCCATGTGCTGTTATGTCGGGTCGATCCATTCCCTTCAACGTCTTCCCCATGGTCATGTCGCTTATCGGCTTTCCACGCTTCGCGCTGGGAAAAACAAGAGTGCCCTCGCGCAATTCGGCCATCGACTTTAAGAGCGCGATGGCCGCGTCGGAGAGCGGAACACGATGTTCCTTGCCCGCCTTCATTCGACTGCCCGGAACGATCCAAACGGCCGCATCCAAATCAATTTCATCCCACGTCGCGCCGCGCGCTTCGCCCGAACGAGCGGCGGTCAAGATCACGAATTCGAGGCAGCGTGCGCCGCTTCCCTTTCGCTCGCGCAATTTCATCATAAAGGCGGGCATGTCGGCGTAGGGCAGTGCCGGATGATGTTTCACGGTGGCCTTGCTTCGCGTGGCAAGCAGGTGGGCAAGGTGTCCGCGCCAGAGAGCAGGATTCGGACCCTGCCGATATCCGCGCGCAATGGCCCAATCGAGCACAGCTTCGATGCGACCCCGCACGCGCCCCGCCGTCTCGCGCTTTGTTGACCAGATCGGCTCCAACGCTTTCAGAACAAGGCCGGTGTCGATATCGGCAACCGGCAGGTCGCCGAAGATCGGAAAAGCGTAATCCCGCAACGAATTGGGCCACTGCTGGCGGTGTTTCGGGTTTTTCCAGCTTGGCGAATGCGCTTTGATGAAAGCTTCGGCACATTGCCGGAAGGACATGGCGCGCGCCGCGTCCAGACGTTGCGCGTCGGCTTCGGCTTTGCGTTGGGCGAGCGGGTCCAGCCCGACCGCAAGCAGCTTGTGTGCGGCGCCAGCGGCCTCGCGTGCGTCCTTGAGGGATACGTCCCGAACGCTGCCCAAACCCATCTCACGGGCCGAGTGATTGAGCGAGTAGCGCATCACCCAAAATTTGCCGCCGTTGGGCTTAACCCGGAGAACTAGCCCGCCCCCATCGGCGTAGGTGCCCGGCTTCGACAGAGAATCAATCGTTCGCTTGGTTAGCCTTGATGTGACGTGCGCCATTTTCCGTTCCACAATCTGTTCCACAATTTGCTTGTGGAACGCCGCATATTCCTCCGAACGGCAAGAAACATCAATGGACAGGTAACTATAAGAAAATCAGCATGTTAAGGGACGTTCCAGAACGGCAATGGATGCTACGTGAGCGGACTCCCTCTCCGCCAATATTCCCCTGTAAATATGTGACCTCATCGCTTTGCGCCTCGCGTTCCGGGGCGCGGCGCCTGTTCGTGTCTGCACAGAGGCAATGTGCCGCTGCACCCGGCCGGTGTGTTTCGGCGTTCCCGCGGTGCTATAGTTTCCTCAACGAAGTGCGCGGCCCGGAATGCGCGGGCGCCGACCGACCCCGAAGGGGCGGGTGATGAGGGAGCAGAAGCCATGAATAAACCAGCCGTCGCCTTTGGCGCCGAAGGGGCCGACGAGGCCTATTCCACGCCGCTCGACAAGATCGACGTCAGCCGGCCCGAGCTTTTTCAGGCGAACGCCATGTGGCCCTATTTCGAGCGGTTGCGGCGCGAGGACCCGGTGCATTATTGCGCCGAGAGCGCCAACGGGCCTTACTGGTCGGTGACGAAGTACAAGGACATTGTCGAGGTCGACACCAATCACGGCATCTACTCTTCGGAATCGGGTCTTGGCGGCATCACGATCCGCGACCAGCAGTCCGATTTCCAGCTCCCCATGTTCATCGCCATGGACCCGCCGAAGCATGACGCACAGCGCAAGGTGGTGAGCCCCATCGTCGCGCCGTCGAACCTCGCCAAGCTCGAGGGCACGATCCGCGAACGCGCGGGCCGCATTCTCGACAACCTGCCGGCCGGCGAGACATTCGACTGGGTGGACAAGGTGTCCATCGAGCTGACGACGCAGATGCTGGCGACCCTGTTCGATTTCCCCTGGGAGGAACGGCGCAAGCTGACGCGCTGGTCGGACGTGGCCACGGCGCCTGCGGGGACGGGGCTTGTCGAGACCGAGGAGGCCCGCCGGGCGGAGCTGCTGGAATGCGGCGCCTATTTCACCGATCTCTGGAACCAGCGCGTGAATTCCGAGCCGGGCAACGATCTCATTTCGATGCTCGCCCATGCGGATGCGACGCGGAACATGCCGCCGATGGAATATCTCGGCAACATCATCCTGCTCATCGTCGGCGGCAACGACACGACGCGGAATTCGATCACGGGCGGGCTGCTGGCATTGAGCCAGAATCCCGACCAGTACAAGAAGCTGCGCGACAATCCCGATCTCGTCACCAGCATGGTGCCGGAGATCATCCGCTGGCAGACGCCGCTCGCGCATATGCGCCGCACGGCGCTCCGCGATGTCGAGCTTGGCGGCAAGCAGATCAAGAAGGGCGACAAGGTCGTCATGTGGTACGTTTCGGGCAACCGCGACGAGGAAGCGATCGAGAATCCGAACAGCTTCATCATCGACCGCGCCCGTCCCCGCCAGCATCTTTCCTTCGGCTTCGGCATTCACCGCTGCGTCGGCAACCGGCTCGCGGAGATGCAGCTCAAGATCGTCTGGGAAGAAATCCTGAAGCGCTGGCCGGACAAGCCGATCGAGGTCATGGGCGAGCCGCGGCGCGTCTATTCGAGCTTCGTGAAGGGCTATGAGACGCTGCCCGTGCGCATTCCGGCGTAACGAAAGCTTCGGAGGGGAAATGGCGAGGAGCAGCGAGACGCTGGCGGCGGACCATCCGGCGCGGCTTGTCGATCTTGAACGCTATCCGATCCACGATCTCGGATCGCCGGACGCGCAGGCGCTGACGCGGCGCTGCCACGAGGAGCTGGTGGCGACGGGCTCGTGCCTGCTGCCGGGATTTCTGACGGCGGAGGCGCTGGCGGCGATGACCGCCGAGGCGCGCGAGCTTGCGCCGCTTGCATATAACGAGGGCGCGACCAAGGGGACCGCCTATCTCGACGCGCCGGACAAGAGCCTGCCCGCCGACCATCCCCGCCGCCGCATGATGCGGACATCTGTGGGCGCGGTCGCCTATGACATGCTGCCGACGGCTTCGCCGCTTCGCCGGCTTTACGAGTGGGACGGGCTCGACGACTTCATCGCCGGCGTCGTCGGCCTGCCGAAGATTTATCGCTATGCCGATCCGCTGGGCGCAGTGAACATCGCCGTGATGAAGCAGGGCGACGAATTGCTCTGGCATTTCGACCAGACCGATTTCGTCACCTCGATCCTTCTCGAGCCGAGCGAGCGCGGCGGCGTCTTCGAATATGTGCCGTTCATCCGCAATGGCGAGGACGAGCAATATGACCGCGTGAAGCGGCTGTTCGACGGCGATCTCGGCGAGGTGATCGGCCTCGATCTCGAACCCGGCGCTTTTGCCTTCTTCAAGGGACGCCATTCCATTCATCGCGTCACGCCCATCGAGGGGCAGAGGGACCGGCTGATCGCGCTGCTCGGCTATGACACAAAGCCCGGCACGGTGAGCAGCGACAGTCTGAAGATGCGCCGCTACGGCCGGCTCGGGTGAGGAACAGGTCATGCGGGCGATGATGATCGGCGAATCCTATGTGGGCGAGGGCATCGATGCCGCGCATCTGAACCTGATGCTGGGGCCCCGCGACGGGCCCGTGGGACAGGCTTTCGCCAATGCGCTGGCTGCGCCGCGCATGGGCTATATCCCGTTCATGGCGGTGGTGAGGCCCAATGTGCCTGCGACGCCTGCGACGCTTTTCGTTTCCAAGGGCGACCTTCGCGGGCCGAAGCATGAAAACCTCGTCTGGGGACCGGCGCAGCTTGGCGTGGCGCGCGGCATCACCGAGGCGCTGGTCGAGGGCGATCTGCCGCCCGAAGCCGAACATGGCTGGGTGGCGATCGCGGCTGTCTGGGTGAGCTGGGATGCGAGCGACGCCGACGCCGTTTATCGCAACAATCACCAAGCGACGCGGCTTGCCGTGCGCCGGGCGCTCTCGACGGAGAGCGAGCGCGAGACGCTGGCGCGCTATGCCTCGCGTCCGCTCAATTCCTATTACCAGCCCAAAGACTGACGGCGGCTCAGGCCGGTTTCAGCAGAAAATGGCCGACGCCCCATTCGGCGCCCTTTGCGTGGCCGAAGAGGCCGGCCGTCGCCAGAAAGAAAATCCGCCAGCGGCGACGCCATAGCGGCGCGTCCTCGCCATAGACATCGCGCAGGATGGCCATGATGGCTGTGGCGTTGCGGTCGTAATTGGCGAGCCAGTGGAGCGCCGTGCGGCGGTAATGATCGCCGCTCCAGCGCCATTCGTAGTCGAGGGTGAAGATGTCGTCGAACTGGCGGATGAGGCTCTGGCTCGGCATCAGGCCGCCGGTGAAGAAATATTTCGCAATCCAGTCGGCGCTGTCATCGACTTCGAAACGATAGGAAGCGCAGCGATGGGTGAAGACGTGCAGGAAGAGCTTGCCGTCGGGCTTCAGCCAGCCGCGAATGCGGGTGAGAAGGGCGCGCCAGTTCGCCATGTGCTCGAACATTTCCACGGAAACGACGCGGTCGAATGCGTCGTCCGTGGTGAAGTCGTTCATATCGGCGGTGATGACTTCGACGTTCGACAGGCCGCGTTCGGCGGCGGCGCGGCGGATGTGATTGCGCTGGGAGGCCGAGTTCGAGACGGCGGTGATGCGGGAGCGGGGGTAATGCTCCGCCATCCAGAGCGTCAGCGAGCCCCAGCCGCAGCCGAGTTCCAGAATATTCTGTCCGTCGGCGAGCTCGGCGCGCATGGCCGTTTCGCCGAGCGCGCATTCTTCCGCCTCGGCCAGCGTCTCGTTGCCGGTCGGGTAGAGGCAGGAGGAATATTTCCGCCGGGGGCCGAGGATGAGCTCGAAGAAGGAGGGCGGCAGTTCGTAGTGCTGGGCGTTGGCGTCGTCGGTGAATTCGGCGATGGGGCGGGTGCGCATGCTTTCGGCGAAGGCGCGCTCGGAGGCAGGGTCGGCGAGCGCGAGCTGCCTGTCAGTGCGGGAGACGAGGTAGCGGATGCCGGCGGCGATCAGGGGATCGGGGAGGGGCGCGCGCTCGGCAAGGGCGCTTCCGGTTGCAATCATGTTCATCGGCGGTCCCTTCGGCCTTTCAGGCGACTGACGGAGAGTCTTACGCAGACTTGCGGGCGCCGGATCAGCGAGCGCCGGATCAGCGGGCGGCGATGATCCAAACGCGCGCGCGGCGCATATCAACAGGGAGCAGGACCTTCAGCCAGGAAGCAGAAACCCATGTTGACGCGCCGCGCCTTTGTCGTTTCCGCCGCCGCGAGCCTGATCGCGGCGCCTGCGCTCGCGGCTCTGCCTGTGCCGGCGACGCGCGCGCTCGCATTCAGGATCGTCAGGAAGGGCAGCGAAATCGGCTCACACAGGCTCGAATTTCAGACGAGGGGCGATGCGCTGACCGTCTCCATCGACGTCGAGATGCTGGTGAAGTTCGGCCCGATTCCGGTGTTTCGCTACAGCCATCGCAATCTGGAGCATTGGCAGGGCGGGCAGTTCGTCAGCATGGAGGCGAAGACTAATAATGACGGCGACGCCGCCTTTGCGAGCGTGAGGCGCGACGCGGGCGGGCTTGTGGTCGACGGCTCGAAATCCGGTCGCTATATCGCGCCCGCCAATGCGCTGGCGGCGACGCATTGGAACGTCGCCGAGCTGTCGGGGCCGATGATCAATCCGGAAAACGGAGCGATGCTGAAGCCGACCGTCGCCGACAAGGGCGTGGAAACGATAGAGGCCGGCGGCAGGCCGACAAAGGCGACGCGCTATAGCTGGCGCGACGACGGCGCCATCGACCTCTGGTACGACGGCGAAGGCGTCTGGACGGCGCTCGCCTTTCACGCCAAGGACGGCTCGACCGTCAATTACGAACGCATCTGATGCTCAGGCTCCGGCTTCTTCCAGGTCGAGGTCGTCGGCTTCGCGCTTGCTGTGATCCTCGGCCAGGAGCAAGTACATGGCCGGAACGACGAAGAGCGTGAACAGCGTGCCGATGGCAAGGCCGCTGGCGATGACGAGGCCGAGGTTGAAGCGCGACACCGCGCCCGCGCCGCTCGCGAGGATCAGCGGGAGGACGCCGAGCACCATCGCCGCCGTCGTCATCAGGATCGGGCGGAGACGGATGCCGGTCGCTTCCTCGATCGCCTGACGCTTCGTCCGGCCCTCGCGTTGCAGGTTGTTCGCAAATTCGACGATCAGAATGCCGTGCTTGCTGATGAGGCCGATCAGCGTCACGAGGCCGACTTCGGTATAGATGTTGAGGCTGGCCCCGCCGATGCCGACGCTGACGAAGAGGAGCGCGCCGGAGATCGACATGGGCACCGAGATCAGGATGATCGTCGGGTCGCGGAAGCTTTCAAACTGGGCGGAGAGCACCAGGAAGATGATGATGATCGCGAAGATGAAGGTGATGAGCAGCGCGTTCGACTCCTGAACGAACTGCCGCGACTGGCCGGAATAATCGATGGTGTAGCCTTGCGGCAGCGTCTTTGCGGCGAGGTCTTTCAGGTAGTTGAGCGCGTCGCCGGTGGCGATGCCGGGCATGGGGACGCCGGAGATCGTCGCCGCGTTGAGCTGCTGGAAATGGTTCAGCGTTTCCGGCGTCGTCTCCGTTTCGATATGCGCAATGGTGGATAGCGGGATCGAACTGCCGGATGCGGTCTTGATGTAGTAGTTGCGGAGCTGGTCGGCGTTGAGACGGTGCGTCTGCTGGACCTGCGGAATGACCTTGTAGGACCGGCCGGCCAGGCTGAAATAGTTGACATAGCCGCCGCCGAGCATCGAGGACAGCGCGCCGCCGACATCGCTCATCGTGAGGCCCATCTGGGCGACCTTGTCGCGGTCGATGACGACATGCGCCTGCGGCTTGTCGAATTTGAGGTCGGTGTCCATGAAGATGAACTTGCCGCTCTTCTGCGCTTCGGCGAGGAAGGCGTCGGACACTTCGCTCAGGCGCTCGAAGGGCTCGGTCGTCTGGATGACGAACTGAACAGGCAGGCCGCGCGCGCCAGGAAGGGGCGGCGGCTGGAAGGCGACGACGCGCGCCAGGGAAATCTGGTTCAACTCCATCTGCAATTCGTTCTGGAGGGTGGTTGCGTCTTTCTTGCGTTCGTCCCAAGGCGTCGTGACGAGGCCGGCGAAAGCCTGCGTCGGCAGGATGTTCTGGAAGACGTGATCGGTTTCCGGGTGGCGCGCATAGATCTCATAGATCTGCTGCATGCCGATCTGGCGCTGGGCGAGCGTTGCGTTGGGCGCGGCCGTCACGAAGCCGATGACGATGCCCTGGTCTTCCTGCGGCGCAAGTTCGGTTTTCGAGAAGCTGATGAAGACATAGATGCTGCCGATGACGATGGCGGCGAAGACGATGATGACGGGCAGTTGCTCGAGCGATGCGTGGAGCCATCCCTCATAGCTCTTGCGCAGCCGCTCGAAGCGCTCGTCGATATAATGGACGATGCGCTCTTCCCATTCCTTCTTTTCGTCGTCCTGCGATTTCAGGAAGCGCGCACACATCATCGGGGAGAGGGTGAGCGCGACGATGGCCGAAATGGTGACCGCGCCGACAAGGGTGAAGGCGAATTCGGTGAAGAGGGCGCCGGTGAGGCCGCCCATGAAGCCGATGGGAACGTAAACGGCGACGAGCACCACCGTCATGGTGATGATCGGCGAACTGAGTTCGCGGGCGGCGAGAATCGCCGCCTGTCGAGGCCGGAGCCCTTCCTCGAGATGCCGGTTGACGTTTTCGACGACAATGATGGCGTCGTCGACGACAAGTCCGATGGACAGAACCAGCGCGAGCAGCGTCAGCAGGTTGATCGAGAAACCGAAGACCAGCATGAAGGCGAAAGCGCCGACGAGGGACAAAGGTATGGCGATGGTCGGGATGAGGACCGAGCGCGGCGAGCCGAGGAAGGCGAAGACGACCAGCGTCACGATGATCAGCGCTTCGACGAGGGTTCTCACGACTTCGTTGATGGAGCTCGTGACGAACTTCGTCGCGTCATAGGCGATGGCGCCGTGCAGGCCTTCGGGCAACTGGGCCTGAATTTCGGGGAAGACGGCGCGGACGCGCTTCATCACGTCGAGCAGGTTCGCGGTCGGCGCAACCTTGATGCCGACCTGAACGGAGGTCTTGCCGTCGAAATAGGCGGCGGATTCATAGTCTTCCGCACCGAGCGTCACATTGGCGACGTCCTGCAGGCGCACGGAAGCGCCGTTGGCGTTCTTGATGATGAGGTTTCGGAATTCGTCGAGCGAATGGAGATCGGTCGAGGCGGTGAGATCGACCTGAACCATCTGGCCCTTGGTGGTGCCGAGCGCCGACAGGGTGTCGTTGCGGGCAAGGGCGTTCTTGATATCGGTGGCCGTCAGATCATAGGCCGAGAGCTTGTCCGGGTTCATCCAGACGCGGAGCGCGAAGCGTTTCTCGCCAAGGAACTCGGCCTGCTGCACGCCTTCGACGGCTTGCAGCTTCGGCTGCACGACGCGAAGCAGATAGTCGCTGATCTTGTTGTTGGGCAGAACGTCGGAAGAGAAGCCGATATACATCGAGTCGATCGTCTCGCCGACGGCGATGCTGATGACGGGCTGCTGGGCTTCCGCCGGCAACTGGTTGCGGACGGCGGTTACCTGCGTGTTGATTTCGGTGAGCGCCTTGGAGGCATCGTAATTGAGGCGCAGCTGCACCTGGATGACCGACACGCCGGCGGAGCTGCTGGAGGTCATGTAGTCGATGCCGTTCGCCTGGGCGATCGAGTTTTCGAGCGGCGTGGTGATGAAGCCGGCGATCACGTCGGCGCTGGCGCCGAAGTAGGTCGTGGAGACCGTGACGACGGCGTTTTCGGTGCGCGGGTATTGAAGCACCGGCAAAAGCGAAACCGACCTCAGACCGATCACGAGGATGAGCAGGCTGATGACCGTTGCAAGGACCGGGCGGCGGATGAAGATGTCGGTGAATTTCATGCGGGCGTCGCTCCGGCCTTACTGGTCTTGCGGCGTGGGTGCCGGATCGTTCGGCAACTGGACACTGTTGTTGATGGCGAGCGGCGTGCCGTTCTTGATCTTGAGCTGGCCGGAGGAGACGACGGTGTCTCCGGGGCCGACGCCGGACAGAATGGTCACCTGGTCGCCGCGCGTTTCGCCGACGGTGACGAATTTCTGCGCCGCGATCAGAGTGGGCTTGCCGCTGGCGTCGGGCTCGCCTTTTTTCACGAGGAAGACCGTTTCGCCGTAGGGATTGTAGGTGATTGCCGTCTGCGGCAGCGTCAGAACCTGCTGCGGTTCGCCGATCAGGATGTTGATGGAGGCGAACATGCCCGGCAGGAGCTTGCGGTCGTGGTTGGCCAGTTCGGCGCGGACGGCCACGTTGCGCGTTTCGGGGTCCACCTTGGCGTCGATGGCGGTGATTTTGCCGCCGAAAGTCACGCCGGGAAAGGCGTCCGTCGTCACACCGACATTCTGGCCGACGGCGATGAGCCGGATGCTCTGCTGCGGCACGGTGAAATCGATATAGATCGGGTCGAGGGCCTGAAGCGTCGTGACCTTGGTGCCGGCCGACAGATATTGCCCGACATCGACGAGGCGAATGCCGACGCGGCCGTCAAAGGGCGCGACGATGCGCTTCTTGTCGACCAGCGCCTGCTGCTGCGCGACCTGGGCGGTGGCGCTGCGGTAGCTGGCGGTGGCGCTGTCGAGAGCCGACTGGCTGACATTGCCTTTCTTCACGAGCTCCCGGTTGCGCTCATAGGTCAGCCTCGCCAGTTCGGCGGAGGCCTTCAGCGCGTTGAGCTGGGCGACGTCGTCGGCATCGGCGAGCTGGACCAGCAGGTCGCCCGCCTTCACATCGTCATCCGATTTGAAAGGGATGTCGGCGACCACGCCTGCGAGCTGGGGCGAAATGTCCGTTCCCTTGGCGGCGCGGAGCGTGCCTACGCTTTTCAGGGAGGGTTGCCAGGGTTCGACCGAGGCCACGGCGGTCGACACCGTTTGCGGAGTCGAGGCGCGGGAAGCCATGAATTTGGCGATCATGACCGATTTGAGGGTCTGCCAGCCAAAAAAGCCGGCAAAAATGACACCCACAACGATCAACATGACCATCATTCGTCTGGTCATCATGGACTTCTCCGCGTGTAGAAACAGGACAACAGGGGGTGGCCAGAGACGGCCTGGCAGGATGTGAGGATATAAGGACTTCGGTGCGCCGCAAAAAGGCCGGATTTTCGAACGCGTGTCTTTTATAACGGGGCGCGTCCGCAGGGTGACAGGGGGGTATCTTGGCCGAAGCCGATCTATTGATGTTTTTCCAGGTCATCGGGGTGGCGGCTTTCGCCATTTCGGGCGCCCTGGTGGCCGGCGAGCGGCAGATGGACTGGTTCGGCGTCGTCGTGCTGGGGGTGATCGTGGCCGTGGGCGGCGGGACCTTGCGCGACATGATGCTGGGCGCGACGCCCGTTTTCTGGATTGTCTCGCCTTGGTACGTCGCCGTGGCCTCGGCCTTTGCGCTGGCGACAATTCCCCTCGTCAGGTGGGGGATCGCGGTCCGCCGGCCCATGCTGATCGCGGACGCCATTGGACTTGCCGTATTCGCGGTGCTCGGCACGCGCAAGGCGCTGGAAATGGGCACGCCTGGCTCCGTCGCCGTCATCATGGGCGTCGTCACGGCGATTTTCGGCGGCGTCATCCGCGACGTGCTGGCCAACCGGACTCCGATCATTCTGAAGCAGGAGATCTACGCTCTGGCGGCGCTCGTCGGCGCGGTCGTCTTCGTGGCGATGGGCCGGCTCGACGTGCCGGCGCCGATCGGCCTCTGGGGCGCGATCGGCGTGGCGCTGGCGATCCGGCTCATAGCGCTGGCGCGGCGCTGGCGCGTGCCGACGTTCCGGGTAGAGCCTTCGGAGAGCGACGGCTGAACGGCTTCTACTGCATGAACCAGCCGTGGCTGACGACGAGAGACTGGCCGGTCAGGGCGTTGGACGGGAAGCTCGCAAAGAGAAGCGCGACTTCGGCGACGTCCTGAACGGTGGTGAATTCGCCGTCCACCGTATCCTTCAGCATGACTTTCTTGACGACGTCGTCCTCGGAGATGCCGAGCTCCTTGGCCTGTTCGGGGATCTGCTTTTCGACGAGCGGCGTGCGGACGAAGCCGGGGCAGATGACATTGGCGCGGACATTGTGCTTTGCGCCTTCCTTGGCGATGGTCTTGGCGAGGCCGAGGAGTCCGTGCTTTGCGGTGACATAGGGCGCCTTCAGCACCGAAGCCTCGTGGGAATGGACCGAGCCCATGAAGATGATGCTGCCGCCGCGGCCGGACTTGTACATATGCGGGAGGCAGGCGCGCGTGGTCAGGAATGCGCCGTCGAGATGGATGGCCAGCATCTTCTTCCATTCGGCCAGCGTGAATTCTTCCAGCGGATGCACGATCTGGACGCCGGCATTGCTGACCAGCACATCGACGCCGCCCCAGGCCTTCACGACTTCGGCGACGCCCGCATTGACCTGATCTTCGTTGGTGACGTCCATGGCGACGGCCATGGCCTGGGCGCCCGATGCGCGAAGTCCGGCGGCGGTGGCTTCGGCGGCGGGCTGCATCAGGTCGGCGATGACGACTTTCGCGCCTTCGCGCGCATAGGTCGTGGCGATTTCCTTGCCGATGCCGCTGGCTGAGCCGGTGACGATGGCGATCTTGTCCTGAAGTTTCATGGGATGTCCTTTCAGTCTGTTGCATCGCGGGTGAGATCGAAGACGGCGACGCCGTGTTCGGGCCGCGTCCGGTCGATCCAGGTTTTCTGCCGCAGCGTGCGACGCACGTCGTTGCGGCCGGCCCGCCAATGCTCCATCACGGAGTTGCGGGAGAATTCGTAGTCCCTCGATTTCGTTTCGTAGCGCTGGCGGCGATAGATCAGGTGGACGATGGAAATGGCGGCGGCGTCGCTCTGCTGCGCGAGGCGGAGGACGTCGGGGTCGTTCTTCCATTCGGCCGGCAGCTTTTTCAGCAGGTTGCCTATCGCCATCTGCACGGCGTGCTTGCGGCGGACCATGTCGGTGACGAGGCGGGTGCGGCTTGAAAAGCGGATGTCCTTTTCGCGCTCCGCCGCTTCGTTCAGATTTCGCGGCATCGGTCCGCGGGCTCCGAAAAGATCGACCTGGAAGACGACCACGTCGCGCGCGATCCCGGCATCCACCACATATTGCAGCGGCGTGTTGGAGACGAGGCCGCCGTCCCAGTAGAATTCGCCGTCGATTTCAATCGGCGGAAAGCCGGGCGGCAAGGCGCCCGACGCCATGACGTGCTCCGGGCCGATCTTGTGTTCGGTGTTGTCGAAGTAAACGAAATTGCCGGAGCGAATGTTGACGGCGCCGACGCTCAGCCGCGTTTCACCTGAATTGATGCGGTCGAAATCGACGAGACGTTCGAGCGTCGCGCGGAGCGGCGCGGTATCGTAGACGCCGAGGGCGGCGAGCGAGCCGGAAGGCTGGAAGAGGACGGGTGGAAAGCGGGGCGAGAAAAATCCCGGCGCGCCGAAGAGCGAGACGAAGCCCGCCGCCGTTTCGTTGAAGAGCGCATGCAGGAATTCGCCGCCGGATGTCGGCCCTGCGGTGAGGTCTGAGGAGACGAGGTTCCAGAATTCGTCGAGCCGTTCCGCACGTTTCTCGGGCGCGTTGCCGGCGATGATCGCGGCGTTGATCGCGCCGATGGAAATGCCCGCAACCCAGGCGGGCTCGATGCCGGAGGTCGAGAGTTCTTCATAGGCGCCTGCCTGATAGGAGCCGAGCGCGCCGCCGCCCTGGAGAACGAGAACGGGCATTTCGCCGGTGTGAAGCGCTTTGCGCTTTTCCGATTTGGCCATGTTTTGCGTCGTGGATGTGAGCTGGCGGTGTCTGGCGGGGAAAGAGTGCCGCGCTGTAGAGAAAACATAATGTCTTCCAAGTGGGTCGAAAACGTGGCGGAGACATTTCTTTATTGTCACAACGTGGCCATGTGGGCGCAGCGCTGCCCATCGCATGGGCAGGTGCATCTTGGTCGGGCAGGGCTTCCGCGCTAGTGTCTGGGCAAAGGGAACAGGGGGAGGCACGGATGAGCAAATGGCGGATCGGCGACGTCACCGTTACGAAGGTGGTCGAGCTTGAGGCGACGGGCGGAACCAAGTTTCTTCTGCCGCAAGCCACGCCGGAGGCGCTTCAACCCTATGAGTGGATGAAGCCGCATTTCGTCGATGAGACAGGCAAGCTCAAGATGAGCATTCACGCGCTTGTCGTCGAGACGCCGACAAAGCGCGTCATTGTCGATACATGCCTCGGCAACGACAAGGAAGGCCGCGGCGTGCCGACCTGGAACAAGCTGCAACTTCCCTTTCTGCGCGACCTCAAGGCGGCGGGTTTCGAGCCGGAGAGTTTCGACACGGTGCTATGCACGCATCTTCATGTCGATCATGTCGGCTGGAACACGATGCTGGTCGACGGGAAATGGCTGCCGACTTTCCCCAAGGCGCGCTATCTGATGGGGCGCGCGGAGTTCGAATACTGGCAGTCGCAGAATGAAAACCACGAGCAGGTGGCGGTGTTCTCGGATTCGGTGAAGCCCGTCTTCGATGCGGGGCTTGTCGATCTCGTGGAGACCGATCACAGGGTCTGCGACGAAGTGAGCCTGGTGCCGACGGTCGGGCATACGCCCGGGCATGTGTCGATCCGCATTTCATCCAAAGGCGAGGAGGCGCTCATCACCGGCGACTTCATCCATCACCCTTGCCAGCTTGCGCGGCCGGACTGGGCGGCGCTGGTCGATTACGACAAGGCGCAATCGACGAAGACGCGGCGCGATGTCTTCTCGAGCCTTGCGGGCAGGCCGGTGCTGGTCATCGGCACGCATTTCGCCACGCCGACGGCGGGACGGATTGTGCGCGACGGCGACGCTTTCAAGATGGACGTTTAGGCAAGACGGACGCTGAGGCGCTATTTCACGAATTTGCGGAATTCCGGCTTGCGCTTTTCCTTGAAGGCGTTGGTGCCTTCGCGGGCTTCGTCGGTGTCGTAATAGAGGCTGACCGATTGCATGCCCATGGCGGCGATGCCGCGAATATGGTCGGTGTCCGCGTTGAAGGAGCGCTTTGCGATGGCGATGGCCGTCGGGCTCTTTTCTAGAATCTCGTCGCACCAGCGCGCGATTTCGGCGTCGAGCTCGTCATGCGGGACCACGGCGTTGACGAGGCCCATGGCGAGGGCGTCGGCGGCGGAGTAGCGGCGGCAGAGATACCAGATTTCGCGGGCCTTCTTTTCGCCGACGACGCGGGCGAGATAGGCCGTGCCGAAACCCGGATCGACGGAGCCGACCCTGGGGCCGACCTGGCCGAAGATCGCCTTTTCCGAGGCGATGGTGAAGTCGCAGACGGTGCAGAGCACGTTGCCGCCGCCGATGGCGTAGCCCTGGACGCGGGCGATGACGGGTTTCGGCGCTTCGCGGATCAGGGCGTGCACCTCCTCGATGGGCAGGCCGATGGTGCCGCGCCCGTCATATTTTCCGGCATGGGCCGACTGGTCGCCGCCAGTGCAGAAGGCACGGTCGCCCGCGCCCGCCAGCACGATGACGCCGACATCCTTCGACCAAGCGGCCTTGTTGAGGGCGTCGATCAGTTCCTCGCAGGTTTGCGCGCGGAAGGCGTTCATCTTGTCGGGGCGGTTGATCGTGATCGTCGCGACGCCGTTTGCCTCGGCGTAAAGAATGTCGGTATAGCTCATCTGCGCCTCCTGCCTGTTTCGACCCAGAGTAAGGGTGGCAGGGCCCTTGGCAAGCTGCGTCCTTTGGCCTAAATTGCGCGCAATCCGGCGTTTCGCCGGGCAAGGATAGTGACGATGACGCGCATGTTTGCCCTTAACGGAGCTTGGTGGACCACCTGACGGGTGGCCCAGACATGTCGCATATCGACCTGCCGGATTGGCCGCCCCTTTAGGAGGCGGCCTTTTTGTAACTCCCTTCGGAGCAGGCCGTCCCAGAAAGCGGGCGGCCTTCGGCTCTGAAACGGAGTTTGAAGATGATCAAGGAATTCAATCTGGATGGCGTCGTGCCCTGGGGGCGGCGTTTCGACGAGTATGACGCCTTCTTTTCGCTGGGCGACGTGCCGCCGGGGGCGAGCGTTCTCGACGTGGCGGGCGGTCCGGCGTCCTTTGCCATGGAGGCGGCGGCGCGCGGCATGAAGGTGACCGCCGCCGATCCGATTTACCGGCTCGACGCCGAGGCCATCCGGCGCCGTTTCGAGGAAACGGCGGAGGCGATGCGGCGCGGAATGCATCTTGCCGCCTATCGCTTCAACTGGAGTTTCTATGGAACGGAGGCGGCGGTGTATCGCAGGCGGCGCGAGGCGCTGGACTTGTTTCTCGCCGATTTTGAAACGATGGGCGGCAAGCGATATGTGCCCGCTTCGCTTCCCGATCTTCCGTTCGGCGAAGGCGCTTTCGATCTCGCGCTGACGTCGCATTTCCTGTTTCTTTATGGCGACGAGCTCGGCTGCGATTTCCATGTCGCGGCGATCCGCGAGCTGATGCGCGTGGCGAAGGAGGCGCGGATATTTCCGCTCGCCAATCTCGACGGCCGCCCGTCAAGCCATCTGCCCGGCGTCATGCGCGCTCTGAAGGATCTGGGTCTTGTTCCCGAGCTGGTTGCCGTGCCGTTCGAGTTCCAGCGCGGCGCGACGACGATGCTGCGCGTGAGGAAGATTTGACGATGGGTTCGGGCGCAAAGAAGGCGTCGAGCGCGGCGAGGGCCTCCGGCTCATCGAGGAAGGGCACATGGCCGCGATCCTTGACGGTGACGCTCTGGAAATTCGGATGTTCCTTGCCCATGCGGCGCAAGGTTTCGACGGACAATATGTCCGAGTTCTCGCCGTGGATGGCGAGCAATGGAACATGGCCGAGGGCCTTGAACTGGGCCCACATGGATGGCGGCGCGCTGCCGTTCGCCGCATCGAGGGATTTCCGCAGGCCGGTTCCGATTTTCGGGTCGTAATCGAGTTTGGGCAGGCCGTCCTTTTCGCCGAAGGTGCGGCGCGCCTGAACGTACCAGTCGTCGCCGCTGAGGGTCGGGAAGGCGCGCTCGTTCATCATGCGCAGCTTGAAGGCGGCTTCGGTCCAGCTTGCGGGCGTTTCCATGACGCCGGCATATCCGGCGATGCGCTTCAATCCGTCGAGCGTGACTTCGGGGCCGATGTCGACAAGGACAGCGGAGCGGATGGCGTTGGGGCGCTGCGCCGCCATCAGCATGGTGACGATGCCGCCGCGCGAAGTGCCGATGAAGGACGCCTGATGCAGGCCGAGCGCGCCCATCAGGTCGAAGACGTCCAGCATTTCGTTTTGCGGCGTGTACTCGGCCCAGCTCTCGCAATATTGCGAGCGACCGCGACCGCGCAGGTCCGGGCAGATGACGCGGCGGCTTGCCGAGAGGCGGGTGGCGAGGTCTTCGAAATCCTTCGAGTTTCGCGTGAGGCCGGGCAGGCAGATGACGGGCGTCGGCTTCGCGCCGCGCGGGCCGTAGTCGCGGGCAAAGAGGCGCAGGCCGTCCTGCGAGGTGTAGAAAAATTCCCGATAGGGCGCAGTCATGGCGTCAGCGTCCGCCGTGTCCGGGCGTCAAAGTGGTGCGCGGGATGGGTATGCGGGGCGTGTCCGCGGGAGTCGCCTTTGAATCTGCGGCGTCGGCCATCTGGTCGTCCTTGTCCTTGTCCGGCACCTTGTCGGCGTCGTCGCCGTCGGCCACGGGGGTCATGACGCCCGAGGAATTGTAAGGCGAGGCGAGCGGAATCTTGCCGGGCGTCGGCGCGGGCGTCGAGATCGTGGAGCCGGTATTGCGGCGAATATCTTCGCCCAGCCGGATGCGTTGCGCGCTTCCGGCGAGGCGGCTGCGATAGATTTCGAGGTTCTCCATCACGCGCTGCACATAGTTGCGCGTTTCCGTGAAGGGAATGTTTTCGATCCAGTCGACGGGATCGACGGCGGTGGAGCGCGGATCGCCGAAGGCGCCCACCCATTCGCTGACGCGCGTCGCGCCCGCATTGTAGGCGGCGACGCTCATGACATATGAGCCCGAATAGCCGTCGATCAGATCGCCGAGATGGGCGGAGCCGAGCATGGCGTTGTAAGCGGGATCGCTGGTCAGGCGATGCGGCGAATAGGGAACGGAAATCTGGCGCGCCACATGGCGGGCGGTTGCCGGCATGAGCTGCATCAAGCCGCGCGCGCCGACGGGGCTGACGGCGGCGGGATCGAATTCGCTTTCCTGCCGCGACAGGCCATAGACGAGCGCCTTCTCGACCGGCGGGCCCTTGACCGGATAATTCGGCATGAGCGAGACCGGATAGGCGCGCTGCGGCAGAACCATGTTGCGCTGGGCGGCCGATTTGGCCACGCGGAGCGAAAGCTTCGGATCGTCGAAGGCGACGGCGAGGTCGGCGAGCTCGACCATCTGATCTGGCGTCTCCAGAATGTCGGCGAGATGGAGCATGAAGCTCCACATCTGATCGTTGCGGGCGAGGTCGTGGAGGATGTAGGCCGCGTGGACCAGTTCGAGCTTCTTGAAATTCGCCCGGTCGGCCGCTGTCGGCTGCGGGTCGCGGGGCAGATGCAACCTTATCTCGCTGCTTTTCTGCGCCATGGCGGAGATTGCAAGCTGGCCGTAGAAGGTCGTGGGATATTGGGAGGCGCGCCGATAGTAGAGTTCGGCGACTTTGTCGTTGCCTTGCGCGGAGGCGGCGCGCGCGCACCAGTATTCGGCGCGGGCCTTGCTGATGGGCGTCGAGACAGCGCCTTCGAGCGTGATGAAATGGCTGAGGGCGGGCCCCGGATTGTTCAGGTATTGGAGCGCGATCCAGCCGGAGAAGAATTCTGCGTCGGCGAAGTCCGAACCGCTTTTCAGGCCGTGCTGCGAGACGATGGCATAGGCTTCCTTGTAGCGGCCCTGCGCCAGCGCCTTGCGCGCGGCAATCTTGCGCTCGATCCACCAGGCGTCGGGGTCGAGCATCTGATGCGGTTTGTCGGGCGCGGTCAGGATGAGCGGCAGCACGGCGTCGTTGTTGCCGCGCCGGCGTTCATAGCGGATGCGGTCGAAGAGGAGGCCGGGGTCGCCTTTGAGCGAGGACGGCACGCGCGACAGCGCATCGTCGGCGAGGCTCGATCCGGTCATCAGGCGGATGCGGGCGTCGGTCAGGGCCCGGGCGTCGGCGCCGAGCAGGGCCGCCATGGCCTTGGCGTCGTCGGTGCGCTGGTCGGAGAGAAGGCGGTCGAGGCGGGCGCGCTGTGTGGCGGGCGTCAGCGTGGCACGGAAGTTCGCCAGGATGTCGCGCTGGCGGGCTTGCGAGAAATCGTTCTCGACCCAGGCGCGGCGAATCCAGTCGCCGCCTTCCTGTCCACGACCGGCGGCGATCAGGGCCTGCCCGTAGCGAATCTTGCCTTCGCCGGTCTGGGGCGGATGGGCCGCAAACCAGGTCAGCAGGCTTTCATTGCTCGAAGGATAGGCGAGGAGGGCTTCCTCGGCCCGGACAGACAGCACGGCCTGGCGCGGCCAGTCCGGGTTCTTTTCCTGGAAGTCGGTGATCTCGGCCAGCGTCGCGCCCGAATCCTGCGCGATGAGACGCGTCCAGAGGACGAGCTTGGCCGCGACCGGATCGCTGAGGCGGGCCATATGCCGCATCGCCTCCGGCCAGTTCTTGCGGTCGGCCTCGTTGAAGGCGTCCGTCAGAGCGTTGAGGTCGGCCTTGCTGATGTTGGCCGAGGAGGTGACGGCGAGGCGGCGCTTCGGCTTTGCCTCGGCGACGTGCTTGACGTGCTTTTTCTTTTTGGCGGATTTTTCGGAAGCTTTCGCGGTCGCGGCTTTTTTCACCGCCTTCGGCTTCGTCTCGGCTGCCGCCTTGGACGCGGATGCCTTTGGCTTTGCCGGTGCGGGCGCCTCAGCCCGGGCGGCGCCGAAGGAGGCGACAAGGAAGGCGGCTGCAAGAAGGCCGGACAGGGCACGCACCAGCCGCGCAACAGGCGCGCGCCCGAGGTGCAACATTCTTTCCGGCGCTCGATCCAGCAATGGAGCGGTCCATTTCATTGTGAAGCGGCCGATCGCGCCCCCCGCTGGAACGCATATGGCCTCTTAACGGCTTTCCGGCGGGTGGTTTGATTTCCCGTCGGATTGTCGTTCATTGAGATTACTGTTGTGCTACCAAGCAGGGCAATCCGCCGCAAGGCCGCAGGCCGCTTTATGGCGGATTGGGACCGGGCGAGGTTTCCTTGCCGGACCAGCCACTTATGGGTATCGTGCGCGCCGCCCGGAAGGACCGGGCGAAGGGCCGCAAAGGGCCAATGGAGCCAGGACACATGTTTAAGGGATCGCTCGTCGCTCTCATCACGCCATTCCGGAACGGCAAGGTGGACGAGGATGCGTTCGCGAAACTCGTCGAATGGCAGATCGCGCAAGGCACGCATGGCCTGGTGCCCTGCGGCACGACGGGCGAATCGCCGACGCTCTCGCATGACGAGCACAAGCGCGTGGTCGAGATCTGCGTCGAGGTGACGAAGAAGCGCGTGCCCGTGGTGGCGGGCGCCGGATCGAACAACACGGTCGAGGCGATCGAGCTGACGCGCTTTGCCAAGAAGGTGGGCGCGGACGCCGTGCTGAGCGTGACGGGCTATTACAACAAGCCGTCGCAGGAAGGCATCTATGCGCATTTCAAGGCGGTGAACGACGCCGTCGACATTCCGGTCATCCTTTACAACATTCCCGGCCGCACCATCGTCGACATCTCGGTCGAAACGATGACGAAGCTCGCCAAGCTCAAGAACATCGTGGGCGTGAAGGATGCGACCGCCAACCTCGCGCGTGCGAGCCTTCAGCGGGCCGCCATGGGGCCGCAGTTCATCCAGCTTTCGGGCGAGGATGCAACGGCGCTGGGCTTCAACGCGCATGGCGGTGTCGGCTGCATTTCGGTGACGGCCAATGTGGCGCCCGCGCTCTGCTCCGAGTTCCAGACGGCGACGCTGGAGGGCAATTTCTCCCGCGCGCTGGAGCTGCAGGACAAGTTGATGCCACTGCATCATGTGCTCTTCATCGAGCCGAGCCCCGGCCCGGTAAAGTATGCGGCAAGCCTTCTTGGGCTTTGCCAGGACGAGCTGCGCCTGCCGCTGGTTTCGGTCACGGACGATACGCGCGCGAAGGTTCGCGCCGCCATGCGCCATGCGGGTCTCATCAACTGACCCAGTGGAAGAACTGAGGAGCCATGTCCTCCAAAAGCGGCGGCGCCAAGAAGAAGCTCGGAGACGGCCGGAAGATCATTGCCGACAACCGCAAGGCGCGATTCAACTATTCGATCAGTTCGGTCTACGAGGCCGGCGTCGAGTTGAAGGGCAGCGAAGTCAAATCGCTGCGCGGCGGGCAGGCGAGCCTCAACGAAGCCTATGCGCAGGCGACGAAGCAGGGCGAAATCATGCTTCTGAACGCCTATATTCCGGTTTACCTGCAAGCGCATCAGTTCAATCATGAGACGCGGCGGGCGCGGAAGCTCTTGTTGCATCGGCGCGAGATCGACAAGCTGTCGCAGGCGGTGCAGCGCCAGGGCATGACGCTGGTGCCGCTGAAGATGTATTTCAACGAGAAGGGGCGCGTGAAGGTCGAGCTCGGGCTGGCGCAAGGCAAGAAGCTCACCGACAAGCGCGAGACGGAAAAGGAACGGAGCTGGCAGCGCGACAAGGCGCGCGTTATGCGCGAGAAGGGCTGAGGCATGAGCGACGACGACAAGCCGGGACTGATCGGCAAGATCAAGGACAAGCTCATTCGTTCGAAGGAGAAGACGGCGGAAGAGGGCCGTCATCTTACCGGCATGCCGGACAAGGCGCATCAGCTTCGCCTGCCGCCCGGACAGCACCTCGTCGAGAAATGGCCTGTGCTCGATCTCGGCGTCCAGCCGGACATTACGCTCGACAAGTGGCGCCTGCGCATCGAAGGCGCGGTGGAAAATCCCGTCACGCTGACTTTCGATCAGTTCATGGCGCTGCCGCAGGTGCGCTATGTCAGCGACATTCATTGCGTGACGACCTGGAGCCGCTACGACAACAGGTGGGACGGCGTTTCATCGCAGACGCTCATGGAGCTGGTGAGGCCGACGGCCGAAGCGCGGCATTTGATCCTCCACTCCTATGACGGCTATACGACCAACATAAAGCTCGAAGTCTTCAACGAGCCGGACGTGCTGATCGCGCATAGCTGGGAAGGCGAGCGGCTGACGCGCGAACATGGCGGGCCGGTGCGCGCCATCGTGCCGCAATGGTATTTCTGGAAGAGCGCGAAGTGGATCCGGCGGATCGAATTCAGCCCGGTCGACAAGCCGGGCTTCTGGGAGGAGCGGGGGTATCACAACGAGGCCGATCCGTGGACGGAACAACGGTATAGCTGAGGTTTCGTCCGTCATGCCGGGCTTGACCCGGTATCCGTCTTTGCGGCGGCGCGTGGAGTGAAGATGGACCCCGGCTCAAGGCCGGGGTGACGGGTTTGGGTTGGGTCCGTCTATTCGTCATGCCGGGCTTGACCCGGCATCCACCTTTGCGGCGGTGCGCGGCTTTAAGATGGGCCCCGGGTCAAGGCCGGGGTGACGAGATTGGGGCGTCCGTCTTGTCGATGTAGTTCCTTACATCCTTGAACACCGCTCGGAACATTTCCGGCGTCAGGCGGCGTGTGTTCGTGTTGTAGCGGGAGCAGTGGTAGCTGTCGAAAAGGCGGATGCCGTTTCCGATGTCGTGGCTTGCCTGATGGGCGAAGGCGGCCCTGGAGCGCCTGATTTCGAGCGCGGTCAACACGCTTTCATGGGCGATGCGGCCGAGCGCGAGGATCGCTTTCAGACGCGGCAATGAGGCGATGCGGGCCGAGAGGAAGGGCAGGCAGGTTTTCGCTTCGAGCGGCGTCGGCTTGTTCTGCGGCGGCACGCAGCGCACGGCATTCGAGATCATCGCGTCGACAAGCGTCAAACCGTCGTCGGGGCGCGCGTCGAACTTGCCTTTGGAAAAGCCGAAATCATGGAGCGTCGAATAGAGAAGGTCGCCGGCATAGTCGCCGGTGAAGGGACGGCCCGTGCGGTTCGCGCCTTGCACGCCGGGAGCGAGGCCGACGATGAGGAGGCGCGCATCGGCATTACCGAATGAGGGCACAGGGCCGTTGAACCAGTCGGGATGGGCGGCCTGATTGTCGCGGCGGTAAGCGACGAGGCGCGGGCAGAGCGGGCAGTCGCGCGCGGGCTCGGCTTCGGACGCGGTCGGGATTCTCATGATGCCGGCGCCGCTCAGGCGCGCGCGGGCAGATCGGCGTCGTCCTCGTCGTCATCCTCATAATCGTAGTCGTCGTCATCTTCGACCGGGCGAGAGACCTGCTGGGGGCGTCCGTCCTGATTGCGGCCGATGCCGTTGCGGAGCGTTTCGAGTTCCACGAACTGGTCGGCCTGGCGGCGCAGCTCGTCGGCGATCATGGGCGGCTGGCTGCGCGTCGTCGAGATGACGGTGACGCGCTTGCCCTTGCGCTGCACGGCGTCGACCAGGCGGCGGAAATCGCCGTCGCCGGAAAAGAGAACGAGGTGGTCGATGTTCGGCGCCATTTCCATCGCGTCGATGGCAAGCTCGATGTCCATGTTGCCCTTGACGCGGCGGCGGCCGGCGGCGTCGGTGAATTCCTTGGCGGGCTTCGTCACGACCGAGTAGCCGTTATAGTCGAGCCAGTCGATCAGCGGACGCAGGGGCGAATATTCCTGATCCTCGAGCAGCGCCGTGTAGTAGAAGGCGCGGATGAGCGTGCCCTTGGAGCGGAAGAGTTCGAGCAGGCGCTTGTAGTCGATATCGAAATTGAGGCCGCGGGCCGCCGAATAGAGATTGGCGCCGTCAATGAAGAGCGCAATGCGCTCCTGCGGATAGAAATTCATGGTCGTGCCTACAGGTTTTCAGTTGAAATGGTCGGAGCCGACAAAGCGACATGTCTGGCTTAATGGGAGGCAGGCTATAGAAGCCGCCCTTCTTTTGAAACGGTTTTTGAAAATGCCTTGTGAGCGGTCGTTTGCATGATCCTGATCGGAATGGGCGCCAATCTGCCGACGGTTCATGGCGGGCCGATGGCGACGCTGGAGGCGGCGATGACGTTGATGCCAGCCTTGGGGATCAGCATCGTCAGGCGTTCGGCTTTCTACCTGACGCCGCCGCTGACGCCTTATGCACAACCCGATTTTGTGAATAACGTCGTTATGGTCGAAACGGCGCTTCCGGCGGCCAGTCTGCTCGATGCGCTTCACCGGATCGAGGACCGGTTCGGGCGCCACAGGACGGCCCGCTGGGCGGCGCGGACGCTCGACCTCGACCTTCTCGATTATCAAGGTCAGATCGTCCATGCCTCCGGCCCGCGGGGCGTGGAAGCCGGGCCGGGGGTGTTGCCGCTCGCCCTGCCGCATCCGGGGATAGCGGGGCGGGCTTTCGTGCTGGTGCCGCTGGCCGAAGTCGCCCCGGAATGGCGCGATCCGGTGTCGGGGGAGACGGCCGGGCGCCTGCTCCAGAGGCTCGTGGCCGCGCAAGGCCCGGCCGCCATGGCCGGAATCCGGCGGATCGGGCTCAAAACCCGCGCTAAACCGCCACACTAAGCGCCTGTTTCTGCTTGCGTTCTCATGGCCAAGCCCCTACATACAGCGCAACCCTGCCTTACCCCGGAGACGAATTCATGGCGCGCGTTACCGTTGAAGATTGCGTCGACAAGGTGCCGAACCGCTTCGAGCTGGTTCTGTTGTCGGCCCACCGCGCCCGCGCCATGTCGGCCGGCGCCGAGCTGACGGTCGACCGCGACAACGACAAGAACCCCGTCGTGGCGCTGCGCGAGATCGCCGAGAAGACCATCACCCCGGCCGATCTGCGCGAAGACCTGGTGGGCAGCATGCAGAAGCGCGTCGAGACGGACGAGCCGGAGGCCGAGAGCCTCCAGCTTCTGACCTCGGGCGAAACCGCCGAAGTGCCGGACACCTTCGGCGCCGCAGTCGGTTCGGGCGACCGGATGAGCGAAGAGGAACTCCTGCGCGCGATCCAGAGCCAGATCGACTCGCCGCAGCAGAAATCGGCCGATGCGGACGACATGGACGGGGAAGACTGAGCGAAAGGGCCGGGAGGCTTTGAGCTTCCGGGCATCAATCGGTTTCAAGTTTCAGAGCGCCGCCCCGGCCGGAAGGTGAGGGCGGCGCTTTTGTTTTATGGGCCATGAGCTTGCGTAATCATGGCAGAGTTGACGGCCCCGTTCCGGTTTACCGGAAATTCATGCGGCGAATCTCGAATGAACGGGGAGACTGGCGGAAGAGCCGCCGGCGGAGAAGTGGATGCTGCGTCAATACGAGCTGGTCGATCGGGTGCTTGGCTACGATCCGCGCGCGGACGAGGCCCTGATCAACCGCGCCTATGTCTATGCCATGAAGAAGCATGGCAGCCAGATGCGCGCCTCGGGCGATCCCTATTTCTCCCATCCCATCGAAGTCGCCGGCATTCTGACCGACCTCAAGCTCGACACGGCAACCATCGTCACCGCGATCCTGCATGACACGATCGAGGATACCGGCGCGACGATGGACGAGCTGGCCGATCTCTTCGGCGTCGAAATCGCGAACCTCGTCGACGGCGTGACGAAGCTCACGCGCATCGAGCTCACATCGGAGCGGTCGAAGCAGGCGGAAAACTTCCGCAAGTTCCTGCTCGCCATGTCGAACGACATTCGCGTGCTGCTGGTGAAGCTCGCCGACCGGCTGCACAACATGCGGACGCTGCATTTCATCCAGTCGGCCGAGAAGCGCCAGCGCATCGCGCAGGAGACAATGGATATCTATGCGCCGCTTGCGGGACGCATGGGCATTCAGGAAATCCGCGAGGAGCTAGAAGACCTCGCCTTCAAGGAACTCAATCCGGAAGCGCGCGAGACGCTGCTGAAGCGGCTCAACGAATTCCAGACGGAAAGCGGCGACATTGTCGAGCGCATCGCCGGCGAGCTGAAGGCGAAGCTGCAGGCGGGCGGACTTGCCTGCGAGGTGGACGGGCGGCAGAAGCGGCCCTATTCCGTCTGGCGCAAGATGGAGCGGCGCGCCATCTCGCTCGAACAGCTTTCCGATATTTTCGGCTTCAGGCTGATGGTTGACGATGTGCCGGACTGCTACCGGGCGCTCGGTCTGTTGCATACGAACTGGCCGATGGTGCCGGGCCGCTTCAAGGACTACATCTCGACGCCGAAGAATAACGGCTATCGCTCGCTTCATACGACGATGATCGGGCCGGAGCAGAAGCGCGTCGAGGTTCAGGTTCGCACGCACAAGATGCATGACGTGGCCGAATACGGCATCGCCTCGCATTGGCTCTACAAGGAGGGCGCGGGCGGCGCCGAGCGTTCGGAAGAATTCGCGAGCACGTTCCGCTGGCTGCGCCAGTTGATCGAAATGCTGGAACATGGCGGGTCGCCGGAAGAATTCCTGGAGCATACAAAGCTTCAGATGTATTCGGACCAGGTGTTCTGCTTCACGCCCAAGGGAACGCTCATCACGCTGCCGCGCGGAGCGACGCCTATCGACTTCGCCTATGCCGTGCATACCGATGTCGGCGACACATGCGTCGGGTGCAAGATCAACGGGCGGCACATGCCGCTGCGGTCCGTGCTTGTGAACGGCGACGAGGTCGAGATCATCAGGTCGCAGGCGCAGCGCCCTTCGCCCGCATGGGAAGCCTTCGTCGCCACGGGCAAGGCGCGTTCGGCCATTCGCCGGTCGATCCGGGCGGTGAAGGAGGCGGAGTTCGGCCGTCTCGGCAGACAGATACTGAAAGGAGTCTTCGAGGCGGCGGGCAAGGAAGCGACCGACGTCATTCTGGAGCGCGCGCTTCATCCTCTGCATAAGGACGATCTGGACGAACTTCTTGCCGCCATCGGCGACGGCACGCTGTCGGCGCAGCAGGTGCTCGATACGGTTTATCCCGAGCTTCCGACGAAGAAGCGGGGAAAGCGCGGCGCAGCCAAGAGCAACGGCGCGGGCGATCAGCACGCCGTCATCAAGCTGTCGGGGCGCGGGCAGGGTCTTGCGATCCGGATGGCGCCCAACAGCTTTCCGCTGCCGGGCGAGCGCATCGTCGGGATCATCACGCCTGGCGAAGGCATCACCATCTACCCGATCGACGCACCGGCGCTGGCGGAATTCGACGACGCGCCGACGCGCTGGCTCGACGTGACCTGGGACATCGATCCCGAGCACCCGCAGGCGTTTCCTGCAAGGCTCAATATAACCGCCCGGAACGAGGTGGGCGCGCTCGGCCACATCACTTCGCTCGTCGCGGATTATGGCAGCAACATTACAAACCTGACCATGACGCAGCGGGATACCGACTTCTACGACATGCAGCTCGATCTTGAAGTGCGGGACTTCAAGCATCTGACGCGCATCATGTCGGCGCTGAACGGACTTTCGGTCGTCAGCCTCGTCACCCGGCCCCGGCGTTAATTCAGGCGCGGGACGGCCCGAAATCTGCTATCCCAGTGCGCCAAAATAGAGGGACGCCATGAAAGAGGCCAAGGTTCTCAAGGAATTCGAGAAAGCGGGAGCGCTTCTCAAGGGACATTTCATCCTGTCGTCGGGACTTCACAGTCCGCTTTTCCTGCAAAAGGCGCTCGTCTTCATGAGCCCGAAGCGGACGGCGAAGCTCTGCAAGGCGCTGGCGCAGAAGGTGGCCGAGGAGATCGACGTCGACAAGATCGACGCCATCGTGTCGCCCGCCGTCGGCGGCATCATCCCGGGATACGAGACGGCGCGGCATCTCGGCGTGCCGGCCATGTATGTCGAACGGGAAAACGGCGAGTTCGTCGTCCGGCGCGGCTTTCCGCTGACCAAGGGCATGCGGGTGCTGATGGTCGAGGATATCGTGACGACGGGGCTTTCCTCGCGCGAATGCATCGCCGCTATCAGGAAGACGGGCGCCAAGGTCGTGGCGGCGGCCTGTCTGATCGACCGTTCGGGCGGCAAGGCCAAGGTGGGAACCAAGCTGATCGCGCTCGCGCGGATCGAAGTACCGGCCTATCCGGCGGACAAATTGCCGCCGGAACTGGCGAAGACTCCGGCGGTCAAACCAGGCAGCCGGGGCCTCAAATAGGGTCGGGTTCGTGTTCCGCCGCAAAACGCCGCTTCGGCCAATGCAAAAGCTGCGCGAGTCGCTCTGGCCGAGCATCGGCTGGAAACGCGCGACGATCTATGTGTGGCGTCGGGTCTGGCGGCTGACGGGTACGCCGCACGCCATAGCCCTGGGCACGGCCGTCGGCGCCTTTACCGCCTGCACGCCGTTTCTCGGCTTTCACATGATGATGGCTGTCCTTCTCGCCTGGGTGTTCAGGGGCAATCTCTTGGCCGCGGCCTTCGGGACGATGATCGGCAATCCGCTCAGCTATCCGCCGATCTGGTATGCGACTTACGATCTGGGGAACCGGATACTTGGCACCCATGGTCATCACCATGTGGACCTTGCCTCGACGCTGATGGGCCATAAAGCTTTCGATATGATCCTGCCGGTGCTGCTGCCGATGAGCGTCGGCAGCGTTCCCATCGGTATCGTTACCGCCATCGCCACCTATTTCATCGTTCGGGAGGCGGTCAGCACCTACCAGACGCGGCGGCGCGAAAGGCTCGCGGAGCGCGCCGAAGCGCGGATGGCTGCGATGCGGGAAGAGTCCGGCGAGGGTCTCGTTTCGGCGGAGCGCGCGGAAAGGCGCGAGGAGTACGGACAATGAGCGGACAAAGACTTCATCACCTTCGCCTCGGCGTGAACATCGACCATGTGGCGACGATCCGGAATGCGCGCGGCGGAGACCATCCCGATCCGGTGCGGGCCGCCCATGCGGCGGCGGCGGCCGGCGCCGACGGCATTACGGCGCATCTGCGCGAGGACAGGCGGCATATCCGCGATCACGACATCGAGCAACTGGTGAGCGAGATCGGCCTGCCGCTCAACCTCGAGATGGCGGCGACGGACGAGATGCTGAAGATCGCGCTCAGGCACAAGCCGCATGCGGTCTGCATCGTGCCCGAGCGGCGCGAGGAAGTGACGACGGAAGGCGGGCTAGATGCCGCCGGCCAGCACAATCATCTGGTCCCCTTTGTGGCGCGGCTTCGCGATGCCGGCATCCGCGTGTCGCTGTTCATCAATCCGGATCGCCGTCAGCTCGAGGCGGCGAGTTCGCTCGGCGCGCCGGTGGTCGAGCTGCATACGGGCGCCTATGCCCATGCGGCGGATTCGGGCGATGCAGCGCTGCTCGACGCCGAGCTTGCGCGGCTTGCGCTTGGCGCGAGCGACGGCGCGGCGTTCGGCCTTGAGATCCATGCAGGACACGGGCTCACCTTCGACAATGTGACGCCTGTTGCGGCGCTGCCTCAGGTCTTCGAACTCAATATCGGGCACTTCCTCATCGGCGAGGCGATTTTCGGCGGGCTCGATTCCACCATTAAGAGGATGCGCGCGCTGATGGACAAGGCGCGGGCCGAGGCATCCGGAGCGCGCAGCGCATGATCATCGGCATCGGCAGCGATCTCATCAGCATCACGCGGATCGAGAAGACGCTTGAACGCTTCGGCGAGCGTTTTGTCGAGCGCATCTATACGGATGTCGAGCGGGCAAAATCCGATGGGCGGCGCAACCGCGCAGCCTCCTATGCCAAGCGTTTCGCGGCCAAGGAAGCCTGCGCCAAGGCGCTCGGCACGGGGCTGAACCGGGGGGTATTCTGGAAGGATATGGGCGTCGTCAACCTTCGGGGCGGGCAGCCGACCATGAAGCTGACGGGGGGCGCGCTGAGGCGGCTTGAGGCCATGACCCCGCCCGGCATGGAGGCGGTTATCCACCTCACCATCACGGACGACCATCCCCTGGCTCAGGCATTTGTGATCATTTCCGTGGTGCCGGCGCAGTCCCGAGACGGCTGACGGCGGGCGCCGGTATGCTATGGTCCGGCTGTCCGGTGGGCCGGAAACGACGGATATGGCCTTGAAGGGCCGGCCCGGTACAGGAGTTGAGATTGATGTCGATGTCGGAAAACATAAACAAGATAAGGAGCGGGCCGGTCGCCGAGAATGCGCGCACGATTTTCTATGCGCTGCTGATCGCGCTGTTGATCCGGGCCTTCCTGTTCCAGCCTTTCAACATCCCCTCCGGCTCGATGATCCCGACGCTGCTGGTCGGCGACTATCTTTTCGTGGCGAAGTACAGCTACGGCTATTCGAAGCATTCGCTGCCGTTTAGCCCACCCATTTTCGACGGCCGTATTTTTGCGCGGCAGCCGCAGCGCGGCGACGTCGTCGTCTTCAAGGTGCCGACAGACAACCGCACCGACTTCATCAAGCGGCTGATCGGCCTGCCCGGCGACACGATCGAGATGCGGCACGGCCAGATCATTCTCGACGGCAAGCCGGTGCCGCGCGTCCGCGTGGAGGATTTCGTCGAGCGCGATATTTACGGCAATGTGCGCCGCATTCCGCAATATCGGGAGACGCTGCCGGACAATGTTTCCTATGTCACGCTCGACCTCATCGAGGACAGCGAATACGACAATACCGGCGTTTATGTCGTGCCGCCGGGACATTATTTCATGATGGGCGACAACCGCGACAATTCGAACGACAGCCGCGTGCAGAACGTGGTCGGCTATGTGCCGTTCGAGAATCTCGTCGGCAACGCCAAGCTCATTTTCTTCTCGACCGACGGCAGCGCGCATTTCTGGGAGATCTGGCGCTGGCCGTCCGCGATACGGTGGAATCGCCTGTTCACCTGGGTTCAATGAGGGAGGTCGATTGAGCGGCGGCAAAGGCTCCGGCATGCGATCGACCGCGCCTGCGCTGGAAGCGCGCCTCGGTCATCGTTTCTCCGATCGGTCGCTGCTCGAACGGGCCCTCAGTCATCCGAGCGCGCTCGAGCGCGGTTCCGTTGCGCTCAACAATCAGCGTTTCGAGTTTCTGGGCGACAGGGTGCTCGGCCTCGTGATCGCGGAATGGCTGGTCAGGCAATTTCCGGCCGCCGAGGAAGGCGAACTGGCGGTGCGCTACAATGCGCTCGTTCGCAAGGAAGCCTGTGCGGCGGCGGCGGAGCGGATCGACCTCGGGCGCCATCTCGTTCTCGGGCCCGGCGAGGAGCGCGCGGGCGGCCGGGAGAAGGCGGCCATTCTCGCCGATGCCTGCGAGGCTGTGATCGCCGCGCTTTATCTCGATGGCGGGCTCGACGCGGCGCGACGCTTCATAGAAGCCGAATGGTCGCATCTGGTGCTTGAACCCACGCGGTTGCGCAGCGATGCGAAGACGGCATTGCAGGAATGGACGCAAGGACAGGGGCGGGGCATACCCGCCTACAAGGAAGTGGGCCGGGAAGGCCCGGACCATGCGCCGGTTTTCACTGTGAGAGTGGAGATTGCGGGCGCGGCGCCGACCAGCGGCTCGGGCAGCTCGAAGCGGCAGGCGGAGCAGGCGGCGGCGCAGACAATGCTTATACGGGAAGGTATCTGGAACGAGAATGAGTGATGAAGCGACACCCCCCGCAGGGGAAACGCGATCGGGCTTTGCCGCCATCATAGGCGCGCCCAATGCCGGAAAATCGACGCTGCTCAACCAGCTTGTCGGCTCGAAGGTCGCGATCGTCACACATAAGGTGCAGACGACGCGGAGCCGCATTCGCGGCATCGCCATGGAAGGTAATTCCCAGATCGTGTTCGTTGACACGCCGGGCATTTTCAAACCGAAGCGCAGGCTCGACCGGGCGATGGTGGATGCCGCCTGGGGCGGGGCGGGCGATGCCGATGTCATCATCCTGCTGGTCGACACCGAACGGGTGCGGGATGAGGATCTCCATCGCGTGCTCGACGGGTTGCGCGATCAGGGCCGCAAGGCGGTGCTGGCGCTCAACAAGTCTGATGTGATGAGCGGCGAGAAGGGCCGCGAGAAGCTGCTGAAGCTCGCGACCGAGATGAACGAGACGGGGCTCTTCACCGAGACATTCATGATCTCGGCGCTGACGGGCGACGGCGTGCCGGATCTGAAGCGGCACATTGCCGGTCTGATGCCCAAGGGGCCGTGGCATTATCCCGCCGATCAGGCGGCCGATGTGCCGCTGCGCTCGCTGGCGGCCGAAGTCACGCGCGAGAAGCTCTATCTGAGGCTCCATGACGAACTGCCTTATGAGCTGACCGTGGAGACGGAAAGCTGGGAGCAGAAGAAGGACGGCTCCGTCCGCATCCAGCAGGTCATATTCGTGCAGCGCGACAGCCAGAAGAAGATCGCGCTCGGGCAGGGCGGGCAGACGATCAAGACGGTCGGCCAGCTTGCGCGCGAGGAATTGCAGGAGATGCTGGGCTGCAAGGTGCATCTCTTCCTGTTCGTGAAGGTGCGCGAGAACTGGGGCGACGACCGGGAGCGCTATCGCGAGATGGGGCTCGATTTCCCCAAGAACTGAGCCTTTCGGATCGCTTCAGTCGAATCGCGCAAGTTCTTTCCGACACGCTATAATCAGGCCATGTTCAGACTTCACTTCAGCTTGCCGGTCCGTCATGGAATGGCGTGATGACGGCATCGTGCTATCGACGCGGCCCTATGGCGAGACGGGGGCGATCGTCGAACTGCTGACGCGCGAGCATGGGCGCCATCTAGGGCTCGTGCGCGGCGGCGCGGGGCGGCGGCACAAGGGCATGCTGCAACCGGGCAACGGCCTTGCCGTGCATTGGCGGGCGCGCCTGTCGGAGCATCTGGGCAGCTACACGGCGGAAACGGTGAAGCCGCGGGCAGGCGTGCTGATGGACGATTCGTTTGCACTGACGGGCTTGAGCGCGGCTTGCGCGGTCGCCGGTCTCGTACCCGAGCGCGAGGCGCATCCGGCGCTTTACGAGGGCTTCGAGTTGCTGCTCGATACGATGGAGGATGCCGACATCTGGCCGGCGGTCTTTGTGCGCTTTGAGCTGGGGCTTTTGCAGGAGCTCGGTTTCGGGCTCGACCTTGCCCAATGCGCGGCGACGGGTTCGCGCGACGATCTTGCCTATGTCTCGCCCCGGAGCGGCGGCGCGGTCAGCCGGAGCGCGGGCGAGGCCTATCGCGACCGTCTGTTCCGGCTGCCGCAGTTCCTGATCGGGGCGCAGGCCGGCAAGGCCAACCCCGAGGACATAGCCGAAGGTTTGCGCATCACGGGGCATTTTCTGGAGCGGCATCTCTATGCGCCGCAGGACAGGCACCTGCCGGATGCGCGCATCCGGCTGATGGAGCGTTTCGCCGCGCGGGCCGTCTGACCCGCCTTGCCGAATCGTTGCTATAAAGGCGGCAGAGACGCGTAACCGGAGAGTTCATGGCCAAGGTCATCACCCCGCCCGAAGGGCCCGCATTCGACATCAAGCTGCGTGAAGCGCTCGAAGAGCGCTATCTCGCCTATGCGCTGTCGACGATCATGCATCGCGCGCTGCCGGATGTGCGCGACGGGCTGAAGCCGGTGCATCGCCGCGTGCTGTTCGCGATGCGTCAGTTGAAGCTCGATCCGGGCTCGGGGTTCAAGAAGTGCGCCCGCGTCGTCGGCGACGTGATCGGCAAATATCACCCGCATGGCGACCAGTCGGTCTATGACGCGCTGGTGCGCCTCGCCCAGGATTTCGCGGTGCGTTATCCGATGATCGACGGGCAGGGCAATTTCGGCAATGTCGACGGCGATAACGCGGCCGCCATGCGCTACACCGAGGCGCGGTTGACGGAAGTGGCGGCGCTGCTGCTCGACGAGCTGGACGAGGACACGGTCGATTTCCGCGAGACTTATGACGGCGAGGAAAAAGAGCCCATCGTTCTGCCGGGCGCCTTTCCGAACCTGCTGGCGAATGGCGCGGCCGGCATCGCGGTCGGCATGGCGACCAGCATTCCGCCGCACAACGTGGCCGAGCTTTGCGACGCGGCGCTGCATCTCATCAAGCACCCGAACGCTTCGGCGGCGAAGCTCGTGGAACTGGTGCCGGGACCGGATTTTCCCACTGGCGGCATCATTGTTGAAAGCCGGGAATCCATGGCCGAGGCCTATGCGACAGGGCGCGGCGGCTTCCGCGTTCGGGCGCGTTGGGAGAAGGAAGAACTGCCGCGCGGGCTCTGGCAGATCGTCGTCACCGAAATTCCCTATCAGGTGCAGAAGTCGAAGCTCGTTGAAAAGCTCGCCGAATTGCTTTCGGCAAAAAAGCTGCCGCTGCTCGACGATGTGCGCGACGAGTCGTCGGAGGACATCCGCCTCGTGCTGGTGCCGAAGAGCCGCACCGTCGAGCCGGAACATCTGATGGAGTCGCTCTTCCGCTCGACCGAGCTTGAGAGCCGCTTTCCGTTGAACATGAACGTGCTTTCCGCCGGTCAGGTGCCGGGTGTGATGAGCCTGCGCGACGTGCTGCGCGCCTGGCTCGATCATCGCAAGGTCGTGCTGGTCAGGCGCTCCAATTTCCGCCTCGACAAGATCGCCAAGCGCCTTGAGGTGCTGGAAGGCTATCTCGTCGCCTATCTCAATCTCGACGAGGTGATCCGCATCATCCGTCAGGAGGACGAGCCGAAGGCCGAGCTGATGCGCGCCTTCAAGCTCACCGACAATCAGGCCGAAGCGATCCTCAATATGCGTCTCCGGAGCTTGCGCAAGCTCGAGGAGATGGAAATTCGCGGCGAGCACAAGGAGCTGTCCGCCGAGCAGAAGTCGCTGAAGGCATTGTTGAAGTCTGACGATGCGCAGTGGACGAAGATCGGCGATGAGATCAGGGAGGTCCGCGCGAAGTTCGGCCCGAAGACCGAGCTTGGCCGCCGCCGTTCGACCTTCTCGGCCCCACCCTCGATCGAGTTCGTGCCGTTCGAGGCGATGATCGAGCGCGAGCCGATCACGGTCGTCTGTTCCTCCAAGGGCTGGATCCGCTCAATGAAAGGCCATCTCGGGCCGGATGCGGACATCAAGTACAAGGAAGGCGACGACGAGCGTTTCATCATTCATGCGGAGACGACGGACAAGCTCGTGCTCTTTGCCACCGATGGGCGCTTCTACACGCTCGGCGCCGACAAGCTGCCGGGCGGGCGCGGGCATGGCGAGCCTTTGCGGCTTCTCATCGACATGGAAGAGGGACGTGAGATCGTCGCGCTTTTCGTGCATCAGCCGGGCCGGAAGCTCCTCGTTGCGTCGCATGAAGGCAACGGCTTCATCGTGCCGGAGGATGAGGTTGTCGCCATGCGGCGCGCGGGCAAGCAGGTGCTCAATGTGTCGGGCGCCGACGAGGCGGTTGCCTGCGCCGTCGTGCAGGGCGACCATGTCGCGGTGATCGGCGAGAACCGGAAGCTGCTGATCTTCAAACTTGCCGAAGTGAACGAGATGACGCGCGGCAAGGGCGTCAGGCTTCAGAAATACAAGGATGGCGGGTTGAGCGATGTGAAGTGCTTCACCTTGAAGGACGGGCTCATCGTCTATGACCGTTCCAACCGGGCGCGCAATTTCAGCGCCGCCGATCTGAAGGACTGGAGAGGCGAGCGCGCGCAGGCGGGGCGGTTGCCGCCCAAGGGCTATCCTTCGGGCGCTAAGTTCGGCGGGCCGTTCGGCGCGGTTTAGACGCCGCTATTTGATCGTGAGGGGCTGGGTCAGTTCGTGGCCCCAGTAGCGCACGAAGAGCAGATATTCGCCGGGCTTCACGCGGGCCGGGTCGAGTTCGAGCGTGTATTTCTCGGTCATGGCGTGGTTGCCTTCGAGATAGTTGGTCACCACGACCTGCGCGCACATGCCCGTTGCCTGCGACTGCACGAATTCCTTGTTGGTGTTGGTGATGAACCAGCGGAAGACGTCGCATTGCGTCGGCGCGGTGAGCACCAGCCCGTCCTTGGTGTTGTTCTCAAGGCGAACGGTCAGGCCGAAGGGGATTTGTCCATCGGCGGCGACAGCCCCCTGCTCGGTCGTTACGACCAGCTTGACCGGCTCGTCCGGCTGCACGTTGCCCGTATAGATGAAATAGGCGATGACGCCGACAGTGGCGAGCATGACGACGGCCATGTTCATCATGCGCTGGCTGAGCGCGGTTTTTTGCTCCTGGAGGGCCATCTCGTCTCCGTCGGTTCGTGCGGTTGGATGTCGTCAGGGAACGGTGCGCCAGCCATCGAGGCCAAGCGCCTCGATCGGGCGGAAGCGCATCTTGTAAGCCATCTTCCGGCAGTCGGCGACCCAATATCCCAGATAGACGTATGGCAGGCCGAGCGTTCGGGCGCGCATGACGTGATCGAGAACCATGTAGGTGCCGAGGCTGCGCTCCTCCGCCAGGGGATCGAAGAAGCTGTAGACCATCGAGAGGCCGTCATCGAGCCTGTCGGTGAGCGAGGCGGCGCGCAGCGTGCCGAGGCCGGTTTCCGGATCGCGGGTGCGGTATTCGACGATCGAAGTGTCGACCGTCGTGTCCTCGATCATCGAGACGTAATCGAGAGGCGTCATTTCGGCCATGCCGCCTTCGGTATGGCGGACGTCGAGATAGCCGCGCAGCAGAGAGAATTGCTCCTGCGTCGCGCGCGCGGACACGGTTTCGGCGAGCATGTCGGCATTGCGCGCGAGAACGCGGCGGAAGCTGCGGCCGGGTTCGAAATCGTCGACGATGATGCGAACGGACACACAAGCGGAGCATCCGTCGCAGGCCGGACGGTAGGCGATGTTCTGACTGCGGCGGAAACCCGCCTGCGTCAGCGTGTTATTCAGGGAGATCGCGTTTTCGCTGAGGAGGTGGGTGAACACCTTCTTCTCGTAGCGGCCCGGCAGATAGGGGCAGGGCTGCGGCGTGGTGATGTAGAACTGGGGAAAGCGATTGCCGAAATGCTCTGTCACAGCCGGTCATTTCCAGGGTTCGATCCCACCGGCGAAACGCAACCGGCGGCCTCAGAATAAGACGTATATCGAGGCGTGACGAGGGGCCTTGTCAGGCGAATTCCCGGCGGATGACAACCGTGCCGCAGAGATAGTCGTGAAGGCAGCGGCGGCGGGTGTTGAAGAAAGGCACCAGCAGGACGAGCAGGGTGCCGACGGTCACACTGACGTAGAAGAGAAGGGTTTGCAGCGCGCCTTGCAGATAGCCGGGTCTCCGGCCGTCCCAGGTGCGAAGCTCAATGCCCTGCCAGCGCATGCCGGGCGTGGCCGAATTGGGGCCGCCAAGGCTCAGTGTGAAATAGGCAAGGCCGATCAGCGGACTCAAGGCGGCGCCCGGCCAGAGGAGGCCCAAGGTGAGGATGCCGAGAATGCCGAAGACGATGGTCGCCACCAGGATCAGGAACGAGATCAGCACAAGATCGGCGATATAGGCGACCGAACGGGCGAAGACGACGCCATCAAAAGCGCCGGCCGGCCATTCGTGGCCATCCAACTCGATCGGGCTGGACCGGACGAGACCTTGTTGATCGCTCATATTCCCCTCGTGAAGCGCATTTTCCGCGTGTCACATATGTATCGGGCCGGGCTCGTGCAAGCCAGTCCGTTCAGGGCTTCAGGCCGGGCGGCGCCGCGGGCGCTTCGCGCAGAAGCACGATGGAAAGCCGGCGATTGGCCGCCATGTGCGGGTCTTCGGGGAAGAGCGGTTCGGAATCGGCCTTGCCCACCACCTGATAGATGCGGTCGTCGGGCAGGCCCTGATCCTCGATGATGCGGCGTGCGGCGTTGGCGCGGTCCGACGTCAGCTCCCAGTTGGAATAGCCGGGGCCGCCCTGATAGGGATTTGAATCCGTATGGCCCGAAATGCTGATGCGGTTGGGCAGGCGGAGCAGGATCTTGCCGACCGTCTGGACGAGAAGGCGCGTGCGCTCATAGGGTTCGGCGTGGCCGGCGGGAAACATCGAGCGGCCGTCCTGATCGACAATCTGGATGCGGAGGCCTTCCGGCGTTTCGTCGATGATGACGTTGTGCGACAGCGCGGCGAGATCGGGATTGTTCTGCATCGCCTGGCGGAGGCTCTCGGCGGCGGAGCGGAAATTTTCCTCGTCGCGCGAATTGCTCTGGATGGGCGAGGTGTTGGGGTTGCTTACCGCCTGTGCGGCTTGCGCGGCGTTGGTCGATTCGGCTGTGCCGTTCGAGGCGCTGGCGGTGCGCTTGTCCTCGGTCTGCGAACTCTTGGGGGCGGCGGGCGTCGAAATGGTCATGACGACGCGCGGCGCCGAGCCCGGCATGCGGTTGCCTTCGGCGTCGAAGGCGGTGCCGCCGAGAATGCCGCCCGCGCCGCTGGTCGAGCGGCTGACGCTGGCGGGCGCGAAATAGTCGGCAAGGCCCTGCTTCTGCTCCGGCGTCGTCATGCTGATGAGCCACATCAGCAGGAAGAAGGCCATCATCGCGGTTACGAAGTCGGCATAGGCGATCTTCCAGGCGCCGCCATGATGCGCATGGCCGGCCTTCTTGACCTTCTTGTAGATGATAGGCTGCTGGTTCGCTTCGGCCATGATCCGCTCCCGTTACGCCGTCAACTTGCAGCGGGTTGCAGATTGGCCGTCGATTGTTCCACTTCGGCGAAGGTCGGGCGCACTTCGGACATCAGCGCCTTGCGGGCGAACTCGATCGAAACGGCGGGCGCGTAGCCGGCCATATGCGCGAGAAGCCCCGCCTTCATCGACAGGTAATATTTGGATTCCGCCTCGAAGATGTTGCGCAGCGATTGCGCCATCGGGCCGAAGAAGCCATAGGCGCAGAGCACGCCGAGGAAGGTGCCGACAAGCGCGCCGCCGATGAGGTGGCCCAGCACTTCGGGCGGCTGGTTGATCGCGCCCATGGTGTGAATGACGCCGAGCACGGCGGCGACGATGCCCAGAGCGGGTGTTGCGTCGGCCAGTGTCTGCACGCCGACGACAAGGCGCTCGCGCTCCTGATGATGGGTTTCGAGTTCCTCGTCCATCAGCGCTTCGAGCTCATGAGCGTTTTCGGTGCCCAGCGTGATCATGCGCAGGTAGTCGCACATGAATTCGACGGCGTGATGGTCGGCGGCGAAAACGGGGAACTGCGAGAAGACGGAGGATTCCTTGGGGTTCTCGACATGCGCTTCGAGCGCGAGGTTGCCCTTGCTCTTGGCGAGCTTGAAGAGCGTGTACTGGAGGCCCAGGAGTTCGAGGTAGGCGGCCTTGTTGTAGCGCGGGCCGCGGAACAGGGTTCCGAACATGCCGCCGATGCCCTTGAGCACCGCGGGTGGGTTACCGATGACGAAGGAGCCGATGGCGGCGCCCAGAATGATGATGGCTTCGAAGGGCTGAAACAGCACCGCGAGATGCGCGCCCGAGGCGGCATAACCGCCGAACACGCTAATCAACACAACCAATATGCCCACGATCAGCCGCATCGCGTCCGCTACTTTCCTCTCGGATGAACCCACATAGTCAGGGGCACGCAGGCCAATCCCGCCGACATCCTGTCTGAGCCGATTGTCGGGGAACCGCCGTTAACATCAGGTTTAACCAATTCAATTTGCGTGAAATTCGAGCGTTTTGCGCAGGCCTCGGGTTGCCTAATGGCGCTTCATGGGATTAAACCGGCGTTAAGGCGCTGGCAGCGGGCTCTCAAGGTTGCCGCGATGCAACATCGGGCGGCGAGATCATGACTCACGATCAGAGAAAATTCCGTAACGCGCTTGGCTGGTTTGCGACCGGCGTCGCGGTCATCACGACTCAGGTCAAAGGGCAAAAGCCCATCGGGATTACCGTCAATTCATTCTCATCGGTTTCGCTCGATCCGCCGCTCATCCTCTGGAGCCTCGACAAGAAGTCGGACACGCTGGCCGTGTTCAATGCCGTCGAGACATTCACTGTGAATGTGCTGCGCGAGGATCATCGCGAGATTTCGACACGACTTTCAAAGCAGGGCGATCACAGCCTGGACGGTCTGGCGACGCGCGTCGGCGCCAACGGCCTCCCGGCCATCGAGGAAGCGCTGGCGCATTTCGAGTGCGACGTTTATGCGCGACACGATGCGGGCGACCACATCATCATTCTGGGCCGGGTGACGCATTTCGAATATGCCGAAGACGGACGGCCGCTGCTTTATCATCGCGGCGGATATCAGGGGCTTGCGTCGGGCGCGCCCTGAGCGGATTCGGCGCTCGCGGCGGGCGATCCCTTCGCGCGGTCTTCGGCATCGAGCACGACGAGATTGTCCCGCATCAAAGAAATGCAATCGAGCATCGTCAGATAGCTATCTTCGCCGATGCCTTCGGTCGCGGCGCGATGGATGCTGGCATAGGTTTCCATGCCCCTGTGCTTCACGGAGTGCATCAGCTCGGTGAGGTAGATGCATTTCGCGCGGCGGTCGGTCGGGTGCGAGCGACGCTCTATGAGATGCAGCGCTTCCAGTTCGTTGACATAGATGCCGACCGAGACCTTGTGAATTTGCAGAGCGTTTGCGAGTTCGGTCTGGGTCTGTCCGTCACGGGCGAGCAACTCGGTCAGGAGCCTTGTCTGATTGCGGCTGAGGCGGGTGCGCCTGTCATATACCGTGCTCATCAGAGCGCCGATTTCCATCAGCAGATTTAGAAGATACTGCGGAGAGAAACGGTCGTCCGAGCCGGGCGGAGGTGAACCGCCCGCAGCGTCAGACTGTTTTGTTCGCGCCATATTCGACTTCCTCTGCGGGCGGCTCGCCGGCTGATCTCCACCAATTAGTTCGACACTTGCCGACTTGACGCCCAGCCCCCCCGGATGGTTTCGTAACGTCAATTTACTAAAAATAAGCCCGGCGGTCATTGAATTTCCGCAAGTCCGGGCGAGGGTGGAGACTTCACTGCTGGGGTCGATCGCGAGGCGATCGGCCTTTCCCGGAATTCGGCTTGGCGGAGTGGATTGGGTGACGGTTGCGTTGATTGCAGGAAAGCGGGAGCAGTTTTCTGTGCCGCCCACGCGCATGGACCGCCCTTTTGCGGTCTCGATCCTATTTCATATCCTATTGATTTTGCTTGCTCTTTTTCGCATGGCGCTGATGGGTGGGCCGGGGCCCGGCGGCGGTGATGGCATGAAATATCAACGCGCCGCGGGCGCGGGGCACGACAAGCTGGCGGCCGAGGGTGTCATAACGGCGGAACTTGTTAAGGCGCCGAAGCCGAAGCCCGTTGAAAAGAAGGTCGAGGAAAAGCTGAAGCCGGTCGAAAAGCCGAAATTCGAGCCCGCTCCGAATCCCAAGGCCGAGATCAAGGTTCGCAAGCAGAAGCCGAAGCCGGTCGAGACGAAACCGGAGCCCGCCGAAACGCAGCCCAGCGAGCCCACGCAGCCGACGCGCGAATTGACGCTTGAAGAGGAGCTGGCCGGCGTCGGCAAGGGCGTTGCGGGCGGCAAGGGGCAAGGCGACGGCGGCAATGCGATCGAAACGATCCTCAATCACAAGGGCACCCTGATGCTCGGCGGAGAGATGTCGTCGCGGCTGTCGGGTAAAACGTTCCACCTTGAGATGGGGCGCGTCGACGTTCAGGGCGGCAACCGTCTTATCAACACGGAAATCGAGCTGCATCCCGACGGGACCAGCACGGTGACGCTGACGCACTATTTTTTCCAGACCTATCACGAACTCTATTCATCGACGCGGAGCGAAAGCGGCACCGGGCATTGGTGGATCGAAGGCAATCGCTGGTGCCATCAATCGCCGATCATCAACTACAATACCAAGGACTGCTACGACCTGACGACGGCGGGCGCCGAGGTGCGTCTCTATTATGCGCCATGCAATCAGGAATCCTCCGCGCTGTGCAAGACGGGACGTCTTGCCGGCACCGGCGAAGTCAAATAAATCTGTTTACGGAATAATTTGCCCAGCTTTGCGGTCCCCGTCGCCGCCTGATATGACTTGCCTACCCCCTGGTTGACATGAAGAGGCGGCAATGGCGGAGAAGGTGGCGTTTCTCGGGCTCGGCGTGATGGGCTTTCCGATGGCCGGGCATCTCAGGAAGGCCGGTCACGAGGTCACGGTCTATAACCGGACGGCGGCGAAGGCGGAGGCCTGGGCGCGGGAGCATGGCGGCGCGACGGCGGCAACGCCGAGGGAGGCTGCGAAGGGCGCCCGGTTCGTATTCGCCTGCGTCGGCAATGACGACGATGTGCGGGCGGTGACGCTGGGCGAGAGCGGCGCTTTCGCTGGCATGGCGCGCGGCGCCATATTCGTCGACCACACGACGGCCTCGGCGTCGCTGGCGCGGGAGCTCGATGCGGCGGCACGGGCGGCAGGTCTCGGTTTTGTCGATGCGCCGGTCTCGGGCGGTCAAGCGGGGGCGGAGAAGGGCATTCTCACCGTCATGGCGGGGGGCGAGGAGGCAGCCTATGCGGCGGCCGAGCCCGTAATCGCCGCCTATGCGCGGGCGGTGAGGCGCATGGGGCCGGCCGGGTCCGGCCAGCTCACCAAGATGGTCAATCAGATCTGCATAGCGGGGCTTGTCGAGGCGCTTTCCGAAGGCATTCACTTTGCGACGAAGGCGGGGCTCGATCCCGCGGCTGTCATCGACGTGATCTCCAAGGGCGCGGCGCAGAGCTGGCAGATGGAGAACCGCTTCAAGACGATGATTGCGGGCGAGTTCAATCACGGATTTGCGGTGGACTGGATGCGCAAGGACCTTGCAATCTGTCTCGAGGAGGCGCGGACGAACGGCGCGCATCTTCCGGTGACGGCGCTGGTCGATCAGTTCTATTCGGAAGTTCAGGCCATGGGCGGCAAGCGGTGGGACACGTCGAGCCTGATTGCGCGGCTGAACAAGGCGGCGGTGTGAAGAGGAGCTTTCGTTGAAGGAAGTCAGGTTCAGGTCCGTCGCGGAAGTCGCCCAGCGGCTCAATCCTTCTTATCCGGTGTTTCTGGTTTTCCCCGACATTCTGCGCGCGCGTGCGAAAGCCTTTCTCGAAGGGTTTCCGGGCACTGTGCTTTACGCCGTCAAATGCAATCCGGACGGGCATGTTCTGCGCGCGCTTTATGCGGCGGGCGTCCGGCATTTCGATACGGCGTCACTGCCCGAGATCGCCAAGATCAATGAACTGTTCCCCGACGCGCATTGCTATTTCAATCACCCGGTGAAGGCGCGCGGCGCGCTTGAATCGGCGGACGATGTTTATGGAATTGAACATTACGTCGTCGACCACATCTCCGAACTCAACAAGGTGACGGAGATGGTCGGAACCGCCATCACCGTCGAGGTGCGGATCGCGACGCCGAAGGGTCATGCGGTTTACGATCTTTCCTCGAAGTTCGGCGCGTCGCATGACGATGCCGTCGCCTTGCTGAAGGACGCGCATGGGCGCGGCTGCCGGACCGCGATTGCGTTTCATGTCGGCAGTCAATGTCCCGATCCGCTTGCGTTCCGGGTTGCCATGGAAGCGGCGGCGAAAATTGCGGGAGCCGCCGGCGTGCCCGTCGAATATCTCGATGTTGGGGGCGGATATCCCGTCACCTATGGCGAAGCGGTGCCGCCCATCGAGGCCTTCTTCGATGTGATCCGGCAGGCCAGGCGCGACTTTGCGCTCGACATGCCGTTGCTCGCCGAGCCGGGACGCGCGCTGGCCGCCGAGGGCTGTTCGGTGCTGGCGCAGGTGCAGCTTCGCAAGGGCGACAGCCTCTACATCAATGACGGCGTTTACGGTTGCCTTGCGGAGATCCAGCTTGGCGAATTGAAGCCCCCGGTCCGGGCGATCGCGCATCCGGCAGGCGGCGGGCAGGAGCGGCTGGCAGGACCGAAGAAGACATTCCGCCTATTCGGGCCGACCTGCGACAGCCTCGATCTCTTCAAGGTGCATTTCGAATTGCCGGAAGGGATCGGCGAGGGCGACTGGATCGAGTTCGGCAGCATGGGCGCCTATTCAATCGGAATGCAGACCGCCTTCAACGGCTTCTATACGGACACGGTCGTGCAGGTCGACGGGCTTCACGACGAATTCAAGTTCGGCCGTTTGTGATTTTCCGGGCGTTCGCGGAGTGTTCTCACGTCAGCTCTTGATCTTTATGTTAACATCGATAACATTTGTGCCTCGGACAAATGGGGAACGGCGTTAACATGCGGGCGCGGCTCAGGGGACAGAAGACGCGGTATCATCATGGCGATCTGAAGCGCGCGCTGATGGATGCGGCGATGACGCTGATCGATATACGCGGGCGCGAGGCGCTGACGCTGCGGGAAACGGCGCGGCGCGCGGGCGTTTCGGAAGCCGCGCCCTATCGCCATTTTGCAAATCTCGACGAACTGCTTGGGGCTGTCGCGCTCGAAGGCTACGAGATGTTGATTACAGACCTCGAAAGCGCCGGAGGCGCAAAGTCCATCCGCGACGCCTATCTTGCCTTCGCGGGAGATTTTCCCGGCCGCTACGATCTGATGTTCGGCCCGCTTCATGACAAGGCGGCCGCGGCGCAGCGGCAGGAGGAAGTCGCGCATGTGGCGGAACTGACCGAGGAGGCGGGCGGTCTCGCCCTTCTTCATGGAACGGCGTCGCTGGCGCTTGCGGGGCTCGGGGCGGCGGCGGTCTAGCGCTGCTGGAGAAGTTTGGCCGCGTAAGGGGCGAAATAGGTCAGCACCCCATCGGCGCCCGCGCGCTTGAAGCCCATCAGGCTTTCGAGGATCACGCGGTCGCGGTCGAGCCAGCCGCGCTCGATCGCCCCGGCGATCATCGCGTATTCGCCGGACACCTGATAGGCGAATGTGGGCATGCCGAAGGCTTCCTTCACGCGCCAGAGCACGTCGAGATAGGGAAGGCCGGGTTTCACCATGACCATGTCGGCGCCTTCGGCGATGTCGAGCGCGACTTCGCGCAGCGCCTCGTCGCCGTTCGCCGGGTCCATCTGGTAGGTGCGCTTGTCGCCCTTGAGCGCGCCGGACGAGCCGATGGCGTCGCGGAAGGGTCCATAGAAGGCCGAGGCGAACTTCGCCGCATAGGACATTATCTGCGTGTCGGTATGGCCGGCTTTTTCAAGCGCGGCGCGGATGGCGCCGATGCGGCCGTCCATCATGTCGGAAGGCGCGATGATGTCGCAGCCCGCTTCGACCTGCATCAGCGACTGGCGGATCAGCACTTCGACCGTTTCGTCGTTGAGGATGCGGTCGCCTTCCATCAACCCGTCATGGCCGTGGCTGGTGAAGGGATCGAGCGCCGCGTCGCAAAGGACGCCGAGGTTCGGGAAGGCCTTCTTGATCGCGCGCGTCGCCTGGCAGACGAGATTGTTCGGGTCTGTCGCGAGTGAGCCCGCAGGGTCGCGCTTCTCAAGCGGCGTATGCGGGAAGAGGGCGACGACCGGGATGCCGAGGTTGACGGCTTCCTCGGCGGCGCGGACCGCCTCATCGACGCTCAGGCGCTCGACGCCCGGCATGGAGGGGATCGGCTCGCGCTTGTTCCGGCCTTCGGCGAGGAAGAGCGGCCAGATGAGGTCGTTCGGCGAAAGCGCGTTTTCGGAGACGAGGCGGCGCGACCAGTCGGCCTTGCGGTTGCGGCGCATACGGGTGGCGGGAAAAGCCGGGGCGGGTCGGTTTGTCATGGGGCAAACACATAGCGCCTGGGCGGTCCCCGCGCAACGTGCCGCAACGTCACCCCGGCCTAATTGGGCCAGTTCGTTGACATGCCTATGGGGCGCAAGTATCACGGCCAGACCGCGCAGAATAAGCGCGGACAGGAGGCGGGAATGCAGTTCGAACTCGGCGAGGACCAGCAGGCATTTCAGGCGGTGGCGCGCGCTTTTGCGGCCGAAGAGCTTGAGCCCTTCGCGGCGGATTGGGACCGAAAGCATTTCTTTCCGGTCGAAACGCTGCGCAAGGCGGCGGCGCTCGGCTTTGCCGGCATTTACGTCAGGGAAGATGTCGGCGGTTCGGCGCTGACGCGGCTCGACGCCGCGCTCGTCTTCGAGGCCCTGTCGGCGGGCTGCACGTCGACGGCGGCGTTTCTCTCGATCCACAATATGGCCTCGTGGATGATCGACACATTCGGCAGCGAGACGCAGCGCAGAAAATGGCTGCCGCGTCTGACGCCGATGGAAATCATCGCGAGCTATTGCCTGACCGAGCCTTCGGCGGGATCGGACGCCGCCTCGCTGCGAACCAAGGCCGTGCGCGACGGCGATCATTATGTGCTCAACGGCGCGAAGGCTTTCATTTCAGGCGGCGGCACGTCCGACATTTACGTCTGCATGGTGCGCACGGGCGAGGCGGGTGCCAAGGGCGTTTCCTGCATCGTCGTGGAAAAGGGAACGCCGGGGCTTTCCTTCGGCGCGCCTGAAAAGAAAATGGGCTGGAACTCGCAGCCGACGGCGCAGGTGATTTTCGAGGATTGCCGGGTGCCCGCCGAAAATCTGATCGGCAAGGAAGGCGAAGGCTTCAAGATCGCCATGATGGGGCTCGATGGCGGGCGGCTCAACATCGCGGCCTGTGCGCTCGGAACCGCGCAATCGGCCTTCGCGCGCGCCAAGACCTATATGACCGAGCGGCAGCAATTCGGCAAACCGCTCGCCTCGTTCCAGGCGCTGCAATTCAAGCTCGCCGACATGGCGACGGAACTCGAAGCCGCGCGGCTGCTGCTTTATCAGGCCGCGACCAAGGTCGACGCCAAGACGCCGGATGCGACCATGCAGGCGGCGATGGCGAAGCGCTTCGTCACCGATGTCAGCTTCCGCGTCGCCAATGAGGCGCTGCAGATTCATGGCGGTTACGGCTATCTCAACGATTTCCCGCTGGAGCGGCATGTACGCGACCTGCGCGTGCATCAGATTCTCGAAGGCACCAACGAGATCATGCGCGTCATCATCGCGCGCGAGCTTCTGAAGAGTTGAGCATGAGCGAA
>JARLIS010000045.1 GCA_031291615.1 Parvibaculum sp.
GAAGAGGTTTGCGCATTTTCTTTCTGGCCCTCTCCTTACCTTCAATAGTCGTCATCCCCCGGCTTGACCGGGGGATACATCTTTTTCCTCTCGATTTGAAACCAAAGATGGATGGCCCGATCAAGTCGGGCCATGACGATGTAATCAGAAATTGTGGGAAATGCGCCGGTCCTGAAGTCTCATTTGACCTTCCTGGCTTTCGCTATCATGTTCCGCCGATGGACGCCGCAAAACAGCTCTTTTCCTATCGCAAGCACTGGGCGCACCGCTTCGGCGTGGCGCCGTTTCTGCCCATGTCTCGGGCGGAAATGGACGAGCTTGGCTGGGACCAGTGCGATGTGATCCTGGTTACGGGCGATGCCTATGTCGACCATCCGAGTTTCGGCATGGCGATCATCGGGCGTCTGCTCGAAGCGCAGGGTTTCCGCGTCGGCATCATTTCGCAGCCCGACTGGCAGAGCGCCGAGCCCTTCAAGGCGCTCGGAAAGCCCGCGCTCTATTTCGGCGTCACCGGCGGCAACATGGATTCCATGGTCAACCGCTACACCTCGGACCGGCGGCTTCGCCATAACGACAGCTACACGCCGGGCGGCGAGGGCGGCAAGCGGCCGGACCGTTCGACCATCGTTTACGCGCAGCGCTGCCGCCAGGCCTATAAGGACGTGCCGATCGTGCTCGGCGGCATCGAAAGCTCGCTTCGCCGCATCGCGCATTACGACTACTGGTCGGACAAGGTGCGCCGCTCGATCCTGGTCGATGCGAAGGCCGACATCCTGCTTTACGGCAATGCCGAGCGCGCGGTCGTCGAGGTCACGCATCGCATCGCCAAGGGAGAGAAGGCGTCGGAAATCGACGATGTGCGCGGCGTCGCGGTTCTGAAATCCGCCGTGCCGGAGGGCTGGGTCGAGGCCCATGCCGACGATCTCGACGCGAGCGACGAAGGCGCACGCCAGAGCAATGCGCAGACCGTCGTCCGGCTTCCCTCCTACGAGCAGGTGGTGAACGATCCGGAAGCCTATGCGCGGGCCTCGCGCGTGCTTCACCGCGAAAGCAATCCCGGCAATGCGCGCGCGCTCGTTCAGCGCCACGGCGACCACGAAGTGTGGCTGTCGCCGCCGCCCATTCCGCTCGAAATGGCGGAGATGGACGGTGTCTACGATCTGCCTTATGCGCGGGCGCCGCATCCTTCCTATGGCGATGCGAAGATTCCCGCCTGGGAGATGATCCGTTTCTCGGTCACGATCATGCGCGGCTGCTTCGGCGGCTGCTCCTTCTGCTCGATCACCGAGCATGAGGGCCGCATCATCCAGAGCCGGTCGGAAGGGTCGATCCTGAAAGAGATCGAAACCGTGCGCGACAAGGTGCCGGGCTTCACCGGCGTCATTTCGGACATTGGCGGGCCGACGGCCAACATGTATCGCATGGCCTGCAAGGACGAGCGCACGGAATCCCTGTGCCGCCGTCCGTCCTGCGTCTATCCGGCCATCTGCCCGAATCTCAATACCAGCCACGAGGCGCTGATCGGCCTTTACCGCAAGGCGCGCGAGCTGCCGGGCATCAAGAAGGTGATGGTCGCGTCCGGCGTGCGCTACGACCTTGCGGTCGAAAGCCCGACTTACGTAAAAGAACTCGTCACGCATCATGTCGGCGGCTATCTGAAGATCGCGCCGGAGCATACCGAGGCCGGTCCTTTGTCGAAGATGATGAAGCCCGGCATCGGCACCTACGACCGCTTCAAGAAGATGTTCGACGATGCGGCGAAGAAGGCCGGCAAGGAATATTTCCTCATTCCCTATTTCATCGCGGCCCATCCCGGCACCACGGACGAGGACATGATGAACCTCGCCCTCTGGCTGAAGCGCAACAAGTACCGCGCCGATCAGGTGCAGACCTTCCTGCCCTCGCCGATGGCGATTGCGACGGCCATGTATCATTCGGGCAAGAATTCGCTGAAGCCGATCCGGCGCGGCGCGTCCGAGCCCGTCGATACGATCAAGGGGCTGAAACAGCGCCGCCTCCACAAGGCCTTCCTGCGCTATCACGACGCGGAGAACTGGCCGCTCCTGCGCGAGGCGCTGAAGCGCATGGGCCGCGCCGACCTCATCGGCCCCGGCAAGCACCAGCTCATTCCGAACTGGCAGCCGGCGGGCACGGGCCTCAAGGGCGGCGAAGGCAAGCGCCTCGGCAAGAAGCACAAGATGCAGAAGTTCACGACCAAGGGTGTGATGCCCAAGGAGCGTTAGGGCGAGGGATCGTGGCAACCATATCGAGACTTGTGGCATTTGCCTTACTCGCAATTGCCATGACCTACCCAGCGCGTCTTTCGGCGGATGAAACGCAAATTAATTCGATTGTGAAGGCCGTCTTCGCTGACGGGCGGCTCTGGCTGCTTTCGGATTCCGGGCGTCTCTTGAGCATAGAAGAAACGTCAAAAGTTAGACGGATAGAAAGCCTTCCCCCCGATCCGATACTCGATCTCTGCAGGTTAAACGGCCACGCTGCTGTCCTTACCGGCTACCGAGAGGGCAGCGCCAGCTGGACCATACACAGTTGGTCGCCGAATGGGTGGTCAAAGGTGGCTAGAATTCTTGCGCAAGGCAACTCTCTGATCGGGATGGAGTGTGGGTCTGGACACGTCTCGTTGCTTACATCGCGGCGTCTGATCGACATAGAGAATGGTCGGCAGAAAGATATAGCCGTCGTGGGGGACGCGATTCTGGAAGGCATCATTGTCTTGCACGGAACGCCCGACGATCTGTATGTCGGCGTCAACGCCGGAGAGTGGGGTGGCGGCCTGGCGCGTGTGGATCGGCACACCGGTAAAGTATTGCCGGTCGACATAGGTAGCGGCTGCAGAAAATTTCCCAGCGAGTACTGCGACCCCGTCAACACTATCGCGGATGTGCCGTGGAAACCAGGATGCGTCGCTGTGGCGGCCGGTCTCGTTCACTTCGATTCGAGGGGTCGCATCATGGAGATTTGCGGCGACAAAGTTGAACGTTTGTTCCTCAAGCGTTTGGCGAACAGATCAAAGGTCGAAGACGACGAGTTGTCCGGTTCCGTAGCCTTCTTCGGACTTGCCGGAAGTGGGGGCGCGCTGCTGGCGGCGGGAGTTGACGGCGTTTATTCAATAGGGAAAGACGGCAAGGGGCATCTGCTTTCAGAGCAGAAATACGCGGACTTCGGCGGGGTCTTAGCGAGTTTTGATATCCCAGATATCATTCTGGTGGTCACTGATGTCAACCAGCGCCGATCCGTGAGCGGAGCGACGCCGATGATTGTGCCCCGCTAAGGCGCCACATCAGGCAATACGAAAAGCGAAAGCCCTCTTCCGTTTCTGGAAGAGGGCTTTATATCTGGATCGCTTTGACGGGAGAAACTACTCCTCGTCGTCCTCGATCTTCACGTCTTTCAGTTTCGCGAAGACGCTGTCGGCGTCGTAGCTCTTGCGGCTCTCGTCCTTCTCGGGCGCGACTTCGGGCGCGGCGATGGTGGCGTGATGGGGCGCGGGCGCCGTCGTCTCGGAGGCGGGCAGCAGCGTCTCGGTGCGGCCGGCGGCCTTGTCGGCCTTCTTGCGTTCGCGCTCGAGCTTGCGGGCGGCCTTCTGCACGGCGGCGTCGAGTTCGATCTGGGTCGAGAGGCCGAGCGTCACGGGATCGACCGGCTTGATGTTGGCCGAGTTCCAGTGCGAACGGTCGCGGACGCTCTGGATCGTCGGCTTCGTCGTGCCGACGAGCTTGGCGACCTGAGCGTCGGTCAGTTCCGGATGGTTGCGGAGCAGCCAGGCGATGGCGTCCGGGCGGTCCTGACGGCGGGAGACGGGCGTGTAGCGGGGGCCGTTGCGCGGCTGGACCGGCGGCACCTTGTACTTGCTTTCGGCGGCCATCAGGCGGGTCGAGGGGTTGCCCTGGCAACGCTCGATCTCGGCGCGCGAGAGCTGGCCGGAGGCGACCGGGTCCATGCCCTTGATGCCCTGCGCGACGTCGCCATCGGCGATGCCCTTCACCTCGAGCGGGTGCAGACCGCAGAAATCCGCGATCTGGTCGAAGGTGAGGGAGGTATTTTCGACAAGCCAGACGGCCGTCGCCTTGGGCATCAGGGGCTGAATCATATCTGTTCCTCTGGTCCATCCGGGGTCGTTCGGATGAACCCTCTTCTCGTCCTGTGGAGATCGGGTATGGCCGTTATATAGGGCCAAAGCCCTTTCATTGAAAGCGGGAACGGAGGGAGTTTCGCCCCCGGCGCGCGAAAATTATTCGCCGTAATGTTCCGTTCGGGGGCGGTATGAATGCCGACGGCCGCCCTTTGGGGGGCGGCCGTCAACTTCGGGTGCCTGTCCCGCCCAAGCGGGCGGGGCGAAGGATCAGCGTTTGATCTTAGAGATCTTGGTGCCTTCGATACTGACGCCGGCCATCAGGCCCTGCTGGTCGAAGATGAAGGCATAGGCGTCGTCCTTCAGGGTCGAGGTCGACAGGTTCTTGGCGACGCCCTGGTCGACGACGACGACGGTCGGGCCGACGCCGATCTCAAGACCGGCGGTCTTCTTCAGATACTCGACCGCTTTTTCGTTCATCAGGAAGACGACATAGCCGTAGGACTGCGCGCCGGCCTGAAGGCCCCAGGAGCCCGTGACCGAGTTGTAGTAGTCGACCGGCACGCCTTTCTTTTCGAGCACGCCTTCGCCGTAAGCGCCGCCGAAGACGAGGCCGGCCTTCACGATGGACGGGAAGATCAGCACGGCCTTCGCCTGGCTGCCGATTTTTTCCGCCGTCGGATTGGTCCGGTAAAGCTGCTTCAGCGCGGTGTCGGCTTCCTTGTTCAGATCTTCCGCGGTCGCGGCTTGCGCGTTCTGGAATGCGCCGAGAGAAATCGTCGCGGCCGTGGCGAAAGCGATCGCCATGAAAAGACGTCTGATGTTCTTCATCGGTTTTTCCTGTCTGTCGTTCACACAAAAGTCTCTCGCCGGCACGCAAGGATGTGGCCGGAGGTCTTTTGTCGGAGAGAGCTATGGTGACAAAAAGGTGGGAATGTGGTCATTCCGTGGACCGAGCATTCCCTTGGGAAAATGCCGTCAGACGGTGAGGACGATCTTTCCTATATGGCTGCTTTTTTCCATAAGCGCGTGAGCCTTCGAGGCGTCCGCGAGCGGAAATGTGGCGTCGATGCGCGGGCGCACGCGGCCCGCATCGAGCAGCGGCCAGACCTTTTCGCGCAAAGCGGCGGCGAGGGCGGCCTTTTCCTCGATGCTCCGTGGCCGGAGTGTCGAGCCCGTCAGCGTCAGGCGCTTCAGCATCACGGGCATGAAGTTCACTTCCGCGACCGAGCCGTTGAGGAAGGCGATGGAGACGATGCGTCCGTCCTTCGCGGCGGCGTCGATGTTGCGCGGGATGTAGTCGCCGCCCACCATGTCGAGGATGACGTCGGCGCCGCGCCCGCCGGTCAGCTTCTTCGTCTCGGCGACGAAATCCTGCTCGCGGTAATTGAACGCAGCCTCCGCGCCGAGCTCCCGGCAGGCGGCGCATTTGTCGGCGGAACCGGCTGTGGCGAAGACGCGGGCGCCGAGGACGCGGGCGAGCTGGATCGCCGTCGTGCCGATGCCGCTCGAGCCGCCGTGAACGAGGAGCGTTTCGCCGGCCTTCAGCGCGCCGCGTTCGAAGACATTGGTCCAGACGGTGAAGAAGGTTTCGGGCAGCGCCGCCGCCTCGATGGCGCTGAAACCTTTCGGGATCGGCAGGGCATGGCTTTCATGCGCGAGGCAGTACTCGGCATAGCCGCCGCCGCCGACCAGCGCGCAGACGCGGTCTCCGACCCGCCAGAGGGTGACGCCGGGTCCGGTCGCGACGACTTCGCCCGCGATTTCGAGGCCGGGCGTGTCGGGCGCGCCGGGCGGCGGCGGATAGAGCCCCATGCGCTGGATGGTGTCGGGCCGGTTGACGCCCGCGGCTTCGACCCGGACGAGGATTTCCCCCTGGGCGGGGACAGGCACGGGCAGCTCGCGCGGGACCAGAACCTCCGGGCCGCCGGGTTTCGAAATGGCGATGGCGGTCATGGCGGAGGGCAGGGCGGCGGACTTCGGGACGCTGGTCATTGGACGCGATCTCCGGCTCACTGGCGGGCTTGAAGGTCTAGCCGCAGGGCGAGAGACTGACAACCGGAACCGCCATCAGCGGGCTTCTATAAGGGTCGAGGAGGATAAGTTGGACAGAGACGATCTGGAGCCCCGCAAACGCCGGGACGAGGCCATGGCGGCGCTGGCGCGGGAGGATCTGAGCCTTCTCGGGATCGAGGAGCTGACGGCGCGAATCACCTCGCTCGAAAACGAGATCGCGCGCATTCGTGCCCAATTGGAGAGCAAGCGGGGAAGCCTGTCCGCGGCGGAGGCACTGTTCAAGCGCTGACCGGCCGGGTACTAAACCCTTGCAATCCTAGGGGTTTTCAGGCGGCCGGGCCTACAACTTTAGGTGTGAGCGGGGATAGGAAATTTAGGCCGTTTGCCCGGAGGTTTACCTTTTGGTAAACATCAGGAGCTAGGGTGACCTTGCGTAATCCAGAGTTTCTGGATTTGAGTGGTTCCTATCCACTCTGTTTGACGCCTCCCTGTTAGAAACTGAGCCGCGGGCATCCGCGGCTCTTTTTTTGGCAATTGCCCTCTCCGCACGCCGCCTCCGGCCGTCCATCGCCGGGACTGGCATGGATGTTGATCCCTCAGGACAGGTCTGTGCCGCAATGGCACGGGCTGGATGAAGGGGCTGAGGGTATGAGTGCGGATTACGGGGACAGCGATATAGGTTTCGCCGATGCGGGCGAAGTGACGTTCCAGACGTTCATGACGTCCGATCTCTTTCAGCGGACATATCGGGAAGGGATGCAGCTCGTCGAAGAGACGTCAGCCTATCTCGACGGGCCGGGGCGGCTGGCGTCGCGCAACCTGTCGCGGCAGGCATCGCTCGCTTACGCGGGCGAGAGCATGCGGCTGACGACGCGGCTGATGCAGGTCGCGGCCTGGCTGCTGGTGCGCAAGGCGGTGCATGAAGGCGAGATGACGGCGGAAGAGGCGGCGGCCGAGAAATACAGGCTTGCCGCCAAGGAAATCGCGCGGGCGGGCCGGATCACCGGTTCGCAGGGGCTGCCGGAACCCTTGCTCGACCTCATCGACCGTTCGGAGCGGCTATATGCCCGTGTCGAGCGGCTCGACAGCCAGCTTCGCGAGCGGCCCCAGATGGTCGACGCCGCCCATCCGCTGGCCGATCAGTTCGACCGGGTCGAGGCGTTTTTCCGCGAGAACCTGAAGCGGAGCTTCGGCCGCGACTGAGACCCGGACACTTCCCCGAAATGAAAAAGCCCCGCGCGAGCGGGGCTTTGTCGTCTTTAGCGGCGTTAGCCTCAGGCCTTGGTGCCGAGGTTGCCGAATTTCTGCTTGAAGCGGCTGACGCGGCCGGCGCGGTCGACAAGCTGCTGCCCGCCGCCCGTCCAGGCCGGGTGGGTCGTCGGGTCGATATCGAGGACCAGCGTGTCGCCTTCCTTGCCGTAGGTCGAGCGGGTCTTGAAGCTCGTCCCGTCCGTCATGGTCACGGTGATCATGTGGTAGTCGGGATGGGTATCTTTCTTCATGGCGCGGGCCTTTTACGGACTGGAATGCGGGCGCGCGGCCTTAACCTTTGAAGGCAGGGGCGCCACCGGAATGGGGGCTTATAGCGAAGCCGGACGGACCTGACAAGCGGGCTTGGCATCCGCCCGGTCCGGGGCGGAACGCCGCCATTTGCGCGGTCATGCCGCAGCATGAGGGAAGACCCTCAATCGACCTTGGCGGGGGCGGTTGCTATATGAGCGGGGAGAGTGTCCCCTACGCCACGCTGACAACGTCCCCTCCCTTCAGACCCCGCCGGAGCGCATGAGCGAGACATCGAACCCCGCCGTCGAGGCCATCGAGGAAGAAGCCCAGCGGCGCAAGCCCGCCAAGGGCATCAGGCCCATGGTCAAGCTGATGCCCTTCATCGGCCGCTACAAGAGCGTGATCGTCTTCGCCTTCGTCGCGCTGGTCTTTGCGACGCTTTCGACGCTCGTCATGCCGATGGCGGGCGGACGGCTCATCGACCTTCTCGGCAAGAATGACGGCTCGGGCGTGGCGGCCGGCTTCATCGACAAATATTTTCTGGCGCTGATCGTCGTTGCGCTGGTGCTCGGCCTGTCCAGCGCCTCGCGCTTCTACCTTGTGAGCTGGATCGGCGAGCGCGTCGTCGCCGATCTGCGCGAGGCGGTCTACGGCCATGTGCTGAAGCTGTCGCCGGTCTTTTTCGAGATCACGCGGACGGGCGAGGTGCTGTCGCGGCTCACCGCCGACACGACGCTCATCAAGACGGTGGTCGGCTCGTCGGCCTCGATCGCGCTGCGCAATCTCTTCCTCTTCGTCGGCGCGGCCGCGATGATGGTGTGGACGAGCCCTTGGCTTTCGGGCCTCGTGCTTCTCGCCATTCCGATGATCGTGCTGCCGCTCGTCGTTTTCGGGCGCTGGGTCAGGCGGCTGTCGCGCGAGGCGCAGGACAGGATCGCCGACACGAGCGCCTTCGGCACCGAAAGCCTGAACGCCATCCAGACGGTGCAGGCCTTCACGCATGAAGCGATCGACCGCCAGCGTTTCGACGATACGGTCGAGCGCTCCTTCGACACCGCGCGGGCGCGGATGCGCGCACGCGCGGTGCTGACGGCGCTCATCTTCTTCCTCGGTCTTTCAAGCGTCGTCGGCGTCTTGTGGTTCGGCACGCGCGCCGTCATGGCGAACGAGATGACGGGGGGCGCGCTCGGCCAGTTCATTCTCTACGCGCTCTTTGCCGCAAGCTCGCTTGCGGCGCTGTCGGAAGTCTGGGGCGACATGCAGATGGCGGCAGGCGCGACGGAGCGGCTGATGGAGCTGCTCGCGGTCGAGCCGGCGATCCGTGCGCCCGCGCAGCCGAAGGTTCTGGCGCTGCCGCCGCGCGGCGACATCCGCTTCGACAATGTGACCTTCTCCTATCCGACGCGGACGCATGTATCGGCGCTGCACGGCTTTTCGCTCGATGTGCGCCCCGGCGAAACGGTGGCGATCGTCGGCCCTTCGGGTGCGGGCAAGAGCACGGTGTTCCAGCTCCTGCTCAGATTCTACGATCCGCAATCGGGCCGCATCTCCTTCGACGGCGTCGACATTGCCGAGGTCGATCCGGTGGCGCTCCGCTCACGGATCGCGGTGGTGCCGCAGGAGACCGTCGTCTTCGGCACGACCATCGCGGAGAATATCCGCTACGGACGCCCCGATGCGAGCGACGCGGAGTTGCAGACGGCGGCCAAGGCCGCGCGCATTCACGACTTCATCGCCTCGCTGCCCAAGGGGTACGAGACGCAGGTCGGCGAACGCGGCGTGACGCTTTCGGGCGGCCAGCGCCAGCGCATCGCCATTGCGCGCGCGATCCTGCGCGACGGCCGCGTGCTCCTCCTCGACGAGGCGACGAGCGCGCTCGACGCGGAAAGCGAAACGCTGGTGCAGGCGGCGCTCGAAGTGCTGATGCAGGGTCGCACCACGCTCGTCATCGCGCACAGGCTTGCGACCGTGCTCAAGGCGGACCGCATCGTGGTGATGGAGGAAGGCCGCGTGGTCGCCTCCGGCACGCATGACGAGCTTGTCAGGCAGGGCGGGCTTTACGCGCGGCTCGCGCGGCTGCAATTTGCCGGCGAGTTGATCGGCGAAGAAGCCAAGAGCATCGCCGCGCACTGAACCGCCGCACAGCGCCCTTGCGGGGCGATGAATTTCTGGGAGAAGTGAGCCATGTCACGGATTTTGCGCGGACTGATCGTCGCCGTTGTCGCCGTCGTTGCGATAACGAGCATTCTCGGCTGGCGGTTCCTGGCCGCGACGGGATATTTCACGGCGATCCGCGCCGAAGTGCCGGCCGAATGCGAGACGCTGGCCTCGCCGCCCGGGCCCGAGGACATTGTCGTCGACCGCGAGCGCGGGCTTGCCTTCGTTTCGGCCTATGACCGCCGCGCGATCCGCGCCGGCAACAAGGCCGTGCGCGGCGGCATTTATGCGATCGACCTCAAGGGGCCGGCGGCGCAATGGATGCTTCGTCCGGTGACGGCGAACGAGCCCGCCGATTTCCGCCCGCACGGGATCAGCCTTTACATCGCGCCGGACGGCAAGCGGCGTCTCTTCGCCGTCAATCATCAGGCGGCGGGCGGGCAGTCGGTCGAGATTTTCGACGTCGCCGCGGACGGATTGCTCAATCATGTGAAGACGGTCACGGACCCGCTGCTCGTCTCGCCGAACGATCTCGTCGCGGTGGGGCCCGAGGCTTTCTACGCCACCAACGATCACGGCACGGCGAGCGCCAGCGGCAAGCTCGTGGACGACCTGCTGCTGTGGCGCAACGCCAACATCGTCTATTACGACGGCACGTCGATGCGCATCGCTGGCGACCGCCTGTCGATGGCGAACGGCATCAATGCAAGCGCCGACGGGAAGACGATCTATGTCGCCGAAACGCTGGGCGCGGCGCTTCACGCCTATAAGCGCGACGCGGCGACGGGCGAGCTGACGCCGACCGACTATGTGCGCGTCGGCACCGGCCTCGACAATATCGACGTCGAGCCCGACGGCGCGCTTCTCATTGCCGCCCAGCCGCATGTGCTGGCCAATCTCGAAACGGCGAAGGATGCGAAGAAGCTTTCGCCGAGCCAGGTTCTGCGCGTCGAATTCGGCGCGACGGGCGGCGGGCGCGCGGGCACGATCTATCTCAACATGGGCGAGCAGATCTCTGCGTCGAGCGTCGCGGCCGGCTATGGCGACCTGATGCTCATCGGCAGCCCCTATGATGCGAAGATCCTCGTCTGCAAGCAGTCACGCGAGTTCAAGGCGTTCTAGCCGGCCGATTTCCGTCGGAGCGCCGTTGGAGGCCGGGTCGCCTTCGTGCGATTTGCCCGGATCGTTGACGGGCGTCGACACGGATGCGAGCAGAAGAAGCAGCAGCGCCACCACGAGATAGGCGAAGCCGATCCTGGCAATGCGATTTTGGCCGGACATGGATGCCTCAGCGGTCGTTTATTTCCGCAGGACGCTAACGCCGGTCCGCATAAAAATTCGAGATGCCTTGCATCCGTTTTTCATAAAAGCGCCGCCGCCCGCCTTTTGATGAAAGGCGCCGCGATCCCATCTCGAATTTTTATGCGGATTTGTTTTTCATGCCGGCGGGTTTGAGCGGCGCGGATATGCGCAAACGAACGCTCTCGCCGCCTGCCATGATGCGACGCAATCAACATCAGCCCATCGAATATTATCTGCTCGACCGCGTTCGCTGCGAAGGCGCGCTGCTCGGCTATCTCGGCGGCGAGCCCATCCGCGCCGCGGCCGTCGACGACTGGGGCAGGCGCTACGAGTTTGCCGGCGTCGTCTCGTTTCGCGCCGACGGCCAATACGATCTGCGCTGCGTGAAGCCGGGCGAATTCATCGTGGAGCCGGGGCTGATCTACCGGTTGCAGGAGCGGCCTAGCGCTCCGTCAGCTTGAACTCGATGCGGCGGTTCTGCTTGAAGGCGTCGGGCGTGGTTCCGGTGTTGATCGGCTGGAACTCGCCGAAGCCCGCGGCGACGAGATGGTTCGGCGCGACGCCCGCCTTCACCATGAAGTTGACGACGGCGATCGCGCGCGCGGTCGAGAGATACCAGTTCGAGGGGAATTGCGCGGTGTGGATCGGGTTTGCGTCCGTGTGACCGTCGATGCGGATGACCCAGGAAATGTCGTTGGGAATTTCGGCCGAGATTTCCTTCACGGCGTCGGCGACCTTCTGCAACTGGCCGATGCCGGAAGGGTTGAGTTCGGCCGAGCCGCTGTCGAACAGGACTTCCGACTGGATGACGAAGCGGTCGCCGACGATCTGAATGTCGGGGCGGTTGCCGAGGATTGCGCGCAGGCGGCCGAAGAATTCGGAGCGGTATTTCGACAGCTCCTGCACCTTCTGGGCAAGCGCCGCGTTGAGGCGGCGGCCGAGATCGGCGATCTGGGCCTGGCTTTCCTTGTCGCGCTTCTCCGAGGCGTCGAGCGCCTCTTCCAGCGCGGCGAGCTGGCGGCGCAGGGCCGAGATCTGCTGGTTCAGAAGCTCGACCTGGGCGAGTGCGGCGTCGGAAATCTGCTTCTGCTTGGTGAGGTCGCTTTGCAGGATCGCGACCTGTCCGGCGGCGCCCGCCTCGGCGCCGAGCTTTTCCTTTTCGGCATTCGCATCGGCGAGCGAGGCCTGAAGCGTCGCGATGGTCGTTTGCAGGTCGGCCTTTTCCTGTTTGGCGAGGGCGAGCTGGTTCACCAGTTCGGCGATCTGGTTTTTCAGATTTTCGAGCGCGGAGTCCTTGCTCGATACGAGCTGCGACAGGAAGAACTGCGTCAGCATGAAAATCGTCAGCAGGAAAATCAGGACGAGCAGCAGGCTCGACATGGCGTCGACGAAGCCCGGCCAATAATCGCCGCTCGGTGCGCGGCCGCGGATGCGTCTGGAAATCGCCATGGGCGTGGTCCTAATGTCCGCGCGTCAGGCGGTCGAGCGCCTGTTCGATGCGTTCCAGCCGTTTCGTCGTATCGGCGAGCATGCCGGGGCTGCGCTCGAAGTCGCCGGAAATGTCGGTGACGGTCGAGAGCCACTCCTCAAGCTCGTTGTAGAAACGGTTCTGTGCCTGTCCGGCCTGAAGATCGAGGAAGCCGAGGATCAGCGAGCCTGCAAGGCCGAAGAGCGATGACGAAAACGACGTGCCCATGCCGGAAAGCGGGCCTTCGAGGCCGGATTTGAGGTTCTGGAATACGGTTGCAGGGTCCGATGTCTCGACGTTGAGGTTGTGGATCGTCTGGCCGACCGAGCTCACGGTGGTGAGCAAGCCCCAGAAGGTGCCAAGGAGGCCGAGGAAGATCAGCAGGCCGATCAGGTAGCGCGATGTTTCGCGCTGCTCGTCGAGGCGGGAGCCGATGGAGTCGAGGATCGAGCGCATGGACAGCGCGTTCAGATGCATGCGGCCCTTGCGGTCGCCCAGCATGGTGGCCATGGGCGCCAGCATGCGCGGCGCGGGCGGAAGCGTGAGGCCGGGATCAGCGCGGCGGAAATTATTGACCCAGGTGATTTCGGGCCCGAGCGCCAGCACCTGGCGGAAGCCGTAAAGGATGCCGAGGACGAGGACGCTGATGATGAGCGTGTTCAGCCCCGGATTGGTGAAGTAGGCCACCCTGAGCGTCGGCGAGAGGATCGCCAGCAGGAAGCCGACAAGGATCAGGAACAGCACCATGCGCATGAGGTAGGGGCCGGGGCGGGAAAGGCTGGTGCCGTCGGTAAAGTCTTTCGCCATCGCTTGATCCTCGATCCGCTGTCTTCAAGTCCTGCGTTCAGCTTCTGGGTTTTTTCCCGACCGATTGCCGTCCGGCCTGGATGATGTCGACGCGGTCGCGGGGACCGGCGTCGTGGGCGCCGCCAAGCGCCTGCACGTCGAGGCGTTCGGCGTCGATGCCTTGCGCCAGCAGAAATTCGCGCACCGCCAGTGCGCGTTTCAGCGAGGTGCGGCGGGCGTTCATGGTGACGTCGCCGATCGCGCCGGCATAGGCGCGCAGCATGACGCGGCCGGACTGGCTCTTGAAGCGGTCGGCGAAGCTCTTGAGGCGCGTCTCGGCGGCATCGCCCAGCGTCACCTCGTCGATGTCGAAGGGGATGCGTTCGAGCGCGGCCTCGGGCGCGGGGAGGGGTGTCGCGCCCAGCTTGAAATCATCCGCCGTCGTTGCCGAGAGCGGGGTGTCGGATGCGTCGGGGGCGGCGGGCTGGTCGTCCGGCATCGTCGCCGCGCGGGGCGGCATGCCGCTCGGGCGGACGAGGGGAACGGCGTCGACGGGCCCGTTGTCATCCGCCTGGGCGGGAAGGCTTGCCGCGAGGCTGGCGGCCATCGCCGCCATGACGGTTCGACGCAGAAGGTGAGAGATCATGAACTGGTCCGCGCCCGAGCAATTATCCGATGGCGGCAGTCTAAGCGTGTTCGCGGCGGCGTGCCAACGGCAGGCTTGCATCGCGTTCGGGCTTGAGAGTTAACGCTCAGGCGGAAGCGCGGGCGCGCTTCAGCACCTTGGCGAGCTGGCCGTGCAGCATCTCGTTGCCGGCAAGGATGCCGCCCGTCTTCAGCATCTCTTCGCGGCCGTGAAGGTCGCTGACGAAGCCGCCCGCCTCGCGGACGAGGACGATGCCGGCCGCCATGTCCCAGGGGGAAAGGTTCGCTTCCCAATAGGCGTCGAAGCGCCCTGCGGCGACATAGGCGAGGTCGAGCGAGGCCGCGCCCATGCGGCGGACGCCCGCCACTTCGAGCATGACCTGACGCAGTTCGGCGATGTAGCCCTCGTGATCGGGGCGGCCGATATTGGGCGTGCCGCAGCCGACAACGGCCTGATTGAGTTCGCGGCGGACGGCGACGCGGATGCGGCGGTCGTTCAGGAATGCGCCCTGGCCCTTTTCGGCGAGGAACATTTCATCCGTGACCGGATTGTAGACGAGGCCGGCAACCATCTGGCCGTCGCGTTCGAGGCCGATGGAAATGGCGAATTGCGGAATGCCGTGGAGGAAATTCGTCGTGCCGTCCAGCGGGTCGATGATCCAGCGGTGCGACTTGTCGGAGCCTTCGATCGCGCCGCCTTCCTCCATCAGGAAGGCATAGCCGGGGCGCGCCTTGGACAGTTCCTCGAAAAGAATCTTTTCCGCCTTCTTGTCGGCGGCGGAGACGAAGTCCCCGGGGCCTTTCATCGAGACCTGAAGATTCTCGACTTCGCCGAAGTCGCGCTGAAGCCCCCGCGCCGCCTTGCGTGCGGCGGCGACCATGACGCTCATGACGGGGGTGTGACGTGACATCAGTCGGCGCGACGCAGATAGGTGACTTCGTTGGTGTCGACGATGATCTTTTCGCCGGTCGTGATGAAGGGCGGCACCATGACGCGCACGCCGTTCGACAGAAGGGCGGGCTTGTAGGAGCTCGCCGCCGTCTGGCCCTTCACGGTGGGCTCGGTTTCGGTCACTTCGAGGACGACCTGATCGGGCAGGGAAATGCCGAGCGCCTTGCCTTCATGGCTTTCGACCGTGACCTTCATGCCGTCCTGGAGGAAGGCGGCGCGCTCGCCGACCCAATCCTTCTGGAGCTCGATCTGCTCGTAGGTCTCGTTGTCCATGAAGGTCAGCATGCCGTCGACTTCATAGAGGTACTGGTAGTCCTTCTGCTCCAGACGGATGCGCTCGACGCTTTCGGCGGAGCGGAAACGCTCGTTGAGCTTGCGGTTGTCGACGAGGTTCTTCAGTTCGACCACCGCGAAGGCGCCGCCCTTGCCGGGCTTCACGTGCTGCACCTTGACCGCAGCCCAGAGGCCGCCCTGATGCTCGATGACATAGCCGGGGCGGATTTCGTTACCGTTGATCTTGGGCATGGATGTTCTCGAAGGCTTGGGGTTTTGGCCGGAGGCGCGATAGGCCGCGCGATGCGGGCCGGCGCTCTGATAGCATTTGGCGGGCCCAAAGGCCAAGCCTTTATGGGGTTTTGCGGGCTTCCGTCATGACGCGGTTAAGGGCGCGGACGGCCTCGGCGGGGCCCTGCGCATGGGCCCAGACGCCGGCCGAAACGGCGAGGAAATCCGCCCCGGCCGCGACCAGGGGTGCGGCATTCTCGACCGTGATGCCGCCGATGGCGACGCAGGGCACGACGAAGGTTTCGCTCCACCAGGTGAGGATTTCAGGCTCGGCGCGGAATTTCGGCTGCTTGGTGGCCGTGTCGTAGAAGGCGCCGAAGGCGACGTAATCCGCGCCCGCCTCCCCGGCCTCCATCGCCAGGTGGCGGGAATTGTGGCAGGTGACGCCGACGGCGCGGTCGGGGCCGACGAGCTTGCGGGCTTCCTTGTAGGGCATGTCGTCCTGGCCGATATGGACGCCGTCGGCGTTCATTTCGGCGGCGATGTCGGCGCGGTCGTTGACGATGAAGGCGACGTTGCGGGCATGCGCGACGGGCATCAGGATTTCGGTCGCGCGGCGGATCGCGTCGGCGCTCGCGGTTTCTTCCGCTTCCGTCTTCAGACGCAATTGCAGCGAGGCGACGTCGCCCGCGTCGAGCGCGGCCTTCAGCGTATCGGCAAAGGCGCGCGGCTCAAGCCGGGGCGGGGTGATGAGGTAAAGGCGGCAGGGCTCGCGCTCGCCTTCCTCCATCATGGCCGCCTGTTTGTCGGAGACGTATTTCTTTTTGCTCATGGGGCGAGTTTGTAGCGCGGGTTCAGGGCCAAATGCAAAACGCCCCGCAAATTGCTGCGGGGCGTTTCGGTTCATCGGGCGGGGAAAGTGTCAGGCGGCCTTTTCGAGTTCGGCCTTCCATTTGCCGAGCGCCGCGAGGCTGTTCATCTTCGCGCGGTGCGCGAAGGCGCGCTGGCCGGCGGCGACGTTTTCCGCCTTGCCGCTCCATGCCTTCTGCGGCGCGGCCTGAAGGGCGCGGCCGTAGGAGAAGGAGAGCGCCCAGGGGAGGCCGCCGATGGCGTTCATGGCGTTGAGGTGCGCCGTCGCATCTTCATCCGACTGGCCGCCCGAGAGGAAGACGATGCCGGGGATCGCGGCGGGCACGGTGCGCTTGAAGACGGCGATGGTCTTTTCGGCGACTTCCTGGATGCCGGCCTGCTTCGCACACTTCTTGCCGGAGACGACCATGTTCGGCTTCAGGATCGTGCCTTCGAGCTTCACATTGTGGAGCGCGAGGCGGTTGAAGAGGGCGCGGAGCGTCGCTTCCGTCACTTCAAAGCAGCGGTCGGCAGTGTGGTCGCCATCCATCAGCACTTCAGGCTCGACGATGGGGACGATGCCGTTCTTCTGGCAGAGCGCGGCGTAGCGGGCGAGCGCTTCGGCATTCGCCTCGATGCAGGCATTGGTCGGGATGACCGGCGAGATGTCGATGACGGCGCGCCATTTCGCGAAGCGGGCGCCGAGCTTGTAATACTCGGCAAGGCGATCATCGAGGCCGTCGAGGCCTTCGGTGATGGTTTCGCCGGGGAAGCCAGCCATGGGCTTTGCGCCGGCATCGACCTTGATGCCCGGGATCGAGCCCGACTTCTTGATGAGGTCGACGAGCGGCGTGCCGTCCTTCGCCTTCTGGCGGATCGTCTCGTCGTAAAGGATGACGCCGGAGATGTAGTTCTTCATCGCCTCTTCGGTGCGGAACAGCATCTCGCGATAGTCGCGGCGGTTCTCTTCGGTCGAGGCGACGTTGATGGCGTCGAAGCGCTTCTTGATCGTGCCCGAGCTTTCGTCGGCGGCGAGAATGCCCTTGCCGGGCGCCACCATCGCTTTTGCGATCGATTCAAGTGTCTCAGTCATTGTTCTTTTCCCTCTAGCTCATCTGCCTTCGAGTGCCGCGACGCCGGGCAGTTCGACGCCTTCCATCCATTCGAGGAAGGCGCCGCCCGCGGCGGACACATAGGTGAAATCTTCGGTCGCGCCGGCTTCGTTGAGCGCGGCCACCGTGTCGCCGCCGCCCGCGACCGAGATGAGCGCGCCCATCTTGGTGAGCATGGCGACCTGACGCGCGGCTTCGGAGGTGCCCTGATCGAAAGGCGGCACTTCGAAGGCGCCGAGCGGGCCGTTCCAGACGACGGTCTTTGCCGTTTCGAAGCGGCCGGCGATATAGGCAAGCGTGTCGGCGCCGACGTCGAGGATCATCATGTCGTCGGGCACGGCGTCGACCGAAACGGTCTTCGCGGCGGCGCCCGCCTTGAATTCGCCCGCCACGACAACGTCGGTCGGCAGGATGATGTCGCAGCCGGCCTTGCGGGCATTGGCGAGGATGTGGCGGGCGGTGTCGAAGAGATCGCGCTCGCAGAGCGACTTGCCGACCTTCTTGCCTTGGGCGGCGAGGAAGGTGTTTGCCATGCCGCCGCCGATGACGAGGGTGTCGACCTTCTTCACGAGATTGCCGAGAAGCGAAATCTTGGTCGAGACCTTGGCGCCGCCGACGATGGCGACGACGGGATGGGCGGGATTGCCAAGCGCCTTGTCGAGCGCGGCAAGCTCGTCTTCCATCGCGCGGCCCGCATAGGCGGGCAGCTCATGCGCAATCGCCTCGGTCGAAGCGTGAGCGCGATGGGCGCAGGAGAAGGCGTCGTTCACATAGACGTTGCCGTTTTCGGCGAGCGCCTTGGCGAAGGCGGGGTCGTTGTTTTCCTCGCCCGGATGAAAGCGGGTGTTTTCGAGGACGACGATGCCGCCTTCGGGAAGCGCATCGACCGCCTTCTTCGCTTCAGGCCCGATGCAGTCCGCGCCGAAGGAGACCTTGCGGCCGAGAATGCCGCCAAGTGCCGCCGCGACGGGGGCGAGGCTGTACTTCGCTTCCGGCGCGCCCTTGGGGCGGCCGAAATGCGACAGCACGACAACCTTCGCGCCCCGGTCGGCAAGCTCGGTCAGCGTCGAGGCGACGCGGTCGATGCGCGTCGTATCGGTGATGCGCCCTTCCGCCATCGGCACGTTGAGATCGGCGCGGACGAGGATACGCAGTCCGCGCAGGCCGACGGCCTTGAACAGATCATCGAGGGTCTTGTGGCCGGCCATGATGTGCTGTGCTTCTCTCTTTAGAGCAGCTTGCCGAGGGCGGCAGCGGTGTCACCCATGCGGTTGGAGAAGCCCCACTCGTTGTCGTACCAGCTCATGATGCGGACGAGCTTGCCGTCGACGACCTGCGTCTGGGTGAGGTCGAAGGTCGAGGAGGCCGGGTTGTGGTTGAAGTCGATGGAGACGAGCTCCTCGTTCGTCGTCGCCAGCACGCCCTTCAGCGGGCCCTTGGCGGCGGCGACGATGGCGGCGTTCACTTCTTCCACGGTCGTCGCGCGCTTCGGCGTGAAGACGAGGTCGACGACGGAGACGTTGGCGGTCGGCACGCGCACCGAGGTGCCGTCGAGCTTGCCCTTCAGTTCCGGCAGAACGAGGCCGAGCGCCTTGGCCGCACCCGTCGAGGTCGGGATCATCGAGAGGCCGGCGGCGCGGGCGCGGCGCGGGTCCTTGTGCAGCGTGTCGACGGTGTTCTGGTCGCCGGTATAGTCGTGGATCGTCGTCATGTAGCCGCGTTCGATGCCGACGGCGTTGTTCAGCACCTGGGCGACCGGCGCGAGGCAGTTCGTGGTGCAGGAGCCGTTCGAGATGATCTTGTGGCTCTTCTTCAGTTCCTTGTGATTGACTCCGTAGACGACGGTGATTTCAGCGCCGTCGGCGGGGGCGGAGATCAGAACCTTCTTTGCGCCCGCGGTCAGGTGCATCGAGGCCTTTTCCTTCGAGGTGAAGATGCCCGTGCATTCAAGCGCGATGTCGACGCCGAGGTCCTTCCAGGGGAGCTTTGCGGGGTCGCGCTCGGCGAGCACCTTGATCGGTCCGCGGCCGAGATCGAAGGAGGACTTCGTCACCTTGATCTTGCCGGGGAAGGGGCCGTGCACCGAGTCCCACTTCAGCAGATGGGCGTTGGCTTCGACGGAACCCAGATCGTTGATCGCAACGACCTCGATGTCCTTGCGGCCCGACTCCGCGATGGCGCGAAGGACGAGACGTCCGATACGACCGAAACCGTTGATTGCGACGCGCACAGCCATCTTCTTCTCTCCTGGGTAGGTATCAGTTCTTGAGGCAGGCCTTCGCGGCGGCGACGGCTGCTTCCGGGGTGATGTTGAAATGCTTGTAGAGATCCTTGGCGGGGGCGGAGGCGCCGAAGCCCGTCATGCCGACGAAAGCGCCGTCGGCGCCGATGTAGCGGTCCCAGCCGTACCGGATCGCGGCCTCGATCGCGACCTTGACGGTGCCTTGCCCGAGCGTCTTCGCCTTGTAGTCCTTCGACTGGGCCTCGAAGAGTTCGACGCAGGGCATGGAGACGACGCGGGCGCCGACGCCTTCGGCTTCGAGGAGCTTCTGGGCGGCAAGCGCGATCTCGATTTCCGAGCCGGTGGCGATCAGCGTGACTTTCGCGGGCGCGGTGGCGGGCGAGAGTTCATAGCCGCCCCTGGCGCAGAGGTTTTCATCCGTATGCGTCGTGCGCACCGTCGGCAGGTTCTGGCGCGACAGAGCGAGGACCGAGGGCGTCTTCTTCGCTTCGAGCGCGAGCTGCCAGCATTCCAGCGTCTCGACGGCGTCGGCCGGGCGGAAGACGAGGAGGTTCGGCATGGCGCGGAGCGAGGCGAGGTGTTCCACCGGCTGGTGGGTCGGGCCGTCCTCGCCGAGGCCGATCGAGTCATGCGTCATCACATAGACGACGCGCTGCTCCATCAGCGCCGAGAGACGGATCGCCGGGCGGCAATAATCGGTGAAGACGAGGAAGGTGCCGGAATAGGGAATGAAGCCCTTATGCAGCGCGATGCCGTTCATGGCCGCGGCCATGCCGTGCTCGCGGATGCCGTAATGGATGAAGGTGCCGGAGAAGTCCGTCGGCGCGACGGCCTTCTGGTCCTTGGAGCGGGTGTTGTTCGAGCCGGTGAGATCGGCCGAGCCGCCGATATTTTCCGGCATCACCGGGTTGAGGACGTTCAGCACTTCCTCGGACGATTTGCGCGTCGCCCAGTTCGGCTTTTCCTCTGCGAGCTTCTTCTTGTAGTCGTTGACCACCTTCGTGAAGTTCGCGGGCAGGTCGCCCTTGAGGCGGCGTTCGAATTCGGCGCGCGCGGCGGCGTCGAGTTTCGCCAGGCGCGTTTCCCAGTCCTTGCGGGCGGCGAGGCTGCGCGTGCCGGCGGCGCGCCAGGCAGCGAGAATGTTTGCCGGAACGACGAAGGGTTCCGCCGTCCAGCCCAGCGCCTCGCGGGTGAGTGCGATTTCTTCCGTGCCCAGCGCCGAGCCGTGCGAGGAGGCCTTGCCATGCTTGTTGGGCGAGCCGTAGCCGATGACGGTGCGGCAGGCGATGAGGGTCGGCTTGTCGGACTTCTGCGCGGCGGCGATGGCGGCGGCGATTTCGTCCGGGTTGTGACCGTCGATGCGGGTCGCGTTCCAGCCTGCGGCCTCGAAGCGCTTCAGCGCGTCGCCCGATTCAGACAGAGCGAGCGAGCCGTCGATGGTGATGCCGTTATCGTCGTAAAGGACGATGAGCTTCGACAGGCGCAGATGGCCGGCAAGGCTGATCGCCTCGTGGCTGATGCCTTCCATCAGGTCGCCGTCCGAGGCGATGACATAGGTGAAGTGGTCGGCAAGGCCGGTGCGGGCGGCTTCGAGCCTTTCGGCGAGCGCCATGCCGACGGCGGTGGAAATGCCCTGGCCGAGCGGGCCGGTCGTCGTCTCGACGCCCTGCACATGGCCATATTCCGGGTGACCGGCGGTGATGGCGCCGAGCTGGCGGAAATTCCTGATCTGCTCGATCGTCATGTCGGCGTAGCCGAGCAGGTAGTTCACCGCATAGAGCAGCATCGAGCCGTGGCCGGCGGAGAGCACGAAGCGGTCGCGGTCGGGCCAGTTCGGGGCCGAGGGGTCGAGCTTGATGAAGCGGGTGAAGAGGACGGTCGCGATGTCGGCCGCGCCCATCGGCATGCCGGGATGGCCGGAATTGGCCTTCTGCACGGCGTCCATCGCCAGAGCGCGGATGGCGTTCGCCATGTCGCGGTGGGAGGCGGAAGCCGATTTTGCGTCCGTGGCGGCAGTCGACTGGTCGGGAGGCGTCATGTCCAACTCTTCCGGGCTTCGGCCCGTTCTGGGAAGCCCCGGTCCGGCTGGTCCGGGCTCTAAGCGCCGAGCCTTGAAATCCCTTGCGGAGCGGCGCGAATCCGCGTTCCTCCGGGGTCTGGCGAGCGGGCCACATTGACCACGGGGGCCAAGGTTGAGTCAATGCTGGATTCACGCAAATTGCCGCACGTTTCAGGGGTTTCGGGGCGAAGTGCGTTCTCTCCCGCGTTGACCTCGTTTCGGCCCCGCGCCTATGTTGGGAAACGAGGCGGGGAGCCAATTTTCAGATAGCGGCGGGCCATGAGCAAACTCGATACGGCGACGGATCGCTTCAAGGCGGCCCTCGACAGGCTGGAGGCGGGCATTCACCGCCAGCTTGTGCGGGCGCAATCGGCCGGGCGGCTCGAAAACGAGATGGTGGCGCTCAAGGAAGACAGGGCGCGGCTGGCCGAGGAACTCGACCAGATGAAATCCGAGGCGCGGCGGCTCAACGAATTGAACGAACGGGCGTCGGAAACGCTGGCCGACGCCATCGAAGGCATCCGCGAAGTGCTGGCGCAGAACTGAAGGGCATCACATGGGACAGGTCACGGTTCTCATTAACGATCGGGCCTATACGGTCGCCTGCGGCGACGGCGAAGAGGACCACCTGAAAGACCTCGCGGCGCATATCAACAGGCATGTGAGCGAACTTTCGCGCGATGTCGGCCAGGTGGGCGAGACGCGGCTCCTGCTGATGGCGTCGCTGATGGTGGCCGACGAGCTGGCCGAAGCGCAGCAGAAGGTGCACATTCTCGAAGCCGACATAGAGCAGCTCACCCAGACCCGGATCGCGGCGCTCGAACGCTCGCGCGAGGCCGAAGACCTGCTCGCCGACGTGCTCGACAACGCCGCGCGGCGGATCGAGGACATTGCCAGGCGGGTCGATGCGGCCTGATGCCCCTTGACCTTGGGGGCATCGCGGCACGATATGGGCATGGGGCTGTCTGGTTCGTCAGGAACACTTTTATCTCGGGGCCTTACGATTCTTCAGGGAGCTGTCCCTGGTTGAGACCCTGGTCTCTTTCACACGGCGCCCACCTACCTAGGTAGGTCTCCGAGAATCACCGTTCCAACGGCCGAGGCGGCTCCACTTTCGCCTTCCGCCCGGATGTCCGACCGGCAATGAGCAGCGCACAAGCCAAAGCAGAAGCGCGATTGATGGCCCGAAAGCGCCGGGCCGCCGCGCAGGCAGCGCTCGGACACAAGGCCTCGTCGCAGCTTGCCGACCGTTTTTTCGAACATGTGCCGCTGCCGCCCGACGGCTTCGTCGCGGGCTATTTGCCCATCGGCAGCGAGGCGGACCCTTCCGAAATCATGCGGCGCGCGGCCGCGCGGGGCCAAGGGATTGCGCTCCCTTGCGTCGAGGTGCTGGCCGCGCCGCTCGTCTTCAGGCTGTGGAAGCCGGGCGATCCGCTCGCCGCCGGGCCGCACGGCACCAGATCGCCGGTTGCGGACGCGCCCGCCGTCACGCCCGCGCTCCTGCTGCTGCCGCTTCTCGCCTTCGATCGGGCCGGGCGGCGGCTCGGGCAGGGCGGGGGCTATTACGACCGGACGCTGGAGGCGCTACGTTCTGACGGGCGGCAGGTCGTCGCCGTCGGACTTGCCTTTTCGGCGCAGGAGGCCGAAGAGCTTCCTGAGGAGCGGGGCGACCAGCGCCTCGACTGGATCGTCACCGAGACTGCGGCGATTGCGTTTGCGGGAATGGATTGAATGAAGCTGCTGTTTCTCGGCGATATTGTGGGGCGCTCGGCGCGGGATGCGATCGTCGCCGATCTGCCCGATCTGCGGGCGCGGCTCGGCGCCGATTTCGTCATCGTCAATGGCGAGAATGCGGCGGGCGGCTTCGGCATCACCGCGCAGATTTGCAACGACCTCTTCGATGCGGGCGTCGATGCGGTGACGCTCGGCAATCACGCCTGGGACCAGCGCGAGGCGCTTGTGCATATCGAGCGCGAGCCGCGCCTCATCCGGCCGATCAATTTTCCGGCGGGCACGCCGGGGCGCGGGGCGAGCCTCCTCGAAACGGCGGCGGGCGAGCGCGTGCTCGTCATCAACGCCATGGGGCGCGTCTTCATGGACCCGCTCGACGATCCTTTCGCGGCCATAGACGAGGCCATCGAGGCCTGCCCGCTCGGCATGGCGGCGGACGCCATCGTGGTCGATTTCCACGGCGAGGCGACGTCGGAGAAAATGGCGATGGGGCATTTCTGCGACGGGCGGGCGAGCCTCGTCGTCGGCACGCATAGCCATGTGCCGACCGCGGACGCGCAGGTGCTGCCGGGCGGCACGGCCTATCAGACGGATGCGGGCATGTGCGGCGACTACAATTCCGTCATCGGCATGGAGAAGGAAGAACCGATCAGCCGGTTTCTCTCGAAGATTCCGAGCGGGCGCTTCCAGCCGGCGCTGGGCCCCGCAACGCTCTGCGGCGTCTTCGTCGAGACCGATGCGAAGGGCCTTGCGATCCGCGTCGAGCCGGTGCGCGTCGGCGGGCGGCTCATCCAGTCGCTGCCGGTCGCGTGAGGGGCGGGCCGATGCGGATCGTCATCGCCGGTAATTTCAACGAGCAGAAGGCGGGCGCGAATTTCTACGCGACCATCCGCAAGCTGACGAACGGCTTCATCCGCAATGGCCATGCCGTCATTCCCTATAGCGACCGCGACGTGTCGCGGCTGCAAGGGCGTTTCGGCGTCGGCCGCGCGGGCGATGCGGAGGCGAACCGCCGTCTCGTCGAGCTTTGCCGCCAATACCGGCCCGAGCTTCTCGTGCTCATGCATGCCGACAAGATTTCCAACGAGACGATCGGCGAGATCAAGGCGCTCCGCCCCGCGCCGCTCGTCGCGGTCGTCAATCTCGATCCCCTGTTCCTGCCGGAAAACCCGCCGCGCATCAGGCGTTTCGGCGAGGCGGCGGATATCACCTTCATCACCACGGCGGGCGACAGGCTCGACGCCTTTGCGACCGGGCGCCACCGCGTCGCCTTCATTCCCAATCCGGCGGACCGATCGATTGAATCGCTCGAGTGCTTTGCCCGCGCGGACCAGCCTTTCGATCTTCTCTGCACCATCGGAAGCGAGCGCGGCACGCCCTGGCGCGGCGCGATCATGCGCGACATCGAGGCCCGCGTGCCGGAAGCGCGTTTCGCGTTTTACGGGCTCGAAGGCCGGCCCTCCGTTTTCGGCTCGGCCTATTTCGACGCGATTGCGGAGGCGCGCATGGGGCTCAATCTCAGCCGCGCCGACGATCATTATCTCTATTCGTCGGACCGGCTCGCGCAATATGCGGGCAACGGGCTTCTCGTCTTCGTTGCCCGCTCGACCGGCTATGGCGACATATTCGGCGAGGACGAGTTCGCCTTTTTCGACGGGATGGAAGATCTCGCGCAGCGGTTGCGCCATTTCCTCGCCCATGACGACGAGCGGCGGGCCGTCGCGGCGCGGGGGCACGCGCGCTATCACGCGATCTTCAGCGAACGCCTTGTGGCGCGCTTCATCGAGGAGGCGAGCTTCGGCCGTCTTGCCTCGGACTATGCCTGGCCGACCCGCATATACGGCGGCTGATCTCTCTTAATTCCGAAGCCTGAATGTATTGCGCCTCGCCCATGGCACCCGAGGTGGGCGAGATGCCGTGGACGAGGCGCGATTGCCGCCGCTTTCTGCGGAGGCGGGTGATCCGACATGTGGCTTTGGGCTGGACCACGGGCCGGATCGGCTGCGATTTGCCCCGGTTCGGGATGGTGGGCTGCCTCCCTGAAGAACCGGAACAAACGCAGAGTAGTAGCGAATCGTTAAACACACGTTAAACGGGAATATAAAATTAGACAACACTTTATGCGTGTGTAGTGGCTCCTCGCGGGCGGCGCTGGATTTCGGCTTGGGGGGACAGTAGACGAGCGAGTTTCGCGCCCGTTGGGCGCGGCCCATGCACTCAAGGGTGTCTTCGGTACACGCTTAGCACGACTTAGATCAGAGAAACGTTCTGCGTTTTCTACGGAGGAAAAAGTTTGGTTCGCGGCGAAAAAGAAAAAATTCGGCAAGTCTTCTCCAGTTTCAGGGAATTTAACGTTTTCAGCCGAAAAAGTTGGCGACGCCGTTCGTTCATTCCCCCTGGCGTCTCGCCAACGAAATTCTATTGATGATTTAATGTCCGCAGAAGAAAGGTCTGTGCCGGAAAAGAAAGTCTCGGGGCCAGAATCCTTTCGACCAATATAAACAGATCTCGCTTCCGGTCCCGACCCGCTGAGCGTTATCGAAATTTGCTTCGACATATCGAGATTGTGGAAATAGTCCCTGAGAATTGCCTCCTCGATCTTTCTGCCATCACCGCGAAAGGTCCCATCAAGTCCGCGAAATTGTCTGAAGCGAATGGCCAACTGACTTGAGCCGCCAAGCGCCAAAAATATCGCCTCCAACAAGGCGGTTTTGCCCGCACCGTTGTCTCCGACAATGACGTTGATGCGATTGCAGTTGCTAATGGAAAGACGTTCGAAACACTTAAAGTTCCGAATATCAATGTCGTTGATCATCAGTGACTCTTGAGCTTGAGAACACGCGGGGACTTCACCGCGCCGCCCGTCCCTATTGGTGGTTGCTCAAGCATAGCCATACCGACGAGTCGGCTCAAAGGGGGGCGTCCCCATCCCCTCTATACGAATTAGGTACATCAAGTATGATATGCACGTGATGCGTGTATATCGGCTCGGTGCGGGCGGCGCTGGATTTCGGCCGGGCGGGCCCCTATAAATCGCGCCGACAGCGCGGGGCCTTCGGCTTGCGCGTGATGTGCATCAAACAGTTGAAAGCTGCCCGTTGGGCGGCGAGGCGGGCCGCCGGCGGGCGGGTTCTGCCCTCAATCCGGAGGCGGCCATGGCGGGCCATTCGCAATTCAAGAACATCATGTATCGCAAGGGCGCGCAGGATAAGAAGCGCTCGAAGCTCTTCTCAAAGCTCGCCAAGGAAATAACCGTCGCGGCGAAGATGGGCCTTGCCGATCCCGCCTATAATCCGCGCCTGCGCGCCGCCATTCAGGATGCGCGCGCCGAAAACATGCCGCGCGACAATATCGAACGGGCGATCAAGAAGAGCACCGATCAGGGCGGCGCCAATTATGAAGAGGTGCGCTACGAGGGCTTCGGCCCCGGCGGTGTCGGCGTCATCGTCGAGACGCTGACCGACAACCGCAACCGCACGGCGAGCGCGGTGCGTTCGCTCTTCACCAAGAACGGCGGCAATCTCGGCGAAACGGGTTCGGTCTCGTTCATGTTCTCGCGTCTCGGCCGCATCGACTATGCGCCGGAAGCGGGAAGCGCCGACGCGATGCTCGAAGCGGCCATCGAAGCGGGCGCGGAAGACTGCCAGTCGAGCGAGGACGGGCACGAGCTTTTCTGCGCGCCCGACGCGCTGCACGAGGTCGCCCGCGCGCTCGAGGCGAAATTCGGCGAGCCGCGTTCGGCCAAGATCGTGTGGAAGCCGCAGAACGCCATCGAAGTGGACGATGAAAAGGCCGAGACGCTCATCAAACTTCTCGAAGCGCTGGACGACGACGACGATGTGCAGCAAGTTTACTCGAACTTCGAGTTGTCCGATTCGGTGATGGAGAAGATGTCGGCCTGATTCCGGGGCCCGCGCGTTCTTTCACCGGCGGACCTGAACCGACAGGCCCCAACCATGCCGGCCTCCCTCAGATATCTCGGCATCGATCCGGGCTTGCGCGCGACCGGCTGGGGCGTCATCGAGGTCATGGGCGCGCGGCTCGTCCATGTCGCCAACGGCACCGTCACTTCCAATGAGAGGCTGAGCCTTGCAGAGCGGCTGGTCGAGATCGAGGCCGGGCTCTGCATCGTGGTCGAGACGCATGCGCCGGATGCGGCTGCCGTCGAACAAGCCTTCGTCGCCCGCGATCCGCTCGCCGCGCTGAAGCTCGGCCAGGCGCGGGGCATGGCGCTGCTGGTGCCTGCGCGGGCGGGCATCCCGGTCGCCGAATATGCGCCGAACCACATCAAGAAATCGGTCGTGGGCGCGGGACATGCCGACAAGGCGCAAATCCGCATGATGGTCGAGATGCTGCTGCCCGGCGCGAAGATCGGCACCGAACATGCGGCGGACGCGCTCGCCATCGCCATCTGCCACGCGCATTCGGGCGGCGCGAACGAACGCATCGCGGCGGCGCTCGCGCGCGACGCCGGCCAGACGAAAGCGCGGCGCGCATGATCGGCAAGCTGAAGGGCATCGTCGACGAGAAGGGCGACGACTGGGTCATCATCGACGTCAACGGCGTCGGCTATCAGGTGACGTGTTCGAGGCGCACGCTCGATCAGCTCGTCTCGGGAAGCCCTGCGACGCTTTCCATCGAAACCAAGGTGAGCGCGGATGCGATCCGCCTTGTTGGCTTCGGGAACGATCTCGAGCGGGACTGGTTCCGGCTCCTCACCGGCTTGCAGGGCGTCGGCACGCGGGTCGCGCTCGGCGTGCTCGGCACGCTGTCGCCCTCCGATCTTGCCCGCGCGATCGCGCTCGACGACAAGAAGGCGGTCGCCGCCGCGCCCGGCGTCGGGCCGAAGGTTGCAGCAAGGATCGTGACCGAATTGAAGGACAAGGCGCCGGTCGATCAGGGCCTCGTCGCCACGCTTGATGCGGGGCTTGCGATTGCGGCGGCGGAAGCCGGCGGCGGGTCCATGCGCGACGCCGTGTCGGCGCTCGTCAATCTCGGCTATCCGCAGGCGCAGGCCATGGGCGCGATTTCGGCCGCCGCGAAGCGGCTTGAGGCGGAGGCGTCCGCCGAGCAACTGATCCGGCAGGGCCTGAAGGAGTTGGCGCGGTGAACGACCGGCTGATCGGCGCATTGAAGAAGGACGAGGACGAGGCGGAGCGCTCGCTCCGGCCGCTGCGTCTTGACGAATTCGTCGGCCAGGCGCGGGCGCGGGAAAATCTCGGCGTCTTCATCGAGGCGGCGCGGACGCGTGGCGAGGCGCTCGACCATGTGCTTTTTGCCGGGCCGCCCGGCCTCGGCAAGACGACGCTCGCCCAGATCGTCGCCCGCGAGCTCGGCGTCAATTTCCGCGCAACGTCGGGTCCCGTCATCTCGAAGGCGGGCGATCTTGCGGCGCTTCTCACCAATCTCGAACCGCGCGACGTGCTCTTCATCGACGAAATCCATCGGCTTTCGCCGGCGGTCGAGGAAATTCTCTATCCGGCGATGGAGGATTTTCAGCTCGATCTCATCATCGGCGAGGGGCCGGGGGCGCGTTCGGTCAGGATCGATCTCGCGCCCTTCACGCTGGTCGGCGCGACGACGCGGACGGGGCTCCTCACGACGCCCTTGCGCGACCGCTTCGGCATTCCGGTCAGGCTCAACTTCTATGAGGTCGCGGAGCTCGAACATATCGTCCGCAGGGGCGCGGGGCTTCTCGGCATCGAGATGACGGCGGATGGCGCGCATGAGATTGCGCGGCGGGCGCGCGGGACGCCGCGCGTCGCCGGGCGGCTGCTGCGCCGCGTGCGCGATTTCGCCGCCGTCGACAAGGTGGCGCGGATCGACGCGAAGGCGGCCGACAAGGCGCTGGCGCGGCTCGAAGTCGACGAGCGCGGGCTCGATGCGCTCGACCATCGCTATCTGCGTTGCATCGCCGTCAGCTTTTCGGGCGGGCCGGTGGGCGTCGAGACGGTGGCGGCGTCGCTTTCCGAGCCGCGCGATGCCATCGAGGAGATCATCGAGCCTTATCTCATCCAGCAGGGCCTCGTGAACCGGACGCCCAGGGGCCGCGTGCTGACGGCGGCGGCCTTCGCCCATCTCGGCCTGCCCGTTCCGACGGGCGGGGCGGTGCAGCAGGGCGGGCTCTTTGCCGGCGAGGACGAGATATGACCGCGACAAATTGGCCGGATCTTGCCGGCCGCATCGAAGGAAAGGTGCATGTGCTGCCCGTCCGGGTCTATTACGAGGACACGGACTTCTCAGGCATCGTCTATCACGCCAATTATCTTCGCTTCGCGGAACGGGGGCGGTCGGACTTCCTGCGTTCAGCGGGCGTTAACCATACGGAATTATTCCAGGGCGAGGATCCGCTCGCCTTTGCGATTCATCGCATGGAAATCGATTTTGTCCGGCCGGCGCGCATAGACGACCGACTTGAGGTTCACACACGTTATACCCGGGCCGGCGGTGCGCGGCTTGAAGCCAGGCAAACCATCTACCGGCTGGGCGAAGCGGGCGATCGTGAAGAATTGTGGCGGGCGCTTGTGTTTGCCGCCTGCCTCGATAAAAGCGGAAGGCCGCGGCGGTTGCCCGAGAAAGCAAGGGCGGCGCTCGCTCCCTACATCGATGCCGCGTCATGAGAGTTTTGTTGTGGGCGGGCAACATGGTTTCGCTAAGCTATTGGAGTTCGATATAAATCCCTCAATGCGCCACGGTTTCGACATAATTCGTGGACTAACTTCGGCCTCAACTCGGGGGCAGATGAACAAGAACGATCAGGTGAGGGCGCAGGCTTCGGCCTCGCACCGCCGGGACGCTTTTGCAGCATGCTGGCCCACACGTTGACGGCGCGCTTTCGGAGAGACAAATGGATCCGACGACCCAGCATATCGACACAGGCGTCAATACCGCCCAGGTGATCGCCAATCAGACCGCCACCGCCGTCCCGGTGGATTTCTCCATCTGGGGGCTCTTCATGCATGCCGATACGATCGTGAAGATCGTCATGCTGGGCCTCCTGTTCGCCTCCGTCTGGTCCTGGGCGATCATTTTCGACAAGTGGTGGCGCTTCAGCCGCGTCGAACGCCGCGCCGACCAGTTCGAGCGCACCTTCTGGTCGGGCCGCTCGCTCGATGAGCTTTATCAGGAAGTCGGGCACCGCCCGGCGCATCCCCTGTCGGCGCTCTTCATCGCGGCGATGCGCGAATGGCGCCGTTCGCAGGAAATCGCGACCGACAGCTTCATCGGCCTGAAAGAGCGCGTCGACAAGGTCATGCAGGTGACGATCAGCCGCGAAATGCTGGCGCTCGAATCGAGACTGCTGTTCCTCGCCACCGTCGGCTCGGTCGCGCCGTTCATCGGCCTCTTCGGCACGGTCTGGGGCATCATGAACAGCTTCCAGTCGATCGCCATCAGCCGCGACACCAATCTTGCGGTCGTCGCGCCCGGCATCGCGGAGGCCCTCTTCGCCACGGCGCTCGGCCTCGTCGCCGCCATTCCGGCGGTCGTCGCCTATAACCGCTTTTCCAATCAGGTCGGCCGTTTCGGCAGCCGCATGGAGAGCTTCGCGGACGAGTTCTCCGCAATTCTTTCCCGCCAACTCGACGAGCGGAGCTAGACATGGCTTTCTCCGCACAGGGAGCATCGGGAGGACGCGGCCGCAGCAAGTTCAAGCGCGCGCCGATGGCCGAGATCAACGTGACGCCGATGGTCGACGTCATGCTGGTGCTGCTCATCGTCTTCATGGTGGCGGCGCCGCTTCTGACCGTGGGCGTGCCCGTCGACCTGCCGAAAACGCAGGCCGCGCCGCTTTCGGGCGACAACGAGCCCCTGACGATCACGCTCGACGGCAAGGGCCAGATATTCATTCAGGAAACGCCGGTCGAGCCGGACGCGCTCGTGCCGCGTCTTCTCGCCATCGCGCAGAACGGATATGAACAGCGCATATTCGTTCGAGCCGACAGCGGGATCAATTATGGCCGCGTCATGGATGTGATGGGACGCATCAGTTCGGCGGGCTTCACAAAAGTGGGTCTCGTCACCGAATCCGATACGTCGCAAGCCCCCAAGGCCGAGACGAAGTAAGCAAAGCGAGCATGCGCAGGTCGCTCAGTTATTCCATCGGGCTTCACGCCGCGGTGTTGATCGCGACCTTGGTGGCGTTCCCCGCGCCGCGGGCCCTCGAGCCCGTGCCGACGCGCGCGCTTCCGGTCGATCTCGTGCCGGTCTCCGAGCTTACCAACCTGAAGCACAAGGCCAAGAAGACGACGCAGACGCCGAAACCGCCGGAGCCGCCGGCGCAGAAGGTCGAGCCCGACAAGCCGAAGCCGACGCCTCAGCCCGAGGAGAAGGCCGAGCCCATTCCGGAAAAGACCGCCGAGAAGAAGCCCGAAGAGAAAAAGCCGGAGCCGCCGAAGCCTGAAAAGCCGAAGCCCGTCGTCCAGAAGCCGGTCGAGAAGAAGAAGCCCAAGACCTTCGATCCGACGAAGATCGCGGCGCTTCTGAACAAGATTCCGGACGCGGCCGCGAAACCGGACGAATCGAAGCCGACCGACGAAAAGGTCGATGCGCCCGAAACCGACAATGCCGACGAGCCGATGACGCTCAGCGAGATCGACGCCATTCGCGTGAAAGTGCAGAAGTGCTGGAATGTCGGCGCGCTGGCGGGCAGCGTGGATGCCGACAAGATGTTCGCCAAGATCAGCGTCTCGCTGAACGAGGATGGGTCGATTGCGGGCAGGCCCTCGATCGGGGAGCTTGGCGGCGGCGCCTCGCGGCTTCTGGCCGAACGCGCCGTTCAGGCGATACAGGCCTGCGCGCCCTATGATTTTCTTCCTGCGGACAAATATAATTCCTGGCGGGATGTGGAAATGAACTTCAGCCTGTCCGGAATGATGTGACGGGCGGCGTTAAAGCTTCGAATTGCGATGTCGGTTCGCAGAATTGACAAATTGTGGTCCCATGCTCGCTGGCTTGTGGGGAAGCGAGTGGACCGGTCCACCAGGCAGGAGTGACATGAATGTTCGACGTTCTGAGTAGAATGAGGCTCGGCAGGGCAAGGGCCATCGCATTCGTGCTGGCGCTGTCGACCGCGGCGGCCTTCGCTGCGCCGGCCCAGGCGGCCTTGCAGATCGACATCAACAGGGGCAACACCGAGCCGCTGCCGATCGCGATCACCGATTTTCTCGGCGGGGCGGGACAGGAAGCCTCGACCGGCGCCGACATTGCCGGCGTCATCACCAACGATCTCGAGCGTTCGGGCCTTTTCAATCCGCTGCCCAAGTCGTCCTTCATCGAGAAGCCGACCGACATCAACGTGCCGCCGCGCTTCGGCGACTGGCGCATCATCAAGTCGCAGGCGCTCGTGACCGGGCAGGCGAAGCTTGAAAGCGACGGGCGGCTCCGCGTCGAGTTCCGCCTCTGGGACGTTTACGGCGAGCAGCAGCTCACCGGCCTGCAATTCTTCACGACGCCGGACAACTGGCGGCGCGTTTCGCATCTCATCGCCGACGCCATCTACAAGCGGTTGACGGGCGAAGACGGATATTTCGACACGCGCATCGTCTATGTCTCGGAAACGGGACCGAAGGACCGGCGCGTCAAGCGGCTGACCATCATGGATCAGGACGGTTTCAACCCGCATATGCTGACGAACGGCGCGGAGCTTGTGCTGACGCCGCGTTTCAGCCCGAACTCGCAGGAGATCACCTATCTCTCCTATCACAACAACAATCCGCGCGTTTACCTGCTCGATATCGAAACGGGCCAGCAGGAAGTCGTCGGCGAATTTCCCGGCATGACCTTCGCGCCGCGCTTCTCGCCGGACGGGCAGAAGGTCATCATGAGCCTTCAGCGCGGCGGCAACGCCAACATCTACACGATGGATCTGCGCAGCCGTAAAGTGACCCGCCTCACCACCACGGCGGCGATCGACACGGCGCCGAGCTATTCGCCGGACGGCACGCAGATCACCTTCGAATCCGACCGCGGCGGCACGCAGCAGATCTATGTGATGAACGCCGACGGCTCGAACCAGCACCGCATCAGCTTCGGGCAGGGCCGCTATGCGACGCCGGTCTGGTCGCCGCGCGGCGATCTCATCGCCTTCACGAAGCTCATTTCGGGCCAGTTCGTCATCGGTGTGATGAAGCCGGACGGCACGGGCGACCGCGTGCTGACCGAGGGCTACCACAATGAAGGCCCGACCTGGGCGCCCAACGGGCGCGTGCTGATGTTCTTCCGCGAAACGCGCGGGGCGAATGGCGGACCGGGCCTCTGGTCGGTCGACCTCACCGGATACAATGAACGGCCAGTGCCGGCGCCCACTTTCGCCTCGGACCCTGCCTGGTCCCCGCGCATTCAGTGAGACTGATTCTCCTGCCGAATTATGCCGAAAGGCCGGATTCGGACGAATTGACGAGTTGCGCGGGCGGGGCCGATGGCTCCGCCCGTCCTTTTTCGGTGTGATGCGATGCAAAAATGTCACGAACCGCATGCCGAAAAGTCGCAGATAGCCTAAGAGTCTTGCCACTCCTGGTTCCCGCAGATACTATTTTGTTGCGGTACGGCAACCCAGCGTCCTTCGGGCCGACTTTGTAGCGCTATAACTTCCCGGCTATGAGGGCTGAAGTCCTTGTTGGCGGGTTGTTCGGCATGCAAAAGTAGTAAAGGAACACTGAGCCGCTTTGGCCGTTGAGATTAAAAGGAGAGCACCCGAATGAAGTCCCCGTATGCAGGCCTGCGGTTCGCCGCTGTGGCCGCAGCCTTCCTGTTCGTGGCCGCGTGCAGTTCAACCGACGCGAACACCAACGCTACCCCGAGCTCGTCTTCGTCCGTCACACCCGGCACGCAGCAGGATCTCGTCACCAACGTCGGTGACCGGGTCTTCTTCGACACCGACAAGTCGAGCCTGAAGGACGATGCGAAAGCGACCCTCCAGCGCCAGGCTGCCTGGATGAAGCTTTATCCGAAGCTCACGTTCACGCTTGAAGGCCATGCCGACGAGCGCGGTACGCGTGAGTACAACCTCGCGCTGGGTGGCCGTCGCGCCGCCGCGGCGAAGGATTACCTTGTGAGCCTCGGCGTCGACGGTTCGCGCGTCAAGACGATCTCCTACGGTAAGGAGCGTCCGGTGTGCCTCGACTCGAACGAGAATTGCTGGGCACAGAATCGCCGCGCTGTGACGGTGGTTGCTGAAGGCGCCGGCAGCTAAGCTCTCGCTTGGCTGATTGAAATGGAAGCGCCCTTCCGCTGAATGCGGAAGGGCGCTTTCTGCTTTTCGGGAGCGCCGCAACGCGGCCCCGTGCGGAGCGCCGAACCCGGCCTGGCCGAAGTCGCGGCATGGGCAATGCCCCAATTTGGTCGCAGTTGCGCTTATGATGCGTAAACTTGTGCGGGTGCATTCTTTGCCCGTATGAAGGGCGGATATTTCCGATTGGTCGCGGTCAAATCGTCTTGAGGCGGAACAGGTGACAAAAGCCAGATTTCTTGTTGCGGCGGGTATGGCCGCCCTTGTCGGGGTTCCGGCTTTCATGTCGCAGAGCGCGCGCGCGGACGACACGGATTTGCGGGCGGTCAACAACCGGCTAGACCGGCTGGAGCGCAGCGTCAACGATCTCCAGCAGCAGAGCTATGGCGGCGGCTCGTCCTCGTCGGGCGGCAGCGCGCCCGCAGGTGGCGGCTCCGCAAGTTCGGCCGATACGCAGGCCCGGCTCAACGATATCGAGGAGCAGATGCGCTCGCTGACGGGCCGCATCGACGAACTCAGCCACAAGATCGACCAGACGGCGCAAGACCTCCAGAGCTACAAGGCCGATACGGACCTCCGCTTCAAGGACGTGCAGGGCGGCGCGGGCGCCGCTCCCGCCCCGGCCGCAGGCGCTCCGGCAGCAGCCGGCGGTGCGCCGATGCCGCTGAAGCCCGGCGCAACGGCCGGCGCTTCCGCCCCCGCAGCGGCGGCCCCGGCCGCGCCGACAGTGACGCTGCCCAACGGCACGCCGCAGGTTCAATATGATTTTGCGATCGACCTTCTGAAGCGCGGCCAGTTCCCGCAGGCGCGCGATGCGCTGAAGCAGTTCCTTGTCGAGCATCCGAAGGACCCGCTTGCCGGCAATGCGCAATATTGGCTCGGCGAAACCTATTACGTGCAGGGCCAGTACAAGGACGCCGCCGACAGCTTCCTCAAGGGCTACACGACCTATTCGAAAAGCTCGAAGGCGCCGGACAGCCTGTTGAAGCTCGGCATGACCTTGTCGCAGCTCGGCCAGAAGGATGCGGCCTGCGCCACCTTCGGCCAGTTGAAGGAACAGTTCCCGAACGCATCGCCCGCCGTCGTCGCGCGCAACAAGCAGGAGCGCCAGAAGGCGCATTGCAGTTGAAGCATGTCTTCGTCGCGCGCATCGCCGGGGTCAGAGAGCGGGGGCCCGGTCGGCGCGGCTGAATTCGCAAAATGGATGACGCCGCTGAAGCCGGCGGCGCGTATCGCGGTGGCTTTCTCGGGCGGGCCGGACTCGCTTGCGCTTCTCTTTCTTGCCGCGCGCTGGGCGAAGGCGCGCAAGCGTCCTCTCATCGCGCTGACCGTCGATCACGGGCTTCGCGCCGCATCGGGCGCGGAGGCGCGGGAAGCCGCAGGCATGGCGAAAGCGCTCGGCGTTCCGCATCGCATTCTCGTCTGGCGCGGCGCAAAGCCGAAGGCGGGCCTGCAAGCCGCCGCCCGGACCGCGCGTTACCGGCTGCTTGCCGAAGCCTGCATGCTTGAAGGCGCGGGCGATCTTCTCGTCGCGCATCATCTGGAAGACCAGGCCGAAACATTTCTGCTGCGGCTCGCGCGTGGCAGCGGCGTCGACGGGCTTGCAGGCATGGCGGCGGTGCGCGATCTCGGCGGGGTGCGCCTTGTCCGGCCTCTGCTCGACGTGCCGCGTGCGCGCCTTCTCGCAACGGTTGCGAAGTCGGGGCTCAAACCGATCCTCGATCCGAGCAATGAGAACGAGCGCTTCGACCGCGTGAAGGCGCGGCAGATGATGGGCACGCTTTCGGCGCTCGGCCTCGATGCGCGGCGGCTCGCCGATACGGCGGCGCATATGGCGCGGGTGCGGACGGCGCTCGAAGCGGAGGCGCGGGCGTTCATCGCCGGTCACGTGCGGCTTGCGCCCGAAGGCTTTGTCCGCTTCGACGCTCGGGCGCTTTCCGCAGCGCCGGAAGAAATCGGCCTCCGCGTGCTGGCCGATATTCTGAAATGCATCGGCGGCAGCGACTATCCTCCGCGCTTCGAGGCGCTGGCTTCGCTTTACGCGGCGATACGGGCGGGCGATCTCGGGCGCGGGCGCACGCTCAACGGCTGCAAGCTCGTCGCCGCGCCGTCCGGCGTTTTCGTAGTGCGCGAGGCGGCGATGGCGCTTGCGGCCCCGCCTGTACGGCTGAAGGCAGGCGAGAGGGCGCAATGGGACGGGCGCTTCGCTGTGACTTTTGCGCGCAGCGGCGGGAAGGGCGGATCGCTCGAAATTCGCGCGCTGGGGCCATCGGGGCTTGCCGCCGTCAAGGCGAAGAGCTTGCCCCTGCCGGAGGCGCCCAAGGCGGCCCTGCCGGTTCTGCCCGCGCTCTGGCGAGGTGAAAAGCTCCTCGCGGCATCCCATATCGGGGCGGTGGCGGAAGGTTATCGGCTCGATGCGGAGCCGGTGCGGCGGGGGCTCTTCGGCCCGGCGTAACCCTGCCTTTACGCGGGTTCTTCATAATCAAGCCAATGGAGGGAATGGGAAACGGCACTTGGTAAATGCAGCCGGGGCCCCTATCTTTACAGATTAGAAGCACTCAAGGGCGGGGCGGTGGGCCTTTCGGCAAACTGGCATGCGCCCTGCTAGATGCACCCTATCCAGGTGACAGAAGGTCAAGCCGTTGTCCAATTTCAAGAATTTCGCTCTGTGGGTGATCATCGCGCTGCTTCTCGTGGCGCTGTTCAATCTCTTCCAGAGCCCGATGCAGCAGACGTCCACCAGCGATATCGATTTTTCGCGTCTCCTCTCCGAGGTCGACTCCGGGAACATTCGCGACGTGACGATCGCAGGCGACAACATCACCGGCCATTACACCAATGGCGGGGCGTTCCACACCTATGCGCCGACCGATCCGACGCTGGTGAACCGCCTCTATGACAAGGGTGTGCAGATCAAGGCGAAGCCGTCGGACGAGAACGTGCCTTCGATCCTCGGCGTGCTCGTCTCCTGGTTCCCGATGCTGTTGCTGATCGGCGTCTGGGTTTTCTTCATGCGCCAGATGCAGGGCGGCGGCGGCAAGGCCATGGGCTTCGGCAAGTCCAAGGCGAAGCTGCTGACCGAACGCCATGGCCGCGTGACCTTCGACGACGTCGCCGGCATCGACGAGGCGAAGGACGATCTCACCGAGATCGTCGAGTTCCTGCGCGACCCGGCAAAGTTCCAGCGGCTCGGCGGCCGCATTCCCAAGGGCGTGCTGCTCGTCGGACCTCCCGGCACCGGCAAGACGCTGCTTGCGCGCGCCATTGCGGGCGAGGCCAA
>JARLIS010000046.1 GCA_031291615.1 Parvibaculum sp.
CGCATGCACCCCGCACTGCCCGACAGCCAGCTGCGCCTGTAACGATCTCACCACAGGATCGCCGCCCGGTGCACAGGAACAGCACCGTCGTCCGGGGCGAGCGAGCCACGCTGTGAGCCGAATGTTGCGATAAGCGGTTCAAGCACGGGCCGGCTGACCTCGGGCGTCGAGCAGGCGCCGATTTGTCGCGGCGGCCAAGACGGGCGAACCCGTGTGGCCGGCGGCGATTCGTCGCGACTCAGCGCCGGAGAGACAGGAAGGATGGCGGTTGGACGCGGCTTATGGAAGGGCGCGGTTTCCGCGCGATGCAGGTATAGCGCCCGTGCAGGATCAGCCAGTGATGCGCATGCATCCGGTATTTTTCCGGCACCACCTTCATCAGCTTTTCCTCGACTTCGAGCGGCGTCTTGCCGGTCGCAAGCCCCGTCCGGTTGCCGACGCGGAAAATATGCGTGTCGACGGCGATGGTGGGTTCGCCGAAGGCGACATTGAGCACGACATTGGCCGTCTTCCGCCCGACGCCCGGCAGCGCCTCCAGCTCCTCGCGCGTCTGCGGCACGATGCCGCCGTGAAGCTCGACCAGCATCTCGGAAAGCTTGATGACGTTCTTCGCCTTGGTGCGGAAAAGTCCGATGGTCTTGATGTAGTCGGTGAGCTTCGCTTCGCCGAGCTTCAGCATCTTCTGCGGCGTGTCGGCGACCTTGAAGAGTGGTCCAGTCGCCTTGTTGACGCCCTTGTCGGTCGCTTGCGCCGACAGCACCACGGCAACGAGGAGCGTATAGGGATTGATGAACTGAAGCTCGGTCCGCGGTTCGGGCAGCGCCTTGGAAAGGCGGGCGAAAAACTCTTCGATCTGCGGTTTTTTCATCGGCATGGCGGCAGAATGCGCGGGCCGCCGCGCCTGCGCAAGGGTCCCGCCCGCCATATTCGGACGCCGATTGCGGGGCCCCCGCCCTCGTCCTATCTTTCGCTCATGACGCCCGCCGCCGCATCCGTGGAAAAGCTCGCCCCGCCGCTTCATTTCGATGCGGTGGTGACGCCCCATCGCTCGCTCTCGCGCAAGGGCTTCATCATCGTCATGTCGCTGGTCGCAGGCGTCAACTTCGCCGCGGGTCTCTTGTTCCTGCTGCACGGCGCCTGGCCGGTCTTCGGCTTTTGCGGCCTCGATGTCGCGCTCGTCTATTGGGCCTTCAGGGCGAATTACCGCGCCGCCCGCGCGCATGAAACCGTGCAGATGTCGGATGACGAATTGCGCGTCCGCCGCGTCGACCGGAAGGGCCGCGCCCGCGCCTGGAGCTTCCAGCCCTATTGGGTGCGGCTCGAACTCCACGAATATCCGGATGAATCGACCGAGCTATATCTCGTCTCGCACGGCAAGGCGCTCGAAGTCGCCCATGTGCTCTCGCCCGCCGAACGCCTCGATTTCGCCCGCGCGCTGCGCGCCGCGCTTCGCAGCTTGAAGGAACATCCGCCGGCTCAGTGAGCCTCGCGCTCGATCAATATGTCCTTCGAGAGAACATTGCCCTTGTCGTCGAGCTTGTAGACGATCGGCGCGCCGGTGCCAATATTGAGCGCGATCACCTGCTCGACATTGAGCTTGTCGAGCACCATGACAAGCGCGCGCAGCGAATTGCCATGCGCGGCGACAAGCACGCGCTCGCCCTTCAGCACGCGCGGCAGGATTTCGCGCTCGAAGTAAGGCAGAACGCGCGCCGCCGTATCCTTCAGGCTCTCGCCGCCGGGCGGCGGAATGTCGTAGGAGCGCCGCCAGATATGGACCTGCTCCTCGCCCCACTTCTTGCGCGCATCGTCCTTGTTGAGGCCGGAAAGGTCGCCATAGTCGCGCTCGTTGAGCGCCTGATCCTTGATGACGGGAAGATCGGACTGGCCGAGTTCCTCAAGCAGGATGCGGTTCGTTTCCTGCGCGCGGCCGAGCGCCGAGGTGAAGGCGACGTCGAAACGGTAGCCCTTGTCCTTCAGCGCCTTGCCCGCTTCGCGGGCCTCGCGCTTGCCCTGCTCGGTCAGGCCCGGATCGCGCCAGCCCGTGAACAGGTTCTTCTCGTTCCATTCGCTCTGACCGTGACGCACGAGCACAAGAAGGTTCGACAATATAGGCTCCTTTATTCCGTAGAAAGATCAATTGATGCCGAGCACGTCGGCCATGCTGTAAAGGCCGGGGCCCCGGCCCTTGCCCCAGAGCGCCGCGCGTATGGCGCCGCGCGCGAAGATCGCGCGGTCCTCGGCGATGTGATGGAAGGCGATGCGCTCGGAGGGTCCGGCGAAAATCACTTCATGGTCACCGACGACGCTGCCGCCGCGCAAGGAGGCAAAGCCGATGGCGCCGTCCTTGCGCGCGCCGGTCACGCCGTCGCGCCCGCGCTCGGAATTGTCCTTGAGGAGAATGTTGCGGCCCTGCGCCGCCGCTTCGCCGAGCAGGAGCGCCGTGCCCGACGGCGCATCGACCTTGGCCCGGTGATGCATTTCGACGATCTCGATATCCCAGTCGGGACCGAGCGCCTGCGCCGCCTGCCTGACAAGCGCGGCGAGCAGATTGACGCCGAGGCTCATATTGCCGGACTTGACGATGGTGGCGTGGCGCGCCGCCGCGCGGATGCGCTCTTCGTCGGCCTCCGAAAATCCCGTCGTGCCGATCACATGGGCGATCCGCGCCTGCGCCGCGAGGCCGGCGAATTCGACGCTTGCCTTCGGCACCGTGAAATCGATCAGCGCGTCGGCATCCTTGATGACGGCAAGAGGATCGTCCGACACCTTGATGCCGAGCGGCTTTGCGAAGCCCGCCAGCGTGCCGAGGTCCTCGCCCACATAGGGGCTCCCCTTGGCCTCGATGCCGCCTGAAAGCGCGGCGCCCGGCGTCTCGCCGATGAGCTTCAGCAGCGTCCGGCCCATGCGGCCGCCCGCGCCCGTCACCGCGATCTTCACGCTTTCGCTCATGGCCCGAACCTCTCGAAAACCTGATGCGGTATAGCAGCCGCGCGCCCGTCCGTAAACGCGACGCCCTGTCCGCCGCGAAAGACAAAACCCTCGCGGGTCTTATCCGCGAAAGACGAAACCCTCGCGGGTCTTATCCGCGAAAGACAAAATAAGCCCCCGCCGCGATCAGCACGAAGCCGATGGCGGTGTTCCATGTCGGCGCCTGCCCGAGATAGAAGGCCGAAAAGCCCGTGAAGACGACCAGCGTGACGACTTCCTGAATGGTCTTGAGCTGCGCCGCCGAATAGACGCTCGATCCCCAGCGATTGGCGGGCACGGCCAGGCAATATTCGAAAAGCGCCAACCCCCAGCTGATCAGGATGACCGTGAAAATCGGCGTCGATTTATATTTGAGATGCCAGTACCAGGCCGTGGTCATGAAGAGGTTGGACGCGGTCAGAAGGCCGATGGGCAGGAGATAAGGCTGCATGGGCTGGATATCCCGAATGGAAAAGGGGCTCCGAAGAGCCCCTTGAAGATAGTCGAAAACCGGCGCGTCCGCTCAGCCCTGAAACCCGTCCCAGAAATCCTTCACCCGGGCAAAGAAGCCCGTGCTTTCCGGATTGTTCTGCGCGTTCGACGCCTCGTCGAATTGCCTCAGAAGCTCTTTCTGCTTCTTGGTCAGGTGCACCGGCGTCTCGACGGTGGTCTGGATATAGAGATCGCCGATCTCGCGCGAATTCAGCACCGGCATGCCCTTGTCCTTCAGGCGGAACTGCTTTCCGGTCTGGCTGCCTTCGGGAATCTTAAGCTTCACGCGCTTGCCGTTCAGCGTCGGCACTTCGATCTCGCCGCCCAGCGCCGCCGAGGTCATGGAAATCGGCACGCGGCAGAAAAGATCGGCCCCGTCGCGCTGGAAAATCGGATGCGGACGGACGGAAAGGAAAATATAGAGGTCGCCCGCCGGCCCGCCGCGCAGTCCCGCCTCGCCCTCGCCGCCGAGCCGGATGCGCGTGCCGTCCTCGACGCCTGCCGGAATATTGACCGACAGCGTCCGCTCCCGCTCGACGCGGCCGGCGCCGTGGCAGGTCTTGCACGGCTTCTCGATCACCTGGCCGCGCCCGTGACAGGTCGGGCAGGTGCGTTCGATGGTGAAGAAGCCCTGGCTGGCGCGCACCTTGCCCGCGCCGCTGCATGTCGTGCAGGTGACGGGCTGCGAGCCGGGCTCCGCGCCCGAACCGTAGCATGTGTCGCAGGCGACCGACGAAGGCACGCGGATCTGCGCCTTCTTGCCCTCGTAAGCCTCTTCGAGGTCGATCTCCATATTGTAGCGAAGGTCTTGGCCGCGCGCCGCGCCGCTGTCGCCGCGCCCGCGTCCGCGCCGTCCGCCGCGCCCGCCGCCCATGAACTCGCCGAAAAGATCGTCGAATATGTCGGACATGGAGGAGGAAAAATCGCCGCTGAAGCCAGGATTGAAGCCGCCCGCTCCGCGCCCCGCGCTGCCGTCGAAGGCCGCATGGCCGAACTGGTCGTAGGCCGCGCGGCTCTGCTCGTCCTTCAGTACGTCATAGGCTTCGTTCAGTTCCTTGAATTTATGCTCCGCTTCCGCGTCGCCCGGATTGCGGTCGGGATGCAGCTCCTTCGCGCGGCTGCGATAGGCTTTTTTCAGCTCGTCCGCGCTCGCATTGCGAGCGGCGCCAAGAACCTCGTAGAAATCGCGTTTCGCCATGGGAGTTATCGTTTCCGCACAGACCGACGCCCCGGCGAGGTGAAACCCGCCGGGGCGCTGTCATGCGTTGCTGGAGTGGACGTCATGGGTGAGACCTGAAGAACGGTGAATGTCAGGCGTTCTTGCCCTTGTCGTCCCGCTTGGCCTCGTCCACTTCCTCGAAGTCGGCATCGACCACATTGTCGCCGCCATCCTTGGCGCTGTCGGCGGCAGCGTCGGCGCTCGCGGCGCTTTCCTGCGCCGCCTTGTAGATCGCCTCGCCGAGCTTCATCGCGCTTTGCGTCAGCGCCTGCGACTTCGTCTTGATGTCCTCGGCCGCGCCGTCCTTCAGCGCCGTCTTCAGCGCCTCGATATTGGCTTCGATCTCGGACTTCACGTCGGCCGGCACCTTGTCGGCGTTCTCGGCAAGCGACTTCTCCGTCGAATGCACCAGCGCCTCGGCATGGTTGCGCGTTTCGACTTCCTCGCGCTTCTTCTTGTCCTCGGCGGCATGCGCCTCGGCGTCCTTGACCATCTGCTCGATATCCTTCTCCGACAGGCCGCCGGAGGCTTCGATGCGGATCGTCTGTTCCTTGTTGGTCGCCTTGTCCTTCGCCGACACGTTGACGATGCCATTGGCGTCGATGTCGAAGGTCACTTCGACCTGCGGCACGCCGCGCGGCGCCGGCGGAATGCCGATGAGGTCGAACTGGCCCAGCAGCTTGTTGTCCGCCGCCATTTCGCGCTCGCCCTGGAAGACGCGGATCGTCACGGCCGACTGATTGTCTTCGGCGGTGGAGAAGGTCTGCGACTTCTTGGTCGGGATCGTCGTGTTGCGGTCGATGAGGCGCGTGAAGACGCCGCCCAGCGTTTCGATGCCGAGAGAAAGCGGCGTCACGTCGAGCAGCAGCACGTCCTTCACGTCGCCCTGCAGAACGCCCGCCTGGATCGCCGCGCCGACCGCGACGACTTCATCCGGGTTGATGCCCTTGTGCGGTTCCTTGCCAAAGTAGCGCTGCACCGTCTGCTGCATCAACGGCATCCGGGTTTGGCCGCCGACCAGGACGACC
>JARLIS010000047.1 GCA_031291615.1 Parvibaculum sp.
AATTGAATTTTATCCAGAACTTCAGGCATGAAGGCTTGGCCACCATGGCCTGGATGTACAGTCATCAGGAGTATCATATCACATTTATCGAGATATTTGGGAACCAAAGATTCAGTGGTTTCGGGACAGAAGGCCAGACCTGCTCGGATGCCGCATACAACATCAATGCGAATACATGGCTCGGCTGCGTCATCGACCGCGATCAGAATTACGACATCACGAGTTCCGCGCCGGTCATAACAAATACGGCGACCCTGTATCCCGCCGACAATGACGATTGCGCGCCGGTGCCCTTGATGCCCCTGTCTACGGATTGGACCGCGCTCAAGAGCAAGATCGACGGCCTTGCGGCGTCGGGCAACACGAATACGACAATCGGACTTATCTGGGGCTGGAACATGCTGACGCCCGGATCGCCTTTGTCGAATGGGGCGGACCCCGCCGCCAATCTCGACAAGGTCATCGTCTACATGACGGATGGCTCCAATACTGAAAATCGCTTCAGCAGCAATCAGTCCGCGATTGACGCGCGAATGGCGCTCGCCTGCACCGCCGTCAAGGCCGATAACATCAAGATCTATACGATCCGCCTCATGGACGGCAACGCGACGCTGCTGCGCAACTGCGCGACGGAACCCGGCATGTATTACAGCGTAACGGCGGCGAGCCAGCTCGACTCCGTCTTCGCCTCGATCGCTCAGGCGCTTTCAAACCTGCGCGTCAGCCAATAGCAGGCCGCCAGGCGCTGCACGCGCGCGCAGTTACTCTCTCGGGAATTTTGCAGGAAGGGCTTACTGCCCGCCGCCGTTATTGCCGCCGCCACCCGTCGCGGCAGCGCCCAGGCCCATCGACGCCAGCGCGCCGGCCTGTTTCACGGCCTCGTCGAAATCGTCCTTGCTGTCGGACGGATTGACAACGCGCTCGCAACGCGGCGTGCAATTATATGTGACTTGACCCGCACCGCGCGTCACGGTGAGCGTCGAATCCGACTGAGCCACGACATCGACGCCGAACTGGGCGATCTGCTTGCCGGATGCATCGAGCGCGATGAGATTCGTGTGCCCGTAGGTCTTGCCGAGGATGTAGACGAGCTGCGATCCCTGAACCGTGACATCCGCGATGGCCGGATTGCCGACGAGCACCGTTTCGGCGGGCGTCGTCAGATGCAAGGGCTGCGTCTGGTTGATCTGCACGTGAATATTGGCCGCCAGCGCGCCACTTGCTGAGAGCGCGACGAATGTGGCGCCGAGCAATGCGGCGCGAAGTTCGGGAGCGTGGCGTACTGGCATGAACAAAGGTCCATATCTCGCAGGGCGGCGACCTTCGCCACCCGATCCGGCCTAGAGACTAAAGGCAAGGAATGAACGATTTGTTGACTGTACCGCGAACGGTTTTTACGCCTGCTTAAGTTTGTACCGACTAGTCTGCGCAGACAGCAAGGAAGTGCGCAATGTTCGGAACCGACCGGCACAATCTGACTTCTCCGGACACCGCGCAGAGTTTGCGCGGCATCCGCATCCTGGCGGATCTGCCGCCGAGAGAGCAGGCGCTGCTTGCCGCCGAATGCGCCTGGCGCAGTTTCTCCGGCAACGAAATCATCCTCTCGGCGGGGCAGGGACCGCGCTCCGGCGACGTGATGTTTGTCGTGCGCGGCGCCGTGCGCCTCGCCCGGCCGATGGGTCCGACGGGCCGCATCTCCTATGTCGACGTTGAAGCGGGAGGCCAATTCGGTGAAATGGCGCTCTTCGGCATCGACGAGAGCGACCTCACGGCCATATCGCGCGAGGAGAGCCTTCTCGCGGTCATGCCCGAACACAAATTCGTCGATCTTCTCGGCCGTGAGGAATCGGTGTCGCGAGCCTTGCTCTGCCAATATGCAAGGCTTCTTCGTATGCGCGAAGCGTCGGCCGGCGCGGCGTCGGAAGGCGCGCGGGGTGCGACGGGCGCCCAGCGCGTCTATGTGGAGCTTCTGTCGCTCGCCGAACCGCGCGCCGCGGCCGGTGGGTCGAAAGCCGGCCTTTTCATCGCCCGCCTGCCGCGCCACCGCCAACTCGCCGACCGCCTGTCCACGACGGAAGAAGTCGTCGCCGGCGCCATCGCCGAGCTTGTCAGGCTCGGCATCGCCGAGCGGGAATATCCAGGCCTCCTGATCGGCGACGAAAACGCCTTGCGTCGGCTTGCGGACACGCAGGAACCCGCCTGAGACGGCCCGCGCCCCTGGCGCATACGGGCGAATATCCGCTGCCGGACGAGACAATGTAGAATTGACCTTCAAACACAAGCCGCCGCTTGTCGGCCGCCCTCGGCCGCGCGCGCAGGCAACAAACCCCCCTTTAACGCTTAAGTAACGATGCTCGAACTTCTGTTGTTTCGCACGGCGAGTGGAAAATCTCGCGAAGACTTCGGATAGTCAAAAAGCGACAGAAAAACGCTTCGAATACTTGGGATAAGAAATAAAAGATACAAAAGCGATGGTTACACCATCGTTGTCGTTAGTATTCAAGTAACAACGACCCTTTACGCTGCGAACTGGTCCTCTGGGCCTCTCCGCGGCGGGAACAGCTGCGGGGATCGGTGTTGTCGTGAGTCACATATGTGCAAGGAGTTTAATATGAGCCAGTTTCTGACGGCTTTTGCGAAGAATGAGTCCGGCGCGACCGCGATCGAATACGGTCTGATCGCCGCCGGCATCGCCGTTGCGATCGCCACGATCGTCGGCACGGTGGGTACGAGCCTCACCAACAAGTTCACCACGATCAACAGCAAGCTGACGTAATCCCCCACCAGGGAAAGCAACAGCTTGCCCGGTTCCGATCATGGACCCGGGTATCGTCGCGAAACGCCGTCGGATCCGGAAGGGTCCGGCGGTTTTCTTTTCCGGAATGCCGCGCCTGCGCCCCGGAGGGCGCCAGGGCGGAATATGAGCCGCCGTTCACCACATTGGCACAGCGTTTACGCCAAATTTACGGTCTTCGGCCCAAAATCCCGAGTGTGCAGAAGTCTTTGTGCGGATGTGCGGTTTTTCCGGTCGTATAGGCTGGAGATTTTTACAGTTTGGGCGGGCCAGTGCTGAACACTTTGCCAATTGTCGTCTTCTCCGCTGCGATGGTCTTCGCCGGTGTGCGCGACCTTGCCACGATGACGATTCCGAACTGGCTGACGCTGGGCCTCGCGCTCGCCTTCTTCGCTTTTGCGCCGCTTGTCGCCATGCCGCTGGCCGAGGTCGGCGTGCATTCCGCCGTCGGCTTCGCCGCCCTTCTCGTCGGCATGGGCTTCTTCGGCATGGGCTGGATCGGCGGCGGCGATGCGAAGCTCGTTGCGGCGATCGTTCTCTGGGTCGGCTGGACGCAGGCTCTTCCCTATCTCGTCGTCGCATCGCTTCTCGGCGGTGCGCTGACCTTGATCATTCTCGGTTTTCGCACGCTGCCGCTGCCGGGCATTCTGGTGCGCCAGAACTGGCTGCTCCGGCTTCACGACCGCAGCGAGGGCGTGCCCTACGGCATCGCGCTCGCGGTGGCCGCACTTCTCGTTTTTCCCGATACGGATTTCTTCAGACTTGCCGTCGCGCTGGGTTGAGGTACGCGGCCTAAGGAAAGCCGCAGATAAAGGAATGAACACGTGAACGCCGCACGCATCGGAGTTTTGGTCATGGCAGTCGTCGCCGCGGGTCTCGCGGCGCTGCTGGCCCGTGGGCTCATGACGTCCTCCGCGCCCGCGCCCGTGCCCCAGGTCGTGCAGGCGCCGACCACCGATGTTCTTGTCGCCTCGACCGGGATCGATCGCGGCACGCGCCTTTCATCCGCCGATCTGCGCTGGCAAAGCTGGCCGCAGGCTTCGCTCGGCACGAATTTCATCACCCGTCAGGCAAAGCCCGACGCCGTGGCCGAACTGACCGGAAGCCTCGCGCGCAGCTCCATGGCCGTCGGCGAACCCATCACCGAAGCAAAACTCGTCAACGTATCGAAGGGCGGTTTCATGTCCGCCCTCATCAACCCCGGCATGCGCGCCGTGGCCATCACCATCGCACCGGAAACGGGTGCGGGCGGCTTCATCCTGCCGAACGACCATGTCGACGTCATCCTCACCCGCCGCGTCCAGCAGCAGTCGGGCAACGGCATTCAGGATGCCGTGCGAAGCGACACCATTCTGCGCAATGTGCGCGTTCTTGCGATCGATCAGCGCTTCAAGGACGACAGCGGCGACGAGGTTGCCGTCGGAAAGACCGCGACGCTCGAACTGACGGCGTCGCAGGCCGAAATGCTTTCCGCCTCTCAGCAGGAAGGAACGCTCATCCTTTCGCTTCGCGGCCTTGCCGAGCCCGATCAGCAATCGGCGGAGACCGTTCAGAAGGACAGCTCCACCATCATGCGTGTCATCCGCTACGGCGCGGAAAAATCGGTTCGGGTGAGGTAGCGTCATGACAGTTCAGTTCGCTAGATCAGCCGTTGCCGGCATGCTGACGCCCGCTCGCCGCCGTCTCAAGGTTCTGCTGCGCGCAAGCCTCGGCCTCTTGATCGCCTTCGCGCCGACCGCGCCGGCCTTTGCGGTCACGGGCGATGCGCCGCTGGTGAAAATAGATCAGGGCGGCATCGACCGGACATCGCGCTCCATCGTGCTCGGCCTCAGCAAGGCGGCGGTCGTCGAGCTGCCGGTCGCGGCCCGCGACGTTCTCGTGTCGGACCCCGCCGTCGTCAACGCCGTCGTCCGGACGGCCAAGCGCACCTATCTGATCGGCCTTGCGGTCGGGCAGACCAATGCCTTTTTCTTCGACGAAAAAGGCCGCCAGATTCTCAATCTCGAAATCCGCGTCGAACGCGATCTGTCGGGATTGCGCTCGGCGCTGCACCAGTATTTCCCGGACTCGAACATCGACGTTCAGGCCATGAACGATCATGTCGTCCTGTCCGGCGCGGTGGCGAATGCCGCCGAGGCCGACAAGGCCCGCGATCTCGCGGCGCGGTACATCGGAAAGCCCGAGCAGGTGCTCAACATGCTGTCGATCGACGGCAAAGAGCAGGTGATGCTCAAGGTGACGGTTGCTGAAATGCAGCGCAACGTCATCAAGCAGCTCGGCGTCAACCTGTCGACGGCCGACGACATCGGCAATTTCGCGCTTCGTCTCTCGACGCTGAATCCATTCTCGATCCAGGGCGCCGCCATCGGCGGTCTGTCAAGCACCGCACCCAATCAGACGACCGGTGTCACCCAGGCGTCCGGCTTCAATACGAGCAAAACCTCGATCCAGGGCGCAATCCAGGCGCTGGAAGAAAACGGTCTTGTCCGCACTCTGGCCGAGCCGACCCTGACCGCGATTTCCGGCGAGAATGCGAAGTTCCTTGCCGGCGGCGAATTCCCGATCCCGGTCTCCAAGGACCTTCAGGGCAATATCACCGTCCAGTACAAGCCTTTCGGCGTCGGCCTCGCTTTCACGCCTGTCGTCATGAGCGAAGGGCGCATAAGCCTCAAGATTTCGACCGAGGTGAGCGAGCTGACCACGACGGGCGCGATCCAGTCGCAGGGCTTGAGCATTCCGGGCCTCCATGTGCGGCGCGCGGAAACAACGCTCGAGCTTCCCTCCGGCGGCTCGCTGGTCATGGCCGGTCTTTTGTCGGATCAGACCAAGCAGAATATCGACGGCGTGCCGGGCGCAAAGGATCTGCCGGTTCTCGGCGCTCTTTTCCGCAGCCGCGACTATCAGAAGAACGAGACCGAACTCGTGGTCATCGTCACGCCCTATATCGTCGATCCGACGAACCGCAAGAACATCGCTCTGCCGACCGACGGCTATGCGCCTGCGAGCGACCTCGACACGGTTCTGATGGGCAAGCTTAACGCGACCTATGGCGTCAACCGCGACGCGCCGATAGACCGGAAGCTCGAAGGTCCGGTCGGCTTTGTCGTCGATTGATCGAAAGAAAACAGTCATGCGCAAAAACTCGAACCTTATCCCGGCCAATTTGCCTTCTCTCGCGGGCCTCGCGCTGGCGCTGGCGCTGGCGGGCTGCGGCGGCTTCAACGGCAAGCAGGACGCCGAGCTCGGCGTCAGCTACCGGCACCCGATTGCCGTGACGATGAACGACACGACGCTGACCATTCCGGCCGCGCGCGAACAGTCCGGCCTTTCGGACGAGGACCGCAAGGCGATATCGAACTTCGTCGCCGGCTACAAGGAGCGCGGACACGGGCCCCTCACCGTTTCGACGCCCTCCGGCTCGCCCAACACGACGACGGCGATGAATGTCCTCGTCGACGTACGCGATGCGCTGTCCGAGACGGGAATTCCGGTCTCGAGCATCAGCTATGCGCCCTACACGGCCGCGGCCAAGGACGGCGACGCGCCGGTGATCCTCACCTACAAGCGCTATGAAGCGAAGGCGAGCCCCTGCGGCGACTGGTCGATGGACTATGCCTACGATCCGGCGAACGGCTTGCCGCCGAACTTCGGCTGCGCCAGCCAGAACAATCTCGCCGCTCTCGTCGCCGATCCCGCCGACCTCGTGCAGCCGCGCACCATGACGGCCGCGGATGCCGGTCGCCGTCAGACGGTCTTCGAAAAATATCGTAAGGGTGAAATCACCGCGACCAATCGTGACGATCACGACTCGGCCGCTGTGAGTGAGGTGAACAAATGAGCAGCACCGCAGCGCGCAAGCAGGCGCAGGTCGAGGCGCCGCCGATGCCGGTTGAAGACATGGCGATGCCGGTTGTGAAGCCGGTTCCGCGCATCACCATTCATGCCTTCTGCGAGCATCCGGAAACCGGCAGCGCGATCCAGCGCGCCGGCGAAGACCGGCGGCTTGCCAAGGCTCATCTGACCGTTCACATGGGCGGCATTCGTGCCGCGGCCGACCAGTACCAGCAATCCGCGACGCCGAACCTCATTCTCGTCGAGACGCAGGCGACGGGCCCGGAACTGTTCGCCGATCTCGCGGCGCTTGCCGAAGTGTGCGACGCCGGCACCAAGGTCGTCGTCATCGGCCACATGAACGACGTCTCGGTCTATCGCGAGATGATCCGCCAAGGCGTCAACGAATATCTCGTGAGCCCGCTCAATCCGATGCAGATCATCGAAGCGGTTTCGCGCCTCTATGTCGATCCCGACGCGCCGCCGATCGGTCGCTCCATCGCCTTCATGGGTGCGCGCGGCGGCGTCGGTTCGAGCACCATCGCCCACAATATCGGCTGGTGCATCTCGACGCGCATGAACGAGGACGTGATCATCACCGATCTCGACCTGCCATTCGGCACTGCGGGCCTCGACTTCAACCACGATCCGGCGCAGGGCATCGCCGATGCGCTGACGGCGCCCGAACGTCTCGACGACGTGCTGCTCGATCGTCTTCTGGTCAAGTGCTCCGACCATCTGAGCCTCTTTGCGGCGCCCGCCGTTCTCGACCGCGATTTCGACATGGACGCCGACGCCTTCGAATCCGTTCTCGAAATCGTTCGCGCGACTGTGCCCTGCGTCATCGTCGACCTGCCGCATGTCTGGTCGGGCTGGACGAAGAAGCTGCTGCTGGCGGCCGACGACGTCGTCATCACGGCGACCCCGGATCTCGCAAGCCTCCGCAACGCCAAGAACATCATCGATCTGGTCAAGCAAACCCGCGTCAATGACGGATTGCCCCATCTCGTTCTCAATCAGGTGGGCGTCGCGAAGCGTCCCGAGATTCCGGTCAAGGACTTCGCGGAAGCCATCGGAATCGAACCGACGCTTGTGCTTCCCTTCAATCCGGGCCTCTTCGGTACGGCCGCCAATAACGGCCAGATGATCGAGGAGCTCGACCCCAAGGGCAAGACGACGGAAGGATTCCGGTTCCTCGCGCGCCAGCTTTGCAGCCGCGAGCCGGCGCCGGCCAAGGCCAGCGCCAAGAAGTCTTCGTTCCTGTCGCGGCTTATCCGCAAGGGCTGATCTGAGAGGTTGACGAGTGTTCGGACGGCGCAACGATACACAGTCTGCACCGCGCAAGGTAGCCGCGGAGCCAGCGGCCGCCCCTGCGGCCGCAACGGCTAAGGCCGAGCCGAGCGCCCCCGCGCCCGCACCGAAGCCCGTATCGGTGCGCGCTGCGATACCTCCGGCGCCTCCGAAGCCCAAGGTGTCGGATCAGCGTTCGGAAAACTACTATCAGATCAAGACGACGATCTTCAACGCGCTGATCGATACGATCGATCTGACGCAGCTCGCCCAGCTCGACGGCGAGAGCGCGCGTGAAGAAATCCGCGACATCGTCAACGAAATTCTGTCGATCAAGAACGTCGTCATGTCGATCTCGGAGCAGGAAGCCCTGCTCCAGGACATCTGCAACGACGTGCTCGGCTACGGCCCGCTCGAGCCTCTGCTCGCGCGTGACGACATTTCCGACATCATGGTCAATGGCGCCGACCGGACGTTCATCGAAGTCGGCGGCAAGGTCGAGCTCACTGGCGTGCGCTTCCGCGACAACAGCCAGCTGATGAACATTTGTCAGCGGATCGTCAGTCAGGTCGGACGCCGCGTCGATGAAGCAAGCCCGATATGCGACGCACGTCTCCCGGACGGCAGCCGCGTCAACGTCATCGTGCCGCCGCTCGCCATCGACGGACCCGCTCTCACCATTCGTAAGTTCCGCCGCGACAAGCTGACGATGAAAAACCTCGTCGAGTGGAACTCCATCTCCGCCGAAGGCGCGGAAGTTCTCGGCATCATCGGCAAGGTCCGCTGCAACACGCTGATTTCGGGCGGCACGGGCTCCGGCAAGACGACGCTCCTGAACTGCCTGACCGCTTTCATCGACACCGACGAGCGCGTCATCACCTGCGAGGACGCGGCCGAACTTCAGCTTCAGCAGCCTCATGTCGTGCGTCTCGAAACGCGTCCGCCCAACCTCGAAGGTCAGGGCCAGATCACCATGACGGAACTTGTGCGCAACTGTCTGCGCATGCGTCCCGAACGCATCATCGTCGGCGAAGTCCGCGGACCTGAAGCCTTCGACCTTCTTCAGGCGATGAACACCGGCCATGACGGCTCGATGGGCACGCTGCACGCCAACAGTCCGCGCGAGGCGCTGTCCCGCCTCGAAGGCATGATCACGATGGGCGGCTACAATCTCCCCTCGAAGACCATCCGCGAGATGATTTGCGGCTCGATCGACGTCATCATCCAGGCCGCCCGCCTGCGTGACGGTTCGCGCCGCATCACGCACATCACCGAAGTGCTGGGCACCGAAGGCGACGTCATCATCACTCAGGATCTCTTCGTCTACGATATCGAGGGCGAAGATGAGACGGGCCGCCTGATCGGCAAGCACAAGGCGACGGGCATTGCGCGGCCTGCCTTCTGGGATCGCGCGCGCTACTACAACCAGCATCACGCTCTCGCCGCCGCGCTCGACCGCGCGCAGGGCTAGCGGGGAAGACGCCAATGAGCCCGACACTCGTGATCTTCGGCATCGCGGCGCTCGCCGCGCTTTGTATCGCAGGCCTCGGATTTGCCTTCGTCGGCAAGGACGACAAGGCATCGAAGCGCGTGGCGAGCGTGGCCGGGCCGTCGCGCAAGCGCGGTTCCGGTCTTGAAAACGTCGAGGCCGAGGCGACCGACAAGCGGCGCAAGCAGGTCCAGGAAACGCTGAAAACGCTCGAGCAGAAGCAGAAGGCGCAGCAGAAGATAACCCTGCGCACGAGAATCGAGCGCGCCGGACTTCAGATGACGGCGCGCAATTTCTATATGCTGAGCGCGACCGCCGGTCTGTCGCTGCTCGCCATTCTGAGCCTCTCGGGTTTTTCAGCCATTACCGCGATTCTCGCCGGCTTTGTCGGCGCGCTCGGCCTGCCGCGCTGGATACTGAATTTCCTCATCAAGCGGCGTCAGAATGCGTTTCTGGAAGAGTTCGCCAATGCGATCGACGTGATCGTGCGCGGCGTCAAATCCGGCCTTCCGATCAACGATTGCATGAGGATCATTTCCAACGAGGCGGCGGAACCCGTCCGCACGGAGTTCCGCGACCTCGTCGAAGGTCAGAAACTTGGCGTCTCGCTCGATCAGGGCCTGCTGAAGGTTTATGAGCGCATGCCGCTTGCCGAGGTGAACTTTTTCCAGATCGTGCTGGCGATCCAGCAGAAGTCGGGCGGCAACCTCGCCGAAGCCCTCGGCAACCTGTCGAAGGTGCTGCGCGACCGCAAAAAGATGCGCGCGAAAATTCAGGCCGTGTCGCAGGAAGCGAAATCGTCGGCCGCCATCATCGGCGCGCTTCCGCCCGGCGTCATGGGCGTGCTCTATCTGACCGCGCCCGATTATCTGATGCCGCTTCTGACGACGCGTCCCGGCAACATGATCATCGTCGGCGGCCTGATCTGGATGTCGATTGGCATCCTTGTCATGCGCAAGATGATCAATTTCAACTTCTGAGGCGCTGGCACGATGTATTCGCTGATCTCCTCCATCTTCGATGTGCAAAGCGCGGTCATGATCCTCGTCGGCCTTGCGGCCTTTGCGACCATCGTGACCTTCGCCACGCCCTTCCTCGAAACCGACAAGCTCGGCTCGCGCATGAAGGGCGTCGCCACCGAGCGCGAGGCGCTGCGCCAGCGCTACCGCGAACAGATGGCGATCGAGAAAAATCGTCTGCGCCAGACGCCCAAGGGCTTCATGAAGGACGTCGTCGAAAAATTCGCCCGCGGCCGCATGCTCGAAAACGAAGCGATCAAAGACAAGCTGCGCCAGGCGGGTTTCCGCGGTCAGGGCCCGATCTATACGTTCATATTCTTCCGTTTCGTCATGCCGCCGGTGCTCTTCCTGGTGACGATTTTCTATCTCTATGTCATCAACAGCTTCGGCCTTGCGACTATGGCGCGCTTCGCCGCGGCGGGCGGCGGCGCTTTCTTCGGCTTCTACCTGCCCAATCTTTTCGTCCAGAACGTCATCGCGCGCCGTCAGGAATCGATCAAGAAGGCGTTCCCCGACGCGCTCGACCTCCTGCTCATCTGCGTCGAAAGCGGCATGTCGGTTGAATCGGCCTTCGCCAAGGTTGCCGCCGAAATCGGCGGCCAGTCGGTCGAGCTCGCCGAAGAGCTGAGCGTGACCACGGCCGAACTCTCCTATCTCCAGGAGCGCCGCAAGGCCTATGAGAACCTCGCGATCCGCACCGGCCTGCCGGGCGTCAAGGCGGTTGTCACCAGCCTCGTTCAGGCGGAGCGCTACGGCACGCCGCTCGGGCAGGCCTTACGCGTGATGGCGCAGGAAAACCGCGATATGCGCATGGCCGAAGCCGAGAAGAAGGCCGCCGGTCTGCCGCCGAAACTGACGGTGCCGATGATCGCCTTCTTTCTGCCGGTCCTCTTCTGCGTCATTCTCGGCCCGGCCGCGATCAAGATCATGCATCTGCAATAGAGACATCTCGCAGGGCAAAGAAAAAGGCGCCTCCATCGAGGCGCCTTTGTCATTTCGAGGTCCGTTCGTTCAGGGCGTCTGCGGCGCCGGGGCGCCGGCGGGCTGTCCATCCAGCGTTTCCATCTGCTTCCACGAGGCCGGCTGCGTCAGCATCTCCTTCAGATAGGCGATGTTGTTGTCGGCGACCGTCTGCGGCAGGTCGGCGCGGGCAAGGCGCGAGGCCTCGTCGAAATTGCCCTTGAGCCCGAGCACGATGGCGAGGTTCTGACGGGCGGTCGCGCCGGCGCGCGGATCGGCGACGGCGAGGCGCAGCGTCCGCTCCGCATCGTCGAGCTTGCCTTCCAGCGCATAGGAAAGGCCGAGATTGGTGAGCACGGAGGGGTTCGACGGCACGATCTTGAGCGCGGCGTTGTACTTGTCCTGCGCTTCCGCAAAGCGGCCGAGTTGATCGAGCGAGACGCCCTCGGCCGACAGCACCGTCCAGTCGCCGGGCTTGAGGGCTGCGGCGCGGGCGAGCACGGGCTGCGCCTGATCGGGATGGCCGCTGGCCGCGAGCACCTTGCCGTATTCGACCATGACGTTGACGTCGTCCGGCTTCAGCGTCTGGGTTCGCTGCATGACGGTAAGCGCCTGCGCGGCCGAGCCGATCTGGCGCAACGCCTTTGAATAATTGACGGCCGTTTCCGCATCGTCCTGCTTGCGGTCATAGAGCTGGCCCCAATAGGCGGCGGCGGCGATGAAATCCTGCGTCTTGTCGGCCGAGGTGGCGGCGTCGAGGATCGCGGAATCGCTCAGCGTCTTGGGCGCGGGCGCGCTTGTGGCGGCGGGCTTGTCCGCATCGTTTTTGGCGGACGCCGCGGGCGTGCTGGCGCAGCCGGCCAGGGCAAGCGCGGAAGTCATTGTGGCCGCTGCAAGAAACCGCGCTGCGCGGCGGCGGCTGGAAATAAGGTTGGTATCGGTCATGGGCCCATGCGTCCTGAATGAAGCGGACGGATCATGCCGTCGATCTTCGTCCAACAGGGTCAAGAAAGGATTAATTGTGGCGCGCGTTAATTTGGCACCGGCTAGACTGTCCTCATGAATCTTGCGAATTGGCGAAACCGATGGGCCGCGCTTCAGGTCGCGGCAACCGAATGGGGGGCGCATCCGCTGGCCCGCTGGGTCATCGGCGGTGTCGTGGCGGGCCTCATTGCCGGCGTTCTGGTGCTGCTCTACTGGCGGGCGCCCGTAGGCCTCGATGAAGAGACGGAAAAGGTCACTTTTTTCCAGATCGGCACCGGCGCGTCGGACGGCCCCTATTTCGCGGTCGGCGGCAAGCTTGCGGCCATCGTCAGCCGCCCGCCGGATGCGGGCCGCTGCGAGCCGGGCGGCCCCTGCGGCGTCGAAGGCCTGCTCGCGGTCGTCAAATCCTCGGCGGGTTCCGTCGCCAATGTCCGCGCGGTCAGCGCCCGGCATTTCGAATCCGCACTCGTCCAGTCGACGACGCTCGATCAGGCCTTTCATGGCACGGGCGCCTTTCGCGGTGAAAAGCCCTTCGGCAATCTCCGCGCCATAGCGAGCATCTATCACGAGGCGGTTCATCTGGTCGCGAGCCGCGGCGCCAACATTCACAGCGTCGCCGATCTTGCAAAGCACCGCATCTCCATCGGCGCAAAGGGCTCGGGAACCGCCGAGGTCGCTCTCGACATCCTGCGCGCTTATGGGCTCAATCCTTCGCGGCTCGACATAGTCCGCGAAGATCCGGCCCGCGCGGAGGAGATGCTGCTGACAAATCAGATCGACGCGTTCTTTCTCGTCGCCAGCGCGCCTTCCGACGAGGTGGCGAGCCTGGCGAGCCGAGGCAATATCGACATTGTTCCGATCGACGGCGAACCGGCGGCGAAGCTCATCTCTGCGCACCGCCAGTTTCGGGCGCTGCATATTCCCGAAGGCGCCTACCGTTTCAATCCGGCAATCGACACTCTGGCTCTAAGCGCGGTCTGGATCTGCAATTCGGCTGCCGACGAAACCCTCGTCTATGAAATGACCCGCGCCCTGTTCGATCCGGGCAACAGGGATTTTCTGCCGATCAGCCAGGAGATGCCGCCCCTGCCGCCGAAGCACGATGCGGCGGCTGAAGCGGCGAACCGTCTGCTGCTGATGAAGAGCGCCGTCGAAGACCTGCCGATCCCGCTTCATCCGGGCGCGCTGCGCTTCTATCGGGAAGAAGGCATAGCGCCCGGCGGCTCCTAGCGCCGCGCCGCCGTCTCCGCCTTCGCGCCTTCTTCCCAGGCGAGGAAAGAGGGCAGGGACAAGATCAGCTTCATATAGGCAGACGCCGCGCCGTCATCGCCCAGCGCCCCGACATCGACGCCATAGATGCGAAAGCGCGTGACGATCGGAACATACATCGCGTCCGCGACGCCGAAGCGGCCGAAGAGGAAGCCGTCATCCTGTTTCGCTGCTCTGCCGAACCGCGCCCTTGCGCTCTGCCACAACTCGACGATACGCCGCGCGCAGGCAAGCGCTTCCGTGCTGTGTCCCTCGCCCGGATAGCGGTTGAGAATATCCATCGGCATGTCGCGGCGAAGATCGGCAAAGCCCGAATGCATTTCCGCCGAAATGCTGCGCGCCACGGCCCGGGCGAGAGGATCTTCCGGCCAGAGCGCCTTTTCGGGAAAAAGATCGGCGATCGTCTCCGAAATCGCCAGCGAGTCCCAGACAGGTTCCTTGCCCCATATGAGCACCGGCACATGTCCTGATGGCGAGTGCTTCAGCGCCTGCTCCCTTGTGTCGTCCTGCCGGAGCCTGATGCGCGTTTCGCGGAAGGGAATGCCCGCCTGTTTCAACAGGATCCAGGGGCGAAGGCTCCAGCTCGACCAATTCTTGTCGCCGATGACGAGTTCCAGATCATGCGCGGGCATGGGGGCCTCCCTGTTTCGCGCCCGTTGCGGGCCATCTTTCCCCTCTATAAGGTCTTCGCCGCGTCAGTGCGACGCCAATATTGGTGCCCCATGCTCGATATTTTCGTGACGAGGACAGATGCCGCCGCAACGCCGGTCTGGCTCGTCCGCTCTGCCGAACTCAAAAACTGGTGCGCCGCCCATGCCGGCGGGGGCGCAGCCTGGGTCGAAACTTCGGGTTTCAAGGCCGAGGCGGGCAAGGTGCTGCTTCTGCCGGACGGGTCGGGCGGGATCGCAGGCGCCCTGCTCGGGCTTGGCGACGGCTCGGACCCCTTTCTCACCGGCGCCCTTGCCGGGGCGCTGCCCGTTCGCACCTATCGCTTTGCCGGCGACCGCCATTTCGCGGCCGACAAGGCGGCGCTTGGCTTTGCGCTCGGCACTTACAGCTTCACCCGTTACACCGGCAAGCCGCGCGAATATCCCCGCCTCATTCTGCCTGAAGGCGTCGACGGCGAAGAGGTGAGCCGCATCGCCCGGGCGATCTTCCTTGCGCGCGATCTCATCAACACGCCGACCAACGACATGAGCCCCGCCGATCTTGCGGAGGCCGCTCTTGAGGTCGCCCGCGCCCATGACGCCCGGGCAAGCGTCATCGTCGGCGACGATCTGCTGGCGAAGAATTATCCGCTGGTGCATGCGGTCGGGCGCGCCTCGGCTGTCGCGCCCCGCCTCATAGATTTCACCTGGGGCCGCGCCGATGCGCCCAAGGTGACGCTGGTCGGCAAGGGCGTCTGCTTCGATACGGGCGGCCTCGACCTGAAGCCCTCAAGCGCCATGCTGCTGATGAAGAAGGACATGGGCGGCGCGGCGAACGTGCTGGCGCTCGCCACGCTCATCATGGGCGCGAAGCTCGATGTCCGGCTCCGCGTGCTGATCCCGGCCGTCGAGAACAGCGTCTCGGGCAACGCCTTCCGGCCCGGCGACGTTCTGAAAAGCCGCAAGGGCCTCACCGTCGAAATCGGCAATACCGATGCCGAAGGCCGCCTCATCCTTGCCGACGCGCTCGCCGAGGCCGACAGCGAGGCGCCCGAAATCATCATCGACATGGCGACGTTGACCGGCGCGGCGCGCACCGCGCTCGGTCCCGACCTGCCGCCCTTCTACACGGACGACGACGCACTCGCCGGAAGCATCGCCACTGCCGCCGCCGAGGTCGCCGACCCTCTCTGGCGCCTGCCGCTCTGGCGGCCCTACGACGCCTGGCTCGAAAGCAAGATCGCCGACGTGAACCATGTTTCGGATGGGCCCTTCGCAGGCTCGATCACGGCGGCGCTCTTCCTCCGTCGTTTTGTCGAAAAGGCGGGCGCCTGGGTGCATTTCGACATTTACGGCTGGTGCGCCAAGCCTCGTCCGGGCCGCCCCGTCGGCGGCGAGGCCCAGGCGATCCGGGCGCTCTATGAGGTGCTGAAGAAGCGCTTCGGTTGACCCGCCCGCGCCACCCGCTAGACTAATCCGGCCCCGAAACGGACTGGGGCGGGGGCTCTGAGGGGGGCGACCATGACCGTGGAGTTGAAGCCTGTGCAGGCGCTCGCGCTCTGGCAGAACGTGGTGCTGGAGACGGTGCGCCGCGAAGGTCCGGATCTTTCATCGCGCCAGCTCGCCATTCTGCTGACCGTCTATCTGACGCCGCCGCCGCATACGGTGCGCGGGCTCGCTTCCTCGCTCAAAGTGTCGAAGCCGGCTATCACGCGCGCTCTCGACACGCTCGGTCAGCTCGATCTCCTGAAGCGCAAACGCGACGAGGCCGACCGCCGCAACGTGCTCGTCCAGCGAACGGTCAAGGGGTCCATGTTCCTGCATGACTTCGGCGATCTGGTCAGCGACGCCGCGGGGAGGCTCGACGCATGACGCGAGCCGCCGGACCGGACCGCCGGCTCAATCCCTACAGGGACGATCTGGCCGCCGCCCATCTGCGTGGCGAGGTCAATGCCCAGCGCTTTGTCGAGGGCGAGGATCGGCAGGTGAAACTGCCTTGTGCACCGCTGCTCCACCGGCCGGACTCGGATGCGCCCATGGACACGCAGCTTCTATTCGGCGAGACCTTCCGCGTCTATGAAGACAAAGGCGGATGGGCCTGGGGCCAGTCGGCGCATGACGATTATGTCGGCTATGTCGATGTGAAATCGCTCACGCCGCGCCCCTATCGGCCGACGCACATCGTCGCCGCGCTCCGCACCTTCGTCTATCCGCGCCCCGATCTGAAGAGCCGCCCGGTGACGCCGCTCGCCATGAACGCCAAGGTCCGCGTGACCGCCGCGCGCGGCGACTTCAGCGAGATCGAGCGCGGCGGCTGGATATTCTCAAGCCATCTCGCGCCCGTTGGCGCCCATGTGCGCGACTTCGTTGCCGTCGCCGAGGAGCATCTGGGCGTGCCTTATCTCTGGGGCGGCCGTGACAGTACCGGCCTCGATTGTTCGGGCCTTGTGCAGGCCTCGCTCGAACGCGCCGGCATTTCCTCGCTCCGCGACACCGACATGCAGGAGGCGACGCTGGGCGAGCCGCTGCCCGAGCCCCTCGACTTCAGCGCCTTGAAGCGCGGCGACCTCGTCTTCTGGAAAGGCCATGTCGGCATCATGACCGATGCGGAGCGCTTCATTCACGCCAACGGCTTCCACATGCGCGTCGAGATCGAGCGTCTCGACATCGCCATGTCGCGTATTTCGCGCACGGCCGGCCACGTCACCTCGATCAAGCGCCTGCCGCGCCGCTAGCGCATGGTTCGCTTGCCTCAGGCGTTGACGACGCCCACGGGCGCGGCATGGAGATCGAAGGCGGCGGCAAGGAGCGCCTTGGTGTAATCGCTTTTCGGCGCGTCGAAAACCTCATCCGCCGTTCCTCCCTCGACCACTTTGCCGCCGCGCATCACGATGATGTCGTCGGCAAGCGCGCGCACGACCCTGAGATCGTGACTGATGAAGAGGTAAGCGAGATTGTGCCGCCGTTGCAGGTCGCGCAAAAGATCGACGATCTGCGCCTGTACCGACATGTCGAGCGCCGAAGTGGGCTCGTCCAGCATCACGAAGCGGGGGCCGAGCGCGAGCGCGCGGGCAATTGCGATGCGCTGGCGCTGCCCGCCGGAAAACTCATGCGGATAGCGGTCCTGCGCATCGGGATCGAGCCCGACCTCCGTCAGCGCCTGCGAGACGCGGGCGCGGCGCTCGCCGGGGGTGAGCGCGATCTTCTGGACGATCAGACCCTCTTCGACGATCTGCCCGACCGACATGCGAGGGGAGAGCGATCCATAAGGGTCTTGAAACACGATCTGCATGTTGCGGCGAAGCGGCCGCAGCTCCTTCGATTTGAGCCCCTGGATCGGATGCCCCTCGAAGCGGATCGGGCCCTCGCTTGAGATGAGCCTGAGAAGCGCCAGACCGAGCGTCGTCTTGCCTGAGCCGGACTCGCCGACGACGCCGAGCGTGCGCCCCTGCCTGACCTTCAGCGACACGCCGTCGACCGCCTTCACATGGCCGGTGACCTTACGAAAGAGGCCCGTCTTGATCGGAAACCAGACCTTGAGGTCGTCCGCTTCCATGATGACGGGCGCGTTTCTGTCGCGTCCCAGCGCGCGGCCCTTGGGCTCCGAGGCGAGGAGATGCTTCGTATAGGCATGCTTCGGCGCGGTGAAGACTTCCTCGGTCGGTCCCTGCTCGACGATCTTGCCCTGTGTCATGACGGAAACGCGGTCGGCCATCTTGCGGACGATGCCGAGATCATGCGTGATCAGCAGAAGCGCCATTCCCATTTCGCGTTTGAGCTCGCGCAGAAGTTCGAGAATCTGCGCCTGCACCGTCACGTCGAGCGCCGTCGTCGGCTCGTCGGCGATGAGGAGCTTCGGCTCGTTCGCAAGCGCCATGGCGATCATCACGCGCTGGCGCTGCCCGCCCGAAAGCTCATGCGGATAGGCGCCGAGCCGCTCCTCGGGATTGGCGATGCCGACTTTCCCGAGAAGCTCGACGACCCGCGCCCGGACCGCAGCGCCCCTGAGCCCTTTATGTTCGATCAGCATCTCGCCGACCTGCCGCTCGATCGTATGTAGCGGATTGAGCGATGTCATCGGCTCCTGAAAGACCATGCTGATCTCGTCGCCCCGGATCGAGCGCAAGGTCCGCTCGCTTGCGCCGACGAGGTTCTGCCCCTCGAAAAGAATTTCGCCCGAAGGATGAAATGCCTGAGGGTAGGGGAGAAGCTGAACGATGGAGAGCGCCGAGACGGATTTGCCCGAACCGGACTCGCCGACCAGCGCCACCGTTTCCCCCGGCTTGATGTCGAAGGAGATGCGGTCGACAGCAAGCGTTTCCGCGCCATCCATGCGGAAGGCGACGGAGAGGTCTTTGACTTTGAGAAGCGGCGCCGTCATTGCAGCACCTTGCGCGGATCGAAGGCGTCGCGCACGGCCTCGCCGATGAAAATCAGCAGGCTCAGCATGATGGCGATCGAGAAGAAACCCGTGAGGCCGAGCCACGGCGCTTGCAGGTTGGCCTTGCCCTGCGCCAGCAATTCGCCGAGCGAGGCCGAGCCCGGCGGCAGGCCGAAGCCGAGAAAGTCGAGCGACGTCAATGTCGTGATCGAACCGTTGAGAATGAACGGCATGAAGGTGACGGTCGCGACCATCGCATTGGGTAGGAGATGCTTGAAGATGATCGTCATGTTGCCAAGCCCCAGCGCGCGCGCCGCCTTCACATATTCGAAATTGCGCCCGCGCAGGAATTCCGCGCGCACCACGCCGACCAGCGATACCCAGGAAAAGAGCAGCATGATGCCGAGCAGGATCCAGAAATTCGGCTCGAAGACCGAAGCAAGGATGATGAGAAGGTAAAGTGTCGGCACGCTGTTCCAGATTTCGATGAAGCGCTGGAAAAGAAGATCGGTCCAGCCGCCGAAATAGCCCTGCACGGCGCCCGCCGCGACGCCGATGACGGAAGAAGCGACGGCAAGCACGATCCCGAAGAGAACCGAAATGCGGAAACCGTAGATGAGGCGCGCGGTGACGTCGCGTCCCTGATCGTCGGTGCCGAGCCAGTTTTCCGCCGAAGGCGGCGCCGGCGCCGGCACGGGCAGATTGAGATTGATGGTGCGATAGTCGTAGCGGATCACAGGCCAGACGATGTGGCCGCCCGCATCCGATATGAGCTTCTGCACATAGGGATCTCGGTAATCGGCTTCCGTTTGGAACTCGCCGCCGAAAGCCGTCTCGGGATAAGAGACAAATACGGGAAAATAGCTCGCGCCCTTGAAGTCGACATAAAGCGGCTTGTCGTTGGCGATGAATTCCGCGAAGAGCGACAGCGTGAAGAGGGAAAGAAAGAGCCACAGACTCCAATAGCCGCGCTTGTTGGCCTTGAAGTTCCGCCAGCGCCGCCGGTTGATGGGGCTCAAGGTGAATTTTCGCCCGGAGAGAAGTTCGCGCGGGAATGCCATATCAGACTTCCCGCGACTCGAAATCGATCCTGGGATCGATCCACATATAAGTGAGGTCGGACACAAGCGTCATCACGAGCCCGATCAGTCCGAAGATGTAGAGCGTCGCAAAGACGACCGGATAGTCGCGATTGACGACGGATTCGTAGGAAAGAAGCCCGAGCCCGTCGAGCGAGAATATCGTCTCGATGAGAAGCGAGCCGGTGAAGAATGCCCCGACAAAGGCGCCGGGAAAGCCGGAAATCACCAGCAGCATGGCGTTGCGGAAGACATGACCGTAGAGAACCTGCCGTTCGGATAGGCCCTTGGCTCGCGCGGTCATCACATATTGTTTCTTGATCTCGTCCAGAAACGAATTCTTGGTGAGAAGCGTCGTCGTGGCGAAGGAGCCGATGACCAGCGCCGAAACCGGCAGCACGATGTGCCAGAGATAGTCGAGAATGCGCATCGGCCATGAAAGATCCGACCAGTTGTCGGATGCGAGCCCGCGCAATGGAAAGACATCGAAGAACGTGCCGCCCGCGAACATCACGATCAGAAACACGGCGAAGAGGAAGCTCGGCACCGCATGGCCGACGATGATGAAGGCGCTCGTCCACAGGTCGAAGCGCGACCCGTCGCGCACCGCCTTGGCGATCCCGAGCGGGATGGAGATGAAATAAGTGAGCAGCGTCGTCCACAATCCGATGGTGATGGAGACGGGCATTTTCTCACGGATGAGCTGAAGCACGCTCACATCGCGGAAATAGCTCGTTCCGAAATCGAAACGCGAATAGTCCCAGATCATCTTGCCGAAACGCTGGTACCACGGCTTGTCGAAGCCGAACTGCACCTCAAGCTGCTTGATGAATTCCGGGTCGAGGCCGCGCGCGCCGCGATACTTGCTGTTGATGGCCGCATCCGCCGCCCCGCCGACATTCTGCTGCGCGAAATCGCCCGCGCCGGAGCCGCCGATGCGTGCCGTCGCCGAAATCTCGGTGCCCGATAGCTGCGCGACAATGCGCTCGATGGGGCCGCCCGGCGCGAACTGGATGACGACGAAGGCGACGAACATGATGCCGAGAATGGTCGGGATCATGAGCAGGATGCGCCGAACGATATAGGCTGCCATCGTCTATCCCTTGATGCCGAGTTTCGCCGCCTTGGCGGCATCGACCCACCAGGTGCGCTCGACGCCGCGGTCGTAGCGCGGTCCGACCGCGGGGCGGTCGTAAATGTCCCAATAGGCGAGCGCATAGCTCGCCTTGTACCATTGCGGTATCCAGTACTTTCCCGCCCGCAGCACGCGGTCGAGCGCCCGCGCCAGCACGATCTGCTGTGCCCGTGTCTCCGCCGCGATCGTCTTTTCGATCAGCGCATCGATGACGGGATCGGCGATGCCCGAAATATTGCGGCTGCCCGGAAGGGCCGCGAAGTCGGAGTTCCAGTAGCCGCGCATCTCGATCCCGGGCGTGAGACCCAGCGAATAGCGCTGCACCGTGAGATCGAAATCGAAGGATTTCAGACGATCCTGAAATTGCGCGGAATCAACGACGCGCGATTGCGCGGAGATGCCGAGGAGCTTCAGATTTTTGACGAAGGGCCCTTCGATGCGTTCGAACATGGGTTCGTCGCCGAGGAACTCGATGGTGAGGACCTCGCCCTTCGCGTTCCGCCGCGCTCCGTTCGAGATTTTCCAGCCCGCCTGGTCGAGAAGCTCGGCGGCGCGGCGCAGCAGTTTCCGGTCCTGGCCCGAGCCGTCGCTGACGGGCGGCGTGAAAGGCGGCCCGAAAACCTCGGGCGGCAACTTGGCGCGATAGGGCTCAAGCACCGCGAGCTCGGCTGCATCCGGTGCGCCGTCCGCCCGCATCGGCGAATTCTCAAAGAAACTCGTCGTCCGCTTGTAGAGCCCGTAGAAGAAATTCTTGTTCGCCCACTCGAAATCATAGGCAAGGATCAGCGCCTCGCGCACGCGGGGATCGCGAAACTTCTCGCGTCGCGTATTGATGAACCAGCCTTGCGCGCCCGAAGGCGTATTGTCGGGCAGCGTCTCCAGCTTGACGCGCCCGTCCTTCACGGCCGGAAAATTATACTGCGTCGCCCAGACCTTCGAGGTGAACTCCTCGCGAAAAAGATAACGCCCCGCCGTGAAGGCTTCAAAGCCCGCCGTCCGCTCGCGATAGAATTCGAAACGGATATTGTCGAAATTCCACTGGCCCACATTCACGTTGAGATCGCGCGCCCAATAGTCGGATACGCGCTCATAGGTGATGAAGCTTCCCGCCTTGAAGTTGCCGATCCTGTAGGGCCCGCTGCCGAGCGGCGGCGTCAGCGACGATTCCTCGAACTTGTTCGCCGTATAATAGGCTTTGGAGAAAATCGGCAGCGTCGAGGCGACGAAAATAGGCAGGTCGCGCGTCTGGTTGCCGCTGAAGCTGACCGTCAGAATATGCTTGTCCGTGGCCTTCGCGTCTCTCATCTCGCGCAGAAAGCCAGCAATCAGCGGATGACCCTTCGTCTTCAGCAGCTTCAACGAAAAGGCCGCATCCTCCGCCGTCAGCGGCGAACCGTCGTGAAAGCGTGCGGCGGCGCGCAGATGGAAGACGAGCTTGTTGCCCTTCTCCAGTTCCTCGACGCTTTCCGCGACGAGGCCGTAAACAGCGTCCGGCTCGTCAAACGCCCGCACCATCAGCGTGTCGAACGTATAGTCGAGGCCTGAAGGCGCGTTGCCCTTGAGGATATAGCCGTTCAGCGTGTCGAAGGTCAGCAGCGAGGCGTTGTAGGCGCCCGTCGACGGCATTTGCGACAGCGTGCCGCCCTTGGGCGCGGCGACGTTCACATAGTCGAAATGCGGAAAGTCCTTCGGATATTTGAGCTCGCCGAAGATCGAGAGGCCGTGCCTCGGTGCGGCATCCATCTTCGCTTCGGCGCGCGCGAACGATACCGGCATCAGCGCCGCGCCGCCCGCAGCGCCCATCAACGCCAGCGCATCGCGCCTCGAAAAACCGCGAATGGGTTTCATGGTGCGGTGGATGCCTTCCGTGCTGCCTTACCTTCGGCGTCGTACCACCAGATGTCGGGGAAGCCTATGGAGTAGGTCGGCGTCGGCTTGGGATGGGCAAGCCGCGCCCAATAGGCGACGCGCTCATAGGGCAGATACCATTGCGGCACGACATAATGCCGCCATAGCAAAACGCGGTCGAGCGCGTGGGTCGCGGTCAAAAGTTCGTCGCGGCTTTTTGCAAAGATCACCGCATCGACGAGCTTTTCGACCACCGGATCGCAAATGCCGATCACATTGCGGCTGCCGCTCGTCTTTGCCGCGTCGCAGCCCCAGAAGTCCCGCTGCTCGTTGCCAGGCGAGAGCGACTCTGGAAAGCTCGCAACGATGATGTCGAAATCGCGATTGTCGACGCGGTTCTGATACTGCGCGCTATCGACGGTGCGGAGCGTCACCTTGATGCCGAGCCGTTCAAGCGACTGCTTGTAAGGTCCGACGACGCGCTCGAACATCGGATCGGCAAGCAGGAACTCGACCGCGAGCGGCTTTCCGGTCTTTGCATCGACGCGCATGCCGCTCTTGGCGGTCCAGCCCGCCGCGTCGAGAAGCTCCGCGGCGCGGCGCAGATTGGCGCGATTGTTGCCGGAGCCGTCCGTCGAAGGATTCTTGTATGGCGTCGTGAATAGTTCCGGCGGCAATTGCGTCTTGAAGGGTACGAGCAGCTTCAGTTCGGCGCCACCCGGAACCCCGCTCGACGCCAGTTCGGAATTGGCGAAGAAGCTGCCCGTCCGCGTGTACTGCCCGTAAAAAAGATTCTTGTTCTGCCATTCGAAGTCGAAGGCCCAGTTGAAGGCCTCTCGCACGCGCTCATCCTTGAAGAGATCGCGGCGCAGGTTGAAGGCGAAGCTCTGCATGCCGGCCCCGTTCGCCTTGGGCAGCATCTCGCGCACGATGCGTCCGTCCTTCACCGGCGGAATGTCATAGGAGATCGCCCAGTTCTTCGAACTGTTCTCGAGGCGAAAATCGACCTGGTCGCCCTTGAAGGCTTCGAAGGCGATGGTCGGATCGCCGAAATAATCGAAGCGCATGCGGTCGAAATTGGCCGTGCCGATCTTGGCGGGCAGGTTCCTTGCCCAGTAATCCTTCACGCGCTCATAGACGATCGTGCGCCCCGGCACGACCTGCGCGATCCTGTAGGGTCCGCTGCCGAGAGGCGCGTCGAGCGTCGTCCGCGAAATATCGCGCGCGCGTCCGGCCGCGTCCTTGCCCGTCCAGTAGTGCTTCGGCAGCACGGGCAATTGCCCCATGATCTGCGGCAATTCGCGATTGCCCCTGGTGGCGAAGCTGAAGCGCACTTTATGCGCGCCCATCGCTTCCGCTTTTGTGACGTTGTGATAATAGGCGGAATAGAAGGGGTTGAGTTTCTTCAGCGACTGGAAGCTCCAGATCACATCCTCCGCCGTGATCGGCGTGCCGTCGTTGAAGCGGGCCTCGGGCCTCAGCGTGAAGGTGACGGAGGAGTAGTCCGCCGGATAGGACAGGCTTTGCGCGACCAGTCCGTATTCGGAGCTCGGCTCGTCGAGGCTCGACTCCAGCAGCGTGTCGTAGATGAGCGACAGCCCTGCCGCCTGCGAGCCTTTGACGATAAAGCCGTTGAGGCTGTCGAAAGTTCCGATGGCCGCATAGCGCAACTCGCCGCCCTTGGGCGCGTTGACGTTCACATAGTCGAAATGCTTGAAGTCCGGCGGGTATTTGAGATTGCCGAAAAGCGACGCGCCATGACGTTCCACGCCGGCTTCGTCCGCAACGGCGGATGTGTCGGCAGCCAGAATGGCGGCAATGGTCAGAAGCAGCGCCAGCACCGGCCCGGTCTTAGGCAGTCTCATTTCCCCTCCCGCTCGGCAAGGTTCGCGAACCACAAAACATGCCTCGCTCAAGCTCGGGGTTCATTGTGGCCATTTTTTGCGGCGAGCGCGAGCCTGCACCTCCGGCCCAAAGAAAAAAGCGCCCGGAACGATCCGGGCGCTTTGTGTCTCGCGGCTCTCGCGAAGGTCTATTTCGCCGGCTTCTTTTCGGCGGCCGGGGCGGCTGCCGCCGGTGCTGCCGCAGCCGGCGCGGCTGCCGGCGCGGCGGCGGCTTCAACCTTGGGAAGCGGAAGATGCGAACCCAGCGTGTTCAGATAGACGATGAGGTCGGCGCGCTGCTGCGGGTCCTTGATGCCGGCAAAGGTCATCGCCGTGCCCGAAACATAACCGCGCGGATCTTCGATGAACTTGAAGAGCTCGTCGAAGGTCCACTTGCCGCCCATCTTCTTCATGCCTTCCGAATAGGAAAAGCCCGGAGCGGCGGCGCGCGTCCGGCCGACGACGCCATAGAGATCGGGGCCGATCTTGGCGCCCGCGCCTTCGGCGAGGTTGTGGCAGGCGCCGCACTTCTTCGACTGCTTCTCGCCGGCGGCCACATCGGCCTTGGCGAGGAGCACCGGCAGCGGCTCCACCGGAGCGGCGGCTGCGGCAGGGGCGGCGCCTTCGCCACCCTCGGCCACGACGCCTTCGACCACGAAGGACTTCGGATTGGCGGGCTCCACCTTGTAGAGCTCCGCGGCGAGGTTCTTCACGCCCAGAATGACCAGCAGCGAGAACAACACCGCACCGGCGACCTTGTTCAGTTCAAAACTATCCATCGGCTCGGCTCCGCCCGGAATTCAGTGATGTAAAACAGGGGTGGAGAGGCCAAGAAAAACGCCCAAAAGGCGCGGCGCCCCCGCATAATTCGCGCGGAGATTAGCCGCTTCCGCGCCCGCGCCGCAAGCCGTATAAGTGCGCTGCCGGAAGAGAGCGCCGCGTGTGCCCGAAACCATAAGAAATTGCGGCGATCCGCCGCACCGCCGGGACCGGAAGGCGGAACCAGGAACGGACGAGAGAAGATGGCCCGCGACCCGTTGATAGTGATTCCCGCTCGCATGGCCTCCACCCGCCTGCCGGGAAAGCCGCTGGCCGAGATTTGCGGCGCTCCGATGATTGTCCAGGTCTGGCGCCGCGCCCGCGAATCGGGCGTCGGCCGGGTGGTCGTCGCCGCCGCCGAGGGCGAGATCGCCGACGCGGTAACAGCAGCGGGCGGCGAGGCGGTGCTGACCGATCCCGACCTTCCCTCGGGCTCCGACCGGATCTGGCAGGCGCTGGAAACGATTGACCCGGCCGGCCGCCACGACGTCATCGTCAACGTGCAAGGCGACCTGCCGACGCTTGACCCCGCCCTCATCCGCGCCGCCTGCGACGCGCTGACGAACTCCGCCGCCGATATTTCGACCCTCGCCGCCGAAATCAGGATCGAGGAAGAGCGCACCAACCCCAACGTCGTGAAGGCGGTCATCGCCTTCCGCGAAGGCCAGCGGTCCGGCCGCGCGCTCTACTTCACCCGCGCCACCGCCCCTTCGGGCGAGGGCCCACACTACCATCACATCGGCCTCTACGCCTATACCCGCGCGGCGCTGGCGCGCTTCGTCGCTCTGCCGCCGTCGCCGCTCGAAAAGCGCGAGAAACTTGAACAGTTGCGCGCGCTTGAAGCGGGCATGTTAGTCGAAGTCGCTCTCGTTGACACCGTCCCGCTCGGTGTCGATACTCCCGCCGACCTCGAAAAGGCTCGCGCCGCGCTGGCGAAAAGCCCTGAAAAGCGGACATGACGCCCTTGGCCAAGAACACCATTGCCTTTCAGGGCGAACCCGGCGCGAATTCGCACATCGCCTGCCGCGAAGCCTTTCCCGACATGGACGTGCTGCCCTGCGCGACCTTCGAGGAAGTATTCAGCGCCGTGCAGCAGGGCCGCGCCGCGCTTGCTATGCTGCCCATCGAAAACTCGCTCGCCGGCCGCATCGGCGACATTCACCACCTCCTGCCCGAATCCGGCCTCTACATTGTCGGCGAGCATTTCCTGCGCATCCGCTTTCATCTTCTCGGCGTCAAGGGCGCGAAAATCGCCGACCTCAAAACCGTTCAGAGCCAGGCGCCCGCGCTCGGCCAGTGCCGCAACGTGATCCGCGAACTCGGTTTGAAAATGGTCGTCGGCGCCGACACGGCGGGCTCCGCCCGCCAGATCGCCGAATCGGGCGACAAGTCGCAGGCCGCCATCGCCACCGCGCTCGCCGCCGAAATCTACGGCCTCGAGGTTCTTCGTCCCGACATCGAGGACGCCGAGCACAATACGACGCGCTTCCTCGTCATGGCGAAAGAGCCGAACGACGCCGAACCGGAAGACGGTCCGGTGATCACGACCTTCATTTTCCGGGTGCGGAACGTTCCCGCCGCGCTCTACAAGGCCATGGGCGGCTTCGCCACCAACGGCGTCAACATGACGAAGCTCGAAAGCTATCAGCTCGAAGGCTCCTTCAACGCGACGCAGTTCTACGCCGACATCGAAGGCCACCCGGCCTCGCGCCTCGTCCGCCTCGCGCTTGAAGAGCTGGAGTTCTTCACCACCGAACTCCGCATTCTGGGCATCTACAAGGCCCATCCTTACCGTGCGGCGCTCGCCTCCGGCGCATCCTGATATTTCGAATTTTTCATCTTCCACGTTCCGCCCGCCCGCGCCGGAAAGCGCGACTTCGCGCGTGAAACCACGGGGTACAGGAACGATCCCGCCCGCTCACGCGGAGCGGCGGGAACTGCTGGAAGGGAAGTCAAAATGAAGCTGTCGAAAAAGAGCGCGCGCAGCTTGAGCGCCGCCTTTCTGGGCCTGACGGTCCTCGCAGGCGCGACCGCCGCCGCACCTGCCGCCAATGCCGGCGTCTATGTCGGAATTTACGCCCCCATCGCGCCGCCCGCGCCCCGCATCGAGGTGAGGCCGGTGCGTCCCGCCCCGGCCGCCATCTGGATCGACGGCCATTGGCGCTGGGCGAATGGCGGCCATCTCTGGGTGCCGGGCCATTGGGAAGTCCCGCCGCGCCGTTATCACGCCTGGGCGCCCGGCCATTGGCGCCACGGCCCGCGTGGCTGGATCTGGGTCGAAGGCCACTGGCGTTAAGCGGAAGTCTCCTGGCCGCCGGATGCGGGCGCTCGCCTGGGCGCGTCCATCCGGCGGATGGGATCGCTCCCGTCCCATGTCCGCGCCGCTTCCGCGATCTCGGCGAAAAATCTTCCCTTGGCGCCGTTCACTTCCGAAATTTCGATGACGGTCGCGGGCTGAAGCCTGTGCGTAAGATAGGCAAAGCGCCCGCTCTTGCCGATATTGCCCGACTGGCCGACCTCGTATCCGCCTGCGAGAAGCTTGGCGAGGCCCGCATCGAAATCGTCGATCCAGTAGGAAATATGCTGCGCGCCTTCATGGCCGCCATCGAGGAACTCGCGATACATGCTCGCCGTCATGTCGCGCTGCTCGATGAGTTCGATCTGCACCGCGCCCGAATTGGCGAGCGCGATGGAGACTTGGGGAGTGCCGGCGACGCCGCGACAGACGAAATCGCGCATCGGCACCCGGTCGATGTAATACCAGGGGCCGACGCCCAGCGTTTCGATCCAGCTTTTCATCGCCGCCTCTATGTCGCGCACGACATAGCCGACCTGCCGGACTTCGCCCAGAAAACGGCTCACACTTTTTCCTCCGCGAAAGCCTTCACAAGCTGGCCCGCGATCGCATAGGGCGGCGGCACCCAGAAGCTGCCGTCGCCCTTGCCCGCAAGCACCGCCTTCACTTCCTCGCGCGTGAACCAGCGCCCGGCCGAAAGCTCGATGCCGTCGATCTTGAAGGCATCCGTTTCGGCCACCGCATGGCAGCCGATCATCAGCGACGAAGGGAAGGGCCAGGGCTGCGTGGAGTGATAGGAAACGGATGAAATGCTGAGGCCCGCCTCCTCGTGGAGTTCGCGCGCCACGGCTTCCTCGATGGCCTCGCCCGGCTCGACAAAGCCCGCCAGCGCCGAATGCATGCCCTTCGGCCAGATCTTCTGCCGTCCGAGAAAACACGTGTCGCGATAGGTCGCGAGCATGATGACGACGGGGTCGGTACGCGGAAAATGCTCGGCCTTGCAGTTCGGGCACTGCCGCTTGTAGCCCGCTTCCATGATTTCGCTCTTCGTACCGCAGACCGAGCAGAAACCGTGGCGCAGATGCCAGTCGATCATGCTCTTGCCCTGGGCGAGAATGGCAAGCTCCGTCGCGGTGATCTCGCCCGCCATGGCGAGCCCGCGAAGTTCCTCGAAAGCGCCGAGGCCCTTCAGCGCCGGATGGTTCTCATGGTCCTTGAGGCCGGAAACGTCGGCGGCGAAAAGCGATTTGCCGCGCTTGTTGATGCCGAGAAAGACGACGAGCGGCGAGGGGCCGGCAAGCTCATTCAGCAGTCCCATCCTGAGCCAGCCGACATCCTTGCCCATTCCGGGCTTTTCTTCCGGCAGCACGAAGGGATGAAGCCGGTAGAAGGGGACGAAGAGGCTCCCCGGCTCGGCCATCTGCGCGGCGACCCATTCCTTGTCCGCGCGGCGATAGCTCGCCCGGTCGAGCGGATTGTTGGCGAAAATATTGGGATTCTGGGTGATGCCCATTTCGGTCGCGTTTCCTCGGGTTTCTGGCGATTTCGGTGCCGCAGGGTGGCACGAGAACGCGGCCTGCTCAATGCCGGCGAACCGCACTTGCATGTGCGCTTGATTCCCCTGATATAGTCCCCTCGGGAGGTTGGCGACGGACGGGTTCCTCGCCAATCCGGTCAGGTCCGGAAGGAAGCAGCCGTAACGAGATCGGCTCGGGTTGTTCGTCCAGCCTCCCACCTATTCCCCCGCAAAAGGGCCACGATGGACGACAGCGCGGAACATACGGCGTCTGACGCTGTGGCGGAGGACCCCGGCTTCGACCTGCTCGGCGGCGCCGCCAAGCCCCCTGCGCGCCAGCAGGCCTCGGGCTATCAGGTTCTGGCGCGGAAATACCGCCCGACCGACTTCGAAGACCTGGTCGGCCAGGAGGCGATGGTCCGCACGCTTTCGAACGCCTTCGAAACCGGCCGCATCGCCCATGCCTTCATGCTGACGGGCGTGCGCGGCGTCGGCAAGACGACGACGGCCCGCATCCTCGCCCGCGCCCTCAATTACGAAAAGCCCGGCGTGACAGGCCCGACCATTCACATGGACGGCTTCGGCGTCCATTGCGAAGCGATCATGGAAAGCCGCCATGTCGACGTGCTGGAAATGGACGCGGCCTCGCGCACCGGCATCGACGACATTCGCGAAATCATCGAAAGCGTGCGCTACCTGCCGGTCTCGGCGCGCTACAAGGTCTACATCATCGACGAAGTCCACATGCTCTCAAAGGCCGCCTTCAACGGCCTTTTGAAGACGCTTGAGGAGCCGCCGGCCCATGTGAAGTTCGTCTTCGCCACGACCGAAATCCGCAAGGTGCCGGTGACGGTGCTCTCGCGCTGCCAGCGCTTCGATCTGCGACGCCTTTCCGTCGACGAGCTTTCCTCCCTCCTTGCGCGCATCGGCAAGAAGGAAAACGTCGCCGTCGAGGATGCGGCGCTCAAAATGATCGCCCGCGCCGCCGACGGCTCGGCCCGCGACGGGCTTTCGCTTCTCGACCGCGCCATATCGCACAGCGCGTCGGAAGGCGATGGCCGCATTCTCGAAACGCAGGTCCGCGACATGCTGGGCCTTGCCGACCGCGCCCGCGTCTTCGATCTTTTCGACATGCTGATGAAGGGCGACATCGCCGCCGCGCTCGGCGAATTGCGCGCCCAATACGATGTCGGCGCCGATCCCGCCGTCGTCCTCTCCGATCTCGCCGAACTCACCCATTGGCTGACGCGGTTGAAACTCGTCGAGGCCGCCGCCGACGATCTTGCAATGTCCGAGACCGAGCGCGTGCGCGGCCAGGAAATGGCGGCGAAACTGCCGATCCGCGTGCTCTCGCGCACTTGGGCGATGCTGCTGAAGGGCCTTGTCGAGGTGCAGGGCTCGTCGCGTCCCATCGCGACGGCGGAAATGGTGCTCGTCCGCATTGCCTATGTCTCGGAAGGGCCGGGGCCGGAAGAACTGATCGAACAGCTGAAAAATGGCGGCGCCCTTGCGCGCGGCAGCCCCGCGCCGGGCGGCGGCGGCAACGGCCCGCGCGCGCAGTTGCGCACCGTCTCGAACATGGGCGCGCCCGAACATCGGCACGAGCACCAGCCCGCCATGGCGGTCGCCGCGCCCGAGCAGGCGCTGAAGCTCGCCCGCTTCGAGGATGTGATCGCCCTTCTCGGCGAAAAGCGCGACATTCGCCTGAAGGCTGCGCTCGAAGCAGGCGTGCGCCTCGTGCGCTTCGAGCCCGGCCGCATTGAAATCAGATTGCTCGACGGCGCGCCCGGAAGCCTCGCCACCGAACTTGCGGAACGCCTGAAGCGCTGGACGGGCGACCTCTGGGTCGTCACCCTCTCGCGCGAAGAAGGCGCGCCGACGCTTCGCGAGCAGGCGCAGACGCGCGAAGAGGCCTTGAAGACTTCCGCCCGCGCCGACCCGCTGGTTCAGGCCGCGCTCGCCGCTTTTCCCGGCGCCGAAATCGTCGAGGTGCGCGACAAGCTCGCCGAAATCGACGCGCCGCTTGTGCTCACCGGCGCCGACGATGTGCCCGCCGACGACGACATGGAACTCGACACGTGAAAAACCTGACCGACATCATGAAGCAGGCCCGCGCCCTCCAGTCCAAGATGGAGGGCCTTCAGGTCGAGCTTGAGGCGCTTGAAGTCGAAGGCGCGTCGGGCGGCGGCCTCGTGCGCGTGGCTATGACGGGCAAGGGCGTCCTGAAGCGCGTCGCCATAGATCCGAGCCTGATGAAGGCCGAGGAGCGCGAAATCCTCGAAGACCTGATCGTCGCCGCCTCGAACGACGCCAAGGCCAAGGCCGAAAAGCTCGCCGCCGAAAAGATGCAAGGCCTGGCGGGCGGCCTTCCCATTCCGCCCGGCTTCGGGCTGTGACGGCGCGATGGCGGTAACCGGCCCCGAGATCGAAAGGCTGATCCAGCTCCTGTCGAAGCTGCCGGGCCTCGGCCCGCGCTCTGCGCGCCGCGCCGTGCTTCAGCTCATCAAGAAAAAAGAGACGCTGCTCGCCCCCCTTGCCGAGGCGATGGCGGTCGCGGTCGACAAGGCCTGCATCTGCACCATCTGCGGCAATGTCGATACGCAAGACCCCTGCACGATCTGCCGCGACGGCGCGCGTGACCCCTCCGCCATTTGCGTGGTTGAGGATGTCGGCGATCTCTGGGCGCTCGAGCGCGCGGGCGTTCACAAGGGCCGCTACCACGTGCTTGGCGGCGTCCTCTCTGCGCTCGACGGCGTCGGCCCGAACGATCTCCACATCGGCGCGTTGATCGAGCGCGTGCAGAAGGGCGAGGTGAAGGAAATCATTCTCGCCATGAATGCAACCGTCGACGGCCAGACGACCGCGCATTACATCACCGACCGCCTCGAAGGCACCGGCGTCGCCGTCTCGCGCCTTGCCCATGGCGTGCCGGTCGGCGGCGAACTCGACTATCTCGACGACGGCACGCTCGCCGCCGCAATGAAATCGCGCCGCCCCTTCTAGTCGGAACCGGTGACGAGCTTGAATTGCGCGAGCGCAGCTCTGATCGCGGCCGCAATCTCCGTGTCGGCGGCTATGCCGCCTTCGGGCCATGCCCGCCCTGCAAGCTGGATCGTCACGCCGGCTTCGCTGACGAGTTTCGCCGACATCACGGTCAGCGTCTCGGTCAATGACGCAACCGCATAGGTCGAGCGCGGCGAGGCGTTGAAAAGAGCCACGGGCTTGTCGACAAGCTCGCCGCTGCCAACCAGCCAAACAAGCGCATTCTTCAAGACGCCCGGAATCCCATGCGCATATTCCGGCGTCGAAATCAGAACGCCGTCCGACCCGGATAGGGCCGCGCGAAATGCCGCGACTTCGGCAATGGGCGCGTCGTCTTGATCCGGATTGAAATGCGGAAGTGCGCCGATGCCGTCGTAAATAACGACGTCGACATCGTTTGGCGCCAACGCGACGGCGGCCCGGAGAAGTGCGGTATTCGAGGAAGCGTCCCTGAGGCTTCCCGAAATGGCAAGAATGCGCATGGAGGCCTATTCGCTCGCCAGCAGATCGCGCTCGACGCTCGGCCGCGCCGCCGTCAGTGCTTCCTTGGCGTCGGCCTCGCCAAGCTCCACATCGTGGATTTTCTCGCCGCGCTTGGTGATCTGGTCGGCCGAGGTGCGAATGTCGCGAATGTCTTTTTCCGCCTGCTGGAAATGCTTTTCCAGGCTCTCGACGCGCCCGCCGAGCCTGCCCACATCCTGCAACAGGAGCCCGACATATTTCTGAATGACGCCCGCCTGCTTGCGCATCTCGACGTCCTTCAGCACCGCGCGCACCGTGTTGAGCGTCGCCATCAGCGTTGTCGGCGAAACGATCCAGACGCGCGCCTGATAGGACTTCGTCACCACGTCTGAAAAATTCGCATGCAGTTCCGCATAGACGGCTTCCGACGGCAGGAACATCAGCGCCGATTCCGCCGTCTCTCCGGGCACGATGTATTTCCCGGAAATATCCGAGACATGCTTCAGCAGATCGGCGCGAAACTGCCGCTGCGCCAGCGCCCGCTCACCATCGTCCTTTGCGTTCCGCAACAGGTGATAGGCATCGAGCGGAAATTTGGCGTCGATGGCGATGGAGCCGGGCGGATTGGGCAGATGGATTAGGCAGTCCGCCCGCGTCCCGCCATTGAGCGTCACCTGAAACGCATAGGCCGAAGGCGGCAGCGCATTCTTCACGATGTCCTGAAGCTGCACCTCGCCGAAGGCGCCGCGCGCCTGCTTGTTGGCAAGAATATCCTGCAAGCCCACCACCTGGCTCGACAGGTCGGTGATGTTCTTCTGCGCCTCGTCGATGATGGCGAGCCTTGCGGCAAGGTTGCCCAGCGTCTCGACGGTCTTGGCCGATGTCTCCTCGATGCTCGTGCCGACCCTGTGGCCGACCTGATCGAGCCTCTCATTGAGCGTCCGGGCAAGTTCGCCCTGCGCCTTGGCCTGCGCATCGGCCATGGCCGAAAGCCGTCCGGCAAGCTCCGCCTGCTGGCTCGCAAGCCGCATGACGCCCGCCTCGAATTCCGCGCCGCCCTTCTGCCGGCCTCGCATCGCAAAGACGGCGGCAAGCGCCGAAGCGGCGGCGGCCAGAGCGACGAGAAGGGCGATAAGCAGGGGATCGTTCATAAGTCGGGTAACTTTTCGGTATGAGGAAGCCTCACTATAGCCGATTCCCCACACCCCGAGGCGCACCCCTGCGGCAGACAGCCGCTCGATGAAAGCCGCTTGCATCCTTCGCGCGGCGCGGTGCTAGTCTCTATTTGGCGCCGGGGGGCGGGCTGGGAGCGTTGCGCGGGTCGCGCAGGTGGGGGATATGCCGATGTGGTTTCAAGTCGTGACCATCACTTTGCTGGTCTGGATCGGAGCCTCCGTACGCCGGAGCGCTGAAATCCTTCGTGAAATCAACGATCACCTGGCCGAATGGCCGGGTTCGAGGTCCGATCTCGCGGACCTGCTGAAGCCCGAAACGCCTTCAGGCCTTCGCTTGACCGGCGGCACGGGTGGCCTTATCTCAAACCTATGGCTATCCGCGACATCATCACAGCGCCGGACCCGCGCCTGAAAGAGGTTTCCAAGCCCGTCGACAAGGTTGACGACGCGCTGCGCCGTCTCATGGACGACATGCTGGAGACGATGTATGCCGCGCCCGGAATAGGCCTCGCGGCCATCCAGATCGGCGTGCCGAAGCAGGTCATCGTCATGGACCTTGCAGGCGAGGACGAGAAGCCCGCGCCGCGCTATTTCGTCAATCCCGAGCTTTTGTGGGTTTCGGACGAACTTGCGACCTATGAGGAAGGCTGCCTCTCGGTCCCCGAATTCTACGAGGATGTCGCCCGTCCGGCGCGCTGCCGCGTGCGCTATCTCGATTATCAGGGCGAAATCCGCGAACAGGATTGCGAGGGTCTGCTTGCCACCTGCATCCAGCATGAAATGGATCATCTGAAGGGCGTGCTCTTCATCGACCACCTGTCGAAGCTGAAACGCTCCATCATGCTGAAGAAGCTCGTCAAGGCGAAGAAATCCCAGGAAAAGGAACCGGCGTGAGCCGTTCCGCTGGCCGCGAGGCGCGCCGATGAGCCTGCGCATGGCATTCATGGGCACGCCGGATTTCTCGGTGCCGGTCCTCGCCGAATGTCTTGCGGCGGGCCATGAGGTTGCCGCCGTCTATTCCCAGCCGCCGCGCAAGGCGGGCCGCGGCATGGCCGAGCAGCCGTCCCCCGTCCATCGCTTCGCGCTCGAACACGGGCTTCCCGTCCGCACCCCCGCCACGCTCAAGGATGCGGACGCGCAATCCGCTTTTGCCGCCCTTGATCTCGATGTCGCCGTCGTTGTCGCCTATGGCCTCATCCTGCCGCTGGGGGTGGTGGCGAGCCGGGGCGTGGGCTGCATAAATGTTCATGCGTGGGTTCTGCCGCGCTGGCGGGGCGCCGCGCCCATCCAGCGCGCCATCATGGCGGGCGACCGGGAAACGGGCGTCATGGTGATGCAGATGGAAGCGGGCCTCGACACGGGCCCCGTGCTCCTTGCCGAACATGTCGCCATCGCGCCAGATGCGACCGCCGGCAGCCTTCACGACAAGCTGTCCGTCATCGGCGCCTCGCTGATGGTCCGCGCGCTCGCCGCCCTTGAGCGCGGCTCGCTTGCGGCGAAGCCACAGGCCGAGGAAGGCGTGACCTACGCCCACAAGATCGGCAAGGACGAGGCCCGCATCGACTGGTCGCGCGACGCGACATCGCTCGATGCTCATATTCGCGGCCTCACGCCCTTTCCCGGCGCCTTCTTCGAAATCGAACGCGACGGCAAACCGGTGCGTGTGAAAGTGCTGCGCGAAACTCCGGTCGATGCGAAAGGCGCGCCCGGCGAAGTGCTCTCGCTCGACGGCGGCATCACAATCGCCTGCGGCAAGGGCGCGCTGAAACTCGTCGAGCTTCAGCGTGCGGGCAAGGGCCCGATGAAGGCTGACGACTTCCTGCGCGGCTTTCCGCTCCGGAAGGGCGAGAGGCTTTTCTGATGCCGCGCTACAAGCTCACCATCGAATATAACGGCGCGCCCTTTTGCGGCTGGCAGAGCCAGCAGAACGGGCTTGCGGTGCAGGATGTGCTCGAAGCAGGCATCAAGGGGCTCTGCGGCGTCGACATTCGCGTCAACGGCGCCGGCCGCACCGATGCGGGCGTCCATGCGCTCGGCCAGGTCGCCCATGTCGATCTGCCCGAGCCCGTCGCCACCGACACGATCCGCGACGCTGTGAACGCGCATATGCGCGCGAAGCCCGTCTCCATCGTCGAGGTCGAGGAAGTGCCCGCCGATTTCGAGGCGCGCTTTTCGGCGATCCGCCGCCACTACCTCTACCGCATCGTCAATCGCCGCGCGCCGCTGACGCTCGATCGCGGTCAGGCCTGGCTCGTCTTCAAGCCGCTCGATGCCGATGCGATGCACGCGGCCGCCCAATTGCTTGTCGGCCTGCACGACTTCACGACATTCCGCTCGACGCAATGCCAGTCGAAATCGCCGGTGAAGACGCTCGATGCGATTTCCGTGTCGCGCTATGGCGAGGAGATCGAGATCGCGACGGAGGCCCGCTCCTTCCTGCACAATCAGGTCCGCTCCATCGTCGGCTCCCTGAAGCTCGTGGGCGAGGGCCGCTGGTCGCCGCGCATGCTCGAGCGTGCGCTGGAAGCAAGGGACCGCACCGCCTGCGGTCCTGTCGCGCCGCCCGACGGGCTCTATCTGCTGAAAGTGGACTACTGAGGCAGGCCCGTCGTCAGGTCGCGCTCGCGCCTGGCGCGTAGACGAGCATCACCAGTCCCTGATCCACGACGACGCCCAGCAGGAAATCGAGCAGCAGAACGCCGACAGCCGTCGCGGGCGATGCGCCGAGCACCTCGCGCGCGATGCGCCAGCGATACCAGCCGAGAATGCCGAGCGCCGGCAAGGTCAGCATCATCGCGCCGCGCCCGCTCGCAAGCCCGATCGAATAGAGAAGAAGCGGCACCGCAAAAACTATCGACGTGAAGAGCGTCCCCCAGTTGAAGGTGACGACATAGGGCGCGTAATGCGCATCGAGCTTCAATTGCCGCGACACTGCAATCATGGCCGAAAGAAAAGCGGCCCAGTAAAACAGGGTTCCGCCAAGCTGGACGATGGCGAAGGACGGAAATCCCGTGTCGTCCGAGGGGTCGATCTCGCGTGCAAGCCGCCAGAGCGAGGTCGTGCTGAAGAAGACGACGGGCAGGGAAAGCGCCAGCGCCCAGAAAGAGTGGAAGAAGCCTTCGGTCGAGAGATTGAAATGCTTCGGCGCTTCCGGGTCGCGCAACACGATGCGCCACGAACCCGTGAGGCCGTGAAGGATTTCGCTGCCGCTCAACATGATGGAATGCTCACGCCGCCGCCCCGCCGAAATAGGCGGTCAGAATCCTCTCGTAAATATCCGCAAGCCTGGCGAGGTCGCCCGCCGGCACATGCTCGTCGACCTTGTGCATGGTTGCATTGGCCAGGCCGAATTCGACGACCGGCGCATAGGCGCGGATGAAACGCGCATCCGATGTGCCGCCGCTTGTCGAAAGCTCGGGCGCAATGCCCGTCACCTCTTCGACGGCCTTCGCGATCATCGCCGAGAAGGCGCCGGGCTTGGTGATGAAGGACTCGCCCGAGATCTGCGTCTTGAACTCGTAGGTTCCGCCCATCTCCTGCACAACCTGATTGAAGACGCCGCGCATCCAGGCCTCGAGGCTCGCGCCCGTATGCTCGTCGTTGAAGCGGATATTCATCATCGCCCGCGCGACGCCCGGAATGAGGTTCGTCGTCGCATTGCCGACATCGACCGAGGTGATCTCGAAATTCGACGGCTGGAAATTTTCATTGCCCTTGTCGAGCTCGCGCGCGTCGAGCCGCCTCAGCATCTCCATGAGCTTCGGCACCGGATTGTCGGCAAGATGCGGATAGGCGACATGGCCCTGCACGCCCTGAACGGTGAGCCAACCGTTGATGCTGCCGCGCCGCCCGATCTTCACCATGTCGCCCAGCGTCTTGACGCAAGTGGGCTCGCCGACGAGGCAATGGTCGATGCGCTCGCCGCGCGCGGCCAGCGCCTTCAGCATCTTCTTCGTGCCGTTGATGCCGGGGCCTTCCTCGTCGCCCGTGATGAGGAGGCTGATCGAGCCTTCGCCCGTCTTCAGCCGTCCCTCGCGCACAAGGCGGGAGGCGGCGACGACAAAGCTCGCAATCGAGCCCTTCATGTCGGCGGCGCCCCGCCCGAAGAGCTGCCCGTGCCTGATCTCGCCCGCAAAGGGATCGACCGACCATGAGGCTTCGTCGCCCACCGGCACCACATCCGTATGTCCGGCAAAGCAGAAATGAGGGGCCCCGCTGCCGATCCGCGCATAGAGATTGTCGATATCGGGCGTGTTCTCGTCGCTGAAGCGCATGCGCTCGCAATTGAAGCCGAGCGGCGCGAGCCAGCCGGCCAGCGTCGCGAGCGCGCCTGCATCCTCCGGCGTCACGCTCGGGCAGCGGATCAGCTCGACGGCGATCTCGACGGGATCATATGGCAGGGCTGGCGCGGTCATGGCATCCCGTGTACCGCGCCCCCCGAAAACCGTCAAATCAGGCGGTCAGTCGCGCAGCAATTCGTTGATGGCGGTCTTTGCCCGCGTCTGCGCATCGACCGTTTTGACGATCACGCAGCAATAAAGGCTGGGCGAGGGCGAGCCGTCGGGATTGGCCCGGCCCGGCAGCGAGCCCGGCACCACGACCGAATAGGGCGGCACCTTGCCGATATGCACTTCGCCCGTCGCCCGGTCGATGATCTTGGTCGAGGCGCTGATGAAGACGCCCATCGAGAGCACCGCGCCTTCGCCGACGATGACGCCCTCGACCACTTCCGACCGCGCGCCGATGAAGCAATTATCCTCGATGACGACCGGATTGGCCTGCAAGGGCTCGAGCACCCCGCCGATGCCGACGCCGCCCGAAAGGTGGCAGTTCTTCCCGATCTGGGCGCAGGAGCCGACGGTGACCCAGGTATCGACCATCGTGCCTTCATCGACATAGGCGCCGAGTTTGACGAAAGAGGGCATCAGCACGACGTTGGGCGCAATATAGGCCGAGCGGCGGACGATCGAGCCCGGCACCGCGCGGAAACCCGCCTTGCGGAATTCCGCCTCGCCCCAGCCCTGAAACTTCGACGGCACCTTGTCCCACCAATGGGTGTTTGCGCCCGGGCCTCCTTCGATGAGGCCCATATCGTTGAGGCGGAAGGAGAGCAGCACGGCCTTTTTCAGCCACTGATGCACTTCCCAAGTTCCGTTGAACTTCTCCGCGACGCGCAGCTCGCCCTTGTCGAGCGCCAGAAGGGCCGTCTCGACCGCCTCGCGCACCTCGCCCTTCGTGCCCGAATTAATGCCGTCGCGCGCCTCAAAGGCGGCTTCGATCACGGTCTTCAACTGGGCGGTGGTCATGGGAATTCCCCGAAGGTCAAAAGCGGAAAAGGCCGGGGCAAGATAGCGCCGGCCTTCTCTCTGTCAACTTTGGGGCGAAACCGGATCAGGCTGCGGCGGCTGTCTCCACCGGCCGGGTCACTTCCTCGCGCACCGGCCGCGGCTCGCCGAAAAGATAGCCCTGGCCGAGTTCGACATTGAGGTCGAGCACGTCGACGACCTCGCGCTCCGTCTCGATCTTGTCGACGATGAGCTGGATGCCGCTGCGGCGCAGCAGTTCCTTGAGGTCGCTGGCGTGAATGTCGATGCCGGCCCGCTCCTGCGCATGCAGCCCGCTGGTAATGAGCGAGGCCGGGATTTTCGCAAAGCGGAAATTGCGGGCGTGAAGCTGCGGCACGTTGATCTTGAGGTTCGTCACCTGATCCATCGAGAAGCGGAAGCCGAGATTGGCGAGCGCGGCGAGGCTTTCTTCCTCGATCGGTCCCATGCCGTTCACGGTCGTCTGGCTGAACTCGAAAATGAGATGCTGGGCGAGATCCTGATTGTGCTGCATGTATTCGACGAATTGCGGGAAGAAGTCCGAGTCGAGCAGCGAGAAGGCCGAGATGTTGCAGAAGACGCCCGCATCCTTGTTGCGGCTCGCAAGCTTGCGCACCACCTGGATGCAGCGGAACAGCAGAATATTGTCGACCGTCGGCATCATGCCGGCGGGCTCGGCGACGCGCATGTAGTCGCGCGGCATGATGAGCGCGCCTTCTTCCGACCGCAGCCGCGACAGGCCTTCGTAATAGCGCACCTTGCGCTGCGGCAGGCCGACAATGGGCTGGAGGTAGAGATCGACGCGGTTCTGTTCGAGCGAGCGGCGGATCGTTTCCAGAAGCTCCGTGTCGGTGAGCTTCGAAATATCGGGCACAACTTTCGGCGCGGGCGCCTCGAAGGCTTCGGCGAGCTTCGCCTGCACCTGGGCCGCGCCGATGGCCGGCATGGGCGGCGCTTCGCGCGTTTCGGCAAGACGCTTCACAAGCGACTCGACCACGCGGATTTCGGAGAAGATGCGCTCCATGCGCTGCGTCGTCTCGCGCTCGAAGCGCTCTTCGAGTTCGACGATGCGTTCGCCCGCCTGATCGAGTTCATGTGCGAGCCCCTTGGCGACGCCGGTCAGTTCCGCCAGTTCCCGCCGCACCAGACGCCGCTCCACGCCCCGCGCAATGGCCGCATGGGCCTCGGCGCCGAGAAGGCAGGCGATGAGCCCCGCCAGCATCGACAGCTTCTGGTCGAGACCCATCAGGTCGGGCAGCACCAGCGCCAGCGCAATCGAAGGCAGGATATAAAGGGAGGCGGCGAAAATATTCTTGGTCGTCGACATGTGGCTCTCCTGCGGATGCGGAAAGGCGCATGCCCCCTCCCGCCCGGGATTCATCCCGCGTCAACCATGCCAGCCAGGGTTTGAGAAAAAGTTAACTATGAAGGCCGGAAAGGGCCTCAGGCGGGCATTCTGGCCAGCCGGTCGAGCTTCTTCCAATGCGTCCGGTACTGCGCGGACGCCCGCCCGGCCCGGGCAGGCACCCGCAGCACCTCGGAAAGCCAGCGCGCCTCGGCCGCCTGCGCCTCCGCCCATATGTCGCGGGAGAGCCGCCCGGCCTCCTCGGCGCCGCCGCCCCGGGCAAGCAATGCCTCGACGCGGGCCCGGAAGCCCGCCTCCAGCCGGTCGCGCTCGCCCGCAAAGACGGCAAGGCGCGGCGCATAGTCTTCAAGCACCGCCCGGTGCAGCAGCTCATGCCGCCACCAGAGCGTCCGCGCATCGAAGCGGTCCGTGGGCGCGGGACCGAAATCCGGCAGCACCGCTCCCTCGAAGCCCGGCCCGAAAAAGACCGGCTTGAAGATCGACGTATCGGGCGAAGACGTCCCCGTCACCCAGTGCACGGCGCGGGCCCCTCCAAGCTCGGCGATCCACGAGCCAGTCGTCTGGCCATAGCGGCGGATCGGCCCCCAGGAGGAATGCCCGCAGACCGCGCCCCCCATCAGCCCGTCCGGCTGCCAGTCGAGGGGCCGGATCGGGCGGCCATTGTCGCGCAGGATCGCCGTCAGGCTTTTCACATCCTGCCGCCCGCGCGCGCCGAGGAGAGCGCTCGTCCGGCACCAGCGGCTCATGCCCGACGCGAAGGCCGAACGCTTGCGATTGGCATAGGCGTCGGCGAAATCGAAGGGCGCACCCTCTTCGACAAAGCCGCGCTCGACAGCCTGGGCGACAAGCCCCTGGCTTGCCCGCTCGAAATCGCGCCCGATGGAATAGGTATTCGAGATCGACCGCCGCGCCGCCACGCGCTCGGCCGCCCATTCGCGTCCCACCGTTTCGAGCACAAAGGCCTCGCCGCCGGCATCCGCGATCAGGAACGAGTTGTGATATTCGAAGCGGCCAAGATGGGCGCAGTTGCCGCCCTGACCGTGCCGCTCCAGCAGCGTCGTGATGACGTCGAGCGCTTCTGCCGCGTCGCTGGCGCGCTCAAGCGCCAGCCGCACAAGGTCCATGCCGAGAAGGGCGGGTTCCTTCTGCGGCGCGATCTTCGCATAGACGGCCTCGTTGCCGATGACGAGCCCATGCTCATTCGCCCCCATCTCCGCCCCCCACATCCAGAAGGGTCTGGACAGAAGCACGGCATGGGTCTCGGCAACCTGCGGAATGGAGATATAGGTGCAGCGCAGGCCCGCGCCCACCTCATGCCTGATGCGCGGCATATGCAGCAGATACTGCGCCTCGTTCGCCTCGCGGTCCGAATTCTTGGCAAAAAGCAGCGCGCCCGATGCCGTCTCGCCCGGCCGCGCCACCATCGTGTCGCACATGAGATGTCTCCTTGAGCGTCATCTTAAAGCGCCCATGGCTTCGTGCTAGGTTTCTTTTGTCCGCGATGCAAAGGAGAAGACCCATGAGCGCCCATCTCTTCGAGTTCCGCACCATCCGGGGCGAGGCGCTGCCGCTCTCGCAATTCGAGGGCCGCGTGCTTCTGGTCGTCAACACGGCGAGCCGCTGCGGGCTGACGCCGCAATATCGCGAGTTGCAGGGATTGTGGGAGCGCTACAAGGCGCGCGGCCTGGTGGTCCTCGGCGTGCCGTCCAACGATTTCGGTGCGCAGGAGCCGGGCACCGAGGCCGAAATCCTCTCCTTCTGCGAAGTGAATTACGATATCGACTTTCCGCTCACCGCGAAACAGACGGTGATCGGCGCGGATGCGCATCCCTTCTACAAATGGGTTGTCGAGGTCGCGGGCGAAGCCGCCGCCCCGCGCTGGAACTTCCACAAATATCTGATCGGGCCCTCGGGCGAGCTCGTCAACGTCTATGGCAGCCGCACCGATCCCTCGGACGCCGCCCTCGTAAAGGAAATCGAAGCGCTGCTCGGGCCGTGAAGTCCAACACCACCCCCAGCCTCGTCACCCCGGGCTTGACCCGGGGTCCATCTTCACAGCCTCGAAGAAAGATGGATGCCGGATCAGGTCCGGCATGACGAATAGATGGCGCCCGCCTAATTCGTCAGCGGCGTCAGCTTGATCTCGACGCGGCGGTTCTGCTGCCGGCCTTCCGGCGTGCTGTTCGACGCAACCGGCTGGCTCGGGCCCGCGCCGCGGATGAGGAAGCGGCGGGAATCCGTACCCTGACCGATGAGATACTGCGCGACGCTCTGCGCGCGCGCCTGCGACAGCCGCTGGTTGAGATCGGCGCCGCCGGTCGAGTCCGTGTGTCCGGTCACGTCGATCAGCGTCTTGTCGTATTTCTTGAGCACGACCGCGACGGAGTTCAGCACCTGGTAGAACTGCGCGTTGATGTCCGACGAGTTCGACGCGAAGGTGATGTTGCCCGGCATGTTGAGGATGATGTTGTCGCCGACGCGTGTCACGCTGACGCCGGTCGAGCGAAGCTGCCGCGTCAGCTCCGCTTCCTGCTGGTCCATGTAATAGCCGATGCCGCCGCCCGCCAGCGCGCCGACGCCGCCCGCGATGA
>JARLIS010000008.1 GCA_031291615.1 Parvibaculum sp.
CAACGATCTCTGCGGCTTCAAGGCGAAGACGACGGCCGGCTGACGGCTAGGAGGTCGGCGTGTTGCGCTTCGCCGTGACTGCGGCAAGACAGGCCGAGGCATCGGCCGAGCCGCCCGCGCTGCGCCGCGCATCGACATAGGCAGAGGTCAGCGCGCCACCGGCATTCTTGTAAAAATAAATAAAGAGCGAGCAGCCCTCGCCGCCATATTGCCAGACCTGCGCGCCGGGCTCGGTGCGCTTGAAGCTCGGTACGCCGAGCCGCGCCGTCAAGGCTTCCGGCGCAACGCCGACAAGACTGTCGGGCGTCAGCGGGCCGGGGCGCACATCGCTTGGCGGCGTCGTCGAGGCGAGGATCGCCGAGGTCGATGGCCTGGTCGAGCAGGCGGCCGCGAGCAGCAAAAGCGGAACGAGAAGGGAAAGGCGCAACAGGGAGCTCATGCGAGGCCGATTCTTTTCGTGGTGTGGACCATGAACGCCGTCGCGAAGAGCGGCGTCAGAAGATTGAGGAAGGGAACGGTCGCAAAAAGGGCGATGACGATGCCGGACAGGAAGACGCGCAAAGCATGGCGGCGGCGAAGCGCGCGAGACGCATCGGCGGCAAGATGGCGCAGCGCCACCAGCTCGACATATTCGCGGCCGAACAGGTAGCCGTTCACGATCCAGAACAGCGCGAGATTGACGCCCGGCACCAGATAGAAGGGAAGCGCGATCAGATTGACCGCGATGAGGACAAGGGTGAAGCGGATCGCGACAAGGAGCGACTGGAAGAAAGGCTGGTCGCGGCCGGGTGCGTCGGCGGGATAATCCTGCGCTTCCACGCGGGCGGCGATGCGCTCGAGAAAAAAGCTCGCGACAAGCGAGATCGTCGGCTGAACCAGCGGGACCAGCACGATGACGGCGAAGAAGCGGGCGATCCATTCGATGGTCGTGTCGAGCCAGCCCGCGCCGGTGGAGGGCATGGCGGCGAGGCCCCATTGGGCGGCGGCGCCGAACAGAGCGAGAACGAAAACCGTCAGCGCGAGCGACAGCCAGAGCACCCGGCGGAAAGGCCGGGAAAAGGTTTCTCGTAGCGCGCGGGCGGCGTCTGACAGCATGGCCGGAGCTTATCGGCCCTTGCGTTTTTGTCCACCGGGGGCGTTTGTCCGGCGCAGCCAAATCCCTATACTCCCGCGCGCCTTCAACCGCAGCCCGAATGAGGATCATGAACGAGCTCAGATACGACGTCGCCGGCATCGGCAACGCATTGGTCGACGTCATCGCGGATGCCGACGAGAAATTCCTGATTGCGAACGGCGTCGAAAAGGGCGCGATGACGCTGATCGACGCTGCGCGCGCGGATGAGCTTTACGGCCATATGGGGCAGGCGGTCGAAGTCTCGGGCGGCTCCTGCGCCAATACGATTGCGGGGCTCGCCTCGCTCGGCGGCAGGGGCGCCTTCTTCGGCAAGGTGAAGGCCGACCAGCTTGGCGATGTGTTCGCCCATGACATCAAGACGCTCGGCGTCGCCTTCCCGGCGCCCGTCGCCAAGGACGGGCCGCCGACCGGGCGCTGCCTCATCCTCGTCACGCCGGACGCGCAGCGCAGCATGAGCACTTTTCTCGGCGCGGCGCAGAACCTCAAACCCGAGGACATAGACGAGGAGATCGTGAAGGCGTCCTTCGCGACCTATATGGAAGGCTATCTGTGGGATCAGCCGGGTGCGAAACAGGCCTTCCTCAAGGCGGCGAAAGTCGCGCGCGAGGCGGGCCGCATCGTCTCGCTCACCCTCTCGGATTCCTTCTGCGTCGCGCGCTATCGCGACGAGTTCCGCATGCTCGTCAAAGACGAGGTCGATCTTCTCTTCGCCAACGAGGCCGAAATCCTTTCGCTCTATCAGGTCGAAGATTTCGACGAAGCGCTGACGCGGGTGAAGGCCGAATGCAAATTCGCGGCGCTGACGCGCTCGGAAGCAGGCGCGGTCATCGTCGCCGACGGCGATGTGCATGTGGTGGACGCCGACAGGATTCCGAAGCTCGTCGACACGACGGGCGCGGGTGACCTTTTCGCGGCGGGATTTCTCTTCGGTCTTGCGCGGGGCTACGGGCCCGTCCATTGCGGCAAGCTCGGCGCGATGGCGGCGGGCGAATGCATCGGCCATTACGGGCCGAGGCCGCATGTGTCGCTGGCGAAGCTCGCGAAGGAACGCGGGCTTTAAGGCGCTTTCGCGTCATCGCTCTGCTTCCCGCAATGACGAATGGAAAGCTCTAGAGCTTCCGCAGGGCCACGTCGCGGATGCGGTGGTCGTCGCCCTTGCGCAGGATCGCCTGGGCGCGCTGGCGCGTGGGCAGGATGTTCTTGCGGAGATTGGCGAGGTTGATCGAGGTCCAGATCGCATCGGCGGTGGCCACCGCTTCCTCGTCCGACAATTTGGCGAAGCGATGGAAGAAGGCGCCCGGATCCTTGAAGGAGGTCGAGCGCAGGCTCAGGAAGCGCTCGATATACCAGCGCCGGATCGCTTCCTCGTCGGCATCGAGATAGATCGAGAAATCGAAGAAGTCGGAGACGAAGGGCGCGGGCTCCTCGCCCTCGGCGGGTTTCCAGGGCTGCAACACATTTAGCCCTTCGACGATCAGGATGTCAGGCTGATCGACGACGATCGTCTCGCCCTGCACGATGTCGTAGGTGAAATGCGAATAGACCGGCGCCTCGACATTGCGCGAGCCCGCCTTCACATCGGACAGGAACTTGATCAGGCGGCGCACGTCGAAGCTTTCGGGAAAGCCCTTGCGGCCCATCAGGTCGCGTTCTTCGAGCACGCGGTTCGGCAGCAGGAAACCGTCGGTGGTGATGAGGTCGACCTTGGGATGGTTCGGCCAGCGGGCGAGCAGCGTGCGCAGAATACGCGCCGAGGTGCTCTTGCCGACGGCGACGGAACCGGCGATGCCGATGATGTAGGGCACTTTCGCCTGCGTGCGGCCGAGGAAATGCGAGGTGACGCGGTAAAGCTCCTGCATCTCCAGCACATAGAGATTGAGGAGGCGTGAGAGCGGCAGATAGATTTCGCTCACCTCGTCGAGCGAAATGCGCTCGCCGAAACCCTTCAGCTCTTCAAGCTCGGCTTCCGACAGCGGCAGCGGCGTATCCTTGCGCAGCGCGCCCCATTCCTCGGCGGTGAAATGGCGATAGGGCGAGAGGGTTTCCTCGCTCGCAGCCAGCTTCTCGACTTCGACGCCGCTCACCGTCATGGCTTCACCGCGCGCGACGCTTTTTCCTCGATGCCGGAGCGGCCCTCGCGGGCCTGAAGCTCGGCATAGACGGAGGCGGGCTCGACGCCCATCGCCGCCAGAAGAACAAGCCAGTGGTAAAGAAGATCGGCGCTTTCGGCGACAACGGCGCGGGCGTCGCCCGTGGTCGCCGCGATCACTGTCTCAATCGCCTCCTCGCCGAGCTTGCGCGCAGGCAGGGCGACGCCGCCGGCAAGGAGCTTCGCCGTATAAGATGACGCGGGATCGCTGCCCTTGCGGGCGGCAATCACCTTGAACAGTCGGTCAAGCTCGGTTGCGTCGGTTGCCATGCGGCACCCCTGTCGGCGAAAGAGCCGCATTCGTGGAGAAAAGCCCCCGCACGGCGGTTTTCCCTAGCAGATTTGGCCTCTGGATACCAGAAGGAGACAAGGGGGCGGGGGATGGCGGAAAAGCGCCGGTTTGCGGCGCCGGCTGACCTTACGGGCCGCAGCGTCAGGTGCGCGTGGACAGCTTGACGCCGGCAAGCTCGCCCATGCGGATGCCGTCTTGCAGGGCATCGCGCAGGTTCGCGCCGCGAAGGTCCGCGCCCCTTATGTCGGCCTTGGCGAGGTTGGCGCGGATGAGGATCGCATCGCGGAAATCGGCGGCGGCGAGGATCGCGCGTTCGAAATTCACGTCGGCGAGGATCGCGCCCCTGAAGACGGCACTTGCCAGCACCGCGCCCGAAAGATCGGTGCGCGAGAGATCCATATGCGAGAAGTCGGCGCGTTCGCCCTGGCGCTGGCCGGTCTGAATCCAGATGAGGTGATTGGCGAGGATGCGCTTCATCCGGTCCGGCCCCGGCGCGCGGCGCGCCTTGGTCGCGCGCATCATGTCGCCCCGGGACGTCGTCTGTTCATCCATGATGGCGCGGCGGAAATCGGCGTCGGCGAGATTGGCGCCTGCAAGCTCGACGCCCTTGAGTTCCGCACCGGCGAAATTCGCCTCGCGCAGATCCGCGCCCTGAAGGTTGACACCGGAAAGCGCCGCGCCTTCGAAGTCGGCGCCGAGAAGTTTGCATTCGGACAGAATGGTGCCGTGCATGCTGGCGTTGCGGAAACTCGAATTCTCGCGATTGCTCTGGATGCGGTCGCCCGAACGGATGACGACACCGCGGCGAAGATCGGCGCCTTCGAGGCGGGCGTCGGACAGTTCGGCGTTCTCGAAGCAGGCGCCGCGAAGATCGGCATGGGAGAAATCGGTGCGCGTCAGATTCGCCTTGTCGAAATTGGCGCTGAAGAGGTTCGCGCCGATAAAACGAGCGTCTTCAAGATCGGCGCCTTCGAAATTGCAGCCGATGAAATGCCCGTGCGAAAAATTGAGCCCGCGCATGTCGAGCCCCGACAGATCGCAATCCTTCATGACGACGCCCCAGCCGTTGGGCACGCCTTTCAGAAAGCGCAGGTTGAGCTCGGCGAGTTTCTGAATGGCCTCGGGCCCGATGCGGCGTCCGATGATCGCCTGGGGATCGCGCAACGCGTCGGCCTGCGCCCTTGGGGCGGCGAGGCGGCGAGCTCCGGCATCTACAGACATACGCAACTCCCACGGGAGGCTTTGCGCCTCCGCATCAAGGTTCTTAATGAATCAGAATGTTAAAGTCCGACCCTTCAGATTTGATTAAATGGGTGATTAAAACTTTCGCGACAGGGCGGCGACGGGCGGCGCGCCACCTGCCTCGTGTATGATTTCGAAACAGATGCCTTAGCGACGGGCCGAAGCCTGACGCCAGAACGACGCCTGAGCGCGGAAATTCCGCCACATGCGCAAGGCCGACTGCCATTCCTTGCGCGCGCGACGTTCGTGATGAGAGAGCACGCGAACGCCTGCGGGCCCAAGCCGGGGATGGCCGCGCGTCAGTTCATCGACGATTGTGTGCGCCGTTTCGAGATCGTTCAACGCGCCGAAGACATCCTGCAAGCGGGCGAGATGATGCAGATAGCCTTTGGTGTCGGCGCGCGGAAAGAGCGATGTGAAGAAGGTCATCGTGTAGCGCAGCTTTTTCAGCCGCTTGCGCAATTCGTGGCGATCGCTGACATCGAGACGATCGATGTTGCGGGCGAGCTTCGTCACTTTCTTCAGGCGCTTGTCGAGTGCGTCGCCGGCGAATGCGGCCACGGGACGCGACAGGCCTTCGGCGGCGGGCTCTTCATTCATATCGCCGGTCCAGCTTTCCTCGTCGAGATAGAGGGCGAGGCTGAGGACGAAGCGCGTCATGCGGGGCGAGCGCACTGCGGCGCGGGCGGAGGCCCAGGCCTGTTCGCGCGCTTTTTTCGCGGCCGAGGCGAGCGCCGCCAGAGATTTGTCGTCCGGATTTCCTGCGGCGACGGGCGCGACGACGTCGGAGAGAAACACATCGAAGTCGCGGGCGCGGCCGATGGCGCGGGTCAGCCACTTGGCCTCGCGCGCCAGTTCCTCGGCGGCTTCACCGGCGAGCAGATCGCCGAAGGCGACGAAAGCCGAGCGCATGCGGCGCAGCGCGACGCGCATCTGATGGAGGCCTTCCGACGAGCCGCCGTCGAAAGCGGCCGCTTCATTGGCGAGGAGATGCGAAAGGCACTGGCGCAGAATAAGCGCATAGGCATCGGCGACGGTTGCGCCGCGCGGTATCGCCACGGGCTCGGCGCGCACGACTTCCGGCTTGCCGTTTCTTGCCAGCGCAAAGGCGCGCGCGGCCTTGCTTTTCATGCCGACGCGGAGCGGCACGATGTCGGCCAGTTCGAGCGCGAGGCGGTAGAGGCTCGACGAATTTCCGCGCTTCAGTTCAAGTTCGAGTTCGCTCACCTGCTCCTCGCGGCCGTTCGCGCGCAATACGCCGCGATCGATGGCGAGTTCGATTTCGTCGCCGCCGCGCGTCTTCAGCAGACGCGCCGTGCGATGAATGTCGGAGACGAGGCGCGGCGAAATCGCTTCGGCGCCGGCGGCCTTGCGGATGCGCGCGCGCAGCGCGGCGGGAAGGCGATTGAGGTCCGGGCCGTCGCCGCTCGCGGACAAGGTCGCTTCCCATTCGCCGCGATCGGTGGCCGGCCCCTTGCCTTCGCTGTCCGTCTTCAAGGTCTGGACGCGCTTGCCGCCGACTTCGCGCACGCGCAGCGCGAGGCCGTTTTTCATCAGCGCGAAATCCTCGGTGTCGAAATAGACGGAGCGCAGCACCTTTGCATTGGCGCGGCCGCGCTTCACATGGGCGAGCGCGCGCGAACGACGCACGCGCTCAAGCGCGGCGGGATCGCATTGGAGCTTCAGCTCTATTTCGCGGTCCATAAATCTGCGAGTGGCGGAAAACCGGGGGGAACCAGGGAAGGCATGAACTCGCCTCCGTCTCATCAGCGCGGATTATTCTGCGCAGAATCCCGACGCCTTGCAATCGCGCGACGAAATTATGACAGTGATGTGTCAGAACGATCCGTCAGAGGCGTATCGGAATGCCGGCATCCGCCATGTGGCGCTTGGCCTCGCCGATCGTGAATTCGCCGAAGTGAAAAATCGAGGCGGCGAGGACGGCGCTGGCATGGCCTTCCTTTATTCCGGCGACGAGATGATCGAGATTGCCGACGCCGCCCGAGGCGATGACCGGAATTGTGACGGCATCGGCGACGGCGCGTGTGAGGCGAATGTCGAAGCCCGATTTCGAACCGTCGCGGTCCATCGAGGTCAGCAGGATTTCGCCCGCGCCCAGTTCGGTCACGCGCCTTGCATATTCAACCGCGTCGATGCCGGTGGCCGTGCGGCCGCCATGGGTGAAGATTTCCCATTTTCCGGGCGTGGTCTCCTTGGCGTCGATGGCGACGACAATGCACTGGTTGCCGAATTTTTCGGCGGCGGCGCGGACAAAATCGGGATTGTCCACCGCGGCGGTATTGATCGACACCTTGTCGGCGCCGGCGAGCAGGAGCTTGCGCACGTCTTCCACCGTGCGCACGCCGCCGCCGACGGTGAGCGGCATGAAGCATTGTTCGGCGGTGCGGGCGACGACGTCGAAAATGATCGCGCGGGCTTCGTGGCTCGCCGTAATGTCGAGGAAGCAGAGTTCGTCGGCGCCTGCGGCGTCATAGGCGCGCGCGGCCTCCACGGGATCGCCCGCATCGCGCAGGTCGACGAATTTCACGCCCTTGACCACGCGGCCGTCCTTCACGTCGAGACAGGGAATGAGGCGGGCCTTCAGCATCAGGCGGCCTCTTTCAGGAGGCGGATCGCCTCGCGCGGATCGAGGCGGCCGTCGTATAGGGCGCGGCCGGAAATCGCGCCTTCGAGCCCCTTGCAATTGGCGGCGATGAGAGCGCGGATGTCGTCGATTGAGGAAAGGCCGCCCGAAGCGATGACCGGAATGGAGATGGCGTCCGCCAGCGCAACCGTCGCCTCGATGTTCAAGCCGCCGAGCACACCGTCGCGTTCGATGTCGGTATAGATGATGGCGGCGACGCCTGCGTCTTCGAAGCGGCGGGCCATGTCGAGGACGGTGAGGTCGGAAACCTCCGCCCAGCCTTCGACGGCGACACGGCCGTCCCTGGCGTCGAGGCCGACGGCGATGCGGCCCGGAAAGCGCTTGGCGGCCTTGCGGACGAGGGCGGGGTCTTTCACCGCCGCCGTGCCGATGATGACGCGGGCGATGCCCTTGCCGAGCCAGGTCTCGACGGTCTTCAAATCGCGGATGCCGCCGCCGAGCTGGGCGGGGATCGTGATCGCCTTCAGGATCGCATCGACGGCGGCGGCGTTGACCGGGCGGCCCTCGAAAGCGCCGTTCAGGTCGACGAGATGCAGATATTCAAAACCCGCCGCCTCGAAGGCGCGGGCTTGCGCGGCCGGATCGTCGTTGAAGACGGTCGCTTCTTCCATCAGCCCGCGCACGAGGCGCACGCATTGGCCGTCCTTGAGGTCGATTGCCGGGAAGAGGATCATTTCGCTTCCATTCAGGGACGCCACTTCAGGAAATTGCCGATGAGCTTCAGGCCGAGGTCCTGGCTCTTTTCGGGGTGGAACTGCGTGCCGACCATGTTGTCGCGGCCGACAATGGCGGTGATCGGCCCGCCGTAATCGGTGCGCGCGATCACGTTCTCCTCGTTCTCGGCATTGAGCGCATAGGAGTGGACGAAATAGGCGTGCAGGCCCTTCTCGCCGGTTTCGATGCCGTCGAGGATGGGGTGGTGGCGAAGCTCGATCAGCGTGTTCCAGCCCATATGCGGGATCTTCAGCCGGGGGTCGAGCGGCTCGATGATGCGCACTTCGCCCTTGATCCAGTCGAGGCCGTTATGGACGCCATATTCGATGCCGCGCGTCGCCATCAGCTGCATGCCGACGCAGATGCCGAGAAAGGGCCGGGCCTGACGGATGACGACATCGTTCAGCGCCTCCACCATGCCGTCGATGGCGTCGAGGCCGGCGCGGCAATCGCCGAAGGCGCCGACGCCCGGCAGGACGACGCGGTCGGCGCCGCGCACCGTCTTGATGTCGCTCGTCACCAGGACGCGGGCATTGACGCCGGCTTCGCGGGCGCTGCGCTCGAAGGCCTTGGCGGCGGAACGGAGATTGCCCGAGCCGTAATCGACGATGGCGATCTGCATGGCTCAGCCCCCCGCCTTGGGGAAGACGCCGATGGGGCCGCGATCCTCCGGCCGGCGCGGCCAGATCGCGCGGTGGGGCGCGGCGGAACGGGTTTCAACCGGGGCCGAGGGACCTTCCCAGCGGCGGAAAAAATCTCGCTCGGCCTCGACCAGCGTCCGGCCGCTTGCAATGGCGATCTCGGCATAGCCGCGGCGCGCGAGCGTCCAGCGGCGAATGTCGTTCGCCTCGCAGGCGAGGAGGAATTGCAGTGCGAGAGAAAGGACGATCGCGGCGTTCGGCCCGAGGCCCAGCGTCTCGGCCGCGGCGGCGAGCGCCAGGGCGACAATCGCGAAGGCAAGCGCCGCCAGCCAGAGCCGGGCGAAGAGGAGCCAGAGGAGCGGGACGAACAGGGCCGGCCAGGCGAAGCCTTCCTTGACGAAGACAAGGCCTTCGCCATCGGCGGGCGCGCCGGCGCGTTGGTGCACGGTATAGATGCGCATGGGCCTGTCCTTGAGCCCGGCAGCGGAGATGGCCGGGTTTTCGGCCTCTATCTAGGGCAATAGAGGCGAAAAAACCAGCGGGCAAAGAGGGCGGCGGGTGGCGGGTCCCTTCTACCAGCTGTAGCGCAACGTGCCGGCGCCGCCGAAGCTGCGATATCCCGAGGCAAGCTCGCCATCGGCCTTTGCCGAGAGGGTGAGGTTCGTGGCGAGGTCGAGCGTCAGGCCGGCCGAAATGAGCGCGAGGTTTTGCGGCGTTTCGGCGCCCGCGACCGTGAAGCTCGATCCGGGAAGCGCCTGGAAGCCCGCCGTCACGGCAGGGTTGGTCGTGTGGTCGCGCGCCCAGGCCCCGCCTGCCGTGAAGGTCAGGCGATCGCCGCCCAGCATGGCCGCATGATCGAAGCGGACGCCAAGCTCGCCCCGCGTATCGGTGACGTTCATGGCCTCATAGGAGAGCGCGAAGCCGCCGCCGCCGAGATCCGTTTCGCTGTGGGAGGGCGCGCGGAAGTGCTGGACCCCGAGGGCCGCATAGGGCGTCACGCCAAGCGCTGTCGCGGGCGTAAGGCGATACCCCGCCTCGGCGCGACCGGCATAGACTTGCGCCGAGAAGTCGGACTTCAGCCGGTCGCCGGAGGCATAGCGTTCGGTCGTCATCCAGTGATTGGCAAAGCCGAAGGCGCCGGAGAGATAGGCCGGGCCGAAGCTCTGCCGCGCGCGGAAGCCGATCTGGAGCGCGTCGCTGTCGCCGCCGCCGAGGCTTTGAGCGAGATCCCATTCGGTGTGGCCGACGGACGCCGCAAAACCAATGAGCGTGTCGGGCGAAAGCTGGTTGTCGGCGCCGATGGCGAAGCCATAAACATTGCCGTCGAGCTTGTGGCTGCCGAGCGAAGCATTGCCGTCGAGACTGTTGGCGCCGCCGAAACCCGCGCCCCAGAGGGTGGCGCCGCGTGAGGCGGGGGCCGATGCGTCGGTGGAGGCATAGGCGGAGGCCGCGACGGGCAGCGCGGGCGCGGTCGGCGCAAAGCTCAGCTGCGTGCCCGCATTGCCGGAGGCGGCGGGGAAGAGGCCGAGGAAGCCGCTCATCAACTGGAAGCTGCCTTGCGCCCCGCCGGTCGCCACTTCGCCGGAAAGCCCGCTGAGCGCCGAGGCGAGATTGCCGCCCGTAAGGCCGAAGAGGGGGAGGAAGTTCGCCGGCAACCCGCCGCCATCGTTGAAATAGGTGTTGATGCCATCGGCGACGTTCTGCTGGTTGCGGTCGAGCGTATCTCCGAGGCCGAGTCCGGCGCTGAGGTCGAGCAGCACGTTCGTGTTCGTATAGCTGAGGCTTGTCGCAAAGCCGGGGAGAAGTCCCGTCGCGCTTAATCCGTCGAAGGTCGTGCCGCCGAGGCCTGCCGAGGTGAGGATCGTGTACTGCTTGGCGAGATAGCTGCCGGTATCGAAGGCCGCTTGCACGGTGCCGTGGAGCGAGGCCGTGCCGCTGACATCGGCATAGGACGCCGATGACGGGCTGACCGCGACGAGATAGGTCGAGCCCGCATCGAAGGTGAGCGTGCCTGTGACGGTGGTCGAGCCGCCGGCGACGCCCGCCGCGCCGGGCGCGAAGGTGCCGCCCGACTTCACTTCGGTATCGCCCACCGTGCCGGTGCCGCGCAGCGTGCCGCCCGAGTTGACGGTGGTGAGGCTCGACGAGGCGATGGAGCCGGTGACGTCGAGCGTGCCGGCGGAGACGGTCGTTGCGCCGGTGTAGCTGTTCGTGCCGGAGAGGATCAGCGTGCCGTCGCCGTCCTTCACCACATCGCCCGGCGTCGCGCCGTCGGAAATGGCGCCGGAGATCGTGTCGGTATTGCCGGTGGCGACGGTGAAGGTCGGATCGCCTTCCACGGTGATGTCGTTGGCGAGGTCGATGCCGGTGCCGTCGAGCTCGAGCGTCGTGCCTTCCTTGAGCACAAGAAGGCCGGTGCCGAGCGCGTCTGAATTGGTGATGGCGATCGTGCCCGCATTGACCGTCGTTCCGCCCGAATAGGTGTTCGCGCCGGAAAGCGTGAAGCTGGCGCTGCCCTGTTTGACGAGCGCCAGCGCATGCGCTCCATCCTCGATGGTGCCGGAGAAAGTTGTCGAGTCGTCGTCATTGCCGAGCGTCAGCGTCGCGTCGGTGGCGCCGCCGTTCTTCACCACGCCGCCTTCGTCCGAAACGTCGGACAGCGTTCCGACGATAAGGCCCTGGCCGTTGACATCGAGCGTTGCGCCGCTTGCGACCGCGACATTGCCTGTGCCGAAGGCGCTGGACGATCCCGCCGCCAGGGTTCCCGCACTCACCGTCGTGCCGCCGGAATAGGTGTTCACGCCGGAGAGCGTGACCGTCGCCGTGCCGGTCTTCGCGACCGAGCCGGTGCCGGTGATGGTGTTGTCGACGGTCACATCGTTGGCCGACTGGTCGAAGGTCAGCGAACCCGTGACGTCGACATTGCCGGTGAGGCCGGAGGTCGAATTGCCGAAGGTGATCTTGTTGTCGCCGCCGGTGAAGGTGATGGCGTTCGCCCGCGTCGTGCCGTCGCCGCCGAGGCCGCCGCTGATCGTGCCGCTGTTGGTGATGGTGAGGCCAGCGCCGACAACACCCGCGCCGCCGGCGCCTGGATTGCCGACGACGTTGCCGGAGGCGCCGCCGAGGCCGCCGTCACCGCCGGTGATGGCGCCTTCATTGACGAGAGTTGCGCCAGAGTTCGAGAACTGCATGCCGACGCCGCCATCGCCGCCATTACCGCCGTGACCTTCAGTGGTACTCCCAAAATCGCTTGAGCCGCCCGCGCCGCCATCGCCGCCATTGCCGCCGGTGACGACGCTGCTATTGGTCGTACTTCCCGCATCGGTGATGACCGCGCCGTAGCCGCCCGCGCCGCCGCCGCCGCCGCCGCCGGCGTTGATGTAATGGTGGCCGCCGAGACCGCCATTGCCGCCGTCGCCTCCGGTTGTGGCCGATGAAATCTCCGTCGAGCCCCCGACATAGCCGTTAGCGCCGCCTGCGCCGCCGC
>JARLIS010000048.1 GCA_031291615.1 Parvibaculum sp.
GCCCCCGTCACCAGCGCGGTCTTGCCCGTGAGGTCGAACGAGGGAAGGGAAATCTCGGCGGCGTCGCTCATGGTCTTGTCCTGTGGCTTCGTTGCAGCGCCCGCATCCTAGAAGCGCAGCCGGGCCGGTCAAGCCGATGGACAAGGATTGGCGCGGGCGCATAATCCGACGCAACGGAATTGGGACGATGGAGGCTCGCATGCAACTCGATGTGGTGTCGGATACGGTCTGCCCCTGGTGCTATATCGGCAAGCGGCGGCTCGATGAGGCCCTCGCCATCCGCGGCCGGGAAGGCATTTCCCTCCGCTGGCGTCCTTTCCAGCTCGACCCCTCCATCCCCGATGAGGGCTACGACCGCAAGGCCTATATGCAGGCGAAGTTCGGTTCCGATCCCGACCGTGCGCGGAGCATCGGCAACACGATCAAGGAATATGGCGAAGCCCTCGGCATCGCCTTCAACTTCGACAGGATCGAACGCGCGCCCAACACGCTGGACAGCCACCGCCTGATCCGCTGGGCGGGCACCGCCGGCTGTCAGAACGAAATGGTCGACATCCTCTTCCGCCGCTACTTCACCGACGCCGAAGACATCGGCAGGCATGACGTGCTGGTCGCCGCCGCCGAAGCCGGCATGGATACCGACATCGTCGCCGACCTCCTCGCCCACGACACCGACCGCGAACTGATCCGCCAGGAAGACGGCCTCGCCCGCGAAATGGGCATCCAGGGCGTGCCGAGCTTCGTCATCAACGCCAAATGGGTGATGGTCGGCGCGCAGGACACAGCCACACTCGTCAAGATGTTCGACAAGCTGATGGCGAAGGAAAAGGAAGAAGCGGCGGCGGAGTAATTTTTTCTGGCGCGAGCCGATGTCATTAACGCACGAGATTTGTTCGAAAAACTTCCCATACAACTATTGTCAGTATCGCGGCTACGAGCGGAAGCAGCGCAAATGGCGATTGCTTGCGCCAGTACGCAATTCCAAATATTCCGATCACCGCAGTCGGTAAAGATAAGAAAAGCAATGCGATCTCAAACATGAGCCACTTGGGCTCAACGACGGTCATAAAGAGAAAGTAAATACTCATGCCGACCGACAAAATGGCCAATCGCGGAATTGTGACAACGATATCCCATGCAACCTTCGCCATGATGGGCGCATTATTTGGGCAGTCCGCCGCATAGACTATCCAGCGTCCAATGGTATGCGGAGGACACCTGTAGAAGTTCCAGTCGTGCAAAAAGACAATATCGCCGATCAGGTTGCCCGCAATGATATACAGCAGGCACCAGCTACAAAGCGTTTCTAGATCGAGCTTAGATTTGTTGCGCCTCGCCGACATCATCTCCTCCGCTGGTGTTCAGTATACACCAGAAGTGAAGTTCGGCTACGCCGCCTTCGCCGGTGCGGCCATCTCCGCCAGCGTCCGCATCAGGCGATAAGTGCCGGCGAGCCTTTCCGGCGGCGTCTCCCAATCGCGCTTGAAGACGAGCTTGTGATCGGGGCGCAGCTTCGCATCGCCGCGATCCTTGTTGATGAGTTCCACAAGGCCCGCCGGATTGGGGAAGGTATTGTCGCGGAAGGTGAGCACGATGCCCTTCGGCCCCGCCTCGATCTTCTCGACATTCGCCGTGCGGCAGAGCCCCTTGATCTCGACGATCTTCAGCAGGAATTCGACTTCCTCCGGCAGCGGCCCGAAGCGGTCGATGAGTTCGGCCGCGAAACCGTCGATCTCGCTCCGCGTCTCGACATCGGAAAGCCTGCGATAAAGCGCCATGCGCGCGTCGAGATCGGGCACGAAGTTTTCGGGGATCAGAACCGGCGTGCCGACATTGATCTGCGGCGACCACTTGCCCTCTTCATCCACGCCCACACCGCCGCCGCGCAGCGCCGCGACCGCCTCTTCCAGCATGTCCTGATAAAGTTCGAAGCCGACTTCCTTGATATGGCCCGACTGTTCGTCGCCGAGCAGATTGCCCGCGCCGCGTATGTCGAGATCGTGGCTCGCCAGCGTGAAGCCAGCGCCCAGCGCATCGAGCGATTGCAGCACATGCAGCCGCTTCTCCGCCGTCGGCGTCATCAGCCGGTTCGGCGGCACGGTCATATAGGCGTAAGCCCGCGCCTTCGAGCGCCCGACGCGGCCGCGCAACTGGTAAAGCTGCGACAGGCCGAACATGTCGGCGCGATGAATGACGAGCGTGTTCGCCGCCGGAATGTCCAGCCCGGATTCGACGATGGTGGTCGAAATCAGCACATTGTATTTGCCGTCATAGAAGGCCGTCATCTTGTCTTCGATTTCGCCGGCGGCCATCTGTCCATGCGCGGTGACGGGCTTCACCTCCGGCACGTAAGCCTTGAGGAATTCCTCCGCTTCCGCGAGGTCCGAAATGCGCGGCACGACATAGAAGCTCTGTCCGCCGCGATAATGCTCGCGCAGCAGCGCCTCGCGGATCACCACCGGATCGAAGGGCGACACATAGGTGCGCACGGCTAGCCGGTCGACAGGCGGCGTTGCAATGATGGAAAGCTCGCGCACGCCCGACAGCGCCAGTTGTAGCGTGCGCGGGATCGGCGTCGCCGTCAGCGTCAGCACATGTACTTCGGCGCGCATCTGCTTCAGCCGCTCCTTGTGGCCGACGCCGAAATGCTGCTCCTCGTCCACGATCATAAGTCCGAGATTGTGGAACTTGATGGACTTGCCGAGCAGCGCATGCGTGCCGACCACAATGTCGACATCGCCGCTGGCAAGCCCCGCCTTCGCCTCGGCGAGATCCTTGGACGAGACGAGCCGCGACATCTGCCTGATCTTGAGCGGCAACCCCTGAAAGCGCGCGACGAAGGTTTTGTAGTGCTGGCGCGCGAGCAGCGTCGTCGGCACCACCACCGCGACCTGCGCGCCCGACATGGCCGCAACGAAAGCCGAACGCAGCGCCACTTCCGTCTTGCCGAAGCCCACATCGCCGCAGACGAGCCGGTCCATCGGCCGCCCCCGCGCAAGGTCTTCGAGCACGGCGGCGATCGCCTGTTCCTGATCTTCCGTTTCCGTGAAGGGGAAGCGCGCGCAGAATTCGTCGTAAAGCCCCGGCTGCGGCTCCATCACCGGCGCGGACTTCAGCTCGCGCGCCGCCGCGATCTTGATGAGCTCCTGCGCCATCTCGCGGATGCGGCTCTTGAGCCGCGCCTTCCGCGCCTGCCAGCCCGAGCCGCCAAGCTTGTCGAGCTGCGCGCCCGCTTCGTCCGAGCCGTAGCGCGACAGAAGCTCGATATTCTCGACCGGCAGATAGAGCTTGTCGCCGCCCTGATAGACGAGCAGTAGGCAGTCATGCGGCGCGCCCATCACGTCGATGGCCTGCAAGCCCTCGAAGCGCCCAATGCCGTGATCGACATGGACGACGAGATCGCCCGGCGTCAGGCTGGACGCTTCGGTGAGGAAGTTCTGCGCCCGCTTCGCCCGGCGCTTGCGCACCAGCCTGTCGCCCAGCACGTCCTGCTCGCCGATGACGGCGAGGTCGTCCGTCTCGAAGCCGGCTTCGAGACCGAGAACAATCAGTGAAACGACGGCACGGTTAACATTGTTAACTTGCGCCCAGCTCTCCGCCGTCGCCACATTCTTGATGCCGTGATCGCCGAGCACATGGACAAGCCGGTCCCGCGCGCCCTCGCTCCAGCTTGCAATGGCGATGCGCTTGTTGGCCTGGCGAAGTCCGGCAATGTGTCCGCCGAGCGCCTCGAAAATGTTGACGCCTTCCTGCGCCCGCTCGGCGGCGAAGTTGCGCCCCTGATGCGCGCCGAGATTGAGCCCGTCCGGCACGGTGAAGCCCGTAAAGGCGCGCACGGGCCGCCCATGCAGCGCCGCGTGCCAGTCCTCGTCCGTCAGGTAGAGCAGCTCGGGCTTCAGCGGCTTGTAGGGGCTCGCATCGACCGCCTTCATCTCGCGCGCCGCCACGCGGGCGTCGAAATAATCGCGGATGACTTCAAGCCGCGCCGCCCGCGCTTCCTCCGCGAGCCCGTCCAGCGCGACAAGCGCGCCCGGCACATAGTCGAACAGCGTTTCGAGCTTGTCGTGAAAGAGCGGCAGCCAGTGCTCCATGCCCTGATGCTTGCGGCCGTCGCTCACCGCCTCGTAAAGCGGGTCGTTGTCGGTCGCCGCGCCGAAATTCGCCACATAGGCGGCGCGAAAACGGCGGATCACTTCGGCGTCGAGATGGATTTCGCTCGCCGGCACCAGCGCCACATTGGACAGCGTCGCTGTCGTCCGCTGGCTTTCCGGATCGAAACTCCGGATCGCGTCCAGCGTGTCGCCGAACATGTCGAGCCTGACCGGCGCCTCGAAGCCTGAAGGGAAAATATCGACGATGCCGCCGCGCACCGCGTACTCGCCGCGCTCCCGCACCGTGCCCGTCCGCGCATAGCCGTTAGCGATCAGATAGGCGCTGAGATCGTCGAGATCGATCCGGTTGCCGACATGCGCCGACCAGGCCGACTTTGCGATCATCTCCCGCGCCGGCAGCCTTTGCACCGCCGCGTTGACGGTTGCGAGCAGAATGAAAGGCTTCGCCCCGTCCTTCCGCCCGGCCAGCCGCGACAGCGTCGCCATGCGGCGGCTGACGATTTCGGGATTGGGCGAGACGCGGTCGTAAGGCAGGCAGTCCCATGCCGGAAACGAAGCCGTCTCGACATCCGGCGCAAAGAAGGCGAGCGCCTCCTCCATCGCCGCAAGCCGCGTATCGTCGCGGGCGATATGCAGCACCGCTCCCTCGCCCGCCTCTGCCCGTGCGCGTGCAAGGTCGGCCAGCACCAGCGCGTCGAAGCCTTCCGGCGCTTCGCCCAGCGTCAGCCGGCCGGGCGTCGCGGCCAGGTCGCGCATATTCTTCGCCAGAGCGCCGCTCAGCTTTTCCGTTGCCAAAGCACCGCTTCCAGATGATTGAAACTGCGAATGCGCGCCAGCACCGGCGTGTCGTGCTCGGCGGGCGTGGGCTCGCGCCCCGTGATCCAGTTGTAAAGCGTCGTATCCTCAAGCTCGATCAGCGCTTCATACTGGTCGAGATCGCCCGGCGACAGCTCCGCCATCACCCCGTCGGCGAAATGGCCGAGGATCAGGTCCATCTCCTTGATGCCCCGGTGCCAGGAACGGAATTTGAGCCGCCTGAGGCGAATGTCGCGGTCGGATGGTGTGTCGTCGGTCATGGCGCTTTGTCCTGCTGGAAGGGGGATATAGACCGGCAGGCCGCTCCTGTCAGCCCCGCCGCCCGGGATATGTTTATTTCCCGCCGCAAGCCGCATGAGGCGGCTATTATGCCGCCATGACGAACGTCCCGCCATTCGCCGCCGAATCCGCCAATCGCACCTGCCGCCTGCCGGACGGGCGCAAGCTCGGCTATGCTGAAGGCGGCGATCCGAAGGGCGTCCCCGTCTTCTACTTCCACGGCTTTCCGGGCTCCCGCCTTGAAGCGACGCTGTTTCCCGCCGTTGGCGTCCGCCTCATCGGCGTCGAACGTCCGGGTTATGGCCTGTCGACCGCCCGGCCCTGGCGCAAGCTCGCCGACTGGCCGGCCGACATCGCGGCGCTTGCCGATCATCTGGGCCTGAAGCGCTTCGGCGTCGTCGGCGTCTCCGGCGGCGGGCCCTATGCCTCCTCCGTCGCGCATGGGCTCGGCGACCGCGTGAACGCGCTGGCCGTCGTCTGCGGCCTCGGGCCGCCCGAAGCCCCGGGCATGACCTTCGGCGGGCAGAGCCGCATCGCCGCCGCGCTGCGCTTCACGACGTCGCGCCTCTTTCTCTCCTCGCTCGCCCGCAGGCTCCTCATGTCCGACCGCGCGCTCGGCCGCCTGCGCCAATGGCGCATGCGCCGCATGCCGCATCCGGCGGCCGACGCCGAGCTTCGCAACGGCCCGATGGCGCAAATGATGGTGGCGAACTGGCGCGAGGGCCTGAGGCGCTCCTCTCTCGGCATGGCGGCCGACGCGCGCATCTATGGCGAGCCCTGGCATTTCCGGCTCGAAGACATCAAGGTGCCCGCCGCCATCTGGTACGGCCGCGCCGACACCATCGTGCCCGCCTCCATCGGCGAGTATTACGCCAGGCACGTGCCGGGCGTCGCCGCCCACTTCACCGAGAATGACGGCCATTTCTCCATCGTCATCAATTCGCTTGAGAGCATCACCGGCTTCCTCAAGTCGCGGGCCTGAGCGCGGCGATGCGGCCCGAGATTCTCTTTCCCCTCTTCGCGCCCATCCGCAGCCTGCCCGGCATCGGCCCGCGCCTTGAAAAGCTCGTTGCGAAGCTGGCGGGCCCCAAGGTCGTCGATCTCTGCTGGCACCTGCCCACGGGTCTTGTCGACCGCCGCCGCCGCCCGAAAATCGCCGAAGCCCGCGACGGCGAAATCGCGACGATGGAAGTGAAGGTCGGCCTCCACGTCCCGCCGCGCATCAAGCGGCTTCCCTATCGCGTCCATGTGCATGACGAGACGGGCGAGATGCAGCTCGTCTTCTTCAATCCCCATGCCGACTGGCTGGCGAAAACCCTGCCCGAAGGCGCAACGCGCATCGTCAGCGGCAAGGTCGAGTTCTATCAGGGCCAGCCCCAGATGACGCATCCCGACCACATCGTGAGTGTGGAGGAGCTGGCCTCGCTGCCGCTCCTCGAAGCGGTCTACCCGCTCACCGCCGGCCTGACGCTGAAGCCCTTCCAGAAGGCCATCAGAGCCGCCGTCGAGCGCGCGCCCGACCTGCCCGAATGGCAGGACGGCCCCTGGCTCAAGGCGCGCGGCTGGACCGGCTGGCGCGCCGCGCTCGATGCCGCCCACGCGCCGCAATCCCATGACGATCTCGGCGCGCTCGCGCCCGCCCGCGCCCGCCTCGCCTTCGACGAACTGCTGGCGAACCAGCTCGCCCTCGGTCTCGTGCGGTTGCGCATGCGCAAGCTGCCGGGCCGCACGGTGAAGGGCGACGGCCGCCTGCGCGCGAAAGTGCCGCTCCCCTTCGCGCTCACCGGCGCGCAGGCGCAGGCGCTGAAGGAAATCGACACCGACATGGCCTCCGACCGCCGCATGCTGCGCCTGCTGCAAGGCGATGTCGGCAGCGGCAAGACGGTCGTGGCGCTTCTCGCCATGTTGAACGCGGTCGAGGCAGGCTTTCAGGCGGCCATGATGGCGCCGACCGAACTTCTCGCCCGCCAGCATTACGCTTCGCTCGCGCCGCTTTGCGCTGCGGCGGGCGTCCACCTCGAACTTCTGAGCGGCCGCGACAAGGGCAGGCGCCGCGCCGACATTCTCGAAAGGCTGGCCGAGGGCGCAATCGACATTCTCGTCGGCACACACGCGCTCTTTCAGGAGGAAGTCGCCTTCAAGGCGCTGGCGCTTGCCGTCGTCGACGAGCAGCACCGCTTCGGCGTCCACCAGCGTTTGCAGTTGCAGTCGAAAGGCGGCACGGCGACCGACATTCTGGTGATGACCGCGACACCCATCCCGCGCACGCTGACGCTCACCGCCTATGGCGACATGGATGTCTCGCGCCTCACCGAAAAGCCGCCGGGCCGCCAGCCCATCGACACCCGCGCCATGCCGCTCGAACGCCTCGCCGAAGTCGTGGACGCCATGCGCCGCGCGCTGGAACGCGGCGCGCAGGTCTATTGGGTCTGCCCGCTGGTCGAGGAATCCGAGGAAATCGACGTGACGGCGGCGGAAGAACGCTTCGCCCATCTGCGCGAAATCTTCGGCGCGGAAGTCGGCCTCGTCCATGGCCGCATGAAGCCCACCGAAAAAGACGAAGCCATGGAGCGCTTCGCCGGCGGCGCGACGCGCATCCTCGTCGCCACGACCGTCATCGAAGTCGGCGTCGATGTGCCCGCCGCCACCGTCATGGTGATCGAGCACGCCGAACGCTTCGGCCTCGCCCAGCTTCATCAGTTGCGCGGCCGCGTCGGCCGCGGCACGGGCAAGTCGATCTGCCTTTTACTCTATCAGGCCCCGCTCGGCGAAACCGCCGCCGCGCGATTGAAGATCATGCGCGAAACCGAAGACGGCTTCCGCATCGCCGAGGAGGATTTGCGTCTGCGCGGGGCCGGGGAGTTGCTCGGCACCCGCCAAAGCGGCCTCGCCGAATTCCGCCTCGCCGACATCGAACGCCACGCCGAACTCCTCGCCGCCGCCCACGACGACGCCAGAATGATCCTCGACCGCGACGCCGAACTGGAAACCGACCGCGGCAAGGCGCTCCGTGTGCTGCTCTATCTGTTCGAACGGGACGAAGCGATCAGGTATCTGCGCTCCGGCTAACCGATGCCGCCACCCCGGACTCCGCCCAAAAATGATCGTCACCCCGGACTTGATCCGGGGTCCACCTTCACTTCGCACCCAAGAAAAAGATGGATGCCGGATCAAGTCCGGCATGACGAAAATGGGTCGAACGTCAGTGACCAGGCGATATTGGCACCTCTTCGCCGCATACCCCGCCCGTCACCCCGGCGAAAGCCGGGGTCCAGAGCCGCTTGCTCCGTACTCGCTGCACCTGGATCTAGACTTTCGCCGGGATGAAAGTCAGAGGGTAAAGCTCTTGCATGCTGCTATATTCGTTTGAACAGGAAGGGACGATCGGATATTTGCGATTGAGGTAAAAGTTATTCCGTTAATGCAAGTAGCGGCGCCACGAAGCAATCAAGTGCTCTATCGTTTTTTAAATCACTCATTCTCTGAATGATCACCGAACGGAGATTATTATGCGGCGCAATATGGACTTGATAAGAGCCATCATGATGAGACTCGAGGAAATGCATCTGGAGGCCGGAAGCTTTTATATAATTGAATGGAACGACGATATATTTCGGTTTGAAGATTTTACACTCGATGAAGTTGTCTATCACATGAAGTTGATCCAGCAAGCTGGCCTCACGGAGCCATATAACGAGAATGCCATGGCTGGTTTCGCGTACACAGGCATCACTTGGGCGGGACATGATTTTCTCGATAGCATTCGTGAGCCGGAGGTATGGCGAAAAACGAAGAGCGCGATTCAGAGCGCGGGAAGTTTCACGGTTGAATTGATGATCGATGCCGCCAAAGCATACGCGAAGCAAAAGCTGAGGGAGGTAACCGGGCTTGAGATATGAGGTGCTAGACTCGCATACCGAACGGTCAGGAGCCCCCTCACTTCCTCTTCACCTCAACAATCCCCAGCGAGACAATCAGCTTCAGCCCGTCCTCCACGGCAATATCCAGCACCTTCACCTCGTCGCGCGGCAGGTAGAGCAGAAAGCCTGAGGTCGGGTTGGGTGTCGTCGGCACGAAGACGCCGACGAGATCGCCGACGCCGACGTCCGCCACTTCGCTCCGCATGGGCGCGGTGATGAAGCCCAGCGAATAGATCCCCTTGCGCGGATATTCGATCAGCACCACCTGCCGGAACGACGGCGCGGATTGCGACAGCACCGTTTCGAAAATCTGTTTGAGGGCGGAATAGATGCCGCGCACGATGGGCATGCGCTGGACGAGGCGCTCGGCGAAATTGAGGATCGCCTGCCCGAAGAAATTGGCGGTGAGCGCGCCGAGCGCCGTCAGCAGCACCAGCGCGATGACGAGCCCGAGTCCCGGAATGTCGAAGGGCAGATAATGTTCCGGCTGGAACTGGGCCGGGATCAGCGGCACGAACCAGCGGTCGATGAGGTCGACAAAGGAGCTGACGATATAGACGGTGAGCCCGATGGGAGCGGCGACGACAAGCCCGGTCAGGAAATAGTTCCTGAGCCGCGCCATCACGCCGAGCCTGCGGGCAGGCGGCGGCGCTCCCGGCTCGCCGGGGGTTCCGCCCGGCCCGTCCATTTCCCTGATTTCGCTCATGCCGCCGCTCCGCCTCCCTTGGGACGCCACCCCTGAATCGCCCGCGAGCGGAGTATACACGGGCCCCCGCCCCCGCGCCCCTGCGTCAACGGAATGACTGACGCCGCGGCCGCTTGCCCCGTTTTCGCGGGCTTCCCAGCGGCGCTTATCCGCTCCATCATGTGCCCAACAAGAACATGAGAGCTAAGGGAGTTTTCCAATGGCAGCAGCACCGGCAGGTTTCAAAATCCGTCTCGCACCCGAAGACGAGTACACGCACACGCCCGACGCGGCGACGAATTATAATGAGAGCATGTACTTCAACATGTTCGATCCCGTGAAGAAGATCGGCGGCTGGTTCCGCATCGGCAATCGCCCGAACGAAGGCTACGCCGAAATGACGACCTGCCTCTATCTGCCGGGCGGCCGCGTCGCCTTCATGTATGCAAAGCCCAAGATCACCGACAACAAGCAGCTCGCCGCCGGCGGCATGAAGATCGAAGTGATCGAGCCCTTCAAGCGCCTGCGCGTCACCTATGACGGCAAGGCCGTGGTGCTGGCCAATCCGCACGACATGGCCGAACCCTCGAAAGCTTTCCGCGACAACCCCACCCTCACCTGCAAGGTGGAGCTGGATTACGAAGGCGTCTCGCCCATGTTCGGCGGCGAAACGGTGAAGGCCGACGGTTCGCCCCTCGACATCGACCCGGAAAAATCCTTTGCCAAGGCGCATTACGAGCAGCATGTGGCCGCCAAGGGCCGCTTCACGGTCGGCGATGAAGTCTTCGAGGTTTCGGGCTTCGGCCTTCGCGACAAGAGCTGGGGCCCGCGCTACTGGCAGGCGATCCACTGGTACCGCTGGTGCCCGCTTAATTTCGGCCGCGACTTCGGCATGATGCTCTCCATCGTCGCCGGCGAGACCGGCGCGCCGCGTCAGGGCGGCATGGTGCTGAAGGACGGCAAATACGACCTCATCAAGGAAGTCTCGATCGACAGCGACTGGGACGAAAACTGGTACCAGACGGCGCTCCGCGCCCATGTCAAAACCGAGTCCGGCGCGACATATGACGTCGAGGGCAAGGTCCTGTCGCTCATCCCGCTGCGCAACCGCCGCAAGGGGCCGGACGGTCAGGAGCTCAACACCCGCATCACCGAAGGCATGACCGAATATCGCTGCAACGGCATGGTCGGCTACGGCCTGTCGGAATATCTCGACCAGATCGTCGACGGCAAGCCGGTGAGCGTGGGAGCCTGAGATGGGAGCCGAGGCAAATCCGCTCGTCGCCCCGCTCGACGCGGCGACGCGCAAATATATTTCCGGCGCAAGCGGCATCGCCAATCTGAAGCGGCTGTCCGGCGGCGCAAGCCAGGAAATCTGGTCCTTCGACGCGATGACGGCGAGCGCGCCCATTCCGCTCATCCTCCGCCGCGCGCCGGGCGGCTTCCGCGATGCGGGCCGCTCCGGCACGGCCATCAGCCTCGAAACGGAAGCAAGGCTCATCGGCCTTGCGGGCGAGGTCGGCGTGCCCGTGCCGCCGGTGCGCTTTGTACTGGTCGAGGAAGACGGCATCGGCCAGGGCTTCGTCATGGATTGCGTGCCGGGCGAAACGCTCGCGCGCAAAATTCTCCGCGACGCCGAATTCGCCGACGCCCGCCCGAAGCTCGCCCGCCAATGCGGCGAAATCCTTGCCCGCCTCCACAAGGTCGACAAGGCGAAGCTGCCGCCCTTGCGTGTCGCCACGGGCCGCACCGAGGTTGAGCAATATTTCCAGACCTACAAGGCCTATCAATATCCCCACCCCGTCTTCGAGCTTGCCTTCCGCTGGCTGCGCGACAATGCCCCGCCGGATTCCACCGAGCTGACGCTGGTGCATGGCGACTTCCGCAACGGCAATCTGATGATCGGGCCGGACGGCGTGCGCGCCGTGCTCGACTGGGAAATCTCCCATGTCGGCGACCCCATGGCCGACCTCTCCTGGATCTGCATCAACCCCTGGCGCTTCGGCAATATCGACAATCCGGTCGGCGGCTTCGGCAGCCGCGAAGATCTATTCGCGGGCTACGAGGCGGCGGGCGGCGGCAAGGTCGATCCCGCCCGCGTCAAATTCTGGGAAGTGCTCGGCACGCTCAAATGGGGCGTCATGTGCATGGGCATGGCGGCGGCCTTCCTTCAGGGCGACCGCTCGGTCGAGCGCGCAACCATCGGCCGCCGTTCCTCCGAAACCGAAGTCGATCTGATGCGCCTCCTCGCGCCGCGAAACGGGAAGCAATAAAATGCAGGACCAGCCTTCCGCCATCGAACTTGTCGACATCGTCGCGGATTTCATCCGCAATCATGCGATGCCCCAGCTTCAGGGCCACGCCGCCTTCCATGCCCGAGTCGCGGCCAATGCGCTCGACATCGTGAAGCGCGAACTCCAGATCGCGCCCAAGGCGAGCGCCGACGAACACGAACGGCTGAAAAAGCTCCTCGGCCGCGACGGCTCCATCGCCGAGCTGAACCGCGAACTTTGCGCCCGCATCGAGACCGGAGACATCTCGCTCGAAACGCCGGGCCTCGAAGATCACCTCTGGGCGATCACCATGACCAAGCTCGCCATCGACCAGCCGAACTATTCCGGCTTCGTCCGCGCGCTTGAAGAACAGGGCCTCAAATGAGCCTCGTCAGCCACCGTATCGAAGACGGCATCGCCACGGTCACGTTCCACAACCCGCCACGCGGCTACATGAACGCCGCGCAGGTGCAGGAGCTGGATAGGCTCGTGGACGCGCTCGCCGCCGACGATGCGGTGCGCGTTATCGTCTTCACCGGCGGCGTGCCGGGCGTCTTCATCCGCCACTATGACGTCGCGGAAATTCTCGCCGTCGCCGATATCATCAAGAAGAGCGGCCGCAACGACGCCGAACTGATGGAAGGCGCGAAGGCCGGCAACGCCGTCTCAAATCTTTTCGACAAGGTGGACCGCCTGCCGAAGCCGACCATCGCAGCGATCAACGGTTTCGCGCAAGGCGGCGGCTTCGAATTCGCGCTCTGCTGCGATCTGCGCATTGCCGAGCGCGGCGACTATCGCATCGGTCTGCCCGAAACCAATATCGGCATCTTCCCGGGCGCGGGCGGCACCGAACGCCTGCCCCGCCTCATCGGCGAAGCAAAGGCGCTGGAGCTGATCCTGCGCGGCCGCACCGTCGGCCCGGACGAAGCCCTCGCGCTCGGCATGGTCCATGAAATAGCGGCCAACGCGCTCGCCCGCGCCAGCGAGATCGCAAGGGAATTTGCCGCCAAGCCCGCGCAAGGTCTCGCCGAGGCAAAAGCCCTCGTCAAATCCGCCGCCGACAAATCCCTCTCCGAGGCTTCAGCGCATGGCCGTGGACGCTTCAGCGTTCTGATCGCGCGCGACGACGGCGCGGAAAGCGCCATGCGCCAATTCCTCGCCACTGGCGAAGACATCAACAAGGCTTGAAGACATGCTGAAGAAAATACTCTGGGGCGTCGCCGCCCTGATCGGCCTCGTGGCAATAGCGGGCGCGGTGCTTTACGTCGACAAGCCGCTGCGTCTCGCCGTCTTCCTGAAGCCATGGCACGCCGCCAGCGTGGAAACCATGCCGCCGGCGCCCGACTATACGAAGGACGAGGCCTGGGCCGCGCTGCCCGATCATCTGGACAATGCCGATGTCGTGCCGGCGGGAAGCGGCCTCACCGACAATCAGGCCGCCGCGAAGGTGGACGTCTTCTTCATTCACCCCACAACCTATTATTCGAAAGACGGCTGGAACGCCCGCTACGACGAGCCGGGCACGACCATGGAGCTCCTCGAAAGCGGCGTCCTGCGCTTTCAGGCCAGCGCCTTCAACGGCTGTTGCCGCATATTCGCGCCGCGCTACCGGCAAGCGACGCTCTATTCATTCATCGGCAAGGGCGAGGCGGAAAAAGCCGCGCTCGATTTCGCCTACCGGGACGTCGCCCGCGCCTTCGACGAGTTCATCGCCCATCGCAATGACGGCCGCCCCTTCATCATTGCGGCGCACAGCCAGGGCTCGCTCCATGCCATGCGTCTCCTGAAGGAAAAGATCGCGGGCACGCCGCTCGCAAAGCACCTCGTCGCTGCCTATGTCATCGGCTCGGCCATGCCGCGCGACGCGGACATTGCGGGCATTCCGCCTTGCGCCTCCGCGATCGAAACGAGCTGCTACATCAACTGGAATTCCGTCCGCGACGTGAAGGATCGAGAAGGCTGGACGCAGACCGGCACCATGTGGATCGACGGAAACTATACGCTGATGGACGGCCGGCCGAACACCTGCGTCAATCCGTTGACATGGACGCTCGACGGCGCGGCCCCCGCTTCTGCCAATCTCGGCAGCCTTCCCTTCGTCGACAAGAAAGCCTCGTTCCCCGCAGCCCGCGTCGCGCTCACCGGCGCGAAATGCGAGAAGGGCCTCCTCGTGGTCACGCCGCCCGCCGACGAACCGGGCTTCACCTTCGGCGTCAACGAAGGCGACTACCACATCTACGACTACAATCTTTTCTACATGAACATCCGCGCCAATCTGGCGCAGCGCATCGCCGCCTTCGAGAAATGAACTGATGCAGCTCGAATGAAGAAAGGCCGGGATCGTTCCCGGCCTTTCGCATGTCGTCAGGCACCTCGCGCTTACGCGCCATGCGCACCGATGATCGTCACCGAGCACACATTCGACGACGGCGCGCCGCCGAGATTATGCGTGAGCCCGATGCGCGGGTTCTTGAGCTGGCGTTCGCCCGCCCGGCCCTGAAGCTGGAGATACATCTCGTAAGCCATGCGCAACCCGCTTGCGCCGATCGGATGGCCGAAGCACTTCAGGCCGCCGTCGATCTGGCACGGCACCTTGCCGTCGGCATCGTAGAACCCGTCCATGACGTCGTGCACGGCCCGGCCTTCCGGCGAGATGAACAGGTCTTCCATGGTCACGAGTTCGGTGATCGAGAAGCAGTCATGCACTTCCATCATGCTGACTTCTTCGCGGGGCTTCTGGATGCCCGCTTCCATATAGGCCTTTTTCGCCGCGATGCGGGCGGTGTGGAAGTAGCTGCCGTCCCAGGAATTGTGCTGGGACTCAAGACCGTTCGAAACCGCAAGCTGCATCGCCTTCACGGTCACGATGTCTTTCTTGCCGAGCGCCTTGGCGATTTCCGGCGTGGTGACGATGGCCGCCGCCGCGCCGTCCGAAACGCCGCAGCAGTCGAAAAGGCCGAGCGGCTCGGCGATCATCGGCGCGTTCATCACCTGCTCTTCGGTGACGGCGTTCCTGAGATGCGCCTTGGGGTTCTTCGCGCCGTTGGCATGGCTCTTCACCGAGACATGCGCGATGGCGCGCTTCAGGTCTTCCTTCGAAACGCCGTGCTTGGCGCGATAGGCGGACGCCAGCTGCGCGAAGTTGCCGGGCGCCGAGCCCGACGGCGACCATTGCGGATTGAGCGTGCCCATGCTGCCGGTCGGCAAGCCGCCATAGCCCGTGTCCTTCAGCTTCTCGACGCCGAGCGCCAGCGCAATGTCGGCCGCGCCCGAGGCGACGGCGTAGACCGCGCCACGCAGCGCTTCGGAGCCGCCTGCACAGAAGTTTTCGACGCGCGTGACCGCAATGTTCGGCAAGCGCAGCGCCAGCGAAAGCGGCGTGCCGCCCTTGCCCGTGCCCACTTCGTCGATATGCGTCGAGAACCAGGCCGCGTCGATCTGCGTCGGCTCGATGCCCGCATCCTGCATCGCTTCGAGATAGGCCTCGACCATCAGCTCTTCCGGGCCGGCGTCCCAGCGTTCGCCGAACTTGGAACAGCCCATGCCGAGGATAGCAACCTTGTCCTTGATACCTGCCGCCATGATGTTTTCTCCCTAGCGTTGGCCGTTTGCTTATTCAGCCGCCTGGCCGGTTTTCGATTTTGCATTCGCAGAGGCGATCGGAACGGCTTTCCAGAAATACCTGCGGAAGCCGCGCTTCTCGTCGAAATCCTTGATGCGGAACACGAGCCGCACTTCCATGCCGCTGTCGACCGTGCCCTGCTCGACATCGGTGAAGTCCATCATGATGCGCCCGCCTTCGTCGAAGACGACCATGCCGTAATGGTTCGGCGGGTTCATGCTGAAGGAAAGGAAGTCCGCCGACCACGACAGAATTTTCGCCTTCTTCTCGGCGAACTTGTAAGGCTCCTGCGTGTCGACCGTGTGGTTGTTCGGATTGACCGAAATGCGCGAGCGCGGAAACTGGATGACGCCCGTCTCCGTGCAGCGTCCGCCGACAAGACCCATGATCATCGCTTCGTTGCGATAAAGCGTGCTGAGGGCGGTCTTCTTGTCCTGCTCGGCGCGCATGCCCTTTTCCCATTCAACGAGGCCGTTGAAGGTCAGGAACTTCATGTAGTTGGTTTCTTCCTGCCGGTTGGCGAGCGAGCCGGCGATGCCGCGCTTGCCGGCCTGGCTCGCGAGCTTGTCTGTCGCCTCGAAGACCATCGCGTCGCAGCCGCCCGCAAAATGCAGCAGGACGATCTTGTCGCCGGGCTTGGCTTCCTTTTGTAGCGTGTGAACGAGCATGACCAGCGAATGCGCCGCGCCCGTCTCGCCGCAATTGGCCGCCAGCGTGTCCCGCGCCGTTTCGGGCGCAATGCCGCTCTTTTTCGCAAGCTGCTGAACGAACTTGTCGCCGAAGATGCAAGGCAGCACGAAGTGCTTGATCTCTTCCGGCTTCACGCCGGCATTTGCGAGCGCCGCCTTGACCGCGCGCGGCACGATCTTGGTGAAGCCTTCGTCGCGGATCCAGCGTTCTTCCCAGTTGTAGTCGAACTCTTCGGTGTCGCCGCGGAAGTGATCGACGAAATCGACCGTCAGGCTCGCCCCGCCGAGATATTTGGCGATCACGTTTTCCGTACCGACGGAAACCGCCGCCGCGCCGTCGCCGAAGTCGAGTTCCTGCGCGCTCACCGCCCGCGTCTTGCGATGGTCGGATGCGAGCACCAGCGCGTGCTTCGCCTCGCCCGCCTTCACCGCCGACAGTGCCTGCATCAGCGCCGTCGTGCCCGCGCGCTGCGTCGAGGCCACGTCGACCGCACGAACCGTTTCTTCGAGCGTCAACGCGGCGGCAATGATGCCCGCATTGAGACGATCCTTGAACGCCATCGTCGTGGAGCCGAAGTAGAGCGCATCGACATAGGAGCGGTCGTCATCCGGCCCGAGGAGATCGCGCGCGGCTTCCACCGCCATCGTGATCGCATCCTCGTCCCAGTTCGCCATGGAGCGCTCGCCCTTCCCCTTACCGAGGAAATTGGGCGCGACCCAGGCGTTCGCCTGGGCGATTGACTTGCGTTGCAGGCGGAGGCGCGGAATGTATCCGCCAAAACCTGTAAGCCCGATTGACTGCTGGGCCATCGTCTCCCTCACTGTTTTGTTGTGTCGTGTTGGCGCCTAGCTTACCGGCGAACGGCCATCGGCCACAACAGGCCTTACGTGGCGCTGCCGCTGCGTCAAGCCGCCTGTTCGTGCGGTTTTGCTATCGGGCGACGACGATGCAGTCGACCCGGCTTGCCGCCAGCGCCGCGCATTGCGACTTGGCGTCGGACGCCGTTTCAAACGCGCCCGCCTGAAGCCGGTAATAGGTGCCCTTCGGCCCGAGATCGGCTACTTCGACACTGTGATCGAGCGAGGCGACAAGATCGCCATGCTTGCGGCTGATCGAGTCCCAGGCCTTGGCCGCGACATCCGGCGCGCGGAATGCGCCGAGTTGCAGCCGGTAATGCCCGGAAGAAGATACGGACGGGCGCGCAACCGGGGCCTTGGCATCGACCGCCGCCGTCTGCACGGCAGCCGGAGTGGCATCGTCCGCAACGGGCGCGGGCACCATGTCGATCGGGCGCAGCGAAGCGGTCTGGAGCGGCGCGGCCGGAGCTGACTTCGGCGAAGGATCGGGCAGCGAATTGTCGCCGAAGCGCACGGCCATCGTCCGCCAGCCGCCGCCATTGGCGCCGACCTCGAACCTGCCGCCGCCCGGCGCGATGGAACCCGTCACGATGTCGTCGTCGGACGTGTTCTCGGCCATGCGGCTGGCGTCGGGGGCAAGCGCCGTGAGACGCATCCGTGCCGGTTGGTAGCCGGGGTCGATCGCCAGCGCCTGCTGGAGATCGGCGACCGCCGCCGCGGCGTCGCCGGATTTCTCATAGGCAAGCGCCCGGCCGTAAAGCGGCAGCTTGCGCTTCTCGCCCTCGAGATGCGCCAGCGCCGCGCTGTAGTCGCGGATGGCGGTCGGATAGTCGGCGCGCTCCCGCTCCAGATTGGCGCGGTTGTGATAGGCGGCCGCGTAATCCGGCGCGAGGTCGATGGCCTCCGAATAATCCCGCTCGGCCCCGACCCTGTCCCCGGACATGGAGACCGCGAGCCCGCGATTGTAATAGGCGCGCGCCAGAGCTTCCTTCGGCAGCGCGTTCAGCTTGATGGCGTTCGTATAGTCGAAGATCGCCGAGCCTGTCTGGCCGAGTTTCTGGTTGGCGATCCCGCGATGATGATAGGCAAGCGCCAGCGCCTCGCCCGAAAGGCTGCCGCTGTCGATCGCAAAGGTGAGGCGGTGAACGGCTTCCTCATAGCTGCCGCGCGAAATGGCGTTCGTTCCCGCATCGAGGCTGGCGGCGGCGCCCGCAGGCGGGGCCGTGAGTTCCGGCGGCACAGAGGTCGCAGACACGGAGACGAGCGACAGTGCAACCACCGCCGCGCCGGCGAGCCAATGTCTGATCGTTCTTCGCCGCATCGAATCTCTCCTGCGCATAATATTATCACGACACAGGAAGACACCGACGATTCGTCGGCGAATATCGCGTGGTTACGGCTGCTTATAACAGTACGTTCACGTCGAGACGCAATCCGGATTTCGGCGAATCGCCCTATTCCACCGTCACCGACTTCGCCAGATTGCGCGGCTGGTCGACATCCGTGCCCTTCGCCACCGCCGCATGATAGGCGAGAAGCTGAACGGGGATGGCCGCGATGATGGGCGCGATCAGCGGATCGACGGCGGGCATCTTGATGGTCGCCCATGCCTGATCCCCCGCCCTGGCGATGCCCGCCTCGTCGGAAATCAGGATCACCTTGCCGCCCCGCGCAATGACTTCCTGCATGTTCGATGTGGTCTTTTCGAACAGCGCATCGACCGGCGATATGACGATCACCGGCACGTTCTCGTCGATAAGCGCGATGGGCCCGTGCTTCAGCTCGCCCGCCGCATAGCCTTCGGCATGGATGTAGGAAATTTCCTTGAGCTTCAGCGCGCCTTCGAGCGCGATGGGGAAGAAGTGCCCGCGCCCGAGATAGAGCACGTCGCGGACCTTGGAGA
>JARLIS010000049.1 GCA_031291615.1 Parvibaculum sp.
CGCCGGTGCCCGTCGGATCGCCGGTCTGCGCCATGAAGCCGTCGATGACGCGATGGAAAGTGAGGCCGTTATAAAAGCCGCTGCGCGTGAGCTGCTTGATGCGCTTCACATGCTCGGGCGCGATCTTGGGCAGAAGCTCGATGACGACGCGCCCGTCCTTGAGGTCCATGTAAATGGTGTTCTCGGGATCGAGAGCGAACGCCGTGCGCGTCGTCGCCAGAAGCGCGACCAGCACAAACGCCAGACCAGACAGACGACGCATGACTTCCTCCTAGAATTTCCCGGTTTACTTCTTGCCGGCTTTGCCGAGCTTCGCCACTCGAGCCAGGACTTTCTTCTCGACGCGCTTGGGCACGAAGGCCGAAATGTCGCCACCCATCCCGGCGATCTGCCGAACAAGCGTCGAGGAAATGAACTGCGTCTCGGGCGAAGCGGCCAGAAACACGGTCTCGACGCGCGGGTTCATGGTCCTGTTCATGCCGACCATCTGGACTTCGTATTCGTAGTCGATGCCGCCGCGCAATCCGCGAATGATGACATTGGCGCCATGTGCATCGGCCGCGTCGACGACAAGGCCCGAAAACGAGGCCGTGGTGATGCGCGCTCCGAGCTTGCGGGCAACGGGCCCCGCTTCCGCCTCGATCAGCGCTGCGCGCTCCTCGAAACTCAACATCGGCGTCTTCGTCGCGTTGACGCCAATGGCGACGACGAGATGGTCGACCAGCGTCAGCGCGCGGCGGATGATGTCGAGATGACCGTTGGTCATCGGGTCGAAGGTGCCGGGATAAAGCCCGACGCGCTGCTTTTTCGGCGCCATTCTATTCCCCGCTGTCGCCGTTTTCGGCCGGCTCGATGATCCGCTCGACCGAAACGACGCGCTCATCCGCCGTCGTCCGGAAAATCGTTACGCCCTGCGTCGCGCGGCCGGCGATGCGCACGTCGTCCACCGGGCAGCGAATGAGCTGGCCCGCATCGGTGACGAGCATGATCTGGTCATGCTCCTCGACCGGGAAGGAGGCGACGAGCTTGCCGTTCCGCGCCGTCACGGTCATGGCGATGATGCCTTTGCCGCCGCGACCCGAGACGCGATAGTCGTAGGAGGAGGAACGCTTGCCGTAGCCCTTCTCGCTCACCGTCAGCACGAATTGCTCGCGCGCGCCAAGCTCGGCATAGCGGTCCTGCGACAGCGCAAGTTCGGCATCGCCGGAAACGTCTTCCTCGTCCTCGTCGGCCTCGACAACCTCCGCCTCGGCGTCTTCCGCCTCGCCCGTCATGGCGCGCCGCATGGCTGTCGCCTGGCGCAGATAGGAGCGTGCTTCGGCCGTCGTTACGTCCACATGGCGAAGGATCGTCATGGCGATGATCTCGTCGCCGCCCTCTTCGCCGAAATTGTCGAGCTTGATGCCGCGCACGCCGGTCGATGTACGGCCGGAGAAGACGCGCACATCGGTTACCGGGAAGCGGATCGAGCGTCCGTTCGCCGTCGTCAGCAGCACGTCGTCATGCTCGGTGCAGATTTGCACGCCGACGATCTTGTCGCCGCTCTCCTCGAGCTTCATCGCGATCTTGCCGTTGCGGTTGATCTGCACGAAGTCCGACAGCTCGTTGCGCCGGACGCCGCCCGACCGCGTGGCGAACATGACGTGGAGCTTCGCCCAGCTCGCCTCGTCCTCGGGCAGCGGCATGATGGTGGTGATCGTCTCGCCCTGCTCCAGCGGCAGCAGGTTGATCATCGCCTTGCCGCGCGCCTGCGGCGTCGAGGCCGGCAGACGCCAGACCTTGAGCTTGTAGACCATGCCGATGGAGGAGAAGAAGAGCACCGGCGTGTGCGTGTTGGCGACGAAAAGCCGTGTGACGAAATCTTCGTCCTTCGTCGCCATGCCGGCGCGTCCGCGCCCGCCGCGCCGCTGCGCCCGATACGTCGAGAGCGGCACGCGCTTGATGTAGCCCTGATGGCTGACGGTGACGACCATGTCCTCGCGCTGGATCAGGTCTTCGTCTTCGAACTCGCCTTCCGCCTCGATGATCTCGGTTTTGCGCGGCGTCGCGAACTCGGCCTTGATCGCCGCAAGCTCGGTGCGGATGATGTTCAGCACGCGGTCGCGCGACCGCAGAATGTCGAGATAGTCGGTGATCTTCTTGCCGAGCTCCGTCAGTTCCTCGGCGATTTCGTCGCGCCCGAGCGCCGTCAGGCGTTGCAGGCGCAGGTCGAGGATCGCCTTGGTCTGCGCGTCGGACAGCTTGTAGGTGCCGTCCGCCGACAGCTTGTGGCGCGGATCGGCGATGAGTTCGATCAGCGGCGCGATGTCCTTCGCCGGCCAGTCGCGCTCCATCAAACGGTCGCGCGCCGTCGCCGGATCGGGCGCGGTGCGGATGAGATGGATGACCTCGTCGATATTGGCGACCGCAATGGCGAGACCGACCAATACATGGGCGCGGTCGCGCGCCTTGGCGAGCTCGAACTTCGTCCGCCGCGTCACCACTTCCTCGCGGAAGCGCGTGAAGGCGACCAGAAGCTGCTTCAGGTTCATCAGCTCCGGACGGCCGTTGTCGAGCGCCAGCATGTTGGCGCTGAAGCTCGATTGAAGCTGGGAGTGGCGATAAAGCTGGTTCAGCACGACGTCGGGCATGGCATCGCGCTTCAACTCGACGACGACGCGCATGCCGTCGCGGTCGGACTCGTCGCGCAGATCCGAGATGCCGTCGATCTTCTTGTCGCGCACAAGCTCGGCGATGCGCTCGATCATGGTCGTCTTGTTGACCTGATAGGGGATCTCGGTGATGACGATGGAAAGCCTGTCGCGTTTGCCTTCCTCGATCTCGACGCGGCCGCGCACCATGATTGAGCCGCGGCCCGTATGCAACGCCGAGCGCGCGCCGGCCCGGCCGATCATCAACCCGCCGGTCGGGAAGTCGGGCCCCGGAACCAGCTCGATCAACTCATCGATGGTGATCGCCGGATTGTCGATCAGTGCGATGCAGGCGTCGATGATCTCGCCGAGATTGTGCGGCGGAACGTTCGTCGCCATGCCGACGGCGATGCCTGCCGCGCCGTTGACGAGCAGGTTCGGAATCTCGGCGGGCAGAACCTTCGGTTCCTTCTCCGAGCCGTCGTAATTGTCCTGGAAATCGACGGTGTCCTTGTCGATGTCCCTGATGAGGGTGTGCGCGGCCTTGGCCATGCGCACTTCGGTGTAACGCATGGCGGCCGGCGGGACGCCGTCGATCGAGCCGAAATTGCCCTGCCCGTCCAGCAGCGGCAGGCGCATCGAAAAAGACTGCGCCATGCGCACCAGCGCGTCGTAGATCGACTGGTCGCCATGCGGATGGTACTTACCGATGACGTCGCCGACGACGCGGGCGGACTTGCGATAGGGCTTGTTCCAGTCGTAGCCGTTCTCGTTCATCGAGAAGAGAATGCGCCGATGCACCGGCTTCAAGCCGTCGCGCGCATCGGGCAGAGCGCGGCTGACGATCACGCTCATCGCGTAATCGAGATAGGAGCGCCGCATCTCGTCTTCGACGGCTATCGGCGTGACGTCGCGCTCGGGCGGAACGCCGGACGCACCGCCCCCGGCGCCGGACCCGCCCAAATTGCCGCCGTTGCCCGGGGCTGGCTCGTCACCCGGAATGTCGCTGTCAGACGTGTCGGACAAATGCTTTTCTGATGTTAGAGGACGCCGGCAATGTTTGATCGCAAGGCGCCCGAACGGACCTGATAAAGGGCAGAACGGCGAGCGCCGAATCCCTTCAATGAACTGTCGCGGACATTATCAGGTCTGCCCTTTTCCGGCAACTTTAAACCCCCGGAAATGCCCCTAATAACCCTTTGAAACCAAAGGCGAAATTAGCACAATTCTGGCCGCGCCGCCGGTCAGCGCGGAGCCGCCCGGAAAAGCACGGCGGTGGCGTCGTCCGAACGCTTGAAGCGCGGATAGCGGCGCATGTTCGGGTCCTCCTCCCGCTCGATTTTCCGGATCTCGCCGAGAAGCGCGGCAAGGCCCTCGTCGCGGGCGCGGGCGACAAGCTCGGCCGGCTGGAGCCGTTTGTAGTCGACGGCAAGCGAGGCAAATCCGTCGGTCATCAACAGGCCCGTCACCGGCTTTGTCAGCGGCAGCGACCAGTGACGCATGTAATCGACGGCGCGCGGGTCGACGCCGAATATCCAGTAACCGTCATCCGTGTTCTGACGATTGCGGGCGGCGCGCAGGTACCGCATCACGTCGTCCGACGCGAAGGGGCTTTCACCGTCGGCGATCTTATCGAGCATTGCGGCCGTGCGCTTGCGACCCTCTTCGCTATGGTCGCCGAAGGCGTCGCCCAGCGCCGTGACTTCGCCGTCATCGGCAAGGAGCACCAGATGGCAATCCGCGAAATTCGCGCACACGATCTCATGCTCGCCGACATGGACAAGGCTCATGGCCGCGCTCGGCAGCTCGTAGCGCCCATTGGGCTCGCGCTTGCGTTCGGCCTCGAAGCGGCGGGAAAGCGCCTCGATGGCGGATCGCGTCAGCCCGTGAAGATCCTCGCCATGATCATGCGCCCGCGCGGCGAAGAAGGCGCCCGCCTCCCGCGCCAGCCAATGGGCATCCGTCAGATCGTCGAGCAGCTCGCTGTCGGCCACGCCCGTCGCGCCGTCGATCACCCAGGCATGGCGCGCTCCGTGGCCGAATGCGTCTTCGTTCGGCTTCCCCGGATTCCCCGGATCGGAAATCGTATCGAGAATCTGGAGCATGGCTCCGCCCGGCGCGGGATGGGGCTAGAACGGAATCTCGTCGTCGAGGTCCTGCGCGAAGCTCGCCTTGCCGCCGCCGGATGCGCGGCCGCCCGAGCTGCTGCCATAGTCGTCGCCGTAATCGCCGCCGCCGCTCGATGCGCCCGCGCCGCCGCCCTTGGCGCTGTCGAGCATGGTCAGCACCGAGTTGAAGCCCTGCAGCACGATTTCGGTCGAATATTTTTCAACGCCAGCCTGATCGGTCCATTTGCGCGTCTGGAGCGCGCCTTCGATGTAGAGCTTCGCGCCCTTCTTCACATATTGCTCGATGACCTTGCAGAGGCCTTCGTTGAAGACGACGACGCGGTGCCACTCGGTCTTTTCCTTGCGCTCGCCCGTATTCTTGTCGCGCCAGCTCTCCGAGGTCGCGATGCGCAGATTGGCGATCGGACGGCCGTCCTGCGTGCGGCGGATTTCGGGATCGGCGCCCACATTGCCGATGAGGATCACCTTGTTGACGCTGCCTGCCATGTTCTCTGTCCTTTACCGCCGCCAATTAGAAATTCAGTTCAATTCCGCGGACTCTAACGCCATCTATGCCGGGAGTCGCAAGCTGCCATCTGCATCGAGCGCAAAGCCCGGATTCCAGGCGATTTCCCACAGGTGCCCGTCCGGATCGGCGAAATAGCCCGAATAGCCGCCCCAGAAAACCTTTTGTGCCGGTTTCACGATGCGCGCGCCAGCCCGCTCCGCCTCCGCCATCAATTGATCCACAGCTTCTTGCGTTCTCATGTTCTGCGCGAGCGCGATGCCGCCGAAACCTGAGCCCGCATCGGCGAGCCCTGCATCCTCCGCCAGCGCCTCGCGGCCGAAGAGCGCCAGAGCCATGCCGCCCGCCTGAAAGAAGGCGACGCCTTCCTGGCTCGCGCTCGATGCCCGCCAGCCCAGAGCCTCGTAAAAGCGTCGGCTCCGGGCCACATCGGCTACGCCCAGCGTGATGAGACTGATACGCGGCTCCATGCCCGCTCCCATTTGTCTATTTGTTCTCTTTATGTTCTTATAAATGCCGACTCGATGCAAGCACGCCGTCTCCCGGCTCCGAATCTTTTGTCCCACCGCCCGGCTTGCCCTTGAAGCAGGTCCGGGGCGGCTCCATACATGGGGTCCGGTCTGCGCAAATCTGCGCCGCCGGTCATCCCGAGTTGTCCAAGGTCGATATGAGCGCCTCTGCCAGGAAGCCCGCACGCCCCGCTGCCCGAGCCCCCCAGAATACCTCGATCCGCATCACGGGGGCCCGCGAGCACAATCTGAAGAACATCTCGCTGGAGCTGCCGCGCGACCAGCTGATCGTCATCACCGGCCTGTCGGGTTCCGGCAAGTCGTCGCTTGCCTTCGACACGATCTATGCCGAGGGTCAGCGCCGCTATGTCGAAAGCCTTTCGGCCTATGCGCGCCAGTTCCTCGAAATGATGCAGAAGCCGGATGTCGA
>JARLIS010000009.1 GCA_031291615.1 Parvibaculum sp.
GCATGGGGGCTGAACAAAACACACCCAACCCATAACGCCCCAAAAAAAGTTTTTCGCCGGTGGGTTTTGGGGCCCGCCAAAAAACGCCTCCGGCGCCGCCTCCTCGACGATCTCGCCCTGATCCATGAAAACGACGCGGCTCGCCACCTGCCGTGCAAAGCCCATTTCATGCGTTACGACGATCATCGTCATCCCGTCTTTCGCCAGCTCCACCATCACGTCGAGCACCTCCTTGATCATCTCCGGATCGAGCGCCGAAGTCGGCTCGTCGAAAAGCATGATCTTCGGCGTCATGCAGAGCGCGCGCGCGATCGCCACGCGCTGTTGCTGGCCGCCGGAAAGCTGGCCGGGATACTTGTTTGCCTGTTCCGGAATCTTGACGCGCGTAAGCAGCTTCATCGCCAGCGCATCCGCCTCGTCTTTCGGCATCTTGCGAACCCAGATCGGCGCCAGCGTGCAATTTTCCAGCACCGTCATATGCGGGAACAGATTGAACTGCTGGAACACCATGCCGACCTCGCGCCTGACCGCGTCGATGCGCTTCAGGTCTTCGGTCAGTTCCACGCCGTCGACGGTGATCTTTCCACCGTCATGCGCCTCAAGCCGATTGATGCAGCGGATAAGCGTCGACTTGCCGGAACCGGAAGGCCCGGCAATGACGATGCGCTCGCCCTCGCGCACTGTGAGGTTCACGTCCCTCAGCACATGGAAATTGTCGAACCATTTGTCGACATGCTCGATGGTGATCATCGATTTTGCGTCCGCCATCGCGCTACTTCCTCGAACCTGTGTTGAGACGCCGCTCCATGAACACTGAATAGCGCGACATGCCGAAGCAGAAAATCCAGAAGACGGCGGCAGCGAAGACATAGCCGGTCGCCGCTCCCTGCGGCACTGCCCAGTTCGGATCGCTGAGCTGCGCCCGCACTTGGCCCAGCAGATCGAAAATGCCGACGATCAGCACCAGCGTCGTATCCTTGAACAAGCCGATGAACGTATTGACGATACCCGGAATGACATGGCGCAGCGCCTGAGGCAGAACGATAAGCCCCATCGTCTGCCAGTAACTCATGCCGACCGCGCGCGCCGCCTCATATTGCCCGCGCGGGATCGCCTGCAAGCCGCCGCGCACCACCTCCGCCATATAGGCCGATGAGAAAATGGCGACGCCGATAAGGCAGCGCAGCAGATTGTCGAAGCTGACGCCTTCCGGCAGAAACAGCGGCAGCATCACCGTCGCCATGAACAATACGGTGACCAGAGGCACCCCGCGCCAGAACTCGATGAAGGTGACGGAGAGCGCGCGAATCACCGGCATCTCCGAGCGCCGCCCGAGCGCAAGCAGGATGCCGAGCGGGAACGACGCAACGATGCCCGTCACCGCGACAACCAGCGTCACAAGCAATCCGCCCCAGAGATCGGTATCGACGCGCACCAGCCCCGGCCGGTCGCCGACAAGCAGCACAAATGCGATGAGCGGATAAGCGACAAGCAGATAGACGGCATTCCAGCGCTTCTGCGGCAGCGACGGAATGAGCATCGGCACAAGCCCGACGACGCCGAGCAGAAAGGCGACATCGACGCGCCAGCGTTCCTCGACCGGATAACGCCCGTAAATGAACTGATCGATATTCGCCGTCACGAAAGGCCAGCACGCGCCCTTGTCCGGCCCGATACAGGCCTCCCGCCCCTCGCCGCTCCACACGGCATGAATGAAAGCCCAGTCGACAAGCGCGGGCACGCTGATCCAGAGGATATAAAGCGCGGCAATAGTCAGCGCGCCGTTCCACCAGTTGGGAAAGAGATTCCGCCGCAGCCATTTCGCCGCCGTTGTCACGCTGGCCATGTCAGCGCTCCACGATTGCGACGCGGGCATTGTAGAGGTTCATCGCCAGCGACGTCGCAAGGCTGATGACCAGATAGACCGCCATGGTGATCGAAATAACCTCGATCGCCTGTCCCGTTTGATTGAGCACCGTGCCGGCGAAAATCGACACGAGATCGGGATAGGCGATGGCCACCGCCAGCGAGGAATTCTTCGTCAGATTGAGTATCTGGCTCGTCAGCGGAGGAATGATGACGCGAAGCGCCTGAGGAATGACAACGAGGCGCAGCGTCGCGCCGACGGGCAGCCCGAGCGCATAGGCCGCCTCCGTCTGTCCCTTGCTCACCGACTGGATACCCGCGCGCACGATTTCGGCGATGAAGGCGGCCGTATAAAGCGAAAGCCCGAAAACCAGCGCCACGAATTCCGGAAGCAGGCGCCAGCCGCCGATAAAGTCGAAGGCGCCGAGCGTCGGATGCTCGAACGCCAGCGGCGCGCCGAAACCGATCCAGGCAAGCAAAGGCAATCCGACGACAAGCGCCGCACCGGCGCGCCCCGCCGGAAATATCTCGCCGGTCCGCAGCTGCCGCACCCGCGCCCAGCGCCGGAGACCGGCTGCGCCGACAATGGCGACGACAAGAGCCACAACGAATGCAAGCGTCGAAGACGTGAATTCCGGCCTCGGCAGAACGACGCCGCGATTGTTGAGGAACACGCCCGGCAGCAACACCAGGCTCTCCTTCGGCACAGGCAAAGGCCGCAGAATGGCGAAGTACCAGAAGAACAATTGCAGCAGCAGAGGAATATTTCGCAGCGTCTCGACATAGACGGCCGCAAGCCTGGCCACGAGCCAGTTACGCGACAGCCGCGCTACGCCGATGACGAAACCGAGCGTCGTTGCGAAAATCGTTCCAAGAACGGCGACAAGCAACGTGTTCGCCAATCCGACAAGAAAAACCCGCCCGTAGCTCGACTCCTCGCTATAGGGAATGAGCGTCTGGACTATGCCGAAACCTGCCGTGTGATCGAGAAAACCGAATCCCGACGCGATGTGCTGCCGCGCCAGATTGTCCCGCGCCGTGGAGACGAAAAACCACAACGCGAATGCAACGCCCGCAATCGCCAGAACCTGATAGACGATGGCGCGCGCCTTCGGGTTCGTCCACGACCATTGCACCTTCGCCGGTCGCCTGTTTTCCATCCGCGCGCCCTGCTCGCTCACCTGTCGGTCCTCACCGGATCGGCGGCGCATACATCAGCCCGCCGTTCCGCCACAGCGCATTCAGCCCGCGCGGCACATTGAGCGGCGTTTTCGGCCCGACATTGCGATCGTAAATCTCGCCGTAATTGCCCACGGCCTTGATGATGTTGAACGCCCAATCCTTGGTCAGACCCATCGCCTCGCCAAAGGCGCCCTCGGTGCCCAGCAGCCGTTTGATCTCGGGGCTCGGGCTCGTTTTCATCTGGTCGACATTGGTCGAGGTCACGCCAAGGTCTTCGGCGTTGATGAGCGCAAAGAGCGTCCAGCGCACAATGTCTTCCCACTGCCCGTCGCCCTGCCGAATGGCCGGCGCCATCGGCTCCTTGGAAATAACCTCCGGCAGCACGATATTTTCGTCCGGGTTTTTAAGCAGCAGCTTCTGCGCATGGAGGCCCGACGCATCGGTCGTATAGGCGTCGCAACGCCCGTTGTCATAGGCCGACAGCGACTCTTCGTTTTTCTCGAAAGCGAGAACCTTGTAGCTCATGTTCTGGCCGCGAAAATAATCGGCGAGATTGAGTTCGGTCGTCGTGCCCGTCTGCGTGCAAATGGTCGCGCCGTTGAGCTGGCTGGCGCTGGTGATTTTCGACGCCTTTTTGACCATGAAGCCCTGGCCGTCATAATAGTCGATGCCCGCGAAATCGAAGCCGAGCGACGTGTCCCGCGACATGGTCCATGTCGTGTTGCGCGACAGCAGGTCGATCTCGCCCGATTGCAGCGCCGTGAACCTGTCTTTCGCGTTGAGCGGCCGGTATTTGACCTTGCTCGCATCCCCGAAAACGGCGGCCGCCACGGCCTTGCAGAAATCGACGTCGATGCCGGACCATCGCCCCTTGTCGTCGGGGTTCGAGAAACCGGGCAGCCCCTGGCTCACCCCGCAAATGAGATAGCCGCGGTTCAGCACCACACTGAGTGTCGAGGCCGCCGCCACCGTCCGCTGCGCGCTTGCCGGGCCGGACTGGGCCTTCTTCGGCGCAGGCGCGGGCCCCGGCATCACGAAATAGAGGGCGGCCGCACCGACGAGGATGCCGACGATAAAGGCGAAGAAGCGGTTGTTCATCCGTGGTTCCCTGGACCGCCCCTCCCGTTGCCGGAAAGGGCGCTGCGAGTGCTATGCTGAGGGCAGAGTATCCGCCGGGCGCGTGTGCGCAACCCCCCGCAAATGTTGCGAGTTCTTATGAAGCAGAAGCAGGACACGCTGATCGTCACCCTGGGCCGCGATCCCGAAGCCAATTTCGGCTTCGTCAACCCGCCCGTCTATCACGGCTCGACCATCCTCCACCCGACCTACAGGGTGCTGAAAGAGCGCGCACAGCCCTTCACCTATGGCCGCCGCGGCACGCCGACCACCGTGGCGTTGCAGGAAACGGTGGCGGGCCTTGAAGGAGGCCATAAGACGGTACTGACGCCGTCCGGCCTCGCGGCGGTGACAACCGCCCTGCTGTCGCACCTTAAGACCGGCGACCATCTCCTGATGGTGGATAGCGCCTATGGCCCTACCCGTCATTTCTGCGACACCGTCCTCAAAAGGAACGGCGTCGAGGTCCAGTACTATGCCCCCCGCATCGGCGCGGGGATCGCCGGCTTGCTGAAGCCGAACACAGCGGTCGTGTTCACCGAATCGCCCGGCTCCGTCACCTTCGAGGTGCAGGACCTGCCGGCCATCGCCAAAGCGGCTCATGCCGCCGGTGCGCTCGTCATTCTGGACAACACCTGGGCCTCGCCCGCCTTCTTCAAACCCTTTGAACACGGCGCGGATATATCCATCCAGGCGATCACCAAATATCTCTGCGGCCATTCCGACGTGATGATGGGCGCGATCACCGCCAACGAGGCCACATGGCCTGCAACGCTCGCAGGCCACGGCGCCCTCGGCCAATGCGTCGCGCCGGATGATGTCTATCTCGTCCTGCGCGGCATTCGCACGCTGTCCGTTCGCCTCGAAAGGCATATGAAAACCGGCATCGCGCTCGCTCGCTGGCTGGAGGCCCGGCCCGAAGTCGCGCATGTCATCCACCCTGCACTCCCGTCCCATCCGGATCACTCGATCTGGAAGCGCGACTTCACGGGCGCGAGCGGCCTGTTCAGCATCGTGCTCAAGCCCTGTTCGGACAAGGCGCTTGCCGCCATGCTCGACCATCTCGAATTCTTCGGCATGGGCTTTTCATGGGGCGGCTTCGAGAGCCTCATCGTTCCGCAAGACATCGAAAAGATCCGCACGGCGACCAGCCCCGATCACGGCGGACCGATCCTGCGTATTCATGCCGGCCTTGAAGACCCCGCCGATCTCCTGGCCGATCTCGAAGCCGGCTTCACCCGCCTGACGATGGCGAACGGCTAGCCGCATGACCGACCTGACGGCATGGCTGACGCCGGGCGAAGCCGAAGCCCTCTGGCTCTCGCTGAAAACGGGCATCGTCGGCACGGCCTTCTCCCTGCCGCCCGGCATCGCCGTCGCATGGCTGCTCGCGCGAAGGAACATCCCCGGTAAGCTGGCGCTGGACGGCCTCGTCCACCTTCCGCTGGTATTGCCGCCAGTCGTCACCGGCTATGTGCTGCTTGTCCTATTCGGCCACAACGGACTTCTCGGCCGCTGGATCGAAGCCCATCTCGGCTTCACATTTGCCTTCAACTGGAAGGGCGCGGCGCTTGCCTCCGCCGTCATGGGTTTCCCACTTCTCGTGCGCGCCATCCGCCTCTCCTTCGAGGCCGTCGATCCGAAGCTCGAGGCCGCCGCCCGCACGCTCGGTGCGAAACCCGCAGACGTCTTCGTCAGCATCACGCTTCCGCTCATCGCCCCCGGCATCGTCGCCGGCACGCTGCTGGGCTTCGCCCGCGCGCTCGGCGAATTCGGCGCGACAATCACCTTCGTCGCCAACATCCCCGGCGAAACGCAGACGCTCCCAATCGCGCTCTATAGCGCCCTTCAGGTTCCGGGCGCCGAAATCCATGCGCTGCGCTTCGTCCTGCTTTCGCTGCTGCTTGCCGTCGCCGCTCTGGCGGCATCGGAATATTTCGCCCGGGCCGTCCAGCGCCGGTTGCGAGGCGCGCCATGAGCGGCCTCTCGGTTCAAATCCGCCGCAAGCTCGGCGCCTTCGCCATCGACCTCGCCTTCGAGGCAGGCAAGGGAGTCACCGGCCTCATAGGCCCGTCGGGCGCGGGCAAGTCGATGACGCTTGAAACCATCGCCGGCCTGTCCCGTCCCGACACGGGCCGCATCACCTTCGAGGACGAGGTTTTTGCCGACACCGAACGCGGCATATTCCTTCCGCCCGAAAAGCGCCGCATCGGTTATGTGTTTCAGGACCCGCATCTGTTTCCCCATCTGAGCGTCGCCGAAAATCTCGACTACGGCGCAAGCCGCCGCCCGTCTGGCGGGACGATTTCCCGCGACCGCGTGATCGACCTGCTCGGCATCGGCGCGCTTCTCGACCGCCGCCCGCATCGCCTCTCGGGCGGCGAGGCGCAGCGCGTCGCCATCGGCAGGGCGCTTCTCTCCAATCCGCGCCTGATCCTGATGGATGAACCCCTATCGAGCCTCGACACGCGCCGTCGCCGCGAAATCATGCCGTTCATCGAAGCGCTTCATCGCAGCCTCGATCTTCCGATCGTCTATGTCAGCCACAACATCGACGAGATCGTCCGCCTCGCCGACAGGGTGCTCGTGCTGCATGAGGGCGCGGTCGTCGCATCGGGCGATGTCGCGCAGGTTCTGAACCGCCCCGAAGTGCAAAGCCTCATTCTGGGCGAAGACGCCCGCGACGCCGATCCCGCGACGATCATCGAGGCTGCGGTCGCCCGCAACGACCCCGAACACCACCTGACGGAACTCGCATTCGGCTCGGCCACAATTTCCGTGACCGGGCTCGGGCTTCCCGTCGGCGCGGCGGTCCGGCTTCGCATTCACGCCCGCGATGTCGCCATCGCCATCGTGCCGCCTGAAGGCCTGAGCATCCAGAACGTCATCGAGGCCCGTATCCTGACCATCGCCCCCGCGGGCCCGGCGCAGGTCGATATCTCGCTCGCCGTCTCCGGCGCTCCCGACCTACGCGCCCGCATCACGGCGCGCGCCGCCGGGCGCCTCTCCCTTGCGCCGGGCCTCACCGTCTGGGCGTTGATCAAGTCGGTCGTTCTGACAAGCGGCTGAAGGCTCGCCAAACCGCAAACCATTCACCCATCGGAAAGCGCATGACAATTCGGATCAAAAGCGAAATCGCGGGCAAGGTCTGGAAGATCGAGGCGAAACCCGGCGATATTCTCGCCGAGGACGACCCGATCCTCATTCTGGAATCCATGAAGATGGAAATCCCCGTTGCCGCGCCCTCGCGCTGCAAGCTCGTGGAAATACTTGTGGCGGAAGAAGAAGCCGTCGCCGAAGGCCAGACCGTCGCCACCGTCGAGAAGGTGTAAGCGCCCGAAAAGGCGTAAGCGTCACGCCTCGCCGAAAATGCGCTTCAGATACTTGTTCAGGAATTTTCCCGACGGATCGAGACGCCGCCGCACGGACTGGAAATCATCCCACTTCGGATAGAGCCTGGAAAGCTCCGCCGCGCCCAGCGTGTGGAGCTTCCCCCAATGCGGCCGGCCTTCATACCTGGCGAATATCGCCTCCGCGCCCGCGAAAATCTTCGCATAGGGCTGCCGAAAATACTGGTGCACGGAAATCGTCACGCTGTCGCGCTGGTAGAACGGGCTCAGCCATATGTCGTCGGCGGCGACATAGCGGTATTCGAGCGGAAAGAGGAAATTCTCTCTGCAGGAACGCATATAGGCCGCCACCTCGCGAATGCAGTCCGGCCCCCGATCGGCAGGCACCGCATATTCCATCTCGTTGAAGCGCACATTGCGGTCGCTCGGGAAGGCGTCATGCGACCAGCGCACGCGGCCGGGCTCCGAAAGCGAACCGGATGAATAGCGCCCGCTCCCCGAAGTCATGAACTGCTGAAACGGCCCGCGCAGGAAAGGCGTGTAACGCGATGTCTCGCATAGCGTCCGGAATATCTTGTCGTCCCGCGTCTCCTCGCCTTCCGGCCGGCGCTTGCGTGGCTTCGCCTCCTTGTCCGTCTCGCCGAGGATCTTGACGATGGCCTGATCCGAAAACGGAAACCACCAGAATTCGAAATGCCTGTTGGCGTCGCGCAACTCCTCCGCCTTCGCCAGCACATCGGCGACCGGCATGCGCCCGCCCGTCTCCTCAAGCGCATAGACCGGGCGGCATTGCATCGTGATTTCGCTCATGATGCCGAGACTGCCGAATGAAACGCGACCAGCGTCGAAGACGTCCGGGTTTTCCGTGCGGCTCGCCTGAATGACGTCGCCCGCCGCCGTCACAAGCCGAAAGCCGGTCACCGCCGCCGATATGGAGCCAAGCTCCCCACCCGTGCCATGCGTGCCCGTGCCTACGGCGCCCGCCAGCGCCTGTCGGTCTATATCGCCCTGATTGATGAGGCCAAGCCCCCGGTCGAACAGCATCGGCCCGAGGTCGCGCAATGTCGTTCCCGCCTTGATGCGCGCCATCATGCCCGCCGCATCGTGATCGACGACGCCTGCAATATGCTTCAGCGAGACGATGGTGCCCTCGCTCTCGACCAGCGGCGTGAAGGAATGCCCGGTGCCCGCCACGCGAACGGGCGCCTCCGCCTCGCGCATAGCGGCGGCAAGGTCTTCCTCCGACGCCGGTTCAAGGATCGATTTCGGCCAGGCCCTTACCCAACCCGACCAGTTCGACCAAACATAGGGCATCCGCATCTCCCGCGACTCGTCCGCCAGCCTCGCATGACCGGCGCAGATTATGGCATAGCCGCGATGACGAAACGACAGTTGCAAAAACGAAAGAGCCCCGGCCATGCGCCGAGGCTCTCTTCGGAATGGCTTTCTGTTCAGCGGTCGGACGTCACGGGGACCATCTGCTTGGTGGTCACGACCGGCTTGAACTCCTGAGCGCGCACGGTCGCTTCCTTGATGTCCTCGGGCTTCATTTCGGCCGAAAGCTTTTCCAGCTCTTTCGCCGCGAATTGCGGAAATCCGTTTTTGGTCGCCAGCAGGAAATACATATAAGCCGTGGTATTGTTCTTCGTTACGCCTTCGCCGCTCTGATACATGGTGGCGATATTGTATTGCGCCTCGGCCATGCCCTGCTTTGCGGCGGCCTCATACCATTTGGCCGCCTTTGTCGCGTCCCGCGAAACGCCCCAGCCCTTGTCATACATGCTGCCAAGGTCCATCTGCGCCCGCGCATCGCCGCCCTTGGCGCCGATCTCGTAATATTTGATCGCCGTCGGCACATCGCGCTGCACGACCTTGGCGTCGAAATATTCCTCCCCAAGACGGAAGGCCGCGCCCGCGTCGTGCTGCGTTTCGACAGCCTTCTTCCACTCGGCAAGCGCTTCCGGGTAATAGCCGCGCTTGTAGAAATCGTCGCCCGACGCCTCGCTGGCGATTTTGGCGGTCGCGGCATGGGCAAAGCCCGCCCAGACGCAGACAGCCGCCATGAGAAGAAGTGAGGCGAGCAGCAGGCCCGCTCGCCCGGCCGCAATAAAACCGCTCGGTGCGCGTTCCATGCGAGTTGCAACATATTGCATTTAATCCACTCCCTACCCAGCCCCCGCTGGTCGAGGCCGGTTCCCGGCTCTCAAGACGGTATCATGACGCCGCCCCCGCCAAATGTGAACTGACGAAAAGGTAATCGAGGTGACTTCCACGGCGCCAAAAGGGAGAGAGACCGGGCAATACGGCCTCTAGACGGCGCAGATCGCTGTCATCCGAATAGCTGGAACGGCTCTCCAGAGTACTGCCCATAATTATTTTTGCAGGTCCGCTCCAGCCCCCGCCGCTAAAAAATTCGCCGTTTCGACAATTTTTCTGAAAAGCAAAACAGACCGATGCCCCGGTGAGGAAAAAGAAATCCACCGCCGCCTCGGCCTGAAAATCGATTGTAGATATCTTTTATTCAATGTCTAATGAAAGAGACGTAGACGGATTATAATGTTTGAATCGAATACGCCCGTCTCGCTTATATATTCATTATAAAATGGATTTCATCCTGTTCACGCAGGGCGGCGCGCGACTGTCGAGCGGAGCGCCGTCAACAATCAAATCAAATGAACAGGAACATCGACATGCATAAATTTCTGATCTCTTTCGCCCGCAACGATAGCGGCGCGACAGCCATCGAATATGGCCTCATCGCAGCCGGTATCGCGGTCGCCATCGCCACCATCGTGGGCACGGTCGGCACCAGCCTCACCAACAAATTCACCGACGTGAACTCCAGACTGCAATAATCCACGACAGAGACCGGCGCGGCCACCCGACTGGTTCGGGGCTGCGCCGGTCGCCCGATCGATTGTATATTGGAGATGGCGATCCCGGCAGGGGTCGAACCTGCAACCGCCGGATTAGAAATCCGGTGCTCTATCCAGTTGAGCTACGGGATCGAAGCGACCGCCTAGTGCGTCCACTGGTCCTGCCGGTCGGCCTTGAAATTATCGGCATAGGCCTTGAGAAGCGTCTTGGGCGCCTTCGGCTCGACCACTTGATATTCGATGCCGCGTTTCGCCGCATAGGCGATCGCGGCTTCCTTGGTGTCGAAGCGCAGCTGCACCTGGGCGTTGGTATCGGGGGAGCTCGTCCAGCCCATCAGCGGGTCGATGGTCCGGGCCGCGGCCGGCTCGAAGTCAAGCACCCATAGCTTCGTCTTCGCCCTGCCCGACTGCATGGACGTTTTCGCCGGTTTGTAGATTCGCGCGCGCGCCATCTGCTCCACCAAAAGTCTCATCGTTCGATCATCTCCCCGTATTCTGGAGATGATTGCAAAAACGTATTCTTATCGCCCTAGTTTGGCCGGATTTGCAAGCCACAACAAGCCGTTCGCACATCGCGGCCAGCATCGCTCGCGCACCTGGAACCAGCCCCGGATGCGCCTGAAGGTCGCGCTGCCGACAAGTCCCCGTTCCGGGATCGCTATGTATCAGAGTAAGGAGGCCATGGATGAACACTTACGGGAGCGAATATCTCGATTTCGCCTCGGCGGCCAAGGCTCTTGCCGCCCAAGGTTTCAACCGTCTCGACATCGAGTGCGTACTCGACCTTACAGGCCCCTATATTGAAGGCGATGTGCCCCTGTGGCGCGCCGACCGCATCGAACGCCTTGCCGCCCGCGCCTACTGGCTCGGACGAACCCAGGTCACGGCCTCTATCCCCGCCGCTGCCTGACGCCGAAACGGTAGCGGGGCGAGGAATATTCCCGCCCCGCCCACTCGGCCCCATCGGCTTGGCCGTCAGCTTGGATTATCGAGGCTCAGCATCGCCCGGTTTTCGTCATAGGCGAAGACCTCGGCGAAACGTCCCCAGTTGATGGCGCTGCGCAGCGTCTCTTCGGCCTGCTCTTCGGACATGGCGTCTTCCAGCTCCTCGGCGAAACGCGAATAAGGCGCCCTGTGCTCCGGCCGTTCGTCGAGCACCCGCTTTATGTGCGCGGCCAGCGGCACATGGCTGAGCAGACGTTCCGCGAACATCTGCTTGCGCACGTTCACATCCTCATTGGCAAAGCGCCGCCCGGCTTCCGTCAGCCGGATATCGCCGCCTTCGATATCGGCGAACCGCAGCAATTGAAGCGTTTCCGCCACGCTGAACAACACGTCCGCGCTCATATGCATGTCGTCGGCAAGCACGGGCAGGTCGGCGCGGCCGTTATAGGGCGCGCCGGCTATGGCCTCGATCAGGCCGGCGATGGAGTTCGTGGACACGCGCGGCAAAACCTTCGTGATGCTGTCGCCCGAAAGATCCGGCACGCCGGCCTGGGGCCCGCCCGCACTCGCGGGCATCGTCATGCGCTCATAGATGTGGTCCACGAGACGGCGGAACTTCGTGTCGAGGCGATTGCGCGGCCGGGGAATATCGACCGGAATTTCGGCGACCACCCTGCCCGGATTGGACGAGAAGACGAGGATGCGATCGCACATCAGCACCGCCTCCTCGATGTTATGGGTCACGAGCAGGATCGACTTGATCGGCATCCGGCCCTCGGACCAGAGGTCGAGCAGGTCGGTGCGCAGCGTCTCGGCGGTCAGCACGTCGAGGGCGGAGAAGGGTTCATCCATCAGCAGCAGATCGGGATGCACCACCAGCGCCCGCGCAAAGCCCACGCGCTGGCGCATACCGCCCGAGATTTCCTTCGGATATGCGGATTCAAAACCGTCCATGCCGATGAGGTCGATGGCTTCGAGAGCGCGCTTGCGCGCCTCGGCTTCCGGAATTTTCAAGGCGTCGAGGCCGAGGCTCACATTCTGCAAAACCGTCAGCCAGGGAAACAGCGCAAAGGTCTGGAACACCATGGCGATGCCCGCGGCAGGCCCGTGAATGGGTTGCCCCTGGAACAGCGCGCTCCCGCCTGTCGGCTCGACAAGGCCGGCCATGATGCGCAAAAGCGTCGACTTGCCGGAGCCCGAACGCCCCAGAAGGCCGACGATCTCGCCTTCCCTCAACGTCATATTGACGTCCTCAAGCACGGTGAGCTCGCCGCCCGAAGGTCGCGGAAAAGACTGCCGCACCTTGCGCACTTCGATCACGGTCTTCGACTGTTCAGTGGTCATCGACATGGATGCCTCCTCAGTTCATGCGCAGGCGGCGTTCCGCATAGGAGTTCAGCGGTCGCCAGAATATACGGTTGAACAGCGTCACGAAGACGGACATCACCACGACGCCGAGAATGATGCGGGGATAGTCGCCGGCCGCCGTCGCCTTGGCGATATAGGAACCGAGGCCGTTGGCTTCGAGGCGCGTGTTTCCCCAGACGACAAGTTCCGCGACGATGCTGGCGTTCCACGAGCCGCCGCTCGCCGTGAGGCCGCCGGTGACGAAATAGGGAAAGATGCCCGGCAAGATCACTTTGAACCACCACGGCCTGCCGGTAACGCGTAAATTCGCCGCGGCATCCCGAAGATCGCTCGGAAACGCGCTGGCGCCGGCGATGACGTTGAACAGAATGTACCATTGCGTGCCGAGGATCATCAGTGGGCTCAACCAGATATTCGGATTGAGCTGGAAATGCAGAATGCCGACAACCGCCGCCGGAAAGAGCAGGTTCGCCGGAAATGCCGCAAGCACCTGCGCGATGAGCTGCAACCGCATCGCAAGGCGGGGCCGCAAGCCGATCCAGACGCCGATCGGCACCCAGACAAGGCTCGCCAGCACGACGAGCACCACCACGCGCGTCAGCGTCAGCAGACCCAAGCGGAAGGCTTCCATCACTTCGGGCCAATCGACCTGGCCGTAAAGCTCGCGATAAAGCGCCTCGAGGCCGAACAGCGCGACGAACACCCAGACGCCCCACCAGACGCCGCCCCACAAGGCGTTGAGCCAGCGGGCGGGCACGGGCGTCGCCGTCCAGCGCCACTTGCCGAAATTCATCGGTGCCCGCGCCACGGCGCCGAAACCCTTTTGAAGCGGTGCGAAACCCAGTTGCACCAGCTTCGCCCGGTTGAGCAGACGCAACAGCCACACACCCGTCATCTGCTGTCCCGCCGTCTGCTCGAAACGGAACTTCTGCGCCCAGGCGACGAGAGGCCGAAACAGAAGCTGGTCATAGGCGATAATGACGATGAGCATTGCGACCACCGCATAGCCGACCGCCATGAGGTCGCGCCGCTCGATGGCAAGCGCCACATAGGAGCCGATCCCCGGCAAGGTGATCGTCGTATTGCCGACGGAAATCGCTTCCGACGCGACGATGAAGAACCAGCTTCCCGACATCGACATCATCATGTTCCAGATGAGGCCCGGCATGGCGAAAGGCACATCGAGCCGCCAGAAGCGCTGCCAGCCGGAGAGCCGGAACGCCCGCGTGGCCTCGTCGAGATCGAGCGGCACGGTGCGCAGCGACTGGTAGAAGCTGAAAGCCATGTTCCAGGCCTGCGCCGTGAAAATGGCGAAAATCGCCGCGCATTCGGCGCCGAGCGCGCTGCCCGGAAAGATCGCCATGAAGCCCGTCACCGTGAAGGACAGAAAGCCGAGCACGGGCACCGACTGGAGGACGTCGAGAATGGGGATGAGAACGGCCTCGGCCCGCCGGCTTTTCGCCGCCGCCGTCGCATAGGTGAATGTGAACAGGAGCGAGGCCGCCAGCGCCGCGAACATGCGCAGCGTCGTCCTCAGCGCGTATTCAGGCAAATGAGCCGGCGAGAGCGAAATCTCGGCCGCCGATACGCTGGTCAGCGGCCCGCCCATCTGGCGCGCGCCGTAAACGATCAGCGCCAGCGAGCCGGCCACGAGACACAAGGCGACGCCATCCCAGGGCGACGGGGCAAGCCGGCCGCGACGGGCGACCGAAATGGTCTGGATTTTTTCCATTATTACCTCGCGAGGGCCAGCAGGAGCTGCCCGGGCGAGGGAGCCAAAGGCTCCGGCGCGTCAGGATCAGCCCCTAAGGCCTAATCGACTACTGTCGCCGTCCATCATTTCCTCTTGGAGCTTCGGAGCGAACGCCCCGACGTCGGGAGCCGTATATGCCTCTCCGCAAAGCCGGTCAATCACGGCATTGCGACAAATTGGGTCCCGGTGTATTGCAGGGCCCGTCGGGGCGTAGCGCAGCCTGGTAGCGCATCTGCTTTGGGAGCAGAGGGTCGGGTGTTCGAATCACCCCGCCCCGACCAGCTTCAGGACGCGACCGGCTCCCCGCCCGAAAGCTCCCGGTGCCGCTGCATCAGCTTGAAAACCCCCGTGGCCCTCAGCACCGTCCGCTGGCCGACATAAAGCTCCGCCTCGCAAAACACGACCGAGCGCGTCGCCCGCGTCACCCGGGCCGTACCTTCCAGCCAGTCGCCCGGCCGGGCCGATGACAGAAAGTCGGAATTCATCCTGATGGTCAGCGCCACGGTCTTGGTCGCCCGGAAAACGGCGGTGCCGAGCAGGCCGTCGGCAAAGGCCATCAGCATCCCGCCATGCGTGATGCCGCGCGAATTGCAGTGCCGCGACCGGACGCGCACGCCATGCCAGAAACCCTCTTCAGTCACCTTGTGATAAAAAGGGCCGTTATGCGTCGTATAGGGGCCCCGCGTCGTCGAAGGCGTGAAGCCTTCCGGCGGGTTGTCGTTTTCATCTGAACTGGACATGACACTCGGACAGGTTGGGGCGCATGGCCGGACAGCGGCGCACGCTTTCCGCCATCTTACCCATCGATCTGAATTTGTCTCGGCTAAGGCTGGTCTTCCGCCATTTCGGCGACCATCAAGCCCTTGGGGCCTTCGCCGAACCGCACCTTGACCTGCTGGCCGGGAACGAGGTCGCGCACGCCGAAGCGGCGCAGCGTTTCCATGTGGATGAAGATATCCGGCGTGCCTTCGCCGCGCGTGACGA
>JARLIS010000010.1 GCA_031291615.1 Parvibaculum sp.
CACCTGCCGCGTCAGTCGGCTGGCCGCGACGCCGCCGCCGCGCTCGAACACCAACAGCGCCTTGGCGACGGTCCAGCCCTGGTTCTCCTGGCCGACCCGGTTCGCCACCGGAATCCGCACATCGTCGAAGAAAACCTGGTTCACTTCGTGCTCGCCGGCCAGCGTGATGATCGGCTCGACCTTGATGCCGGGCGTGTTCATCTCCAGCAGGATGAAGGTGATGCCTTCCTGCGGCTTGCCCTCGGTGGTGGTGCGGACCAGCAGGAACATCCAATTGGCGAACTGGGCGTGGGTGGTCCAGATCTTCGAGCCGTTGACGACATAGTCGTCGCCGTCGCGCACGGCCCGGGTCTGCAGTGACGCGAGGTCCGACCCCGAGCCCGGCTCGGAGAAGCCCTGGCACCAGTAGTGCTCGCCCGACAGCATGCGCGGCAGGAAAAACGCCTTCTGCTCCGGCGTGCCGTATTTCATCAGCACCGGCGCGCACATGCGCAGGCCCATGGGCGACAGATGCGGCGTACCGTAGCGCGCGCATTCCGACGCCCAGATATATTTCTGCATCTCGCTCCAGCCCGTGCCGCCATATTCGACCGGCCAGGCGGGCGCGACCCAGCCCTTCTCATGCAGGATTTTCTGCCACTTCAGGTTCCACTCCTTGTCGGTGAAAACGCTGGTGGTGAGGCTGCCCGCCTCCTTCAGTTCCGGCGTGAGTTTTTCGTCGAGAAAGGCGCGAACCTCGTCGCGGAAAGCCGCTTCCTCAGCCGTCAGATTGAGATCCATATCCGTCCCCACAGAATTCTCTTGGCCGACGCTGCGTCAGGGCGCGCGCCCTCGCAGCAAGCCTTATCTGTCAGGCTTTTCGGCCATCTGTCGAGAGGGTGATGGGGAAGCGCCCGGACGGGCAGGGCCCCAACCTTCGTCGTCACCCCGGGCTCGACCCGGGGTCCATCTTCCTTCCTGCCGAACCGCAAAGATGGATGCCGGATCAAGTCCGGCATGACGAAACCACCCGTCTCAAAGCCCCAGCACAGCCTTCGCCATGATGTTCCTCTGAACCTCGTTCGAGCCGCCGAAGATCGACGAGGCCCGCGTGTTGAGATACTTCGGCATCACCATCAGCGCATGGTCCGGGCCCACCGGCGCGACGTTCGAGCCCCAGGTGCGCGCTTCCATCACATGCGGCTCGGCGTAATAGCCGATCGCTTCCATCGCAAGCTCGGTGATCTTCTGGCTCGTATCGGCGCCACGAAGCTTGATGATCGAGGCGGCCGCGCCCGGGTTCTGCCCGTTCGAAAGCTGCGACATGATCCGGTGCTCGGTGAACTCCACCGCCGTCACCTCCACATCCGTCTCGTCGATCTTGCGCCGGAACGCCGGATCGTCGATGAGGCGCGAGCCGTCATCGGCATGTTCGGTCGCCGCCATCACCTTCAGCTTGTTGAGCGAGTTGCGCAGGTTCGCGCCATGCGCCGCCCCGCCGCGCTCGAATTCGAGCAGATACTTCGCCACCGTCCAGCCGTTATTCTCCGCGCCCACGCGGTTCTTCTTCGGCACGCGCACATCGTCGAAGAAGACCTGGTTCACTTCATGGTCGCCGGCGAGCGTGATGATCGGCTCGATCTTGATGCCCGGCGCGTCGAACTCGTCGATCAGGATGAAGGAGATGCCCTCCTGCGGCTTGGCCTTGGGGTCGGTGCGCACGAGGCAGAACATCTTGTTGGCGATATGCGCGCCCGTCGTCCAGATCTTCGTGCCGTTGATGACGTAATCGTCGCCGTCCGACACCGCCTTGCACTGGAGCGAGGCGAGGTCCGAGCCCGAGCCCGGCTCCGAATAGCCCTGGCACCACCAGTCTTCGCCCGAAAGGATGCGCGGCAGGTAATGCGCCCGCTGGTCGTCGCGGCCATGGCCCATCAGCGTCGGTCCCACCATGCTGAGGCCCATATTGGAGCCCGACGGCGCGCCGGCGGCCGCGCATTCGGACGCATAGATGAAGCGCTGCATCACGTTCCATCCGGGTCCGCCATATTGCTTGGGCCAGGACGGCGCCGACCAGCCGCGCTTGTGGAGCCGCTTCAGCCATTCGAGCCGGAGATCGTGATCGGCCAGAATGCCCGGCGTCAGCCGCGCATGGGCCTTGAGGTCTTCGGTCAGGTTCTCGTTCAGAAACGCCCGCACTTCGTCGCGAAATGCGACATCCTCGGGCCGCATGGCCAAATCCATCCCGTCCTCCCATGATTATTGCGCGGCCGGTTATTTTTCTGTCGTCGCCCGGACGCTTTCCCCTACACTAAACCCCCGAGCCAAATTCGGTCCATCCTGATTGCCCCGCCGGCCCTGTTCATGGGTGAACCGGCGGACCGTCACGCCTATGCCCCGCCACCAGTCCGAGCCACATGGAATTCGCCAACCAAATCATCCTGATCGCGGCCGCGCTCATCACCTTTTCGATCTTTGCGGGCGTCCTGTCCTCGCGGATCGGGGCGCCCCTGCTGCTCGTCTTCCTCGCCTTCGGCATGCTGGCGGGCGAGGACGGCATCGGCGGCATCGTCTTTCAGGATTTCCGGCTCGCTTATCTGATGGGTTCGGTCGCGCTGGCGCTGATCCTTTTCGACGGCGGCTTGCGGACGAAGCGCGAGGATTTCTCGCTGGCGCTCGTGCCCGCCGTGCTGCTGGCGACGCTGGGCGTCGCCGTCACGGCCGCCATCACCGGCGTCGCCGCCCATTATATGCTTGGCTACAACTGGCTTGAGGCGCTGCTCCTCGGCGCCATCGTCGGGCCGACCGATGCGGCGGCCGTCTTTCTTTTGCTCCATTTGCGCGGGCTTCGCCTGCGCCCCCGCGTCGGCTCGACGCTTGAGGTCGAATCCGGCCTCAACGACCCCATGTCCATCTTCCTGACGCTCGCCCTTGTCGGCCTCATCTCCAAGGGCTGGCCCAAGGGCGGCGCGGGCGAGGTGGCGCTCGGCCTCGCCTGGGATTTCATCTGGCAGATGGGCGGCGGCCTCATCTTCGGCCTCGTCGGCGGCCAGATCGTGCTGCGCGCCATCAACCGGCTGAAGTTTTCCGGCGGCATCTACCCCATTCTTGCCGGCGCGCTGGCGCTGGTGGTCTTTGCCGGCGCCCAGAAGGTCGAGGCCTCGGGCTTCCTCGCCGTCTATCTCGTTGGCACCACGCTCGGCAACAATCCGCACCGCGCCGCCACCGAGATCAGCCGCTTTTCCGATGGGCTCGCCTGGCTCGCCCAGATCGTCATGTTCCTGATGATGGGCCTCCTCGTCACGCCGTCGAAGCTCGTGCCCATTCTTCTGCCCTCGCTCGCCATCGCGGCGGCGCTCATTCTCGTCGCCCGCCCCGTCGCCGTCTGGCTGTCGCTCGCCTTCCTGAAGTTCGACCGCCGCGAGATCAGCTTCATCTCATGGGTCGGCCTGCGCGGCGCGGTGCCGATCTTTCTGGCGACGATCCCCATCCTCGATCACGTCCGCCACGCCCATACGATTTTCGGCGTCGCCTATGTCGTGGTCCTCGCCTCGCTTCTCGTTCAGGGCTGGACGATCTCTCTCGCGGCGAAAATCACCGATGTCGAGCTGCCGCCGCGCCCGAGCCCGCGCGCCCGCGTCGAGTTCGACCTGCCCGCCGGCAAGAACCGCACCGTCGTCGCCTATACGGTCGACCCCATGAGCATCGTCGCCCGCCGCCGCATGGCGCGCATGCCGTTCCCCGCCGGCACCGAAATCATTTCCGTGATGCGCGAGGGGCAGGCGCTGAACGCCCAGCCGTCGGACGGCCTCAAGGCGGGCGATGTCGTGATGCTGATGAGCCGCACCGACGACCTGCCCTCGCTCGACCGCCTCTTCGCCGCGCGCAAGGCCCGCGCCCAGGCGAAAGGCCCCGGCACCTACGACTTCACCCTCGATCCCGACGCCAATGCGGGCGAGGTCGCCGATATGTACGGCTTCCTCGTCACGCCGCATGAGCGCGACCACACGCTGGCGAGCCTGATGCACGCCCGCCTCGGCCGCGAGATCGAGCGCGGCTCCCGTATCAGCACCGGCGCCGTGCAGCTCGTCGCTCTTTCGGTCGACGACGACGGCTCGCCGCAAAAGATCGGCCTCGATCTCGATCCGCCGCCGCCGCAGAGCACCCGCACCTTGATCCGCCTCCGCGTGAACGAGGCGCTGCGCTCGGTCCGCGAGCTCTTCCTCGCCGACCCCCGCAATTGAGGCTATAAGCGCCACACCAAGGAACTTGAGGAGGAACCCATGGATCTCGGACTGAAAGGCAAGAAGGCCATCGTTACCGGCGCGACCCGCGGCATCGGCCGCGCCATCGCCGAAACGCTCGCCGCCGAAGGTGCAGACATCGCCATCTGCGCCCGCAACAAGGATCAGGTCGCCGACGCCGTCGCCGCCCTGAAGAAGACCGGCGTCAATGTCGTTGGTGGTGTGGTCGACATCGCCGACGGTCCGGCGCTCAAGGCCTGGATCGCCGAAGCGGGCGAAAAGCTCGGCGGCATCGACATCGTCGTGTCGAACGCCTCGGCGCTCGCCAACGGCAATTCGGAAGAGGCATGGAAGGCCGGCTTCGACATCGACGTCATGGGCGCCCAGCGCGCCATCGACGCGGCCATGCCCTTCCTCGAAAAATCCGCCGCCGCCAGCGGCGACGCCGCCGCCGTCATCATCTCGTCCATCTCGGCCGCCGAGACGAGCAACGCCAATTCCTACGGCGCGCTCAAGGCGGCGCAAATCCACTTCGCCAAGGGCCTCGCCCGCGAAAAGGCGGCAAAGCACGTCCGCGTCAACGTCGTCTCTCCGGGTACGGTCTATTTCAAGGGCGGCGTCTGGGACATGATCGAGCAGCACATGCCCGACATGTTCAAGGCGAGCTTCGCGCGCAACCTGATGGGCCGCATGGCGACGCCGCAGGACATTGCGAACGCAACCGTCTTCCTCGCAAGCCCCGCCTCGTCCTTCACCACCGGCATCAACATGGTGGTCGACGGCGCCTTCACGGCGCGCGTCAACTTCTGACACCGGCGCCAAGCGCCATCCAGCGCGACATCACCCGCCGCGTGAAGGCCTGTTGCGGATCGAGCACCCGCTCCACAGGCCCGATCGCGGCGGCGATCTCCTCCCGCGCGACATTCTTGAGTTTCGCGCGCTCGCCGATCCAGACCTCGAGCGTTTCCCGCGTCAGCTCCAGATGAAACTGGAACGCATAGGTGTTCCGCCCCAGCCGGAACGACTGGTTGCGGCAGGTCTTCCGCGTCGAAAGCTGCACCGCCCCTCGCGGAATGTCGAATGTGTCCTGATGCCATTGCACGATGGGGAGGTCCGGCTCCGCATCGTGGAGAAGCGCGTCATCCGCCGCCGCGTCGAGCCATGTCTGCGGTAGAAAGCCGAACTCGTCCGGCCCCTCCATCTTGCGCACATCGGCGCCGAAGGCCGACGCGACAAGCTGCCCGCCGAGACAGACGCCCATCACCGGCTTTGCCCCCGCATGGAAGCGGCGGATGAGCGCCCGCGTCTCCTCGATGAAGGGATAGCGCGCCGCCTCGTAAACGCCCATCGGCCCGCCCATGACGACGAGCCCGTCATGGCCCTCCGCCGTCTCCGGCACGGGGGCGAGCGGTGTCTTCGGATCGCCGAACCCGTAATGGATCACCCGCACATCGCACTCGGCCCCCCGGCCTTGCGCTTCTTCAAGCAGCACGCCCGGCGGCGACGTCACATCGTTGACGAGAAAGAGAATGCGCATGGGGGAGGGAGACTCATCTTCGGGGATTCAAAACAAAACCTCATCCTGAGGAGGCGCGGAACGCGCCGTCTCGAAGGATGGCCGCAAACTCTCACCCCTTCGCAAACCTGTCGCTCGCCCGCACCATCACATCGACGATCCCCGGCTCCGTCGCCGTGTGCCCCGCATCCGGCACGATGGTGAGTTCGGCATCGGGCCATGCCTTGGCCAGTTCCCACGCCGTGAACATCGGCGTCACCACATCGTAGCGCCCTTGCGCGATCGCGCCCGGAATGCCCTTGAGCTTGCCCGCATTGCGGATCAGCTGATCCTGCGGCTCGAACCAGCCCTTGTTCATGAAGTAGTGGCATTCGATCCGCGCGAAGGCGAGGGCGAAATGCCCGTCGGCGAAGCGCGCTACGCGATCGGGGTCCGACATCAACGACAGCGTCGTCCCCTCCCAGATGCTCCAGGCTTTCGCGCAGGCGATCTTTTCCGCCTCGTCCTCTCCCGTGAGCCGCTTGTAATAGGCGGCCATCAGATTGCCGCGTTCCGCCTCCGGGATCGGCGCCACGAACTTCTCCCAGGCGTCGGGAAAAAGCGCGTCGGTGCCTTCCTGATAGAACCAGTCGAGCTCGCGCTTCCGCAGCGTGAAGATGCCCCGCATGATGATTTCGGTGACGCGCTCGGGATGCGTCTCGGCATAGGCGAGCGTCAGCGTCGAGCCCCATGAGCCGCCGCAAAGCTGCCAGCGCTCTATGCCGAGATGCTCGCGCAGCCGCTCCATGTCGGCGACGAGATCCCAGGTCGTGTTCTCGCGCAGCTCCGCATGCGGCGTCGACTTCCCGCAGCCGCGCTGGTCGAAGAGGATGATCCGGTAGGCCTTGGGGTCATGCGTCCGCCGCATGGTCGGGTTGGTGCCGCCGCCGGGCCCGCCGTGAACGATCGCCACTGGCTTGCCGTCCGGATTGCCGCATTCCTCGAAATAGATCGTATGCAGCTCCGAAACCTTGAGCGTCCCCGTCCTGTAAGGTTCGATCTCGGGATAAAGCGCGCGCCTCGCGGCTGTGTCGAACATGGGGCCTCCCGCATCGGTCTGGTGTCTTCGGCCGCATTCGGCCTCGCGAGTGTCCGCCCGTCAATCGGAAAGGGCGGGGCAGGGCTGTGACCTTTCGGCGAACCGCCGCCCTCGCTTCGATGACGGACCCCGCTTCGATGACGGAATTGAGTCGGCCTTGTGGCGGCCTTCCGCCCCGCCGCTTGCGCGGACAGCGATTTTGCGGTCGCAGCACCGTCAGCCGGTGGCGAACGCCCGGCGGCTTGCGGGGCCCGTCCCCGGCCTCTGCGGCCTGAGTGATCGGGAATCAAGCTGTTGATAAGTCTCGGCTTTTGGAATCGGCCGAGTTGTTAACTAAAAAAACATTCATGGACCGACCACAACGTGTTGACCTCAGGTCAACGCCGTCTACTATATCTGGACACCTCGCGCTGATTTGGGGGGCTCCTCCGGGGAGCGAGGTCATCAGGAATTTTTGAGTTCTGCCCTTGTTGGGCAGGGGCAAGGCGAGGCTTAGGTCCCGCCCGGTGAGAGATTTTGTGCCTTTCGCGGCGGCGGAGCAGGCGCAGATGGGGCGATAGAGGGGATGATTATGTTGAACGATACGTCGAAAGCGATCGATATGAGTGAGGTCGAGGCCAATCTGTCTGCCATCATCACCGGCGAACGTGCGCCGAGCCGCGCCGGCGCGCATCGCCCCAAGGGCGACATTGCCGCGACGCGCGAGCCCGAAATGCCCTTCGGCGAGATGGATCAGGCCGTCCAGCATGCCGAAGGCTTCCGCGTGCGCGTCGACCATGCCCGCGACGCGCTGCTGACCGAATTCGGCAAGGCGACGCTGCGCGACCGCTATCTGCTCCCCGGCGAGTCCTTCCAGGACCTCTTTGCCCGCGTTGCCTCCTACTATGCCGACGACGAGGCCCATGCCCAGCGCCTCTACGACTACATCTCCAAGCTCTGGTTCATGCCCGCGACGCCCGTCCTGTCGAATGGCGGCACGCAGCGCGGCCTTCCCATTTCCTGCTTCCTCAATGAGGCCTCCGACAGCCTCGAAGGCATTCTCGGCCTCTGGAACGAGAATGTCTGGCTCGCGGCCAAGGGCGGCGGCATCGGCTCCTATTGGGGCAATCTGCGCTCCATCGGCGAAACCGTCGGCGGCAACGGCAAGACCTCGGGCATCATCCCCTTCATCCGCGTCATGGATTCGCTGACGCTGGCCATTTCGCAGGGCTCGCTCCGTCGCGGCTCGGCCGCCGTCTATCTCCCGGTCGATCACCCGGAAGTCGAGGAGTTCATGGAAATGCGTCGCCCCACCGGCGGCGATCCGAACCGCAAGGCGCTCAACCTCCATCACGGCATCCTCGTCTCCGACGCCTTCATGCGCGCCGTCGAGGCCGATGCCGAATGGGAGTTGAAGAGCCCCAAGGACCGTTCCGTCCAGAAAACCGTATCGGCGCGCTCGCTCTGGATTCGCATGCTCACCTCGCGCATCGAAACCGGCGAGCCCTACATCATCTTCAAGGACACCGTGAACAACGCCCGGCCCGAGCATCACAAGCTCGCCGGCCTTGAAGTGAAGACGTCGAACCTCTGCGCTGAAATCACGCTGCCCACCGGCATCGACCAGCACGGCCAGCAGCGCACGGCGGTCTGCTGCCTGTCCTCCCTCAATCTCGAAACCTATTTCGAGTGGCAGGACAATCCGCACATTCTCGAAGACGTGATGCGCTTCCTCGACAACGTGCTTCAGGACTTCATCGACCGCGCGCCCGACGAAATGAGCCGCGCCAAATATGCCGCCGCGCGCGAGCGCTCCGTCGGCCTCGGCGTCATGGGCTTCCACTCCTTCCTGCAAGCCAACATGATCCCCTTCGAGGGCGTCATGGCCAAGGTCTGGAACAAGCGCATGTTCAAGGCCATTCAGGACGGCGTGAATGCCGCCTCGAAGAAGCTCGCCGAGGAACGCGGCGCCTGCCCGGATGCGGCGGAATACGGTTTCAACGAGCGCTTCTCCAACAAGACGGCGATCGCGCCCACCGCGTCGATCTCCATCATCACCGGCGGCACCTCGCCGGGCATCGAGCCCATCGCGGCGAACTCCTTCACCCACAAAACGCTGTCGGGCTCCTTCAACGTTCGCAACCGTCACCTGACGAAACTCCTTGAAGAGAAGGGCCGCAACGACGACGACACCTGGTCTTCCATCGTCGTCAATGGCGGTTCCGTGCAGCATCTCGACTTCCTGTCGGATGAGGAGAAGGACGTCTTCAAGACCGCCTTCGAACTCGACCAGCGCTGGGTGATCGAGCATGCCGGCGACCGCGCCCCGATGATCGATCAGGCCCAGTCGGTGAACCTCTTCCTCGCCGCCGACGTCCACAAGCGCGATCTGCACAAGCTGCACCTGATGGCCTGGAAGCAGGGCGTGAAGAGCCTCTACTACTGCCGCTCGCTCTCGATCCAGCGCGCCGAAAAGGCCGAAGTGGTCCACCTCGTCCCGGCGAAGAAACTCGAAGTGAAATCGCTCGACCAGGTCGCCACCGAAGCCCGCCGCGAAACGGTGGAATACGACGAGTGCCTGGCCTGCCAGTAATCCGATGAAGTCGTCATGGCCCGGCTTGACCGGGCCATCCACGTCTACCCCGGCGCAGGCCGGGGCCTGAGCCTCAGGACACACTCCGGGAGATCAAACCTAAATGGGCGCGGACCGTCCCGCTGACAATTGAGGATATCTCTGCCGCCCAAGTTTCTGTGGAAAACCCGCCCGCCGCATCCGCAAGCCACGCGCGGGCACCGAAGACCGACTAACATCATTCCCCCGGGGCGGCCAAGGCGCCGACCGGCAGCGGAGAAAGCCCATGTCCCTTCTCGAAGAACGCCTCGTCTACAAGCCCTTCCGCTATCCCTGGGCCTACGATGCCTGGCTCACCCAGCAGCGCATTCACTGGCTGCCGGAGGAAGTGCCGCTGGCCGACGACGTGAAGGACTGGGCGAAAAAGCTCACCCCCGGCGAGCGCAACCTGCTCACGCAGATTTTCCGCTTCTTCGTCCAGGCCGACGTCGAAGTGAACAACTGCTACATGAAGCACTATTCCGGCATCTTCAAGCCGACCGAAGTGGCGATGATGCTGTCGGCCTTCTCCAACATGGAGACGGTGCACATCTCCGCCTATTCTCATCTCCTCGACACCATCGGCATTCCCGAAGCTGAATACGAAGCCTTCCTGAAATACAAGGAGATGAAGGACAAGTTCGACTACATGCGCGAATGGGGCATGGGGACGAAGGCCGACATCGCCAAGACGCTCGCCGTCTTCGGCGCCTTCACCGAAGGCGTCCAGCTTTTCGCCTCCTTCGCGATCCTGATGAACTTCCCGCGCTTCAACAAGATGAAGGGCATGGGCCAGATCATCACATGGTCGGCCCGCGACGAGACGCTGCACACCAATTCCATCGTCAAGCTCTTCCGCACCTTCGTCGACGAGAACCCGGAAATCTGGAACGAGGAATTGCAGCGCGACATCTACAAGGCCTGCGAGACCATCATCCATCACGAGGACGCCTTCATCGATCTCGCCTTCGAGATGGGCGGCGTCGAGGGCCTGTCGCCGCAAGAGGTGAAGGATTACATCCGCTACATCGCCGACCGCCGCCTGATCCAGCTCAACCTCCAGCCCATCTACCGGACCGACAAAAACCCGCTGCCCTGGATGGACGAAATGCTGAACGGCATCGAGCACGCGAACTTCTTCGAAAACCGCGCCACCGAATATTCCAAAGCCTCCACCAAAGGCACCTGGGACGAAGCCTTCGACTGAGGCTTCGCTTTCTATCAACCCATCCCACCACAAATCGTCATCCCGGCGAAAGCCGGGATCCATCTTCCTTCCTCATGTGCTGTGCGGCGACGCATCGCCTCACAGCACCTCATAAACCTTATAAGTGATCCCCACTTCCGAGATCGTGCCCACGCCGATCCCGAGAATGTGATTGAGCCAGGCATGTTTGCTGTCGCTCGCCACTTCGAAAAAAGGTGCGCTGCGGAAATAATAATCCGAAGGCGTCAGCGTCGCGGCAAGCGCGGGATCGGCAAGCGCCGCCATCGCGTCGCGTCCTTTGGAAACGAGCCGCCCGAAGTAGTGCATGTAGATCGGCGTCCCGTCCTCCTCGATCAGACAGACCCGCACGTCGAGCTTGAACGAGCCGTCCGCCCGCATCAGCCCCCAGTCGCCGCCCGACCGCGCGATCCGGCCCTTGAGCTTTGGCCCGGCAAATTTGCCGCCTGCCAGATTGGCGATGAGCCGGTTGCCTTCCGGCGTCTGCCCCACCGGAATGAAGGGCAGGTCGAGCTGCCCCTCCATGCCGAACAGAAATGCGCTCTCTATGCCGCCCATGATGTCCCCCCGGATTAACCACGACATGCATGATGGCACGGCAAGGGGCGGGGGCCATGACAAAACCTCTTTCGCCCTCTAGGCTCCCCGGATGCGCACAATCCTCGCCGTCGTCTTTTCCCTTTTTGCCACCGCCGCCTTCGCGGACGCGCCCTGCGCCCCGCGCCCGGCGGTCGCGCCGGCGCTTGCGCGCCTCGAAGCGGCGATGGCGCGTGATCGCTTCGTCACCTATGCGCCGACCGCGCTCACCGTCATCGACGGCAATGTGACGCCCGCCAGCGCCGAAAGCGTGCGGGCGGACCTGAAGGCGCTCCGTCCCTATTTCGACGCCATCATCACCTACTCCGCCCGCGACGGCGCTGAATATGTGCCCGCCATCGCGCAGGAGCTTGGCTTCAAGGCCGTCATCATCGGCCTCTGGTCGCCCGCCGATCAGGAAGAATTGCGCAACGCGCTCACCGCGACGAAGAAATATCCCGGGCTCGTCGTCGGCCTTTCGCTCGGCAACGAGATCGTCTTCGGCAAGCGCGGCTCATGGGACAATCTCAAATCCTATATCGACCTGACGCGCGCCCGCGTGCCCGGCGTGCCGCTCACGGTGACGGAGCCTTTCGCCCAGTTCCTCGATGGCGATGCCAGCGACGCGCGCGACGATATGGATTTCATGCTGGTGAACATCCACCCCGTTTTCGAGAAATGGTTCCAGACCGCCGGCCCCGACAACTGGGCCGATTTCGTCGTCAAGGTGACGGGCAAACTGTCCGACAAGTTCTGCGGACCGATCATCGTCAAGGAAACCGGCACGCCGACCGGCCCCGCCTCGATGGGTTATGACGCGATGAAGCAGGCCGTCTTCTGGCGCGCGCTCGAAACGCAGATGAAGCCCTCGGCCTCGGCCGCCTTTTCCTATTTCTCCGCCTTCGATGCGCCCTGGCGCGCGAACGACGTAACGCCCGGCGTCCCCGGTACCCATCCCGAAGAAGCCTTCTGGGGCCTCTTCACCGAAACGCGCGCCCCCAAACCCGCGATCGAACGCCTGAAGCCCCTCGGCCGTTGATCCACCGCCGCATCCGCGCACCGTCCCCCCCAGCCACCCGTCACCCCGGCCCTGAGCCGGGGTCCATCTTCCTTCCCTCTTTTCCGTCACCCCGGCCTTGAGCCGGGGTCCATCTTCCTTACTGCCGGACCGCAAAGATGGATGCCGGATCAAGTCCGGCATGACGTTTGTTATTTGGGCAAAGCACCAATCCCACCCGTCACCCCCCCCGGCCCTGAGCCGGGGCCCATCTTCTCCCCCAACCCTTTCCCAATCGCGCCGCCTCGCTTATGGTCGCCCGCGGGATCGGGGGGAGGCAAGGCGTGACCACGGACAATCTGACAGACGACGAGCGGCGTCTCTTTGCGCGCGTCAGCCGCCGCATCATTCCCTTCATGGTCCTGCTCTACACGGTGAGCTTTCTCGACCGCGTCAATGTCGGCTTCGCCGCCCTCACTATGAATGCCGATCTCGGTTTCACGCCGACCATCTTCGGCTGGGGCGTCGGCATTTTCTTCATCGGCTATTTCATCTTCGAAGTGCCGTCCAACGTCGTCATCGAAAAGGTCGGCGCGCGTTTCTGGATCTGCCGTATCATGGTGACATGGGGCCTCATCTCGGGCGCCATGGCCTTTGTCTCGAGCCCCATGAGCTTCTACGTCCTGCGCTTCCTGCTCGGCGCGGCGGAAGCGGGCTTCTCCCCCGGCATGATCCTCTATCTCACCTACTGGTTCCCGGCCGAGTTGCGCGCCCGCTATCTCGGCCTTTATCTGATCGGCATTCCGCTGGCGAGCGTCGTCGGCGGCCCGCTTTCGTCATGGCTTTTGGGCTTTCACGGACTGCTGGGCCTTGCCGGCTGGCAATGGCTGTTCATCATCGAGGCCGTGCCCGCCATCGTCCTCGGCATCGCCGTGCTGCGCTTCCTGCCCGACGGGCCGGCGAAAGCGCGCTGGCTTACCGAAGACGAGAAGGCGCGCATCGCCGATTGCATCGCCCGCGAGCGCGCGGCGAAACATGCCCATTCCCGCCACGACCTCTGGTCGGCGCTGAAGGATTCACGGGTGCTGCTGATGAGCCTGATCTATTTCGGCATCGTCATCGGCCTCTACGGCACGAATTTCTGGTTGCCCCAGATCGTCAAGGGCCTGGGCTTCACCAACATCGAAGTCGGCTGGATCGTCGCCGCCGTCTATCTCGTCGGCGCCGTCGCCATGCCGCTCTGGGGCCGCTCAAGCGACCGCCGCCAGGAGCGCATCTGGCATACATCGCTCGCCGCCGTCGCCGCCTCCATCGGCCTTCTCGGCAGCGCTTATTTCCAGGCGCCGCTCCTTGTCATCCTGTCGATCGGTCTTGCGGCGGTCGCCGTCTATGCATCGCTCGTGCCCTTCTGGGCGCTCCCGCCGACCTTCCTCGGCGGCACGGCGGCGGCCGCCGGCATCGCGCTCATCAATTCGCTCGGCAATCTCGGCGGCTTCGCCGGGCCCTATCTCGTCGGCTGGATCAAGGAAACGACGCAGAGCTATTCCGCCGGCATGCTGGCGCTCGCCGCTGCGCCCGCGCTCGGCGCGCTGCTGATGCTCGTCGTTCGCCTGCAACTGACACGGGGCGCGGTTGCGCCCGCGCCCGCCGAATGATCGCTCACGCCATCAGATAGACGCCGCGGCCCGATGCGACGAGCTTGCCGTCCTCGCCGATGATTTCCGTTTCGGCGGTCGAGACCTTCGAGCCGAGCTTGATGACGCGCGACGTCGAGCGCAGATGCCCGCCGGTCGACGGCCGGTGATAATCGACGCGGAGATCGACGGTCGCCGTCGCCACCGACTTCGTCGTCAGCACGGCATAGAGCCCGCCAAGGTCGATGAGCGATGCGAGAATGCCGCCATGCATCGACTTCGTGCCGGGATTGGAAATGAACTCCTCGCGCCAATCGAAGCCGATGGTCAGCACGCCATGCTCCGTCGCTTCGACCTTGAGCCCGAGCCAGCGCTGGAACGGCGATATGTCGAGATAGCCCTGAAATGCTTTCAGCGCATCGTCGCCGCTCATCGCGCGGCCCCCTTCGGCGCCTGCTCGTTCAAGGGCACGCTCGCCGCCGCCTTCTGGAATGCGGGCCGCGCCGAAAGCCGCTCGTAATAGGCAACCACATTGGGGAAGGGATCGATGGGTACGAAGCCCTTCGCCAGATGCACGCTGTAGCCGACATTGGTGTCGACCGCCGAAAAGCCGCTCTTCAGCAGATAGTCGCGATCCGCCAGATGCCGGTCGATCACCTCCAGCGCCTTTTCGAGCCGCCGCGACTCGAGCTTCTGCACCACGGGCGAGCGGTCCGGCTTGGCAATGAAAACCTTCTGCTGCACCAGGCTCGCGCCATGCACCGCCATCGTTTCGGCATAGTGCAGCCAGACGAGCCACTCCGCGCGTTCCGGATCGCCCGGCGCGCGGCCGAGCCCCTTCACATCATGCGTCTCGCAAAGATATTGCGTGATCGCGCCGGACTCGAAGACGACCGTATCGCCGTCGACAAGGCAGGGCACCCGGCCGAGCGGCGAGATGGACAGATATTCCGGCGTCCTCAGCCCCTCCATGCTGAAGGGCAGTTCGACAAGCTCGAACGGCACCCCCATTTCATTGAGCAGCCAGAGCGAGCGCATGGAGCGCGCGCCGTTGCAGTGATAGAGCTTCATGGGCCTCCCCCGATTTTCTTTGCCGCATGATTTCACGGGCGGACGGCCCGCGCAATTGCGCCACTGGACGCTCCCCGAGGCAGAACCTAGACTGCGGCCCGCGGGCTCCCCGCGCCACCGGAGCGGATGATGAACCCGGCCCTGAAGATCGGTTCTCTTGTGCTTGCCCTCTGCCTTTGCGCCGTCTCCGCGCAGGCGGGCGCGCGGCCCGTGCGCGTCGTCTCGATGAACCTCTGCACCGATATTCTGGCGCTTGAGCTGGCCGCGCCCGGCACCGTCAAATCGGTCTTCCGCGTCGCCGCCGATCCGCACGACTCGCCCGTCGCCGATCTCGCGCGCGCCATTCCGCTGAACGATGCCTCGGCCGAGGAAATTCTCTCCTACAAGCCCGACCTCGTTCTCGCGCATCGCTATTCGTCGCCCTTCACGCTCGACATTTTGCGCCGCGCCCATGTGCCGGTCCTTCAGATCGCGGATGCGGCGACCTTCGACGACATTCGCGCCAATGTGCGCCGCATCGCCGCCGCGCTCGGCCGCGAGAAGGAAGGCGAAGCATGGCTCGCCGCTTTCAACGGGACGCTTGCAAAGGCATATCGCCCGGGCGGCACGCACCCGCCGCGCGCCGTCATCTATCAGGATCTCGGCGGCGCCGCCGCCGCGCATACGATCCTCGGCGCGCTCCTCGAACATACCGGCTTTGAAAATGTCGTGAAGGCCGAAGCGAGCGGCGAATTCGTCAATCTCACCATCGAGCAACTGATCGACCTGCGGCCCCAATTCGTCGCCATCGGCGTCTATCGCGAGAACGAACCCTCGCTCGCCCATGCGCTGCTTGATCACCCGGCGCTTCACACCTATATCGCGCGTTACGCCCGCACCGCCGATCTTCCGGCGCGGCTCTGGACCTGCGGCACGCCTTTCGTCGCCGAGGTGGCCGAAAGACTCGCCGCCGCCCGCGACGCCTTCGATGCGCCCGCGCCGCCGAGGACCAATTGATGCGCGCCCCTCGCGATCTCCTGATCAATCTCGGCCTTGCCGCGCTCGTCGCGCTGCTCTTTCTCGCCTCGGTCTATGTCGGGCGCGGCGGCGAACTTCTGACCGGCAAGCTCGCCGCCCTCGATGCGACCGACCGCCAGCTCGCAAGGCTGATATTGGAAGAGGTGCGCCTGCCGCGCGCGCTGCTCGGCCTGCTTGTCGGCGGAACGCTCGGCCTCACCGGCGCAGCGCTTCAGGGCCTGCTGCGCAATCCGCTGGCCGAGCCCGGCCTCATCGGTGCATCGAGCGGCGCGGCGCTCGGCGCCGTCCTCGTTTTCTATTTCGGCCTTGCGACGGCGACGCTGGTCCCGCTCGGCGGCGTTGCGGGCGCCTTCGCCGCGCTCGGCATTCTCTATCTCCTCGCCGGACGAAATCCCTCGATCGCCACCATCATTCTCGCCGGCGTCGCCATTTCGGCCTTCGCCTCGGCGCTGACCTCGCTCGCCCTGAGCCTCGCCGCCTCGCCCTATGCCGTCTACGAAATCATCTTCTGGCTGCTCGGCGCCTTCACCGACCGCAGCATGCAGCAGGTCTGGCTCGTCCTGCCTTTCATCCTCGTCGGCGGCGTCCTTGTCGCGACTTCAGCGCGCGGGCTCGACGCCCTGACGCTCGGCGAAGACACGGCGGCAAGCCTCGGCTTCAACCAGACCTCGCTGAAGCTCCGGGTGATACTCGGCACCGGCCTCGCGGTCGGCGCATCCGTTTCCGTCACCGGCGTCATCGGCTTTGTCGGGCTTGTCGTGCCGCATCTGATGCGTCCCTTCTTCGGTCACGAGCCGGGGCGGCTTCTTCTGCCGAGCGCGCTTGCCGGCGCGGCGCTTGTGCTTGCCGCCGATCTGCTGGTGCGCCTGCCGGTCGACGGACCCGAGCCGAAGCTCGGCGTCGTCACCTCGCTCATCGGCGCGCCCTTCTTCCTCTGGCTCATCCTGCGCACGCGGCGGGAGGCGGATTGATGCGCCTCCTCCTCGAAGGGCTTCATGCCTCGCTCGGCGGCGCGCGCGTGCTGCGCGGCCTCTCGCTCGACATGGCGGGGCCGAGCTTCGTCGGCCTCATCGGGCCGAACGGCGCGGGCAAGACGACGCTGGTGCGCGCGGTCGCAAACCTCATTCCCTTCGAGGGCCGGATTGAATTCGGCGGTGTTTCCGTGGCCGCGCTCCCGCCCGCCGAACGCGGACGGCGCATCGCCTATCTCGCGCAGAATGCCGACAGCCATTGGCCGCTCAGCGTCGAACGCCTGGTGGCGCTCGGCCGCCTGCCGCACCTCCAGCCCTTCCGCGCGCCCGCCGCTGCCGACGCGGCGGCGATTGCCCGCGCGATGAAGTCCGCCGACGTCGCCCGCTTCGCCGCGCGCGACGTGCTGGCGCTGTCGAGCGGCGAGCGCGCGCGTGTGCTGCTTGCCCGCGCGCTGGCGGTCGAGGCGCCGCTCCTGCTGGTGGACGAACCCGTCGCCTCGCTCGATCCTTATCACCAGATCGGCGTCATGGAGGTCCTGCGCGCTTATGCGCGCGAGGGCCGCATGGTCGTCGCCGTGCTTCACGACCTGTCGCTCGCCGCGCGCTATTGCGACCGGCTGGTGCTGATCGACAATGGCCGCCTCCATGCCGAAGGCACGCCGGCGGAAGTCCTGACGCGCGAAAATCTCCGCGCCGTCTATCGCGTCGGAGCCGATATCGGCGGCGAAGGCGCAACCTTCCACGTCACGCCGACTTCGCGGACCGAATAGGCGAGGTGCGTCGCTGAACGTCACGGCCCGATTCAGGCGGGCCGTCCATGTCTGCCTGACGCGACCCCCTGAAAACGCTCATGCCCCGGACAAGCCGGGGCATGAGACGGAAGTGAATGAAGGCGGGAAGGTGTGCTTCAGTCCGCCGCGACGTAGTTCCCGACCTTCTGGCCGAAATTGACGGTCTTCAGATACTCGATGCCCTTCTCGGCAATCGCGTCGCCCACCATCTCGTCGCCTTCGCCCTTGAGCTCGTCCATGTCCACATAGACGGCATAGAAGGCCTTGGTGCGCTCGGTGATGATGCCGCCCTTCAGCAGCGTCTTGATCAGCACGCGGAAAATATTGGTGCTGCTCGCCATCGCCTTGCGCCGCACTTCGTTGGTGCGCGCCTTGATGAGCTGGTCCTGCACTTCCTGCCAGTCGAGGCCGAAGCGCGCATACATGTACTTCTTCTGCTCGGGGCTGCCGAGGTTGAAGAGCAGGGTCTGGAAGCAGGTCGCCGCCCAGTCCTCGATGCGGTTGCGCTCTTCGTCGTTGAGCTTGGGGATCGTGCGGTCGGCCCAGATCTTGCCGAACTTGTGGTGGAAGGCCTCGTCCGTCATCACGAGCTGGCAGAGGTGGCGCAGCAGCGGATCGTTCGACACCGTATAGAGCGAGGCGAAGGCGCCCATGGCGAGACCTTCGACCAGCATCTGCATGCCGACGATCTTCTTGTAGACCTCGGGCGCCAGAACCATTTCCGTCAGCAGGTTGCCGAGCGTCGGGCCGACGGGGTAGGGCTTGCCCCAGCGCGCTTCGATGTATTTGGCAAAGCCCGTCACATGGCGCGCTTCCTCGCGCGTCTGGTTCGCCGCATATTCCTGCGCGCCCGGATCCTTCAGGATGTGGCAGAGCGAGGCCGACAGCGCCAGCGCGCCCGCTTCGCCGTGCAGGATCGAGGACAGCATCCAGCGCGCGCTTTCATTGGCGAACTCGATCTTCTGCTGCTCGGTCAGCTTCTCGGCCAGCGGAAGCTGCAATTCCAGAACCTGCTGGAAGGGAACGATCGGCGTCGTCGTCATGTCGAAGGGCTGGGTGAAGTCGATATACTTCTTGTCGAGCGGGTCCCAGAAATGGTCGTGCGTCGCCGAGATGATCTTGTCGAAGGCGGTCGAGCGGTTGTTGTAGCGGTCGACCTGCATCATCGCCGGAAAATCGTCGGGCGCGACGGCGTCATAGGCGGCATCTTTTGTGATGTCGGTGGAAGTCATCGTCCTCTCCTCATCCTCGAAGCGCTCGCCTGCGGGCGATGCGCGGCATCCTCCGGCGCGGGGGCGCGCCATCCTCCCGGATAATTTGCGCCACATTCGACTGCGGCCAAATCTCAATCGCAATATCGTTTGAAAATAGCAAACGGTAAAAACCGCAGAAATCCGCCGTTTCAGGCGGCTTCGTCCGGATTTCGCATCTGTTTGCCGATTTCGGCGGCGAGCGCCAGCAGGGTCGGCAGCGTTTCCTTCGCCCGCGCCTCCGACAGCCGGTTCGACGGGCCAGTGACGGCGAGCGCAAAGCGCGACAATCCCGGATTGGCGAAAATCGGTACGGCGAGCGTCGCGCTCGCCGCGTCGAACTCGCCCTGCTCGTAGCGGTAGCCGTCGGCAAGAATGCGCTCGGAGAGATCGAAAAGCGCGCGCAGCGTCCTGGGCGTCTTCGAAGTCAGCGCCTTGGGCGGATGATCGCGATAGATCGCCTGCACGAAGGCCCGCTCGCGATAGGCGAGAAGCACCTGTCCCGCGCCGCAGGCATGCGCGTCCATGCGCGGCAGCTTGATGAGCGCATCGGCGCCGAGATTGACCGCATGGGCCGGGTCGATGACGAGCGCCTGCGTGCCGTCGAGCACCGACAGATAGGCCGTCTCGCCGATGGCGCTGCTCGCCCTCAGAAACATGCCCCGCGCCGCATGGCTGAGCGTCGCCATCAGCGTCACCCGGTCGGCGACGCGGAAAATCTTGTGGCCGAGCGTATAGCGTCCGTCCTCGGCGTCCTTGCGCACATAGCCGTGGCGCACCAGCACGGCGAGATGGCCGAACACGGTCGAGCGGTTCAGACCCTCGGCCCTGGCGATCTCCGCCAGGCTCATCGGCCGCCTCTCCCGCGAGAGGCGCTCGATCAGCGCGAGCGCCTTGTCGAGCGAGCTGTTTTCATATTGCGCCATAAGGAATTCTTACCAGCCCGCGGCCTATGCTGCGAGGGCCTCATCGGCAATTATAGGCAAACTTCGAATCGGGCGGTCGCCGGACGCAATGGAAGAAACCCTCAACCTCAATTCCGTCACCCTGCTGATCGTGATTGCGCTTGCCTGCGGCCTGGTGCTGATCCGCCTGCGCCAGCCGGCCATCGTCGGTTATATTCTGGCGGGCGTCGTGCTCGGGCCGCATGGCTTCGGCCTCGTCCACAATGCCGAGGGCATCGACTTCTTCGCCGAGCTTGGGCTGCTTCTCCTTCTTTTCATCGTCGGCCTCGAACTGAGCCTCCAGAATTTCCGCCTCGTCTACAAGGTGGCCTTGCTCTGCGCCGCGCTTCAATCGGCCGTCGCCATCGGCCTCACATGGGCGCTCGGTTCGCTTCTCGGCTGGAGTTTCGAAACCTCGCTGATCCTCGGCTTCGTGCTGGCGCTTTCCTCCACCGCTGTCGGCATCAAGATGCTTCAGGAAATCGGCGAGATGGATTCGGACGCCGGCCGCATCACCATGGGCGTCCTCGTCGCGCAGGATCTGCTCGTGATCCCGATGCTCGTCATGGCGCAATCGCTGGGCAGCGGCCCCGTCGCCGGGCTCGGTCTCACGCTTGCCCTGAAGCTATTCGGCGCGGTCGCGGTATTGGCGGGCGTCGCCATCGCGCTTACCCGGCGCGGCCGCATCGAATTGCCCTGGAGCAATTATCTCCGCTCGCATGGGGAACTCGCGCCCCTCGCCAATCTCGGCTTCTGCTTCGTCTTCGCCTCGCTGTCGGGCTATGTCGGCCTGTCGCCGTCCTACGGCGCTTTTCTCGCCGGCCTCATTCTCGGCGCCTCGACCGACCGCCGCTCCGCCTTCTTCATGGTCGCGCCGATGCAGAGCGTTCTGCTTATGGTTTTCTTTCTCTCCATCGGCCTGCTGATCGACCTGAACTTCGTCCTCGCCCATCTCCTGACGGTGCTCTTCCTCGTCTTCGTCGTGCTGATCGCAAAGACGGCGGCGAACATCACCATCCTGAACATGCTCGGCGAATCCTGGGACAGGGCTTTCATCTCGGGCCTCGTCATGGCCCAGATCGGCGAGTTCTCATTCGCGCTCGCCAAGGCGGGTCTCGATTCCGGCGCCTTCGACCGCAGCGCCTATCAGCTCGCTCTGTCGGTCATCGCCTTCAGCCTGATCCTCAGCCCCTTCTGGCTCATCACCGCGCGACGCTTCCACGAGCAGGGCCAGTTGCAGCTGACCGGCATCATCCCGACATTCGAAAGCATCTATCCCGCCGCCTTCCGCGCCATGCGCAAAGCGGGCGCGTCCGCGCGCGCCGTCGCGGCGCGTCTGCTGCGCCGCAGGCCCGAACGGGATTGATCCGCCGGCGGGCCGCGCGCGTATCAAGTCCGCGCATCGTTCCTTCATTCATTGTAGAAATTCATGGCCGTCATCGTCTGGTTCCGCCGGGATTTGCGGATGGCGGACAATCCCGCCCTCGCTGCCGCCGCCGCTTCGGGCGAGCCGGTGGTCCCACTCTATCTGCATGACGAAGCGGCCGCGCCGGGCGCCGCCTCGCGCTGGTGGCTGCATGGAAGTCTCGAGGCGCTTGCGCGCGATCTCGCAAGGCTCGGCGCGCCGCTTTTGCTCCGCCGCGGAAATCCCGCCGATGCGCTGCCGACGCTCGCGCGAGAGGTGGGCGCGAAAGCCATATTCTGGAACCGCTGCTACGAACCGGCCGACATCGCCCGCGACAAGGCGCTGAAGGCCGATCTGTCCGCGAGCGGCATCGCCGTCAAAAGTTTCGGCGCCTCGCTTCTCGCCGAGCCATGGGAGGTGAAGACGGCGGCGGGCGATCCCTACAAGGTCTTCACGCCCTTCTGGCGCACGCTTTCGGGCATGGAGATTGCCCGCCCGCTTCCCGCGCCGCGGGCTTTGCCGCCCGCGCCGCCGCTCCCCTCCGATGACCTCGCCGCGTGGAATTTTCGTCCCTCAAAGCCCGACTGGGCGTCCGGCCTGCGCGCCGCCTGGACGCCGGGCGAGAAGGGCGCGGCCGCGCGCCTCGTCGGCTTTCTCGACGGGCCCGTCGCTGCTTACGCCGAAGCGCGGGATTATCCGGCGCGGGACGCCACCTCGCGCCTCTCGCCGCATCTTCATTGGGGGGAGATTTCGCCGCGCCAGATCTGGCATGCGGCGAAGCTCCAAGCCGATGCGCATCCCGAAACGGCCTTGGGCGTCGCGGCCTTTCTGCGCGAGCTTGGCTGGCGCGATTTCTCGCACCACCTTCTCTATCACTGGCCGCACATGGCGGAGCGCGCCTGGAAGCCGGAATTCGACCGCTTTCCCTGGATGCCCGACGACGCCCTGTTCCGCGCCTGGACGCGCGGGCGAACCGGCTACCCGATCGTCGATGCAGGCATGCGCGAGCTTTGGCAGACCGGCACGATGCATAACCGTGTGCGGATGATTGTCGCCTCCTTTCTCGTCAAGGACCTGATGATCGACTGGCGCGAAGGGGCGCGCTGGTTCGAGGACACGCTGGTCGACGCCGATCTCGCCAATAATCGCGGCGGCTGGCAATGGGTGGCGGGCTCCGGCGCCGACGCCGCACCCTTTTTCCGCATTTTCAATCCGGTGACGCAAGGCGAGAAGTTCGACGCCGACGGCGAATATGTGCGCCGCTTCGTGCCCGAACTGGCGGCGCTCGATGTGCGCTTCATTCACAAGCCCTGGGAAGCTCCGCCGCTCGCGCTGGAAAGGGCCGGCATCGTGCTCGGCACAACCTACCCGTTGCCGATCGTCGATCACGCCATGGCGCGCGCCCGCGCGCTGGCGGCCTATGGCGGCATCAAGGGCAATGCCGGGCCGGTCGATGGCTGAAAAGTCGAGAGCCGGAATCCGGGGGCCCAAACCCAGGGGGCAATCGGTGGGGGCCGATGTAAGGCTCAGGGCATGATTCCGGCTCTCGCAGTGTCTACGAAGCCTCGCCCCGCCCGGATCACCGCATGAAATATCAGCGGCTCGCGAGAAAATGGCTGAAAAGCGCAAGGCTGGCCGCGACTGTCGCATTGAGGGATTCGACCGCGCCCGTCATCGGCACCGCCAGCCGTTTGACCTTCAATCCGGCCGGCAAGCCCTTGCCTTCCTCGCCGAGAACGAGCCTTAGCGCCTTCGGCCAGACGAAGGCTCCCATGTCCTCGCCGCCCGCATCGAGCGCGAAGATCGGCCCCTGCGCCGCGTCGAGCGCCGCCCATGATGGCCCCCGCATCAATTCGAGTTCGAATTGCGCATTGGCGGCGGCCCGGAGCGCCTTGGGATGGAAAGGATGCGCCGCCTCTTCCATCAGCACGATGCGCCGTGCGCCGAAAGCCGCCGCGCTTCTGAAGAGCGCGCCGAGATTGGCCGGATCGCCCAGCGCGACGATGAGCTCGATGCCGACGGGCGGGGCGGCAAGATCGGCTGTCGTCATCTCCGGCACCTTGCCCACAAGAAGCGGAAAGCCCGTGCCCGAAACGTCGAGCCTGTCGAAGAGCGAGCGGGTGACGCGAAAGCGGTCGATATGATCGGGGAGGGCAAGCCCCGCCGCTTCGCCCGGGTCGGCTGCGATCAGCGCATGGAACCGGCCGCCATGCCGCGCCAGCGCCTCCGGCACGGACTTCCGCCCGGCCAGCAGAAATTCGCCGTGCCTTTTGATTCCCCGCCCGTCGAGAATGTCGGCCCAGAGCTTGGCGCGCGGATTCTGCGGGCTCTCGATGACGCGCCAGATATCGCCGCTCATGTTCTGTTCCGGCTCTTACGGGAAAATCGAGCTCATATTTGGCGGTCTCGCCGCAGCCCGGCCAAATTATGCCGCTTTTTCGCCCGGATGCGAGCCCACAGTTGGAAAGAGATCGAAGGGGTGCGAATTCAGGAGGTTGAAATGATGAACAATGAAATGAAGAAGCCGGGGGCTGGCCGATCCGGCCGCAAGCTGTTGCTCGCCGCGCTCGGCGCCACGGCCTTGCTGTCGGGCTTCGCCGCCTCGCCCGCGCTGGCCGACCATTGGGACCGCCACTATCATCGCGGCTGGGATCGCCACACGCGCTACTATCATGGCCAGCCCTATGTCTATTACGTGCAGCCCGGCTATTACGGACCGCCGCCCGCTTTTTATGGCCCGCCTTCGGTCTATTACGCGCCGCCGCCGCCGCCCGTTTACTACGGCCCGCCCTCGCTCAATATCGTGATCCCGATCCGCTAGGCCGCTTGCGGCTTGAACGCGGCGGGTTCGCATCAGACAATCCTCCCCGTCCGGGCTGCCGGACGGGGAGGGAAGATGCACGCCACGCCTGAAATCGACGGCCGCCCGCTGCCTGTGGGCGGAAACTGCGATGCGCGCTTTGCCGCCGTCCGCGACGCCTTCATCGGCAATTTCAAAAATCATGCGGAGCCGGGCGCCGCCGTCGCCGTGGCGGTGGACGGCCGCCTTGTCGTCGACCTGTGGGGCGGCTGGGCCGATCGCGCCCGCACGCAAATCTGGCGGCACGGCACGCTGGTCAACTTCTTTTCCGTCGGCAAGGCTTTGACGACGCTCTGTGCGCTGCGCCTCGTCGAGAAAAACCTCATCTCCCTTGATGAACCCGTCGCGCGCCTCTGGCCGGAATTCGCTGCCCATGGCAAGGAAGCGATCACGCTCCGCCACATCCTTGCCCATCAGGCGGGCCTTCCGGCGATCCGCGCGCCGCTTCCCGACGGCGCGATGCTGGATTGGCCGCGCATGGTGCGTGAGCTGGAAGCGCAATCGCCCTGGTGGACGCCGGGCGCGGCTCACGGCTACCATGTCAATACATTCGGTTTTCTCGTCGGCGAAATCGTTCGCCGCGCCACGGGCAATTCGCTCGGTGCGCTGCTCCGCGACGAAGTTGCGGGGCCGCTCGGCGCCGACATTCATATCGGCCTTCCGCGCGCCGAACATGCGCGCGCCGCGGAGTTTCTCTGGCCCGAGGGCGGCCGTCCGAAATCGCCTGAAGGCGATCTCTCGGACGAAGCCTTGATGAAATGGAACACCTACTGGAACCCGCCCGGCATCTCGGGCGCGGGCTGGGTCAACTCGCCGGAATGGCGTCTTGCCGAAATTCCCTCGACCAACGGCCATGGTACCGCGCGCGGCATCGCGCGTGTCTATCAGGCGCTTGCGGCGGGCGGCGAGACGGATGGCACAAGGATCGTCTCGCGGGAGATGCTCGCTGAGGCGACGACGGAAAACTCATTCGGTCCCGACCGCGTGCTCGACCGCGAGTCGCGCTTCGGCCTCGGCTTTCAATTGACGCAGGCCGAACGCAAGCTCGGCCCCAATGTGGGCGGCTTCGGCCATTTCGGAGCGGGCGGCTCGCTCGGCTTCTGCGACCCGGAAGCGCGCGTCGCCTTCGGCTATGTGACGAACGACATGGGCCCCCGCTGGCAGAACCCGCGCAATCGCGCGCTCATGGAAGCGGTCTATGCGAGCCTCGGCGCGGCGTGAATGCGCGCCCTACTGAAAACGGACGATGGCGTTGCGGAAGCGCATGAGCGCGATGGCGAAGTAGACCGCGCCGATGACGGCGAGGATCGCCATGTCCTGCCAGACGATGTCGAAACCTGCCGAGCGGAAGAGAATGGCCTGCGCGAAGCTGACGAAATGCGGCGCGGGCGTCAGCTCCATGATGAATTGCAGCCAGCCCGGCATGGTTTCGAGCGGCGTCGTGCTGCCTGAGAGAAGTTCGAGAATGACCAGTATCGGCATGGCGAGCAGGCCGAACTGAGGCATCGAATTCGAGAATGTGGCGAGCAGGATGCCGAGCGCCGTCACCGAAAACTCGAAGATGATCGCGCCCGCGATGAAGAGGAGCAGCGAGCCCTGGATCGGCACGCCGAGCAGCAGGTGAACGACGACGATAAGCGAGAGGATCGCCGAGGCGAGAATGACGAGGCCGTTCGCCCAGATCTTGGCGAACATGATCTCGAAGGGCGTGACCGGCATGACGAGCAGATGTTCGATCGTTCCGCGTTCGCGCTCCCTGATGAGCGCGGCCCCCGTCAGAATGATCGACAGGATGGTGATGTTGTTGACGACCTGCATGATCGCCATGAACCAGTAGGACGTGCCGTTCGGATTGAACTTCGTCCGAATCACGAGATTGATCGGCAGCGGCGGGGTGTTCATCGTCGCGCGCAGATAGTTTCGCACTTCATCGTCGATAATGGATTCGAGATAGGCCGCGCCGTTTCCGGCCTGCGCCATCGCGGTCGCATCGACATTGAGCTGTATGCCGGGCCGTCGTCCGGCCAGCGTGTCCTTCTCGAAGGAGGGCGGAATGTCGATGACGAAGACATAGCGCCCGGCATCCATCGCCTTGTCGACATCGGCGGCGCCGATCTCGACCGCCGACTTGAAATAGGGCTTCAGCACCGCCTCGCTTATGGCGTGGGAAAGCGCGCTCCGGTCTTCATCGACAATGGCGACGGACGCATCCGCGACCTCGAAACTCATTCCCTTGGACACCGCATAGATGGCGTAGGTGAAAGAATAAACGATGAGCAGAAGCAGCACGGGATCGGTGCGCAGGCTGCGCAATTCTTTGATGCCGAGCCGGAATATGTTCTGCAAGGTCTGCCGCATGTCAGGCCTCTCTCTTGCGAAGCGCCACGGCGGCAAGGCCGGTGAACAGGACGAAGAAGAAGGCGAGCATGAGGAGGGCGGGCCACAATTCGGCAATGCCGAGCCCCTTGGTGAAGACGCCGATGCTGATCTGCTGAAACCAGGCAGCCGGAAAGGCGAGACCGAAAATCCGGCCGGCCGTGCTGAGCGACGACACGGGCACGAGAAGCCCGGAGAAATTGACCGAAGGGATGAGCGACAGAATGACGGTAGCGAAGAGCGCCGCGATCTGCGTGTTCGTGAAGGACGAAACGAGAAGGCCAAAGCCAGTTGTGGCGAGGATGTAGAGAAGGCTTCCCGCGACCAGCACGAGGAACGAACCCTTGATACTGAGCCCGAAGACCAGGACAGCGAGAAGCAGCAGCGTGACGAAGCTGACGCAGGCGGTCAGGAAATAGGGAGCCTGCTTTCCAAGCAGGAATTCGACCTTGGTCACGGGCGTCGACCGGAAATTGGCGATGGAGCCGGTTTCCTTTTCCCGGACGACGGCCACCGCCGTCATCATGGCCGGGATGAGCACCAGCATCAGCATGATGACGCCGGGAACGATCGCATAGACGCTCTTGAAGGCCTGATTGTAGCGGAAGCGCGTTTCGACGTCGGCCGCCGTCACGTTTGCCGGGCGTCCGGTCCTTCGCTGTATCTCGTCGGCCATATAGGTAAGCGCGAGCCCCTCGATATAGCCGCGCGCCGTATCGGAACGGAAAGGCATCGCGCCGTCGAGCCACACGGCGACCTCCGGCTGGCGGCCGCGCAGAAGATCGCGCCCGAATTCCGGCGGCACTTCCACGGCGAGTTTCAGCTCGCCGCGCTTGAGGCGCTGGTCGAGCGCGCTTGCCGATGTGATCGGCGTGTGTTCGGAGAAATAACGCGAGCCCGAAAAACTTTCGAGCAGCTCGCGGCTCTCTCGCGACTGGTCCTGATCGTAAACGGCATATGGGAGGTTTTCGACGTCGAAGGAAATACCGTAGCCGAATGCGATCATCAGGATGATGGGTCCGAGAAGGGCGAAGGCGAGCCGGATCGGGTCGCGGATCAGCTCCATCGTCTCGCGCCGCGCATAGGCCCAGAAGCGAAGCGGATCGTAGCGATGGCGGCGCGGCGGCGGCTCCGGATAGACGGTCCCGGCGGAGGCGTCTTCCTCTTCCCTTTGTCCGGCTTCCTCCGACGCGGCCTCGAGATAGGAAATGAACGCGCCTTCCAGCGTCGTCTCGCCGCTCGCCTTCACCAGTTCCGCCGGCGTGCCGACGGCGAGCACGCGGCCCGCATGCATCAGCGATATCCGGTCGCAGCGCGCCGCTTCGTTCATGAAATGGGTCGAAAGAAAGATCGTCACGCCCTCCTTGCGGGAGAGCTCGATCAGATAACGCCAGAACACATCGCGCGCGATGGGATCGACGCCCGATGTCGGCTCGTCGAGGATCAGGACTTCGGGCCGGTGGAGAACGGCGACCGCGAGTTGCAGCCGCTGCTTGATGCCGAGCGGCAGCGCCTCGGGCCGCTCATCGGCGATCTTGTCGAGTTCGAAATGCTGCATGACCTCCGCGATCCGCTCGCCGGCATGATCGGGCGGCAGGCGGAACAGGCGCGCATGCAGTTCCAGATTTTGCAGCACCGTCAGTTCCGAATAGAGCGAGAAGGATTGCGACATGTAGCCGACGCGGCGGCGCACCTCCATGTCGCGCGCATCGAGCGGCTTGCCGAAGAGCAGCGCCTCGCCTTCGCTCGCGGGAAGAAGGCCCGTCATCATTTTCATCGTCGTCGTCTTGCCGCAGCCGTTCGAGCCGATGAAGCCGAAAATCTCGCCGCGTCCGACCGAGAAGCTCACATGATCGACAGCGGTGAAATCCTTGAAGCGGCGGGTGAGCCCCCGCGCCTCGATGGACGGCACGCCGTCATCATCTACACGCGGCGGAACGACGACGGGTTGATGCGAGGCGCGAAGCTCTTGCGGCAGAAGGCCGATGAAGGCGGCTTCAAGCGTCGCTTGTCCCGCCCGCGCCTTGATCTCGCCGGGCGTGCCCGTGCCGATCACGCGGCCCGCATTCATTGCGGCGAGCCAGTCGAAGCGGTCCGCTTCCTCCATATAGGCGGTGGCGACGATCACGCTCATACCGGGCTGCCGCGCCCGCATGCGCGCGATGAGCGACCAGAATTGCAGCCGCGACAGCGGATCGACGCCCGTCGTCGGCTCGTCGAGAATGAGAAGGTCGGGGTCGTGAATGAGCGCGCAGCAAAGCGCGAGCTTCTGCTTCATCCCGCCCGATAGCTTGCCGGCGGGCCTGTCGGGAAAGGGGTCGAGTCCCGTCGCCTTCAGCAGTTCTGCAATGCGCGCCTCGCGCTCCGCCTTGCCCTGTCCGAAAAGACGGCCGAAAAAGTCGAGATTCTCGAAGACGCTCAAGGTCGGATAGAGGTTCCGCCCGAGGCCCTGCGGCATATAGGCGATGCGCCTGTGGCTGACGCTGCGATGAATGGGGTCGCGCATGTCGCCGTCAAGCGCGCGCACCTCGCCGGTCTGGATTTCGCGCACGCCCGCGATGAGCGAGAGCAATGTCGATTTGCCGACGCCGTCGGGGCCGATCAACCCGCAAAGACGGCCCGCCGGGACCGCGAGCGAAAAACCGTCCAGCGCGACCGTCTTGCCGTAGACATGACGGAGGCCGCTGACCTCGGCGGCGAAAGGGGCGGGGCTCGTCGGTTCAGCGGCCGGCATTGTCGCCGGCGGGGGGCAGTTTGACGTTCAGCTTTGCGGGCCAGACGGCGTCGCGCTTCGTTCGCACATAGCCGATGCCGCGCACGCCGGTCTTCGCCCGGTCCTCATAGGTCTTCAGCAATGCGGCGGGGATCGTCAGCTTGATGCGGAACATCAGCTTCTCGCGCTCATCCGCCGTCTCGACCGTCTTCGGCGTGAACTGCGCATCCGCCGCGACGAAAGTCACCGTTGCCGGAATGACATATTGCGGCGCGGGGTCGAGCACGAGACGCGCCTCGCTGCCCAGCGCGAGCGCGCCCGCATCATGGGCCGGCAGGAAGATCGTCATGTAGATGTCGGTGAGGTCGAGCAGGGTGACGACCGCCGTGCCCGCGCCGACCACTTCGCCCGACTGGATGAGCTTGTACTGAACGCGCCCGTCCCTCGGGGCGACGAGCGTGGCGTCCTCGAGCATCGTCCGTACCCTGTCGACCGTGGCGCGGGCGGCGTCGACACCGGACACGGCCTGGCGCAGGCTTGCCTGCGCGGCCTGATAGGCTGCTTCCGCGGCGTCCATCTTTGCTCGCGCCCGATCGAATAGTTCGGTCGAGGCATAGCCATGCCTGTGCAGGCTGTCGATGCGGGTAAGTTCGCGCTTCGCCAGAACCCGATCCGCCTGCCGCGCGGAAATGGCGGCCTCCGCTTCGTCTTCCTGATTCTCGGCGGCGGATTGCTGCGCCTGCGCTTCCTGAAGCTGGGCGCGCACCTCCCGCGCATCCATGCGCGCGATGACGGTTCCCGCCTTCACCAGATCGCCTTCCTCAACGAGGACGGATTCGACCCGTCCCGCGAACTTGGTCGCGACCTGCACCTGCTCGGCTTCAAGCCGCCCGTTGGCCGCCGCAATGCCGTCGGGCAGGCCGGGATGCATCCATTCCCACCAGCCGTAGAAAACCCCGCCGGCCAGCACGACCGCCAGCACGACAACCCCGACTTTCCATGCCCGCATCTCACCCGCCTTCGCACGCTTCAGGGTCCCGACAAGGCCTGCATGGTGCCCCGCGCCGCGCACCAAGGGAATCCGTCTCAATACGTAGGAAAGACGATGCGGCCCCGGAGGGGGTGGCGGAACTGACGTGTGAAGGGAGAAAAAATGGTGCCCACGGAGTGGATTGAACACTCGACCTCACCATTACCAATGGTGTGCTCTACCACTGAGCTACATGGGCCTTGCTCGTCGCCTCCGGGGGAGGCGCGGGCGGGGCCGGAGCAGGGCACCCCCCTGCTTCGGACGGGCGGAAAATGGCACGGCAGGCCGCGCTTCGCAAGCCTGCAACGCCACCGGTTGACGCAAGGATTTCGATGGGTCCATATGCGGGACGTGCCGGCGCCCGAAAGGCCCGCATGTGCGCCCTGAAGCCCTGAGGAATCCATGAGAGACAAAGCCGACGACAATACCGGCCGCAACCAGCCCGGCCAGGGCCCGGCCCGGGCCCAGCAGGCCCGCGAAGCCCGCCTCGCCGAAGCGCTGCGGGCCAATCTCCGCAAGCGCAAGGCCCAGGAGAAGGCGAAATCCGCCGCCGCCCCCGCTTCGGCCCAAAAGGCGCCCGGAAAGAGCCCGAAAGGCAAGTAAGCATCGCCGGCCGGTCATGAGGCCGGCGTGACTCTTGCGGCCCCGTTCCCTATAAAACGGGAGCCGGCCCCGGCATGATGTCCGGGGCCCGAACGGATATTCCATGGACACCATTCACATTCGGGGCGCCCGCCCGCTGAGGGGCACCATCCCCATCAGCGGCGCGAAAAACGCCGCTTTGCCGCTTATGACGGCCGCGCTCCTCACCGACGAAGCGCTGAAGCTCACCAATGTCCCGGCCCTGACCGATGTACGCTCGCTTTCGAGGCTGCTCGGCGTGCTCGGCTCCAGAGTCGAGCGCGTGACGGGCCCGAACGGCGACACGCTGACCATCTCGACGCCTGAAATCACCTCCACCACCGCGCCCTATGAAATAGTCTCCCAGTTCCGGGCGAGCTTCTGGGTTCTCGGGCCCCTCGTCGCGCGCTGCGGCACGGCCAAGGTTTCGCTGCCGGGCGGCTGCGCCATCGGCGCCCGCCCGGTCGATCTCTATCTCAAGGGCCTCGAAAAGATGGGGGCCGAGATCGACCTCGTCGAAGGCTATGTGCTCGCTTCCGCCCCGAACGGCCTCAAGGGCGCGATTATCCGCTCGCCCATCGTTTCCGTCGGCGCGACGCACACGCTGCTGATGGCCGCGACGCTGGCCGACGGCGAAACCGTTCTCGAAAACGCCGCCCGCGAGCCAGAAATCTGCGACCTCGCCAATTGCCTCATTGCCATGGGCGCGAAGATTTCCGGCATTGGCACATCGACGCTGCGCATCGAGGGCGTCGAGCGCCTGCACGGCGCGACGCATCAGGTGATCGCCGACCGCATCGAGGCGGGCACCTATGCGATCGCCGCCGCCATGACGGGCGGCGACGTGACGCTCGAAGGCGCGAGCCCCGAAACATTCGACGCGGCCCTTTCCGTGCTGCGCGCTGCTGGCGCGGGCGTTGAAACCGGGCAGGGCCATGTCCGCATCTTCCGCAACGGCGAGCGGCTTCAGGCGACGAATGTCGTGACCCAGGTCTTTCCCGGCTTCCCGACCGATCTTCAGGCGCAGTTCATGGCGCTGATGACGCTGGCCGAGGGCGAGTCCGAAATCACCGAAACGATTTTCGAAAACCGCTTCATGCATGTGCAGGAACTGGCCCGCTTCGGCGCCGACATTTCCCTGCATGGCGACAAGGCGCTGGTGCGCGGCGTCGGCAAGCTGACGGCCGCTCCCGTCATGGCGAGCGATTTGCGCGCCTCCGCGGCCCTCATCATCGCGGCGCTCGCCGCCGAAGGCGAAACGACCATCAACCGCGTCTATCATCTCGACCGCGGCTTCGAGCGACTGGAAACGAAGCTCGGCGCCTGCGGGGCGGAGATATGGCGCGCCAAGGCCCAATAGTCCGGCCAAGAGCAGGAACGGAGAGACCATGACCGATCTGCGCCTCAGCGCGGAAGACGCCGCCGACCTCGAAATCATCTCGGCCTGCCTTCAGGACGCGGTGACGCAGGTGCGCGATCTCGTCTTCCTGCCGCATGCGCGCCGCTTCGCCATGGTGGTGAACCGCTTTCGCTGGGAAGGCGAGGGCAAGGCCCGCGGCCACACGCATGAGCGCGTGCGCTCGGGCCTCCACTTCGAAAATGTGACCAGGGCGAAAGCAAAGCGCATCGCCCAGAACCATCCCGAAGGCGTTCTGAACCTGCTCGCCATCCGTTTCGATGAGCTCGACGCGCCGTCGGGCATCGTCACCCTGACTTTTTCCGGCGGCGGCGAGATAAGGCTTGAGGTCGAGGCGCTCGATGCCCATCTCTCCGACCTCGGCCTCGTCTGGGAGACGCCGAACCTGCCCGAACACGATCTGAAGTAGCAGCCCCAAATGGCCATCCGACTTGACGCAACCGACAAGGGTTTTGCCGCCGCCTTCGAGGCGCTTCTCGGCGCGAAGCGCGAGGCCTCGGTCGATGTGAACGACGCGGTCGCGAAGATCGTCGCCGACGTGCGCGCGCGCGGCGATGCGGCGCTCATCGAATTGACGAAGCGCTTCGACCGCATCGAGCTGACGCCCGCGACGCTGCGCGTTACCGATGCCGAACTCGACGCCGCGCTGAAATCCTGCGACGCCGCGACGCTCGACGCGCTGAAGCTCGCGAAATCCCGCATCGAGGACTATCACGCACGCCAGAAGCCCGAAGACGGCCGTTACACCGACGCGGCGGGCGTCGAACTCGGCCATCGCTGGACGCCGGTGGGCGCCGTCGGCCTTTATGTGCCGGGCGGCACCGCCAATTATCCAAGCTCCGTCCTGATGAACGCGGTGCCGGCGAAAGTCGCGGGCGTCGCCCGCGTGGTCATGGTCGTGCCGGCGCCGGACGGCGTCATCAATCCGCTGGTGCTCGCCGCCGCAAGGCTTGCAGGCGTCGATGAGGTCTACCGCGTCGGCGGCGCGCAGGCCGTGGCGGCGCTGGCCTATGGTACGGCGACGATCAGGCCGGTCGACAAGATCGTCGGCCCCGGCAACGCCTATGTCGCCGCGGCGAAGCGCCAGGTCTTCGGCATTGTCGGCATCGACATGATCGCGGGCCCTTCCGAAATTCTCGTCGTCGCCGACGGCAGGAACGATCCCGACTGGATCGCCGCCGATCTCCTGTCTCAGGCCGAGCATGACGAAAGCGCGCAGTCGATCCTCGTCACCGACGATGCAGCCTTCGCGACCGAGGTCGAGAAGGCGGTCGAGCGGCAGTTGAGGCAATTGCCGCGCGAAACGACGGCGACGAAAAGCTGGGCCGATTTCGGCGCGGTCATCACTGTCGCCAGGCTCGACGACGCCGTGCCGCTCGTCGACCGTCTCGCGCCCGAGCACCTCGAAATCGCGGTCGACGATCCCGAACCGCTCGCCGCGCGCATTTCCAACGCGGGCGCGATCTTCCTCGGCCGCTATACGCCCGAAGCCGTCGGCGATTATGTGGCGGGCACAAACCACGTCCTGCCGACCGCACGCAGCGCGCGCTTTTCTTCCGGCCTCTCGGTGCTGGACTTCGTGAAGCGGACCTCCATCGTCCGCTGCGACGCGGCCTCGCTCGCCGCCATCGGCCCCGCCGCCGTGGCGCTTGCCGCCGCCGAGGGCCTCCACGCGCATGGCAAATCGGTATCCATCCGCCTCAATAAGTGAACCGGCCGCGCCGCCCGCTCGCTTCCCATCCGCAAATCATCGTAAAGTGGCGCCTCAAAGGCCCGCTACCAGAGAAGCCATCATCCCGTGGACACGTCCGACAGCAGATCGCAATTCCGCATCGCCGAGCTTGTGCTCGACGAGAAGACGGTTATGCGCCGGAGCCCGGACGTCGAGCATGAGCGCAAGGTCGCGATCTTCGACCTGCTCGAGGAAAACAGCTTCACGCCGACGGGCAGTCCGGGCGGGCCCTATCTCCTCCATCTCGCCATCGAGGAGAACCGCCTCGTCTTCGATATCCGTCTGGAAGGCGGCGAGCCGCATGGCAAGGTCATGCTGTCGCTGACGCCCTTCCGCCGGATCATCAAGGACTACTTCATGATCTGCGAAAGCTATTACGACGCGATCAAGACGGCCGCGCCCGCCCAGATCGAGGCGATCGACATGGGCCGCCGCGGCCTCCACAACGAAGGCTCCGAGCTTCTGAAGGAGCGCCTCGCCGGAAAGATCGAACTCGACTTCGACACCGCGCGCCGCCTCTTCACGCTTATTTGCGTGCTGCATATCAAAGGCTGATCCGAGACATGACCGCGACGGCGACCGACGACAAGCAAAAGCTGCCGGGCTCCGTGCTCTATGTGTGCAATCTGAATTCCGTGCGCTCGCCCATGGCCGAAGCGCTGACGAAATCGCTCTACGGCAAACACATCTTCATCGACAGCGCCGGGCTTGAGCCGAAGGAGCGCGATCCCTTCGTCGTCTCCGTCATGGCCGAAGCCGGCATCGACATGACCGAGGACCGCCCCCTCGACATCGAGGCGATCGACATCGGCGCCTTCGATCTCGTCATCTGCCTGACGCCCGAGGCCTGCAAGCGCGTCACCGAGCTGGCAAGGGGCCAGGCCGTCGATATCGAGTTCTGGCCGACGCTCGACCCTTTCGCCGCCGGCGAAAGCGGCACGCGCGAACAGCGTCTTGAGGCCTATCGCCGGCTCCGCGACGAGCTGAAAGCCATGATCGAAAGGCGCTTCGCCGGGGCGGCAAAGCTCCCCGGCTGACGGCCGGATGCCCGGCGCCTGCCGATTTTCCCGATAAATCAACGATTTGGGCCTTCCGGCGCGGCCCGAAACGCTCGCCGCCCTTGATTTTAGGCGGCTTTGTGCTCATTCTCCCGCCAAATCTCGAAGGAATTTGAATGGCTAAGGAAGAACTGCTTGAGTTTCCGGGCACCGTGTCGGAGTTGCTTCCGAACGCGACGTTCCGCGTCAAGCTCGAGAACGAACATGAAGTCATCGCCCACACGGCAGGCAAGATGCGCAAGAACCGCATCCGCGTGCTGGCGGGCGACAAGGTTCTGGTCGAGATGACGCCATACGATCTGACCAAGGGCCGGATCACCTATCGCTTCAAATAGCGAACTGGCGCTGGCCCGAAACATTTGCTGGTCAGCCCCGCCATGACGTCATCCGCGCAACCCAGACTGATCCTCGCCAGCGCCTCGCCGCGCCGCCTCGCGCTGCTCGCGCAGATCGGCGTCGTGCCCGATGAGGTGCGCGCGGCCGATCTCGACGAGACGCCGGCCAAGGGCGAACTGCCCCGCGCCCATGCGCTCCGCCTCGCGCGGGAAAAAGCCGCGGCCATCGCCGCCACTGAACCCGCCGCGCTTGTGCTCGCCGCCGACACGGTCGTTGCCTGCGGTCGTCGCATCCTGCCGAAAGCCGAAACCGACGCCGATATCCGCGCCTGCCTGACGCTTCTGTCGGGCCGGGCGCACAGGGTTTACACGGCGGTCGCGCTCATGGCCCCGGGAGGCGCGACGCATGAGCGTGTCAGCGAGACCCGCGTCGTCTTCAAGCGCCTCTCGAATGCGGAAATCGACGCCTATATTGCGGGCGGCGAGGGGCTGGGCAAGGCGGGGGGCTATGCGATCCAGGGCCATGCGGCGGCCTTCATTCGCCTGCTGACCGGAAGCTATTCCGGCGTCGTCGGGCTTCCTCTTTTCGAGGTGGCCTCGCTCCTTGGCGGTCTGGGCTTCCCTCTCTACCCAGCGCGCTAACAAGAGTGTTAGGATAATCTGGGGATCAAATACCGGAAGGGGCGAGCCTCGCCGCATGGGGATGCGGCCGGCGCGCTCAAGGAATTCAATGTCCGAGGAAGTGTTGATTAATGTCGGGCCCGGCGAGACGCGCGTCGCGGTCGTCGAGAGCGGGCGTCCCGTCGAGCTCATCCTCGAGCGGACGATGGAAGACGACCTGAAGGCGAAGACCGGCCGCGCCGGCCACTCGCTGCTCGGCAACATATTTCTCGGCCGCGTCCAGCGCGTGCTGCCCGGCATGCAGGCCGCCTTCGTCGAGATCGGCCTCGAGCGTGCGGGCTTCCTCGGCGCCCGCGAGGCGCGCTGCCTCTGCGAACTGACCCATCTCGATGAACATATACTGCCGCCGATCAGCGCCTGCGTGACCGAGGGCCAGACCATTCTGGTGCAGGCCGTGAAGGATCCGATCGGCGACAAGGGCGCGCGGCTTTCCGCCAATGTCACCATTCCCGGCCGCCTTCTCGTGCTGGTGCCGAACCAGTCCGGCGTCGCGCTTTCGCGCCGCATCGAAGACGAGACGGAGCGCGCGCGCCTCACCGCGCTGGTCGAGGAAATGGTCGCCCGCTTCGGCTCCATGGGCGTCACCGGAGAGCCCGCCGGCTTCATCGTCCGCACCGCCGCCATCGGCGCGACCGTCGACGACATCGCGGCCGATGCGCGCATGCTCGCAGAGGAGTGGCGCAAGGTGCGCGAGATCGAGAAGCGTTCCAATCCGCCCTGCGTCGTCTTCCACGATCTCGATCCCGTGTCGAAGACGCTGCGCGACTATGTGAGCGCCGATACGAGCCGTGTGCTGATCGACGATGCGGAAGCCTTCGGCGAGGCGCAGCGCTACGCGCGCCGCGCCATGCCGGAGCTGCTCGACCGCATCCAGCTTTTCAACGGCCCCGGCCCGCTTTTCTCGCTCTACGATGTCGACGGCGAAATCGAAAACGCGCTTGAACCGCGCGTCGAGCTGAAATCGGGCGGCTGGATCACCATCGAAACGACCGAGGCCCTGACCGCCATCGACGTCAATTCGGGCCGCTACACAGCGGCGACCGGCCTTGAGGAAACGAGCGCCAAGATCAACCTCGAAGCGGTGGACGAGATCATCTATCAGCTCCGCCTGCGCGGCACGGGCGGCCTCATCGTCATCGACTTCATTCACCTGAACGATCCGGAGAACATCCGCAAGGTGCTGGACGCGCTCAACACCGGCTTTGCGCATGACCGCGTGCCGACGCAGATTTCCGGCATGTCGGAATTCGGCCTTGTCGAAATGACGCGCAAGCGCGTGCGCGAACCCTTGAACAAGCTCCTCACCGAACCCGCCTACGCCAACGGCCGCCCGCGCCGCAAAACCTGCGCGACGGTCGCGAACGAGCTTCTGCGCCGCGTCGCCAATGAAGCGCAGGTCTCGCCCGGACGCCCGATCGTCGCCCGCGCCGCGCCCGATGTGGTCGACTGGCTGGAGCGCGGCAATGTCGGCCTCATCGACCGGCTGCGAAAGAAAGTGGCCGTCGATCTGCGCCTGACGCCCGAGCCCGGCTTCTCGCGGGAGCGCATCGACGTCGGAGCCGCGCAGTAATGCCGGCGGCGGACAACATCGTGCCTCTGCGGCCGAGTCGGCCCTGCCCGATCTGCGGCAAGAAATCGGTGACGGCCTTTCACCCCTTCTGCTCGAAGCACTGCGCCGATGTGGACCTGAACCGCTGGCTCAAGGGCAGCTATGCGATCCCGGCGGTCGAGCCGCCCGACGATTTCGAAGGCGAGCTGCCCGAAGGCATGGCGGGCGGCCGGCAGGACGACGGCGAGGAGGGTTAAACCCTTCGCCGGGCTCGGCTTTAGGCTTCTTCGCAAGAGCCCCCTCCGGCGCTGGACAGGCCGGGATCAATCCCATATAAACCGCGGGCCTCGCCGCCGGAGTTCCTCCGGCAGGCCGCGCGGCCCAGGTAGCTCAGTTGGTAGAGCATGCGACTGAAAATCGCAGTGTCGGTGGTTCGATTCCGCCCCTGGGCACCATTCACTTTTCCCCGTCAGTGAAATCAATGGCTTGCAGGCCCGATTTGTCGCACCCGTGAGAGCGTCGGAAGGGTGCGACAGATCTCGCTCGTCGGCCTTGAGTATTTTCTCGGCGGCCGGAGCGATTGGCAGCGCGACCGCAACCTTGAAATCGCGATTTCGATCCTGCGGATGAGGATACCTTGCGAGACGCGGTTCCGAGCATGCGAGCGCGCCGCCCTCTCGGCTGTGGCGGACGCGGTCGGGCGGGAAAGCGCGCGAGGGTCGTCGTCGAACGATCTCTCGTAGCGAAATGATGTTCCCTATTACGCGCGCAGAGCAACGGTCCAGCGGAGCCGGAGCATTACGGGAAAACCGTTTGCTGCGAGGATACATTGCGGTCGGCCGCAATTTGGAAGACCATACTTCCATGCACGGAGACGACTGTTCTCCTGGGGCAGGCGCCGCATGCGGGCAGCTGTCAGGCGACTTCCGCACGTTGTACAGCCGATCGAAAATGGAATCGGTAGCGTTCCGAAACGAAGGATTGCCGTCAGCAACGATCGAGAGACTCGATCCTGATTGCTTACATCAGTCAACGGAGCATATCAGCTCGAAACGGCCTGGGGTGGAACATGACCTCATCGGCGGCTGTTGAAACAGATGGAATAGCCAATCGGCCGGTGGAATTCCGGGGCAATGATCGTGTGCTCTGCGGTATTATTCTTGGCGTCATTACGTTCTGGCTGTTCGCCCAGACCACGCTGAACATCGCCCCCGACATGGGCCGCGATTTAGGCCTTGGCGCCAACACGATGAACACCGCGGTAGCGATTACCGCCCTCTTCTCAGGCATCTTCATCGTGGTTGTCGGCGGGCTCGCCGACCGCGTCGGCCGTGTTCGCATCGTGCGGATCGGTTTCTATCTGAGTATTCTCGGCTCACTTCTGGTCGGCCTCTCTCCTGCCAACCGTTGGGCATCGTCGTTTTTGCTGACAGGGCGGGCGCTGCAGGGATTGTCTGGAGCCTGCATCATGCCGGCCAGTCTGGCGCTGGTGAAGACCTACTGGGACGGCGCCGCGCGACAACGGGCAATCAGTCTCTGGTCGATCGGCTCCTGGGGCGGATCAGGTGTCTGCGCGTTATTCGGCGGGTTGGTGACCGAGCATCTTGGCTGGCGCTACATCTTCCTCGCTTCAGTCGTCGCGGCGTTGCTCGGTCTTGCCCTGATGAGCGGCACCCCCGAAAGCCGGACGACGGGTAAGGCAACCTATCGTTTCGATTTTGCCGGCGTCGCCGCTTTCATGATCGCGATGGTGGCCTTGCAGATCGTCGTCACACAAGGCAACAAATTCGGCTGGATAAGTCCGCCCGCCCTTGTCCTGACGGCAATCACCTTGGTGGCCGGCAGCTTGTTTGTTCGCATCGAGACGCGAACGTCGGCCGCTTTTGTCGATTTTTCGCTCTTCTCCCACCCTACCTATACAGGCGCGACCGTTTCCAACTTTCTGCTCAATGCTGTGACCGGCACGATGATCGTCTCGCTGCAGCTCGTCCAGCTCGGCGGCAACATGACGGCGCAGCAAGCTGGCATGCTCACGCTTGGCTATGCGGTCGCGATCGTCGTTTTCATCCGGGTGGGAGAGAAGCTTCAGCAGCGCTTCGGCGCGCGCAAGCCGATGGTGTGGGGCTGTCTTATTACCGGCCTGGGAATCCTTTTTCTTTCGCCAGCGAACCTGCTGCTGACGGACTACAGAATCGTGGCGGTCATTGGCTACACGCTCTACGGCGTGGGCTTGGCATTCTACGCCACACCCTCCACCGACACCGCACTGTCGAGCCTCCCCGAAAGCCAGGCGGGTGCCGGGTCGGGCATTTACAAGATGGCCTCCTCGCTCGGGGCGGCGTTCGGAGTTGCGATCTCGGCGACGATCTTCACCGCTCTCAGCAGCGGCACCGGCAGTGAACAATGGCTGGACGGGGTCATCACATTTTACGGCCGCCAAGACAACGAGACCGTTCGCGGGGCGGCGATGGTCGCGCTGATGTTCAACCTCTTCATGGTGGGCGCCGCAATCCTGTCCATTGTGCTGACAATTCCGAAAGAGAAAAGCGAACCCAAAGAAGAGGCCCCCTGAGCCATGGCGAAGCTTCTGCCGACAATCTTTTTCGGCCACGGCAATCCGATGAATGCCGTCACGCGCAACAATTATACAGAAGCGTGGCGGCTGATCGGATCACAGGCGCCCAGGCCAAAGGCAATCCTTTCAATCTCGGCGCATTGGTATGTGCCCGAAACGGGCGTCACCGTATCGACGGCGCCCCGCACGATCCACGATTTCGGTGGTTTTCCGCCGGAGCTTTATAAAGTGCAATACCCGGCTCCCGGCGATCCCGCGCTCGCCCGCCGCGTTCAACAGCTGCTCGCGCCGGTCGACGTGACGCTCGACACCTCGTGGGGTTTCGATCACGGCACCTGGTCCGTGCTGCGGCATGTATACCCCGCGGCGGACATCCCCGTGGTCCAGCTCAGCATCAACGAAACCGAGCCGGCATCTTTTCATTTTGAAATCGGCAAAAAACTTGCGCCGCTCCGCGAGGAAGGGGTGTTGATCGCGGGCAGCGGCAATCTCGTGCACAATCTTCACGCCTATGCATGGGGCCGGCACCCGCGCGATCCCTATGATTGGGCCGTGCGCTTTGAAAACGCTGCCAAGGACTTCATGCGCACGGGCGATTACAAGCCGCTTATTAATTACGACTTGCTTGGCAAGGACGCAGCACTGTCCATCCCGACGCCCGATCACTATTTGCCGCTTCTCTACGTTCTCGCTGCGCGGCAGAGCAATGAGAATATCCAATTTCCGGTCGAGGGTGTCGATGGCGGATCGATCTCGATGCTCGCAGTGCAAATTGGTTAGGACGAGCTGCTCAAAGGACGATGACGCATATATCGATCTCTTACAAATGAGAGGCCACATGGCCAAATCGCGCAGCGCCGCCGACAAGCCGTTCGTCGCATCCGGCAAGCTCAATAACGACGGGCGCGGGAAATTTCCCGCCTGGCTGCATGCGGGCGATTGAGGCGTGGATTGACGCAACTCCGAATCTGAAGTCGCAAAACAAAGAGGGATAGACCGGATACGAGCAAACAGAATGCAGATGGGAGAGACGGGAATGACACAGCGCGTATTGATTACAGCTGGAGCTTCCGGCATCGGAAAGGAAGTCGCCCGCGCCTATGCTGCGGCCGGCGCAAGCGTGTGCGTCTGCGACATCAACAGGGCGGCGCTCGACGCCGCGGCGAAGGAAATCCCCGGCCTGAACACCGTCATCTGTGATGTGTCAAAGCGCGATGAAATCGAACGGATGGTCGCCGAATCCGTCAAAGCTTTGGGCGGGCTCGATGTGCTGGTGAATAATGCCGGCATAGCGGGAGAGACCGCGCCGGTCGAGACCTCGGACCCCGATAAATGGGAAGCGGTCATGAGGGTCGATGTCATCGGAACCTTTCACGTGACGCGCCACAGCATCCCGCATCTGAAAAAATCCGCCGCGGGGAGCATCATCGTAATGTCTTCGGTCGGCGGACGTTTCGGCTACCCGAACCGCAGCGCCTACTGCACGGCAAAAATGGGGCTGATCGGCTTTGCAAAAACGCTGTCGCGCGAATTGGGCCGGTACAATATTCGCGTCAACGCCATTGCACCGGGAGCCGTCGGCGGCGACCGCATCGAACGCGTTCTTCAGGGCCGCGCGGACGCGGAACACAAGACACTGGAGGAAGAAAGGGCGGCGGCGATGAGCGTTCAGTCGCTGAAGCATTTCGTCGATCCGAGGGACATCGCCGCATTGATCCTCTTCCTGACTTCCGATGCGGGAAAGTCGATCTCGGGCCAAGTGCTGCCCATCGACAACGACGCGCAGACATCGGCTTGAGCGATAGGCGGTCTGCGCCGCAGTCTCGCGCGACTGCTTGCAACTTGGTTCGGCAACGGAGGTATGCAATGGGAAACGAGAAGCGAAATATGGACCTGATGCAGACGCTGGATGATTCCTGGAATGCGCAGGACTGGGCGACATTCGATAAGCGCCACCGCGACGATGTGGTTGTCCGCTGGCCGGCGCAACCGCCGACCCACGGCCGGCATGACCACCGGGCCGAAAGCATCCGGCTTTTCAAGACATTCCCGGACAACCGCGTCCATAACCGGCCATACCGGGTATTCTTCGCCAACGGCGATTGGACCTGCTCGATTGCCCGTTTCACCGGAACAATGAAGGGCCCGATGATGGGTCCGAAGGGCGTCGAGATTCCACCGAACGGAAAGTCGTTCGAGGTCGATTTCTGCACCGTCGCTCATTGGAGCGACGATGGGGAAATCATCGAGGAGAATCTCTTCTATGACGTTGTCGGCATGATGCAGCAGCTGGGGATCGGTTGAGGTCGTCCACGGACCGCTTTTCCGATCCTTGGCGGAAGTTCGTTTCGATGGAAGATGCCGCTTTCAACGGTTGAACCGAGGTCGGTCATGACGCAGATAGTCCTTGTATGCGGCAAAATGTTCGATGGCTTGAGCGATCGCCTCTCCGGACCGGCAGAAATCCTGATCGAGGATGGTGTCATTGCCGATATTGGCCAGACGGTCGCACGACCGTCCTCCGTGACGGTGATCGATCTGGGAGAGCGGACGGTCGCGCCCGGCTTTATCGACACGCATGTTCATCTCTGTCTCGATGGCCTCAATCTCCGTGAGCAAGTTCTTCAATGTTCGACGACCAAGGCGCTGATGGGGCTTCATCTTGCGCAACAATATATGCGCTACGGTTTTACGACGTTGCGCGACATGGGAACCTTCGATCCCGAATGGCCGACCGTTAACTTGCGCGATGCGATCGACCACGGCCTCGTCCATGGGCCTCGGCTGGTTGTCGCTGCGCACATGATCAGCGCGACCGGCGGTCATGCCGATATGCAAGGCGCCTTTCCCTGTCGATGCCATCTCGGGCTTTCCAAGGTCGCGGATTCTCCGGGCAAGATACGCGAACTGGTTCGCGCGGAGCACGCCTTCGGCGGCGACTGGATAAAGACCATGAACACCGGCGGATATATGAGCTTCGGTGACGATCCTGCAAAGGTGACCTGGTTCGAGGATGAGATGCAGTGTCTGGCCGAGACCGCACATCAACTTGGTCTGCCCGTTGCCGTCCACACAGGAGCGGCGGAGGGCTGCAAGCAGGCATTGCGCGCGGGAGTGCGCAGCCTGGAACACTGCTATCTGATCGACGACGAAGGCATCGCCATGGCGGAAAAAAGCAACACGTTTATCGTTCCGACCATGCAAATGACCCGCGAAGACAAGGCAATGCTGGAAGCGGGAAAACTGCCGACGCAGGCGTCCTGGAAATTTGGCCGCGATGTCGGTGAGATTGAACGCGCGCAAAAGCGCATCGTGTCGAGCAAGGTGGCCGTGGCCTACGGGACGGATTGCGGCATGTTTCCGTTCAGCCACGGCATACTTGAGTTTCAGGCCATGGTGGCGGCGGGCCTGACACCGATCCGTGCGCTGAAGGCGGCTACCAGTGTCGCCGCCGCCCTGTTGCAGCGGGACGATATCGGAACCCTCGCGCCGGGCAAGCAGGCCGATATCGTCGCGATGGCCGGCGATCCCATTGCCGACATCGCCGCGACCGTAAGCGTGGACTTTGTGATGAAGGCCGGACGCACATACCGGAACCGGGCATTCGACGTCTTTCGATCGTGACGGCGGGTTTCGCCGGAGCAATTGATACCTTTGGATCTGACAAGGAGCATTGAGGCGCCACATCGCCGCGACGTCGGTGAATATCTCCGGCAGGTCGTGTGCAGAAGGAAGAAGATCATGAGGGAGACGCGGCAGATTGCGATAGCCGTCATCACGTCGATGATCACGTGCCTGTGGATCTATTCATCGTCGGCGGTCGCCGCATCTTCCACGCCGATCGCGCCCGCAACGATGCCGCGCATCGGCACCGTCGACGAGCGGTTCCAGTCTTACAATATCGAGATGATCGAGGTGACGGGCGGGCGGTTTTGGAAGCCTTACTCCGCAAACGGCAAGTCGTCCTCGGCGTCGGCCGCAGCCGTACCTGCGGGGATGGACCCGTCAATGTATGAGTACCGTCCGCCGATCGATCTCGCCAATCCGCGTCTGCGGGCCCTGGCGGCGGCTCTCGGGCCGGCCTATGTGCGCGTCAGCGGTACATGGGCGAACTCGACATATTTTCACGATTCCGATACCAGGCCGCCCGCAAAGCCGCCGGAAGGATTTGGCGGCGTTCTGACCCGTCAGCAATGGAAGGGCGTTATCGATTTTTCGCGCGCGGTGGATGGAAAGATCGTGACATCCTTCGCAACAAGTCCGGGCACGCGCGATGCGCACGGCGTCTGGACGCCGGCGGAAGCACGCAAAATACTCGCCTTTACAAAATCCGTCGGCGGCGACATCGCCGCCGCCGAGTTCATGAACGAGCCCACCTATGCGGAGATGGGCGGCGCGCCGAAGGGGTATGATGCCGCCGCCTATGCGCGCGACATGGCCGTCTTCCGGCCTTTCGCCAAGACGGCGGCGCCGGACATGGTCATCCTCGGTCCCGGCGGCGTCGGCGAAGGAATTCCGCTGATGCCTATCGGCCTTGCGGGCAGCACTATCAAAACCGAAGACATCCTGAAGGCGACGGGGCCGGCATTCGACGGCTTCTCTTACCATTCCTACGGAGCCACCTCGAAGCGTTGCGCGTCCATGGGCCCCGCATCGCAGACGACCGCCGAGGCGGCGCTTTCAGAAAGCTTCCTGTCCCGCGCGGACACGATCGAGGCATTCTATGCCGGGCTGCGCGACAGGTTTGAGCCCGGTAAGCCGCTTTGGCTCACCGAAACGGCCGACGCGGCTTGCGGCGGAAATCCCTGGGCTTCGACATTTCTGGACAGCTTCCGCTATCTCGATCAGCTCGGGCGCTTGGCCAAAAGGGGCGTCAAGGTCCACATGCACAACACATTCGCGTCGAGTGATTACGGTCTGATCGACGGGACTACGCTCACGCCCCGGCCAAATTATTGGGCGGCCCTGCTTTGGCGCAAATTCATGGGAACGACCGTGCTCAATCCCGGTCCTTCGCCCGCATTGAGCCTGCACCTATATGCGCAATGCCTGCGTGGCGGGAAAGGAGGCGTTGCGCTGCTCGCGATCAATATGGACAGGATGGCGTCGGCGTCGCTTGCGCTTCCCATGACGGCCCAGCGCTACACCTTGGCCGCGCACGCTCTGACCGACAGCACAGTCCGGTTGAACGGCAACAGACTGGGATTGGGCGATCATGACGCCTTGCCCGTGCTTGCGGGTGTGCCGGAGAGTTCGGGCCTCGTGAGCTTCGCCCCGACGACTATTACATTTCTTGCCATTCCGGAGGCGCATAACCCGGCCTGCCGATAGCGCGCGGGCGGGCAGGGCGGTATCACGCGCCCTTGAATTTTATCTGCGCGTGAGTGCCGTCGCAGAAGGGCTTGTTTTGCGACTGTCCGCAACGGCACAGCGTGACCCGGTTGCGGACCTCATATTCGAAGCCATCCGCCGAGATCACGGGAATACCGCCGCGCAGCCAGATCGGGCCGCTACAGTCCTCCACCGGATCTTCGATCAGGCCGATTGAAACAGGCAGTTCTGGCTCGATTGGCTTTTGGGTCGCCCTGTCCCAGGCGACCAGTCGTCCGGCCGGGCAGTTTCCGACCTGCCGAATGAAATTCTCCCGCACGGCGGGATCGTCCGTCTGTCCTACCTGACTCCAGACCTGTCCGTTGGGGTCGCAGAATCGGGCGAATGCGCAAAGATGTTCCGCATCCGTCAGAACCATCTCTGGCCCCTCGATGGCGATCGCCTCGTGGAGATACGGCGCCCGTCGGGCTGTTTCGGTCCCGTCAAATCCGATTTTGGTATGAGTGCCGTCGCAGAACGGTTTTGATTTCGACCGGCCGCACCGGCACAGCGCATAAGACTTCTGCTGCTTGAAAGGGGCGCTCTCTTCCCAGGTTTCGGAGCCGCCCTCTTCATCCGTCACGATGGTTTGTTTTGCGAGTGGCACATCGTGCGAGACGAGATACGGGCCGTCTTTCGTCACTACGACACGTGTCCGGGTCTTGCTCATGCAAATCCCCATCAGGTCAAGAAGTGGTGCCAGCCGACTCATCATCAGTCTATGCGCAAAGGCGCACAGCGGAAAGATCGATCGGGCGAAACATTGGCGATGCGCATTTCCATAACCAAAGCGCGCCGGGGCTCGTCCCTGTTATCTTCCGTCGCGTTCGGCGGAGATCAGGTGCCTGACCTTCGCGGGGCTTGCGAGCAGGCGGTGCACATTGTCCTGTAGCAGCCTGTCGGCATTCGTCACGCGCTGATGTTGACGCAGATGTTCGAGCCAGGACTCGACGAGAAAGGTTTCGAGGAACAGTCCGGGCTCGGCCGTGTCCTCGAAAATGCCCCAGGCATAGGCGCCGTCGCGCCGGCGTTCATGTTCGAGCCTTTCAATGGCCTTGAGAAAAGCGGCGCGGTGTTCGGCGACGATCCGGTATTCGACCGTGACGAGAGCGGGACCGCGATCATTGTTGACGGCTTGCGAAACGACGGGCGCGGCCCATTGCAGGGAGGGCGTCAGGTCGATGCCCGCGCCCGTTTGCAGTTTCCAGCGCCATGAAAGCGGGATCGCGAGGAGGATGCCCGCCGCCGCGATGAAATGCGCCATGGCGAGATCGGTCCTGCTCGCGACTTCGCCCCAGACGAGGCTTCCCGCCGTCATCGCCCCGAAAAACACGGTCACATAGATGGCGAGGCCCCGGCCGCGCACCCAGTCGGGCAGGGCGACCTGAGCCGACACGTTGAGGCTTGCAAGCGCGGCAATCCATGTGCACCCGGCAATGGCGCTTGCAAGCACCGCCACGGCGGGTTCGCGCGCGAAGCCGAAGAGCGCCAGCGCGATGGCGGTGCCGACGGTCGCCGCCGCCATGACCCGGTCCGCGCCGAGCCGGGCCTTCATGGAGGGGATGATGAATGCGCCGCCGATGGCGCCCGCGCCGATCGCGCCGAGAAGCGCGCCGTAAAGCGCCGGGCCGCCCGCAACCTGATTGCGCGCCACAAGCGGAAGCAGCGCCCAATAGGCGCTGGCGAAGAGGAAGAATGCGACAGCGCGCACCAGCGTCGCGCGCAAGTGGCGGTTGTGCCGCGCATAGCGAAACCCCGCGCGAAGGGCGCTCAAAAGCCGCTCGGGCGGCAGGCTGTGCGGGTTCCGCGCCGGCGGCCGCCACCAGATGAGCGCCGCGACGGTTGCGAGATTGCTGATGGCGTTGAACCAGAACGGCGCGGCGATGCCGGAGACGACGATCATCAAGCCGGCAAGCGCCGGACCGATGGCGCGGCTAATATTGACGCCGACGCTGTTCACGGCGACCGCGCCGTCGAGATCCTTCTTGGGCACAAGCATCGGCACGATCGCCTGCCAGGCCGGCGCCGTGAGGGCGCCCGCGGCGCCGATCAGGAACATGAAGGTGAGGAGCGAGGTCGAGTTGACGAGGTTGAGCGACACCAGCAGGGCGAATATGCCGGAGAGAATGGTGGTCGTGCTCTCGCCGAAAATGAGAAAGCGCCGCTTGTCGATCATGTCGGTGAGCGCGCCGGCCGGCATGGCGAAAAGAAATATCGGCAGATTGGTGGCGACCTGAACGAGCGACACGGTCAGGGGATTCGCGTCGATGCCGGTCATGAGCCAGCCCGATGCCGCGTTATACATCCACGTGCCGACATTCGCGATGACGGTCGCGGCCCAGATGATCGTGAAGGCGCGATGGCGGAATGGCGCCAGCGGAGACGCGGCGACCTCTTTGGCCGTTCCGTGCGGGGCCGCCAATGGGTGAAACTCCGTAGTGGCTGGTTTGAGCCCTAGGCCTTCAAGGCCTGAAGGACAGCATCGGGACGTATCGGCAGATGCCGGACGCGCGCGCCCACGGCGGCGAAAATGGCATTGCCGATGGCGGGCCCGACAACGGTGGTCGCCGGTTCGCCGAGGCCGGTCGGCATTTCCGCGCTCGGGATGAATTCTATGTCGAGTTCCGGCACGTCGCCCATGCGCAGCGGCGTATAGGTGTCGAGATTGGTGTCCTTGAGCTGGCCCATCGCGAATTCGGAACCTTCATGCAGGGCCATGCTCGCACCCCAGAGCGAGCCGCCTTCGATCTGCGCCAGGGCGCCGTCGGGATCGACGATCGTGCCCGCATCGACGGCGAGAGTGAGCTTCTCCAGCGTAACGACGCCGCTCGCACGATCGACCCTGACGCGGGCGACGCAAGCGACCCATGTCGGCATGTCGCGCTCCTGGCCGAATGTCGTGGCGATGCCAAGCCCGGTATCCTTCGGCAAGGCCTGTCCCCAGCCGGCTTTTTCAGCCGCGCGCGCGACGACCTTGGCCTGACGGAGCGCGCCGCCGACGGCGCTCGGCGCGCTGCCCGCGTTGCGCCCCGCGCCGTCGAGGAGGCGGAGGCGAAATGCGACGGGGTCGACCCCGGCGGCATGCGCGGCTTCATCCATGAAGCTCTCCACCGCCCAGTTGGTCCAGCCCGGTCCGACCGATCTGAGCCAGCCCGGCCGGAAGGCCCTGTTGGCGAGGTCGTTTGAAACCGCGCGCACGCGCTGCGCGCCGACCGTGTACCAGTGATTGGCGCCCGAAATGGCGAAGGGATCGTAAGGCACGTCGTTGACGCCCTTCGGCATGAAGCTCGGGATCATCACCTCGGTCGGCCATCCGGCCGCCGCATGGTGTTCCATCGCCGTCACCTTGCCGTCTTCGCCAAAGGCCATGCGCAGCAGCTGGACGGAAGGCGAGCGGAAGGAGTCGAAGCGCACATCATCCGCCCGCGTGCAGACCATCTTGACCGGCTTCCCCATCGCCTTGGCGGCAAGCGCCGCCGGCACCGCATAGTCGCCGTTGAGCCTGCGGCCGAAGCCGCCACCGATCAGATAGGTGCGCAAGATCACCTTGTCCTCGCCCACGCCGAGCGCCTTGGCGAGAACGGGCAGGATCAGCGATTGCCATTGATTGCCGGTATGGATTTCAAAAACGCCGTCCTTCTCTAAGGCGAGCGCATTGATCGGTTCGAGCTGGAAATGGAGAACGCTGCTCGTCGTATAGGTCTGCTCGAGCTTCGACTTGGCCGCGGCGAAGGCGGCCTCGACGCCATCATCGGCGACGACGAGCGAGCCGACTTTCGGGTCCGCGATCAGCTTGGCCGCATGGTCCTGAACATCCTGCTCCGAAACGCCGGCCGTATCGTCCGATGTCCATGTGACCTTCACGAGATCGGCTGCCGCCTTCGCGGCGGTGAAGCTCTCGCCGAAGACCATCACCCAGCCCGGCACGGTCGCCGACGGATCGTCGAGCGCGATGCTCTTGATGTAGCCCTTCACGGATTTGGCGGCCGTGTCGTCGATGGAGGCGACCTTCGATCCATTGCGCGTCGGCGGAATTTTCGGTCGCGCATAGACCATGCCCGGCACTTCGGCGTCGATCCCGTAGCGCGCCGTGCCATTGGTCTTGGAGGGAATGTCGATGGCGCGTGTGTCCTGCCCGATCAGGCGGCGGTCGGAGGCCTGTTTGACCGGCATGGCCTTCAACTCGTCGGCGGTATAGGTCCGGGCAAGCTCGCCGCGCGCCACGATGTCGCCGAAGGAAATGGATTTTGCGCCCGAGATGACGAAGCCGCCTTTCGCGCTGCATGTCGCCTTGTCGACGTGGAGGAGTTTCGCGCCTTCCTCGATGAGCGCGATGCGACCGGCGGCCCCCGCCTGGCTGAGCGGCATGAAGCTCTGCCACACTGACCAGCTTCCGCCCGTGACCATGAGGCCCCATTTGGGATCGCTGTCGACATAGTCGAGCCGCACCTTCTCCCAGTCGGCTTCAAGCTCGTCGGCGACGATGCGCGCCAGTGCCGTGCCGATATGCTGGCCCATCTCGGCCTTGGTGATCGAAACGTTTACGATGCCGTCGCGGTCGATGCTGTACCAGATCGTCGGCTCGAAGATCTTTGCCGGCGAGACGGCCAGATCGGTTGCGGCAAAGCCCGGCCGCACGAAACCGAGATAGACGGCGGCGCCCGCTGCGCCGATCAGGAAGCCGCGCCGGGACGTGGCGAGCGCCGCGCCGGAGCGTGAAAGCGATTTGGGGATTTCGTTCATTTGACATCCGTCCCGCGAAGTTCCGCCGCCGCGAGCTTGATCGCCTTGCGAATGCGGACATAGGCCATGCAGCGGCAGAGATTGCCGCCCATCACGGCGTCGATGTCCCGGTCGGTCGGCTCTGGAAAATCCTTGAGCAGCGAGGCGGCCTGCATGATCTGGCCGGACTGGCAATAGCCGCATTGCGGCGCCTGCGTCTCGATCCATGCCCGCTGCAAGGGATGCTGTCCCGCCGGATCGAGCCCTTCGATGGTGGTGATCTCCGCGCCGTCTATGGCGCTGATCGGCGTGAGACAGGAGCGCGTCGCGCGTCCTTCGACGTGCACGGTGCAGGCGCCGCACATGCCGATGCCGCAGCCGAACTTCGTGCCCTTGAGGCCAAGCTCGTCGCGCAGCGCCCAGAGGAGCAGCGTGTCGCCGTCGAGATCGAGCGAAACCTTTTTGCCGTTGAGTTGGAACGTGATCATGATCGAACTGCTCCGGACAAATTTCTCATGGCGCTGCCGATGCCTGCGCGCGGATCGCCGCGACCTTGGATTCAACATCCGTCCATGGCGGAAGATCGGTGCGCGTGCGCCGCAGATAGACGGCAAGACGCGCTACATCGTCATCGCTGAGCGCCTGCGCGAAGCCCGGCATCATCACATTCGGCATGCCCTCGCCAAGGCCGACGCCCTTCAGCACGACCTGAATGAAGTTGGTGGGCTCGGGGAGCGTCAGCGCGCTGTTGAGCGCAAGCTCGGGACGTGCCGCAAGCGGCTGCGGGCCGCTATTGTAGTGGCAGGAGCCGCAGGCGCTCGCATAGAGCCGCGCATCGGGATCGGGCTCATTTGTGAAGCCGAGACCGGACGTCGCCACGGCCTTCTGCACGGCGGCGTCTGTGCCCGCGAGTTTGGCCGACGATCCGTTGATGTCGGCGAGATAGACGGCGAGCGCCTTGATGTCGGCATCGGGGAGTTTCGACAATCCGTCATGCACGACGTCGGACATGGAGCCTGCCGCTGTGCCGTGAAGCGCGCTCGCGCCGCTTCTCAGATAGGCGAAAAGTTCAGCCTCCGACCATGCGACGGGCGAGGTGCTCGCATCGGTGAGCGCCGGCGCGATCCAGCCGTCGATTGTCGCGCCAGCATAGGTCTTGCCCTTCTTCTCCGCGCCGAGCCCGTTGCGCGGTGTGTGGCAGGCGCCGCAATGGCCGAGGCCTTCGGCGAGATAGGCGCCGCGGTTCCACTCATCGCTCTTGCCCGCGACAGGCTCGAAGACGCCCTTCCTGAAGAACAGGATTTTCCATCCTTCCTGCAACATGCGGATGTTGAGCGGGAAGGGCAGGGTGTTGGGCTTTGCTTCCGAGCGCACGGGCGTGCGCGTCATCAGGAAGGCATAGAGCGCCTTCATGTCGTCGCTGTCGATCTTGGTGAAGTGATCGTAGGGAAAGGTTGGAAAGAGATGCTTGCCGCTGCGCGCAACGCCGTCATGCAGCGCGCGGGCAAAGGCCGCTTCCGACCAGCGGCCTATGCCCGTTTCGGGATCGGGTGTGATGTTGCTTGAATAGACGGTGCCGAAGGAGGTCACGAGCCCATATCCGCCGGCAAAGGGTTGCCCGTCTTTCGCGGTGTGGCAGCTCGCGCAATTGCCGGCGCCTGCCAGCGCTTCGCCCTTGGCGACGAGGTCGGGGGGAAAGCTCGCGGCGGCGGGCGGCTCGATCGGTGCGATCGAGGAACGCCAGGCCAGTGCGACAAAGATCAGCAGGCCCAGAACGAAGGCTCCGGCCAATCCGATGAGCGACTGCTTCAGCATCGAGGCCTCCGCGCATCCGCGATTGCTCTGGACCTGTCGCTATGCGCTATCGATGCACGGCGGCAGTCAATCGCGGTTCGGGAATGCTAGCGCGTTACAGCCTCCGCGCATAGCGCCGCGTCGCCGTCCTGGGGGCCTGCTCGCCATAATCCGCCATGGGCCTCCCGCGCGCATTTCTCCTCAGGGCGTCGCCTTCCAGCCGCCGCCGACAGCCGAGACGAGCGCGACGCTGGCCGTCAGCCTGTCGCGCTGGATGCCGAGCGCCGTGATCTCGCTGTTGAGCCGCGTCGCCTGCGCCGTCACGACGCTCGTATAGTCGACCGTCCCGGCCTTGTATTGATTGATAGTGAGCCGTTCCGCCTCGCGCGCCGAGGCGACGGTGTCGGCCTGGATCTTCGCCTGATCCTCGAGAATGCGGAGCGAAGCGAGATTGTCTTCCACCTGCTGGAAACCCGTCAGCACCGTCTGCCGGTAATTGGCGACGCTCTGGTCATAGGCGGCGCGCGCCTGTTCGACCTGCGCGCTCGTGGCGCCGCCGTTGAAGAGCGTCGCGGCAAGGCTCGGGCCGACCGACCAGATGCTGTTAGGCAACTGGAAGAGCTTGCCGAGCGTCGAGGAGGAATAGCCGTAGGAAGCCGAAAGCGTGAGGTCGGGGAAGTAAGCCGCTTCCGCGACGCCGATCTGCGCATTGGCGGCCGCCATCCGTCTTTCGGCGCCCGCAATGTCGGGCCGCCTTTCGAGAAGGCGCGACGGCAGGTCGGTCGGGAAGACCGGCACGTCGGTCGCGAAGGCGCCCGAGGCCAGCGTGAGCGCGGCGGGCGGTCGCCCGGTCAGGACCGCAATCGCATGTTCGAGCGCGGCGCGCTGGACGCCGAGATTGACGACCTGCGCCTGCGTGCCCTTGAGCTGCGTCTCGGCCGTCAGCACATCCGCTCTGGCCGCAACGCCCGAGGCATATTTGTTTTTGACGATATCGAGCGATTTCGCATAGCCGATAATGGTGGCGTCGAGCAGGCGCTTCTGCTCGTCAAGCGCGCGAAGCTGGAAATAATCCGTCGCCAGTTCCGTCTGCGCCGAAAGCCGCGCGCCTGCGAGATCGTCCGCGCTCGCTTCCGCCGATGCAGAGCTGCTTTCGACGCTGCGGCGGATGCGGCCCCATATGTCGAGCGCCCAGTCGGCGCCGGCGCTCGCGCTATAGGTCGTCCGATCCTTCGAGCCGGTTCCCGTGCCGGTCGCGGCGCTTCCGCTGCCGGCGCGCGTCGCCCCTCCGTTCAGCGATACGGTCGGAAAGAAGCTCGCTTGTGCGCCTGAAACGGCGGCGCGCGCTTCGCGATATGCCGCTTCTGCCGCCTTCAGGTTCTGGTTCGAAATGTCGATCTGCTTCATCAGCGAGTCGAGCACCGAATCGTCATAGATCGACCACCAGGCGCCGTCGCTGGCGGCCTTGCCCGGCGTGCCGATTTTCCAGCCCTGCATTTCCTTGTAGGCGACAGGCACCGGCGCGTCCGGCTTTTTGTAATCGGGCCCCACCGCACAGGCGCCAAGCGCGCCCGTCAACGCAACGACATAGCCCAGGCGAGTCCAGTTTCTCATCATCGTCGCTCTCATCATGCTTCGGCCTCGGGCGCCGCGTCGCCGGTCATGCCGCGATGCCAGCGCGCCCATGTGCGCTGGCTTCTCAGGCGGAAGCGGTCGAGATAGAGGTAGATCACGGGCGTCGTGTAGAGCGTGAGAGACTGGCTGACGATCAGCCCGCCGACAATGGCGATGCCGAGCGGCCGCCGAAGCTCCGACCCCTCGCCGAAGCCGATCGCAAGCGGAATGGCGCCGAGAAGCGCGGCAAGCGTCGTCATCATGATCGGGCGGAAGCGGAGCAGGCAGGCGCGATAGATGGCGTCGCGCGAATTCAGCTTGTCTTCCCGCTCGGCCGACAGCGCGAAGTCGATCATCATGATGGCGTTTTTCTTGACGATGCCGATGAGCAGGATGACGCCGATCAGCGCGATGATGTCGAATTCGGTGTTGAAGAGCTTGAGCGCGAACACCGCGCCGACGCCTGCCGACGGCAGCGTCGAAAGAATGGTGATCGGATGGATGAAACTCTCATAGAGCACGCCGAGCACGATATAGACGGAGACGATGGCGGCAAGGATCAGGAGAGGCTGGTTCGACAGGGAGTCCTGGAAAACCTTGGCCGTGCCCTGGAAGCCGCCATGAATGCTGGTCGGAACGCCGATCTCCGCCATGGTCTGGTTGATGACGGCCACGGCCTGGCTGAGCGAAACGCCGACGGGCAGATTGAAGGAGATGGTGGAGGCGACGAAGCTGCCTTGATGATTGATCGAGAGCGGTGCGTTGCCGGGGCCGTAGTGGCTGAAGGCCGATAGCGGCAGCATGGTCGAGACGGAGGTGCTGACGGCGGCGCCGGTCGAGGTGCCGCTGCGCACGCTGTTGGCGATCTGATTGGTCGCCTGGTTCTTGACGGCCTGGTTTACCGAACTCGTCTGACCGTTCGTCACGGTGCCGGCCGTGCTTGCCGCGCCGCCGATGGTGCCGCCGGTGGAGCTCACATAAATGTCCTTCAGCGCCTCGGGGTTCTGCCGGTACTGCGGCGCGACTTCCATCACCACATGATACTGGTTGAGCGCGTTGTAGATGGTCGAGACCTGCCGCTGGCCGAAGGCGTCATAGAGCGTGTTGTCGATTTCGCTCGGATTGACGCCGAGCCGCGCCGCCGTCGCCCGGTCGATGATCAGCTCCATTTCCAGACCCTTGTTCTGCTGGTCCGTATCGACGTCGGTGAGTTGGGGTGTCTGTTGCAGCGCCTTCACGATCTTCGGCGTCCACTTGGTCAGATCGTCGAGCGAGTCGCCCTGAAGCGTGTACTGATATTGCGAGTTGCTGGATCGTCCCCCGGCGCGGACATCCTGCGCGCTTTGCAGAAAAAGCGAAGCGCCCGCGATCTTTGCGAGCTTCGGCCGCAGGCGGGCGATGACCTGATCGGAGGAAACGTGGTTTCGCGCCGCCAGCGGTTTCAGCGACAGGAACATGAAGCCGGAATTCGTCGCCTGCCCGCCGGTGAAGCCGACGACGGTATCGACCGCCGGATCGGCCTTGATGATGTTCATATAGGCGATGAGCTTTTCCCGCATCGCCTGAAAGGAGATGCTCTGGTCGGCCTTGATGCCGCCCATGATGCGTCCGGAATCCTGCTGCGGAAAGAAACCCTTCGGAACGACGATATAGAGATAGACGTTGAGGCAGACCGTTCCGAGCAGAATGAGCATGATCGTGCGCGGATGGTTGAGCGCCCAGCCCAGCGTGCGGTCGTAGAAGCGAAGCGTCGCGTCGAAGGCCCGCTCGCTCGCGCCCATGAAGCGTCCCGGTTCGCGCGGCTGCTTTCTGAGGTCGATGAAGGCGCACATCATCGGCGTGGTGGTCAGCGAGACGAGAAGCGATACGAGGATCGCCGCCGAAAGCGTTACGGCGAACTCGCGGAACAGCCTGCCGACAATGCCGCCCATGAGCAGGATCGGCAGAAAGACGGCGATCAGCGACAGGCTCATGGAAAGAACGGTAAAGCCAACCTCCTGCGCCCCGAGCATGGCGGCCTTCACGCGCGTCATGCCGGCGTCGATGTGACGCTTGACGTTTTCAAGCACCACGATGGCGTCGTCGACCACGAAGCCCGTCGCCACGGTCAGCGCCATAAGCGAGAGATTGTTGAGGCTGTAGCCGAGGAAATACATCACGCCGAAAGTGCCGACGAGCGAAAGGGGAACGGCGACGCTTGGAATGAGCGTCGCCCGGCCGCTCCGGAGGAAAACGAAGACGACGAGGATCACGAGAATGGTCGAAATGACGAGCGTCCGCTCGACGTCGTGCAGCGAGGCGCGAATGGTCTGCGTCTGATCCGAGGCGACGGCGAGATGAACGTCGCTCGGGATCGCCGCCTGGAGCTGGGGCAGCAGCGCCTGCACGCGGTCGACGGTATCGATGATGTTCGCGCCGGGCTGCCGGTATAGAAGAATAATCACGGCCGGCTTACCGTTCGCCATGCCGAGATTGCGCACATCCTCGACGGAATCGGAAACCTCCGCGACATCCGAAAGCCGCACGCCCGCGCCGTTGCGATAGGCGATGACGAGCGGAATGAAATCGTCGGCCACCCGCGCCTGATCGTTGGTATAGATCTGATAGCGCCGCCCGTTATCCTCGATGGCGCCTTTCGGACTGTCGGCATTGGCCGCGGCAAGAGCCGCGCGCACGTCTTCAAGGCCGATCCCGTAGCGAAAGAGCGCGCGCGGATTGAGCTCGACGCGCACGGCAGGGAGCGAGCTGCCGCCGATCTGCACCTGTCCGATGCCTTTGACCTGGGAGAGCTTCTGCGACAGCACCGTCGAGGCGGAATCGTAGATCTGTCCCTGGCTGAGAGTGTCGGACGTGAGCGTGAGGATCATGATCGGCGCGTCGGCCGGATTGAGCTTGCGATAGGTCGGGTTGCTTTTCAGCGCAGCCGGCAAATCGGCGCGCGCGGCATTGATCGCGGCCTGAACGTCGCGGGCGGCGCCGTCGATGTCGCGGTCGAGGCCGAATTGCAGCGTGACGCGGGCGGAGCCGACCGAGCTCACCGAGGTCATTTCGGTGACATCGGCGATGGTGCCGAGGTGGCGCTCAAGAGGCGTGGCGACGCTGGTGGCGACGGTCTCCGGACTGGCGCCCGGAAGAGAGGCCGAAACGGATATGGTCGGGAAGTCGACCTGAGGCAGGGGCGAGACCGGCAGAAGGAAGAAGGCGACACCGCCCGACAGCGCCAGCCCCAATGTCAGAAGCGTGGTCGCGATGGGTCGGGAGATGAACGGCCGGGAAAAATTCATGGGAGCTCGTGCTCCCCGGCGAGATCGTCAGGGTCGCGCGCCGGCCGGAACCGCTCCACCAGCCGGTCGAAGTAGAGATAGATCACGGGCGTGGTGAACAGCGTCAGGGCCTGGCTGACGATGAGGCCGCCCACGATAGATATGCCGAGAGGGTGGCGCAGTTCCGAGCCCGTACCCGTGCCGAGCATCAGCGGCAGCGCGCCGAACAGCGCGGCGACCGTCGTCATCAGAATGGGCCGGAAGCGCAGCAGCGAGGCCTGATAGATCGCCTCGCGCGGCGACTTTCCCTCTTCGCGCTCGGCGACGAGGGCGAAGTCGATCATCATGATCGCGTTCTTCTTGACGATGCCGATGAGAAGAATGATGCCGATGATGGAGACGATGCCGAGATCGTTGCCAGAAATGATGAGCGCAAGCAAAGCGCCGATGCCGGCCGAGGGCAGCGTCGACAGGATCGTGATCGGATGGATGAAGCTCTCATAGAGAACGCCGAGCACGATATAGACGGTGACGATGGCGGCGAGAATGAGCAGGAGCTGGTTGCTGAGCGCGGCCTGGAATGCGAGCGCCGCGCCCTGGAAATTCGTCATGATGCTCTTCGGCATGCCGATTTCCGCCTGCGCGGCCGTGATGGCGTCGACCGCCTCGCCGAGCGATGCGCCGGAGGCAAGGTTGAAAGACACAGTCGCGGAGGGGAATTGCCCCAGATGATCGATCCGCAGCGGCATCGCGCGCTCCTCGACGCTGGCGATGGAGGTGAGCGGCACCTGCCCGCCGCCGGCTGACGGCAGGTAGAGCTGCCTCAGCGACCGCAGGGTCTGCTGGAAGTCGGGGCTCGACTCGATGATGACGCGATACTGGTTCGATTGCGTGAAGATGGTCGAGACGATGCGCTGGCCGAAGGCGTCGTAAAGGGCGTTGTCGACGGTCGCCGCCGTGATGCCGAAACGTGCGGCGCTGGCCCGGTCGATGGCGATATTCGCCGCAAGCCCGAGTTGCTGCTGGCTCGTGGACACATCCTCGATCTGCGGAAGCTGCGAAAGCTTGTCGATGAGCTTCGGCACCCATGTCGACAGTTCGTCGGCATTCGCGTCTTCGAGAATGAATTGATATTGCGAGGAGCTGACCGTGGTGTCGATCGTCAGATCCTGCACCGGCAGCATGTCGAGCGAAATGCCGGTAACATTCGCCGTCTTCAGCTTCAGGCGGCGGATGATGTCGCTCGCCGATGCGCTGCGCTCGCTCTTCGGCTTGAGGTTGATGAGGAAGCGACCGCTGCTCAGGGTCATATTGGTGCCGTCGACGCCGATGAAGGAAGAAAGGCTGACGACGTCCTTGTCCTTCAGGATGACGGCGGCGAGCGCCTGCTGCCTTTCGGCCATCGCGGCGTAGGAAATGGTCGGCGTGGCTTGCGAAATGCCTTGAATGAGGCCGGTGTCCTGCACCGGAAAGAAGCCCTTCGGAATGAAGATGTAGAGAAGCGCCGTGAGAACGAGCGTGCCGACGGCGACGGCGAGCGTCAGCGGCTGGCGATCGAGAATCCAGTTGAGCGCCACGCCGTATTTCTCGATCACCGCGTCGAACCGCTCGCGGCTCCAGCGCGCTATGGACGATTCCTTCGTCTCGTCGCGCTGGCGCAGCAATATCGCGCAGAGCATCGGCACGAGCGTCAGCGATACGACCGCCGAAATCAGGATGGTAATGGAAAGCGTGATCGCGAATTCGCGAAACAGACGCCCGACCACATCGCCCATGAAAAGAAGCGGGATCAGCACCGCGATGAGCGACACCGTCAGCGACACGATGGTGAAGCCGATCTGCTCCGAACCCTTGAGCGCTGCCTCGAGCGGCGGGTCGCCGCGCTCGATATAGCGGGTGATGTTTTCGATCATCACGATGGCGTCGTCGACCACGAAGCCCGCGGAAATCGTCAGCGCCATCAGCGACAGATTGTTGAGGCTGAAGCCCAGCATGTACATGGCGCCGAAGGTGCCGACGAGCGAGAGCGGCACGGAAAGGCTCGGGATCACCGTCGCGGGCACATTGCGCAGGAAAAGGAAGATCACGAGAACGACGAGGCCCACCGCGAAGGCGAGCTCGACCTCGACATCGTTGACGGAAGCGCGGATCGTCGTCGTGCGGTCCGTCAGGATCGTGACATCGACCGAGCTCGGCAATGATGCTTGAAGGTCGGGCAGCAGCTTCTTGATACGGTCGACGACCTGAATGACATTCGCGCCCGGCTGACGCTGGATATTGAGCAGCACGGCCGGCGTCATGTTGACCCAGCTCGCGAGCTTGGTGTTCTCCGCGCCCTCGATGATATCCGCGACGTCGCGCATATAGACCGGCGCGCCGTTCTTGTAGGCGATGACGATGTCCTTGTAGTCCTCCGCGTTCGTGATCTGGTCATTCGCGTTGATCGAATAGGACCGCAAGGGGCCGTCGAACGTGCCCTTGGGCGTGTTGACGTTTGCATTGCCGATGGTCGTGCGCAGATCGTCGATGTTGAGGCCATAGGCGGCAAGCGCCCGCATATTCGCCTGCACGCGAACGGCGGGGCGCGGCGCGCCGTTGATGCTGACAAGACCGACGCCGGGAAGCTGCGAGATTTTCGTCGCGAGCCGCGTATCGGCGAGATCCTCGACCTCGGTGAGCGGCAGCGTCTTCGAGGTGAGCGCCAGCGTCAGGATCGGCGCGTCGGCGGGATTGACCTTGGCGTAGATCGGCGGCGCGGGCAGGCTCGACGGGAGCAGGTTTCCGGCTGCGTTGATCGAAGCCTGCACTTCCTGCTCAGCGACGTCGAGGCTCAGATCGAGGCCGAACTGGAGCGTGATGACGGATGCGCCGGCGGAGCTTGTCGACGACATCTGGTTGAGGCTCGCCATCTGTCCGAATTGCCGTTCGAGCGGCGCGGTGACGGACGACGTCATCACCTCCGGGCTCGCGCCCGGCAGGAAGGTCTGCACCTGAATGGTCGGATAGTCGACTTCCGGCAGCGCCGAAAGCGGCAGCGATTTATATGAGACGATGCCGGCAAGCAGGATCGCCACCATCAGCAATGTGGTGGCGACGGGCCGGAGAATAAATGGGCGCGACGGGTTCATCGGCTGTCAGTTCCGGGTTGCCGGCGCGGCCTCATTGCGAGCCGCTCTGGTCGCTTTGGGGTTTCTTGTGATGCCCTTTATGAGCCTTCTTGGGTGCTTCGCCGCCGGCTGCCGCCGCCGCGTTGCCGGTCGCCGTATCGGCGGCGCCCGCCTCGCCGGCCGCTGCCGGAATCTTGACCGCCGCGCCCTCGCGCAACCTGTCTGTTCCGTCGGTGACGACTTTTTCGCCCGGCGCCAGACCGGCCTTGATTTCGATGCGGTCGCCGTCGGTTTCGCCGAGTGTGACCGGCCGGACGCTGACCGTGTTGTCGTCTCCGACGACATAGACGTAAGTCCCCGGCGCGCCGCGCAGGATCGCGGCGGTCGGCGCAACGGTGACGCCTTTCAGCGTGTCGACGAGAAGCTCGATATTGATGAACTGGTTCGGAAAGAGGCTGCTGTCCTTGTTGTCGAACTGGGCGCGCATCTTGACCGTGCCCGTGCTCGTGTCGATCTGGTTGTCGACGGTCGCAAGAACGCCGCTCGCGATTTTCGTCACCTGCGCGCGGTCGAAGGCGGTAGCGGGAAGCGTCGCGCCGGATTGCAGGCGCTTCATCACCGCGGGAAGACTGTCCTCCGGTATCGAGAAGAGCGCCGTGATCGGCTGAAGCTGCGTCACCACGACGATGCCCGTCGTGTCGCCCGTCTGCACGTAATTGCCGATATCGACCTGGCGCAGGCCGACGCGGCCGTCGATCGGCGAGACGATATGGCAATAGTCGAGATTGAGCGCGGCCGTCTCCACGGCTGCCTGGTCCGTCTTCACCGTGCCCTGATACTGGTGGACGAGGGCGGCCTGCGCGTCGAGCGTCTGGCGCGCGATCGAATCCTGCGCGGACAGGGTGCGATAGCGTTTGAGGTCGATCAGCGCATTTTCAAGCAGCGCCTGATCGCGCAGCAGCGTGCCCTTGGCCTGATCGAGCGCGGCCTGATAGGGGCGGGGGTCGATTTCGGCGAGGAAGTCGCCCTTCTTGACCATCTGCCCCTCGGTGAAGGCGATGTCCGTGATGCGGCCGCTCACCTGGGGCCGCACGGTGACGGTCGCGACGGGCGTCACCGTACCCAGCGCATTGAGCGTGACGTCTATATCGCCCTTCTCGACGGTGGCGATCACGACGGGGGTAGGCCCGCCCGCGCCATACCGGCCCTGCGGTTGCGTGGCGGTCGGCGCTTTCAGCACCCAGACCATGAACAGGAGGAGAACTATTCCCAGCACTGTCCAGGCGGCACGCGGACGTTTGGCGATGGTTTCCTTGATCCGGCTGAGCCGCGTATTCGGCATTTTCGCTGAATTTCCTCTTGAGGACGGACACACCCGACCCTCCCGGCAGCTCATGTGAGCTCGGGGTCAGAAAATGTTGAACGCGAAGTCTGAGGCAATCCGTCGAACTTGACCAGTGACGGGAGGGACTTTCCTGCCTGCTTCTTGTCTTGCGAGGGAATTCCGCAGGGCCGCCGCTGCGTGGCGGCGGAAAGGACGGGCTGGTCCGGTCGTCTAGGCCGCCGAAGCGAGGCGCGCCCGGAGCTTGCGGGCGTTGCGCTCCTCGATGACGCTGCCGACGAGAACCACGACGACCAGCACCATGAAGATGAAATCCGAAAATCTGGTCATGGGAGCCTCCACACTCACCCGGGAGCGCCTGCCGCTCCCGCACGATGTCGGTGGAAATTTCGCAGATGGCGCTTGAACCGGCCCTGAATGAAAAGTGACGGAAATTTGACTTGGCGGGCGCCGCCGTCCGATCCTGTCCGCCGGCAAGACAAATCGGAAAAGAAAACATGCCCGCCAGCAACAAGGCGCCCGCCCCGGCAAACGGCGCCCCTCGGAATGTCGTCGTCATTCTGCTCGACAGCCTCAACCGCCACATGCTGGGGAGCTATGGAGGGGACGAGTTCCGGACGCCCAACCTCGACCGCTTCGCGGCGCGCGCCACCCGGTTCACGAAGCACTACACCGGCTCGCTGCCCTGCATGCCCGCGCGCCACGACATTCTGTGCGGCGCGCTCGATTTTCTCTGGAAGCCCTGGGGCTCGGTCGAGCTTTGGGAAGACGCCATCACCTACGAATTGCGCAAGGCGGGCGTCGTCACCCAGCTCATTTCCGACCATCCCCATCTCTTCGAGACGGGCGGCGAAAACTACCATGTCGATTTCACCGCCTGGGACTATCAGCGCGGCCATGAGGGCGACCCTTGGAAGACGCGGGCCGATCCGAGCTGGATGGGCGCGCCGAATTCCTTCCGCCCGCACATGCCCTATGACAATTCGCGCGGCTATTTCCGCGGCGAGGCCGACTTCCCCGGCCCCCGCACCATGGGCGCCGCCGCCCGCTGGCTCGACGACAATGCCGGCCAACACGACCGCTTCATGCTTTTCGTCGACGAGTTCGACCCGCACGAACCCTTCGACACGCCCGAACCCTATGCCTCGATGTACGATCCCGACTGGAAGGAGCCGCACATCATCTGGCCGCCCTACATGAAGGGCGCCTTGGAAAAAGGCGTGCTCACCGAAGCTCAGGCCCGACAGCTCCGCGCCTCCTATGGCGGCAAGCTGACCATGATCGACCACTGGTTCGGAAAGGTGATCGACGCTATCGAGCGCAACGGGCTCTGGGAAACGACCACCGTCATTCTCTGCACCGATCACGGCCACTATCTCGGCGAGAAGGATATCTGGGGCAAGCCCGGCGTGCCGATCTACGAAACGCTCGGCCATATCCCGCTGATGATCGCGCATCCCGGCGTCGCGCCCGGCACCTGCGACGCGCTGACGACGAGCGTCGATATCTTCGCGACGCTTGCCGAGATTTTCGGCGTCGAGGTGCGCCAGCGCACGCATGGAAAGTCGTTGCTGCCTTTGCTCAAGCGGGAAACGCCGGACATTCGCGACTGGCTTCTCACCGGCGTCTGGGGCCGCGAGGTGCATTTCATCGACAGCCGCTACAAATATGCGCGCGGGCCGAAAGGCGCGAATGCGCCCCTGTCCATGCTGTCGAACCGCTGGTCGACCATGCCGACCCATCACCTGACGCGCGAACAGGAATTGCCGCTGCCCGACGAGCGCGCCTATCTTGCGCGCATGCCCGGAAGCAAGGTGCCCGTCATCCGTCAGGACTGGCAGGAAGGCGACAAGCTTCCCTTCTGGGCCTTCACGCGCTTCACCGGCCACCATGTTTACGATCTCGAGGACGATCCGGGCGAGGAGAGAAATCTCGCCGGCACGAAACTCGAAACGGAACTCGGCGACCGGCTTCAAGCCGCGTTGAAGGAGCTCGACGCGCCGGACAGCCAGTTCAGACGCTTGGGCTTTGCCTGACCGGCGCGGGCCGCGGGCGCGCATGTCCTCCGTCGGCGGGTTTGCCGCGCCTTATCCCCGGCTTGCCGAAGGCGGGGATAAGTCCTTACACGGCTGAATTGCTTTTTCATCCCTTCTCCTGATGCGAATGCCCGGGCAAAGAAATCCCCGGGGGACGATTCCGATTGCAGAATGACGCGGTCGAATTGGCGCATGCGAAACTGGGAAAGGACGATGAATATGGCGACGATCATCAATGCGGCGACGGCGAATGGCAGCTCGGCCCCCGTCGACTGGACGGGCGGTACGGGCACATTCTGGGCCTGGGGCAACTTCGGCGGCGCGACCGTGGCGCTTGAAGCAAGCCCCGACGGCACGAACTGGATCGGCGTCGGCCCGGCGGTGAGCTTCACCCAGAACGGCGTCGGTGGCTTTTCGCTCGGGCCATGCAGACTGCGCGCAACCGTTTCCGGCGCGACGGCGACGACCAGCGTCTCGGCATCCGCATGAGCGGCTGTCGCGCGCTACGGGCTTTCAGTATGATGGATGCGAAGAGGATATAGGGGCGTGGAGGAGAGCGATGCTGGGCGTGTTTATCGCCATAGGCGCCATTGTGGCCGCGGCGATGTTTCTGGTGCTTTACGTGAGGGCGACGGCTGCCGAGCATCGCGCCGCCAGCTTGCAGCGCGAACTGGACGAGCTTCGCGCGAAGACGCCGGGGCAGGGCTAGGCCTCGCGCCCGTCAGATCGACGATCTCAGATCCATCCGCTTCGATGTGCTCGCGGATCGCATTGAAGAGCTTGCCTTGCCGATAGAAGGGCACGCGCGGATAGGCGTGGTGGACGAGGTGATAGGCCTGCCAGATGTCGAAGGGCCGCAGCAGCGCGCCCGCGACGGGGCCGAGCACATAGGTCGTGCTGTTATCCGTGCGGCCCCGGCCCGCGCGCGGAAAATGCGGGAACCAGACGAACATCATGCCCATGATGAAAATATTCGTGTAGCCCGCAAGCGGCCACAGGACGAGCATCTTGTAGTTGCCCGTGACCTTCCACAGTGTCGCGCTGACGCCGATCGAGATGACCCAGGTCATCACGATCCAGGTATAGGCGAAGCGCCCGCCGCGAACGCGGTCATAGGCGCGCGTCTTGAAATAGAAATAGAGGTAATGCTGCGGAATGGTGGCCGCACGGAAGACGACCTCGAAGGGGTTCGAGCCCTTCACCCATTCGTCCGGGTCCATCTCGCCATTGTTCACATGCGCGTGATGCCAGACATGCAGATCGCCCCAGCCGCGATAAGGCACCAGGTTGATGCAGCCGCAAAGCCAGCCGAGCGTCGAGTTGAGCCAGGCCGATCGCCCATGCCCGATATTGCCGTGCGAGGCCTCGTGCATGGTCGCGAAGATGAAGAACATGAAATAGGCGTTGAGGACGAAGCTCAGCCAGAGTGGCGTGAGGCCGGTCCATCCCGCCCAGGTGGAAAGCGCGAGCACGGAAAGACCGAAGGCGGTCCATGCAATCGTCACCCAGTCGATGCCGGTCTTGATGAAACGCCGCGCGATCTCCGCCGCCTTCGGCGCAGCGCCCGCATCCTCGTCGTGCATCGCAATGACGTTCATGTCGCCCCCACTCATGCATCGCGCGGCCATCCGGGGCGCCCGATCATGGTGAATTTCAGGTTAATGCCCATGCTATCCCGAAATGGCACTTTTAGCCATATGGGCGGCAACGGAGCTTCAGGGGAGGGTTAAGGACGGCGGGTGGGCTAGTCGTTCGCCAGGATCACATTGCGCACGATCGGATAGATCTGCCCTGCCCAGCGGGAGCCCGAAAAGACGCCGTAATGGCCGACGCCGGCTTGCAGGTGGTGGCGCTTCATATAGGGGCGGATGCCGGTACAGAGGTCCTGCGCGGCGAGCGTCTGGCCGACGGAACAGATGTCGTCCCGCTCGCCCTCGACGGTGAGGAGCGCGGTCTTGCGGATCGCCGCCGGCTCCACCTTCTCGCCATGCCAGGTGAGCTTGCCGCGCGGCAGCACATGCTCCTGGAAGACGAGGTTGACGGTCTCCAGATAGAACTCGGCGGTGAGGTCGAGCACGGCGAAATACTCGTCGTAGAAAGTCTTGGTGACCTCCGCCTTCTCGAAGTCGCCCTTGGAGAGGTGGCCGAAGAGATCGATATGCGTGTTGATGTGCCGCCCGGGATTCATGCTCATGAAGGCGGTGAGCTGCACGAAGCCCGGATAGACCTTGCGGCCGGCCCCCGGAAAGCCCGAGGGCACGCGCGAAATCAGATTGCGCTCGAACCATTCGATCGAATGCGTGGTCGCAAGCTCGTTGACCTTGGTCGGATTGATCCGCGTGTCGATGGGGCCTGCCATCAGCGTCATGCTGGCGGGCGCGGCGGGATTGCCCGTCTGCGCCATCACGGCGACGGCGGCAAAGGCATGGGCGCAAGGCTGGCAGACGCCGACGAGATGCGCGCCCGGACCCATCTCTTCGAGAAAGCGGATGACGTGATCGACATATTCGTCGAAGCCGAAGCGGCCCGCATCGAGCGGTATCTCGCGCGCATTGTGCCAGTCGGTGATGTAGACGTCGTGATCGGGGAGGAGCACCTCGACGGTGTTCCGGAGCAGCGTCGCGAAATGGCCGGAGAGCGGCGCGACGACGAGCACGCGCGGGAGCTTCTTTCCGAGGCTCGCCTTCTTGAAGTGGAGAAGCGTCGCAAAAGGCGTCGAGAAGGCGGCGACCTCTGTCACCGGCACGTCCTCATTGCCGATGCGCACCGTGTCGATGCCGAAGGAAGGGCGCTCGTGGCTCAGCCCCGCCCGCGAAACCATCTCGCATGCGGCGGCGACGTTTCTGAGCGTGATGGAATCGAGCTGGCTGACAAGCGGGCCGTTCAGCATGGCGGCCGTCACCTCGGCCATGGCCCTGACGGGCCGCATGAGGTCGGCCTGCAACTGATACGCGTAGTAAAGCATCTAAGCCCTGATCCGCCGTCTCGCCCTGGTCGCCGGCAAGAAAACGTTCTCGCCCCTGCAAAAGGCTAGTGCAAGTTATGCTGCACTGCGAGATAATTGTTGCAGACAGGCGTCGAAACGGACGCCGGGTGAAATGACGAGTTTCAGACGTGTTTCGACCATGCGCCGGCGGGCGCGGAGCGATTTAACCGAAGGGACCAACATGGCCAAGGCCACGCTCACCATCAGCAGCAAGAATTATTCGTCCTGGTCGCTGCGCGGCTGGCTGCTCTGCAAGATGGCGGGTCTCGATTTCGTCGAAGAGCAATTGTCGGCCGCCGATCCCTCGACGCGGGCCGAGCTTCTGCTCTTGAGCCCATCGTTTCTCGTGCCGTGTCTGACGCATGACGGGATCAAGGTCTGGGACACGTTGGCGATTGCGGAATATCTGAACGAGATCAAGCCCGATGCAGGGCTTCTTCCCACGGACGCCGCCGCCCGCGCCCATTGCCGCTCGATCTCGGGCGAAATGCATTCGGGTTTCGCCAATCTGCGTTCGGCCCTGCCGATGAACCTCAAGGCGCGCTACTCGAACTTCAAGATCTGGGCGGGCGCGCAGGCCGATATAGACCGTGTGCTGACGATATGGAGCGAGGCACTCGACGAACACAAGGGGCCGTTCCTCTTCGGCAAGAAGCCGACGGTGGCCGACGCCATGTATGCACCGGTCTGCACCCGCTTCATCACCTATGACGTCGATCTCGACCAGCAGGCGGCCGCCTACTGCAAACGCATCGTGACCTCGCCCTTCATGGCCGAATGGATCAAGGACGCCAAGGCCGAGCCCGAGGAACTGGAAGAGCTCGACGCCGAATTCTGATCGGCGGCTATCGCTTGCCGGCGAATGGATGCGTGCTCGATAGCCCGCCATCGACGGCAAAGGCCTGTCCGTTGACATAGGATGCATCGTCGCTCGCAAGAAAAAGCGCCATATGCGCGATTTCTTCCGGCACGCCGTTGCGCTTCAGGGGATTGAGCTGGCCGATCTTGCCTTCCGTGCCGCGCGCGCGTGCATTGTCGAAGATGGGCTTCGTCATGCCGGTTTCGATGAGGCCGGGGCAGATCGCGTTGACGCGCACGCCCGTGCCGTAAAGCTCGTTCGCCGCCGTCTGGGCGAGGCTGATGACGCCCGCCTTGCTTGCCGAATAGGGCATGCCGCCCGCATTGGCGCGAAGGCCGGCGACCGACGCCGTGCAGATGATCGAGCCGTGTCCCTGCTTCGCCATGATCGGGCTTGCATGCTTGATGGCGAGAAAGGGCCCGATGAGATTGACGCGCAGGATTTCGCCCCAATACTGCACCGTCTGATCGGCCAGCGGCACGAGGCCGCCGCTGATGCCCGCATTGGCATAGACGACGTCGAGCCCGCCATAATCCTTCAGACATTGTGCGATCATGATCTGGACGGATTCTTCCTCGCCCGTATCGGCGGCGATGGAGGTCACCTTGCCGCCCTTGGCGCGGATCATTTCCGCCGTCTCGTCGACGGCCGCCTCGACCTTGTCGACGATGACAAGCTTCGCCCCTTCAAGCGCGAAGAGAACGGCGCTTGCCCGCCCGATGCCGCTGCCCGCGCCCGTGACGATGGCGCGCTTTCCGTCCAGTCTGCCCATGTTGTTCCCCCGCGAATCGAATGAATGTCGTTGAGCCGACTTTAAGAGCTTGGAGCGCGGACGAATAGCGGCTCGAAGGCGCCGTCCCCGTTTAAAACCCCTTGCCCTTTTTCACGGTCCATTTGAGGTCGCCCTGGTCGCCGGTGATGACGCCCGAACTGCCCGCAACCGGCGGCTCCTTGATCGGGTCGGTGCAGTTTTCGTCCTTGTCGCCGATCTTGGTGCAGATGCTCCGGCCCTTCACCCGCCACCAGCCTTTGGTCGTCTTCCCGTTGGGAGCTCGCACCACAAGGATTTTGTGGTTGGGGTAATAGATACTGGTCGTGCCTGCCGGGCCGGTGAGCTCGACCGTATTGCCGATGAGCCCGCTGCCGACATCCTTCGCCATCGCCGAAGTGCCTGCCGCCAACGCCGACAGCAGCGTCACCGTGAATGCGAACGGTCTAGTCAAGAGAAGGTCTCCAGAGCGGGTGCCGCTACTTTCCGAATCCCGGCGGCTTCAGCAGGAAGATAACCACCCAGATCGGAATGAGCACCATCGCGCCGAGAAGAAAATGCGGCAACGCCCAGTCGATTCCCTCCCGAAACAGCGCCATGATGTGCTGCGGGGTAAAACCGACATCGAGAAGGACCTGATTGGCGCTGATGTCGAACTCATTGAGCACGGCGCCGATCAGCACCGCACCGATGACGAACTTTATCAGCGTCGACAGCGCGTTATAGATCATGGGAAGTGCCGCCCACGAGGCTATTCTCCCTTCGATTCTCTACTTGGGACAGTCTAGACGGCCTGGGGCCCGGCGACAAAGCCCGGCTTGGCTGATGGAGAGGGAAGGGTGATTGAGATGGCGAAAGCTGAGAAGTCCGATGGGCAAGCGGGACGGGGCTGCTTTTTCAGCGCCGCGACGCTCGCCGCCATGCCGGAGCGCTCCCATGTCCACCAGTTCAACGCCAATGCCGTCCGCCATACCCGCTCGCCCGGCGATCTGGCGGGGCTGGTCGATATGGGGCTCCATTTCGTCCGGGTCGAACCCGGCCGCGAGACGACCGAGCATCATTTCCACGGCCAGGACGAGGAATTTCTCTACGTCATTTCCGGCCATGGCGAGGCCATGGTGGGCGATGAGACCTTTTCCGTCGGTCCCGGCGACGTCATGGCCTTCCCGAAGAACTCGCCCGCCCATTCGATGCGCGTGCCCGCCGATGCGGACGGCGATCTCATATATCTGATGGCGGGCACCCGCTCGGATATCGACGTCTGCACCTATCCCCGCATCGGGCTGCGTATGTACCGCATCGACGGCGCGAAGGAATATGTCTCGCAGGCCGATCTGAAGAAGGTCTGAACGCTAGACCGCTTCGAGCAGCGCGACCGTGCCCTGGCCGCCATCGGCGCAAACCGAGACGATGGCGCGCGAGCCCTTGGGGAAGCCCGCAAGCTCCTTCGCCGCCTGGCTGAGAATGCGCGCGCCCGTCGCGGCGAAGGGATGGCCGATCGACAGCGAACCGCCATTGGGATTGACGCGCTCCCAGGGGAACTCGCCGAGATCGAAATCGACGCCCGCCTTCTCGCGGCGATAGGCGGGATCGGACGCCGCCTTGATGTTGGAGAGAACCTGCGCGGCGAAGGCCTCGTGAATCTCCCAGAGCGCAATGTCGGAGAAGCGGAGCTTGTGGCGCGCGAGAAGACGCGGAATGGCTCGCGCCGGCGCCATGAGAATGCCTTCCTCGCCATAGAGCATGGCCGCGATTTCCCAATCGACGAACTTGACCGCGGGCGGATTGCCGAGACGCTTCAAGCCTTCCGCATCGCCGACCCAGAGCGACGCCGCGCCGTCGGTGAGCGGCGAGGAATTGCCCGCCGTCAGCGTGCCCTTGCCGCTGGTGCGGTCGAATGCGGGCGGGAGCTTCGCCAGTTTTTCGAGCGATGTGTCGCGGCGCGGAATGGTGTCGTGATCGATGCCGTCGAAGGGGAGGACGAGATCGGCGAAGAAGCCCTTGTCCTGTCCGGCGATGGCGCCTTGATGGCTGAGAAGCGCGCGGCTGTCCTGATCGGCGCGCGAAATGCCGTAATGCTTCGCCGTGTCTTCCGTATGCTCGCCCTGCGAATGCCCGCTCTGCTTGTTCGCCCAGCCATTGGTCGGCAGGTTGTAGTCGCCGACCGAAAGATGGGTGAGCGTTTCGAGCGCGGCGGCGGGATCGGCCGCGAACTGCTTGAGGACATTGTCCGCCGTCTGCATCGTCAGGCTGATCGGGACATGGCTCATGGTTTCAGCGCCGCCGACAAGCGCGAGATGCATGTTGCCGCGCCCGACCATGCCCGCGGCCTGAATGGCGCCGATGAAACTGGTCGAGCAGGCGAGCACGGTGGAGAAAGCGGGGATGGTCGGATCGAGGCGCGCCTCGAAAATGAGATCGCGCGCGATGTTGGTGATCGTCGGGTCGGGGATGACCTCGCCCCAGACGAGAAAGTCGGGCCGCGCTTTTGCGCCCATGGCCTTGGCGACCGGCGCGGACAGCGCCAGCGCATTGTGCTTGGCATAGGCGCCGCCGGATTTGACGAAGGGTGTGCGCAAGCCGGGCGAGAGATAGATGTCGGACATGATGAAATCTCCTTCTCTGCCTTCAGCATGTGAGCCCGCGGGCAGGCCTATTCAAGGCGCGTCATGGAACTTCATTTTCCGAACAGGCTTTTCAGCAGCTCCTTGCCGCCTTCTCCCTTGAGACTTTTCAGGGTCTCGATGGTCTGGTCCTTGTTCTGGATCATGGATGCAAGGTCCGGGCGGAAACGCGGCCGCGCCCAGGGGCCGTCGATGATGATCGGAACCTCGATGCCCTTCGCCTCGCCGCCGCCCTGGCCTTCCAGCGTTGCCACGAGCTTGGGTTCGACGCGATAGTCGAGCTTCTTGTGCGGAAGATCGACGACGCCCGCGCCCGTCACGCGGATGAGCGGGCTCAACAGCTTGAAGTCGTCATTCTTGAGCGTGCCCTTCGTGATGGTGAAGGTTCCGCCCAGTTCGGAAAAATCGGTGTCCTGCGCGCCGCCGCTCTGCCAACCCGTCGCCGCGCCCGTAAACACCGTGCGCGCAAGCTGCGCGACATTGACGCCCTTGATGGCGCCGTTGGTGAATTTCACCTCGCCCGTGCCGTTGAGCGCGCCCACCATTTCGTTCTGGCTGCGCCCGGCCGTGTTGATTGAAAGGCTCATGGCGCTCAGGCCTTCGAGCCGCTTGAAACCGGCCGCATCGGCAAGCAGCGGTTCGGCGGAAACGCCGGCGATGGAAAAGGAAGCCGCCAGTTGCGGCACGCGGTCCGATCCGTCGAGCGTCAGCGTGCCCGAGCCCGCGCCGTTATAGAGCGCGAGCTTGCCGAGATCGATGGTCATGACGCCGTTGTCGATCTTGAGCTCGAGCGCGCTTCCGTCGATCTTGATGTTCTTGACGAGAAGCACGCCTGTCGAAAGCGTGAGATCGGCATCGACCGCCCTGAGACCGCTGAGGTCGATCGGGTCGTTGCTCCAGCCATCGTCGCCGCCGGATTTCGCTCCGCTCGCAGACGTGGCGGTGGCGGGTTTCGCCGCCTGTTCGGTGCCGTCGAGATAGATGTTGGCGTCGATGCGGTCGACGGAGAGATCGCCCTTGACGAGCGGCCGTTTGCCGCCGGTCTGCAAGGCAAGCTTGCCCGTCGCATTCATGCCGTCGAAGCCGATCTTCGCATCGTTGAAATTGTAACTCGTGCCCGCGCCGCTCGCCGATCCCTGGATCGTCAGCGGACCGAAGCCGCTTCCCTGCGGCAGCGGACTGCCGAGCCAGAGCGCGAGGTCGCGCAGCGAGGCCACGTCGAGATCGACCGCGCCGGCGAACTTCAACCCGCCGAGCGGTTGCAGCGAGCCCTTATAGGCGGCGTTTATCTTCGCGGATTTGAGCGAGAAAGCGACGTCCGTGGCGCCCCCTTCCGTCAGCGCGCGCGGGCGCTTCGCTTCAAGCGAGAGCGTCAGCGGTTCGCTGTTCCAGACGAGCGAACCCGACGCATTGAACGGATCGTCGAGGCCCGGCAGCGAAAGATCGACATTGACCTTCTCGAAGGCGAGCGCCGCGCCCGACTGCGCATTGCGATAGGTCGCGGCGCCGTTCTCGATGGAGACCTCGCCGAGGCGGATCTGCGTCAGGCCGCCGCTCCCCTTGTTGTCCGCGGAGGACGAGGCGGGCGGGGCGGAAGGCGAGGTGGCGCCTGCGGGCGTTTCGAATTGCCAGTTCGGCGTTCCGTCCGCCCTGACCTCAAGATGGATGATCGGGTCGATGAGCGCGAAGCTGTCGATCTCGACCGCGCCATGGATGAGCGGCATGATTTTCAGCGCCGCCCGCATCTCCTTCATCGACGCCATGTCGGCGTCCTTCGCCCAGGCGGCGTTGGAAAGGCGCACGTCGTCGACCTTGACCGCGAGACGCGGGAAGAAGGAAAGGCCCACATCGCCGCCGATGGTGAGATCGCGTCCCGTCTGCGACTTCACCACCGCGATGATGCGCTGCTTGTAAACCGAGGTCGGGATGAGGAGCGGCAGGGCGACAAGGGCCGCGACCAGCAAGACGACAATGGCTGCGGCGACGGCGATCCAGCGCGACATGAAATTCTCCCGTTTGGCTCGCGCTTTCACGCGCAAGACTCGCGATTTTCGGTGCAGGCACTTCGCGGGCGGAATGTCGGGCGTCCGGCACATCCGGCCTTGTGTGCGACATTTTGCAAAGTATAGCCTGCCGGTATCCGATGATCGACCCTTGAAGGACGCGCATTGGACACCATGAGGCGCTTCGGCAATTCGTCTGTCTACCGCTCAGGCGGAAGATGAAAAAATCGTAACTCGCGTTATGCTGATCCGTGGAACAGGGAGGGGCACTATGGCGGCACGTAAATCGGCGCGGTCAGCGGCATCGGGGCGGGATACCGTCCTCATCACCGGCGCTTCGGCGGGGATTGGCGCGGCGCTGGCGCGGCAGTTCGCAGCCGGCGGCTTCGACCTCGTTCTGGTCGCGCGCAGCCGCGACAAGCTCGAAACCCTCGCAAGGGAACTCAAGGGCGAGCACGCCGTCGAGGCGACCGTCATGCCGGCCGACCTCTCGACGCCGGGTGCGCCCAAGGCGCTTTTCGAGGCGGTGAAGAAGCGCAAGCTCGCCATCGACATTCTCGTCAACAATGCCCGTGTGCTGGAAATGGGCGCATTCAATGCAATCTCGCCCGAGCGCCATCAGGAACTGATCGCCCTCAATGTCGCGACGCTGACGGACATGACGAGCCGCTTCCTTGCGCCGATGCTCGAACGCGGGAAGGGCCGCATTCTCAACGTCGCCTCCATCGCCGCTTTCCAGCCGGTGCCGTCGCTCGCAACTTATGCCGCGACCAAGGCCTATGTGCTGTCGCTGACGGAATCGCTTTCCGAGGAGCTGAAGGGATCGGGCGTCACCGTGACGGCGCTTTGCCCCGGCATCACCGAGACGAGCATGGTCGACCGCGCCCGGGAAGCCAACGCCGCCGCCTCTCAGCTTCCGCCCTTCATGATCGGCGACGTCAACGACGTTGCCGCGCAAGGCTATGCCGCCTTGATGGCGGGCGAGGTGATCCGCGTGCCGGGCGTGCTCAACTTCGCGGCGAGCCTCGCCGCCCGCGCGACGCCCAAATGGGTGGTGCGCCGCTTCGCCGGCGCGCTCGGTCGCATGGCTCTCTGAGCGTCGGCGGCCGCACAGGCCGGATTAGTTGTCGCCGAGAAGAATTTGGCCGCGCAGTCCCGCCTGCGGCACTTCCCGTCCCTCGATCCAGGCGCGGATCATGGCGTTCACGGCTTCCGGCGCTTCCTGCTGCACCCAATGCGACACTTGCGGCAGATAGCGGATGGTGAAATCGCGCACCAGCTTTTCCGTGCCATAGGTCAGCTCGATGCCGAGCGCGGAATCCTGCTCGCCCCAGAGCATCAGCGTCGGCGTTTCGAGCATGGGCGGATTTTCCCAGCTCTTCTGCGTTTCGCTGTTGCGGAAATTGGCGCGGTAGTAATTGATCATCGCCGTCATCGCGCCGGGAATGAGCGCGTTCTTCTTGTATTCATTGAGAACGCTGTCGGGAAACCGTCCCTTGTCGATCGCCATGCCGCGAAAGGCCTCGCCGATCGCCCGCGCGCCGTTCAGCGTCATCAGAAATTCGGGCAGCCAGGGAATCTGGAAGAAGATGACGTACCAGGAGCGCTTGAGCTGCGCCCAGCCGCGCACCGCCTTCATGAACAGGGACGGGTGCGGAAGGTTCATGACGATGAAGCGCTCAAGCGGGCGCACGTTTCCAAGCGCAAAGCTCCAGCCGATGGCCCCGCCCCAATCATGTGCGATGAGCGTCGTCGGCCCGGTAATGCCGCGCGCGCGAGCGGCGTCGATCAGCCCGGCGACATCGGCGAGAAGATGCTCCATCCGATAGGCCTCGACGGCCCTCGGCCGCGAGCTTCCGCCATAGCCGCGCAGATTGGGCGCCCAGGCCGTATAGCCGAGCTCGGCGAGCAATGGGAGCTGCGCGCGCCAGGAAAACTTGCTCTCGGGAAAGCCGTGCAGGAACAGCGCGAACTTGTCGCCCTTGCCGCACATGTCGACTTCGAAAGCGAGCCCGTTCGCTTCGATATAGGCCGTTTCTATTGGATATTCGGACATGGTCTTGCCGCCGCTTGATGAGTCGTTCGGCGGACTATACGTGATTTGGCGTGACCATGTGCAATTCGCGCACGCAACCGACGCGACTCGGACGCCTTGGGAACGTCTAGGGGATTGCCGGAACGGGCGCCAGAAACAGCACGTGAAGATCGTCCGCCGGCGTGAAATTCTCGCGCCGCAGCTCGAAGCGGGCGGGCGACGCCTTGCGCAGCCCGTCGATGCAGGCCGTCACGAAATGCCCCGGTCCCGCGCTGCCCGGCCCCTTGTCGAGCGTCAGGGTGAAGTGCCGGATGGGCCCCGCCCAGTTGGCGCCGGTTTTCAGAACATAGTCGACCGTGGTGGCGGCGAGATAGCTCCGGCCGTAGCCTACCGGCGGCTTTGCCGTCAGTATACGGTTCAATGCCGCGCCGGTCTTCTCATCGACGCAATAAGTCTTGGCGAAGTCGATCGCGCCCGTCTCGCTCTGCGGTCCGAAATCGTCGGATGAGACATACCGCATCCCCGCGACCGGCCGATAGCGATGCGCGATCTTCACCGTCGCGCCCGCGGGAAAGACCTGACGCCAGTGATAGCTCGTCTTCAGCGTCCAGAGCGGATACATGCCGTCTTCATCGACAAGCTTCAGGCGCTTCGCCTCCGCCTGCGCGGCGGCGGGGAGCTTGCTGTAAATCTCGTGGAGTTCCTCGCTGCCTTCCGACGGCGGCGGGAAAATGGCCGGTGGAATGCCGAGACGCTGGAGATCCGCCGTGACGTCGCGGCCGTCCTTGAAGGCTTTGCTTTCAAGGGACGGCGTCACCTTCTTTCCATCGGCTTACACGGTGAAACCGACGAAATTTTCCGTTTTCCTGTCCGGGAAGATGACAGGCGTCTGCCAGAGCATCGGATAGTCGAGATCGGGCATCGGAAAGGCCACTTCGGTGTCCACCGCCTCGGCCCCGGCATTGCGGAAGATATAGGCGACCTCGACCGCCTCGGGCGAGATCGTCAGCGCCTCGCTTTCCATGCTGACGGCGTCGGTCGTGCGGAATTCGAGCCCGCCCGCGCCGATGGCCGCCGTCGTGTCGTTGGCGTAACACGCCCCCCAGGGCGCTACCGCCAGCGCCGCAAGGAGGCCGGGCAGCAAATAACAAGACCGCCGCATATACAGAATCCCCGAAATCGCCGGACCCGGCAGAGGCCCGCTTCGGCAGTGTAAGGGACCGCTCGAAATCCCGCCAAGCTGCTCTTTTGCCATGATTTTTCGCATCTGCCCCGGGGCCCTTGTCATCGCGGCCCCGGCGAATTAAGTTCCCGGCCATCGCGGCGGGCGCCCAAGGCGCCATAAGCCCCGCGACCGGTGCAGGCATAGCTCAGCTGGTTAGAGCGCTAGATTGTGGATCTAGAGGTCCCCCGTTCGAACCGGGGTGCCTGTACCATTTCATTCCCGGCCGCTCGTCCAGCTGCCCGGTGCGCGCGTCGCACAGAATTCGCTTGTCCGCAGGTCTTTGAACATTAGTGTGATGGCCAACATTAATGTGGCGAAAGACCCTGCCTTGCAGGACGAAACGCCTCGACCGGGAGAAAACAGGACTATGGGATTGATCGTTTACGGGGCCTCGCTCTCGCCCTTCGTGCGCAAGACGCGCGTGTTCCTGGCCGAGAAGGGCCTGCCCTACAAGCTCGAACAGGTGAACATCTTCCCGCCGCCGGACTGGTTCAAGGAAATCTCGCCGCTGGGCCGCATCCCCGTTCTGAAGGACGAGGAGGCGAATGCGACCCTGCCGGACTCCTCCATCATCTGCGCCTATATCGAGCGCAAGCATCCTGAGCCCGCGCTCTATCCCGCCGATCCGCTTCAATACGCACAGGCGCTCTGGTACGAGGAATATGCCGACTCCGAACTCGCTTCGAATGTCGGCATGGGCATGTTCCGACCGATGGTCGTGAACAAGCTGATGGGCAAGGAGCCCGACCGCGCCGCCGCCGAAAAGACGCTGAACGAGAAGCTGCCGCGCTACTTCGCCTATCTCGACAAGGAGATCGGAACGAAGGACTTCCTCGTCGGCGGCAAGTTCTCTATCGCCGACATTTCCGTCGCCACGCAATTCGCCAATCTCGCGCATACCGGCTACAGCGTCGACGCGGCGAAGTATCCCAATATCGTGCGCTACGTGAAGGCGATTCACGCCCGGCCGAGCTTTGCCGCCTGCATCGCGGAAGAGAGCGGCTTCGTTTCGAAGCTCGGCCTCTGACAAACCGCCAGTGACGCGGCGTAAGGGCGGCGGCGCGATGCGCACGCCGCCCTTCGTCCTTCAAATCCCCGAATAAAGGGGCTATTTCATTAGCCAAGCGATGTTCTCAAAATCGCATGGGAGGATGAAATGGCCGAGACAGCGAAAGCCTGGCCTGTCGTCAGCATTGCGGAAGCAAACCGCATCCTGACCGCGCCCGGCATGCCCTTCGAAATGGAAACCGTAACGATCCGCGGCATCCCGACGCGCGTCTACAAGAACGCGCCGCCGCATCTGCGCGCGATCTTCGAGCTCGGAAAAGCCTGGGGCAAGCGCGACTTCATCGTCTATGAGGGCGAGCGCCTCAACTTCGACGATCACTATCGCGCCTCGGTCACGCTCGCCCGCGCGCTTGCCGACGGGTTCGGCGTCCGCAAGGGCGACCGCGTCGCCATCGCCATGCGCAACTTTCCCGAATGGTCGATTTCCTTCTGGGCGGCGGCCGCCATCGGCGCGGTCGTCGTGCCGATCAATGCCTGGGGCACGGGGCCGGAGCTTGAATATTGCATCTCGGATTCCGGCGCCAAGGTCGTCTTCGTCGATGGCGAGCGGCTCGAACGACTGAAGCCGCATCTCGGCGAACTGAAAGTGGCAGGCATTATCGCCGCCCGCGCATCCGAGCAGCCGCTGGGCGACGCGCACGCCTTCGAGGCCTTTGTCGGCCAGCCGGAGAATTACGCGAAACTGTCGGACGCCGCCTTGCCCGATCCCGATCTTCACCCCGATGATGATGCGACGATCTTCTACACCTCGGGCACGACCGGAAAGCCCAAGGGTGCGCTCGGCACGCATCGCAACATGATGACGAATCTGGTGAGCACGGGCTATGCGACGACGCGCGCCATGCTCCGCCGCGGCGAGACGCCGCCCCAGCCCGATCCGAACGCGCCGCAGCGCTCCATGCTGCTCTCCGTGCCGCTTTTCCATGCGACGGGCTGCCACTCGATCCTCGTGCCCATGTATGCGGGCGGCGGCAAGCTCGTGCTGATGCACAAATGGAACCCCGAGCGCGCACTCGAACTCATCGAGCAGGAGAGGTTGCAATCCTTCGGCGGCGTTCCCGCCATGGTCTGGCAGGTGCTTGAAAGCCCGCACTTTGCCGAGCATGACACGTCTTCCGTCGAGTCGATCGGCTATGGCGGCGCACCGTCCGCGCCCGATCTCGTCGCCCGCATCAAGCAGCAGTTTCCCAAGGTCCAGCCCGGCAACGGCTATGGGCTCACGGAAACTTCTTCGATCACCACGCAGAATTCCGCCGAGGATTATCAGAACCGGCCGGAAAGCGCGGGCCCTTGCGTCCCCGTCGTCGAGCTGAAGGTCGTCGACGAGAACGGCAAGGAAGTGGCGCCGGGCCAGGTCGGCGAACTCTGGATCAAGGGTCCGAATGTCGTCAAAGGCTACTGGAACAAGCCGGAAGCCACCGCCGCCGCCATCACCGATGGCTGGCTCCATTCCGGCGATCTCGTCCGCATCGACGAGGAAGGCTTCGTCTTCATCCTCGACAGGGCGAAGGACATGCTGATCCGCGGCGGCGAGAACATCTACTGCGTCGAAGTTGAAGGCGCGCTCTACGCGCACCCCGCCGTCATGGACGCCGCCGTCGTCGCTATCCCCCACAAGGTGCTGGGCGAGGAAGTGGGCGCGGTGGTGCAGATCGCGCCGGGCAAGAGCGTGACCGAGGAAGAGCTCAAAGCCCATGTCAGAAAGCTCATCGCCGGCTTCAAGGTGCCGGTGAAGATCGAGCTTCGCAGCGAGCCTCTGCCGCGCAACGCCAATGGCAAGATCCTGAAAACCGAACTTCGCAACGACATGAAAAAATACGCGGGGCTTGGCGCCGCGTGAGGGAGAGATGATGGAGATTTCACTGAAGGGGCGCGTCGCGCTCGTCACCGGCGCGTCGCGCGGCATTGGCCGCGCCATAGCGATCGAGCTCGCCAGGGCGGGCGCCGACATCGCCGTCAATTATCGCCGCGACGAAGACGCGGCCAATGAGACGGTCGCCGAGATCAAGGCGCTGGGGCGCAAGGCCAAGGCCTATTCGGCCTCGGTCGAGAATTTCGAGGAAGACCAGAAGATGGTCGCCGACGTGCTGAAGGATTTCGGCTCCATCGGCATCCTCGTCAACAATGCGGGCATCGCGTCCCGCGGCCAGACGGTCGCCGACACCGATCCGCTGGAGCTCGAGCGGGTGCTTCGCGTCCACGCCATGGCGCCGCACTTCATGTCGAAGCTCGTCATCCCTCATATGCGCAAGGAAAAGCGCGGCGACATCATCATCATTTCTTCGGTGGCGACGCTGCACCATGCCGCGAATGGCGGGCCCTACAATATGGGCAAGGCGGCGGCCGAGGCGCTGGCGCTGACGCTCGCCAAGGAAGAGCGGAAATACGGCATCCGCACCAACATCGTTGCGCCCGGCCTCACCGCGACCGACATGGGCAGCAGGCTTGCCGCCGCCCGCGCCGGCAAGAAGGGCATGGACATTCACGACCTCGACGCGACCATGCCCTTCGGCCATGTCTGCTCGCCGGAAGAAGTTGCGGCGGCCGTCGTCTATCTCGTCTCGGACGCGAACCCCTATGCCAACGGCCAGAAGATCAACGTCGACGGCGGCGGCAACTGAGGGGGCGATCTGCCCTTGTCCCGGGCGACAATAAAAAAGGCCGGTGTTTTCACCGGCCTTTTCCATGTCGTGAATGTGTCCCTCACTCCGCCGGCGAAAGCGCTCCCGTCGCGGCGGGCGTGCCGCGTTTGAAGATTGCGGGCAGCACGTTGATGAAGGAGAGCAGCACCGCCGCCGCATAAGGCACCGACTGCACCAGCAGCACGGCGACCCAGAGCCGGGAGAGGCTGTCCGAGAAGTCCTGATTGAGCAGGAAGGCGAGCGCCAGGCCCCAGAGTGCAGTCAGCATGACGGCCTCCTCGCGCACCTGAATGAGGGCGGCGGCGAGCGGCGGCTTGTCCTCGCATTTCGGCGTGCGGAAGAAGGGCTTGCCCGAGGTCACCATGCCGTTGAGCATCGCTTTCGCCACCGTATGCGTGAGCGCAAGCGCGGCGACGCCGGCGCCGAGGCTTTCGATGAAGCTGCAATTCTTGACGCGCACGGCATAGAGCCAGAGCGAGCGGATGAACTTGAAGGCGAAGCTGCCGATGGTCGGGATGAGGAAGGCCGCGACCGGGAGCTGCACCATCTTCGGCTCGTAAAGCGCGAAAGCCGAAAGGCCGATGCTCGCCGTGGTGAAGAGAAGCGCGAGCCCGTCCGCGAACCAGGGCAGCCAGCCGGCAAGGAAGTAATAGCGCTGCGCCGCCGTCAGCCCGCCCTTGCGCGACCAGGGCGCGAGCGCGTCCCAGTGATGCTTGACGATCTGCACCGCGCCATAGGCCCAGCGGAAACGCTGACCGATGTAGCCGGCAAGCGTGTCGGGCGTGAGCCCCTTGCCAAAGGAATGGTTGACGTAAACGCTGTCATATCCGGCGCGATAGAGTTTGATGCCGAGCTCCGCGTCCTCGCAGATGCACCACTCGGCCCATGCGCCGACTTTCTCGAGCGCGGATTTGCGCACCAGCGTCATGGTGCCGTGCTGAATGACGGCGTTGAAGTAGTTGCGCTGGACCATGCCGATATGGAAGAAGCCGGCATATTCCCAGTAGCACATGTTCTTGAACAGGCTTTCGTGGCCGTCGCGATAATCCTGCGGCGACTGCACGAAGGCGACATCGTGCTTGGCGAAATAGGGCACCATCATGCGCAGCCAGTCCGGCGACACCTGATAGTCGCTGTCGATCACGGCGACGATGTCGGCATCCTTCGCCGTCATCTTGAGCCCGTAGTTGAGCGCGCCCGCCTTGAAGCCCGGCCAGTTTTCAAGATGGAAGAAGCGGAAGCGGTCGCCAAGCTGGGAACAGACTTCGCGCACCGGCTGCCACACGCGCGGATCTGTGGTGTTGTTGTCGAGAACCAACACCTCGAAATTCGGATAGTCGAGCTTCGAGAGCGCGATCAGCGTATCGCGCACCATTTCCGGCGGCTCGTTGTGGATCGGCACATGGATCGAGACCTTGTGCGACGGATAGCCTTCCGCCGGCTCGAAGGGCTTGAAGTGACGCTCGCCATGCCGCGTCCAGATGACCTCGACGAACTCGATCGCTTCGGCGAGCAGCACGACGAGGAGCAGGCCTTGCGCGAGGAAGAGGAAGGACCAGACGACCGTGTCCACCGACGATAGATAAAGCCCAGTCACCGAAAGCCCCGCCCAGGCGAGCGCGGAAGCGGCCACCTGCGTGACGATGGTGAAGATGACGACGCCGACCGTCTTCACATGCTGGCGGATCAGCATGAAGACGACGGCGAGCACCAGCGCAAGGCCTGCCGCGATGGAGGCCCACATGCGCCATTGCGGCGCTTCGGAGATCGAGCCCTTCATCGGGAATTTCGGCTGGCGCTCGGCGTTATAGATGCCCCAATAGCTGCCGGCCGCGCCTTCTTCGCTGGCCTTCCACGGCTGGTCGAAGGCTTCCATGACGTAATAGGTGAGATCGGCATCCTTGGCGCGGTTCAGGAACTCGCGCATGAAGGTCGCCTGATTGACGAGCGAGGGTACGGCCTCGCCGGACAGCTCGGCTTCGGGAATGCCGGGATAGGGCTTGCGCGGAATGATCTTGCCGCGGCTCGGCCAGCCGACCTCGGTGATGACGATGGGCTTGTCGGGATAGGCCTTGTGCAGCTCGTCGACGCGCTCGAAGACGGCGTCGACCGCCTGATTGATCGGAATGCCTTCCCAATAGGGCAGGATCTGCACGCCGATATAATCGACCTCTTTCACGAGTTCGGGATATTTCAGCCAGATATGCGGCGGCTCGGCGGTCGAGACCGGCTTCCAGACGCTCTTCTTCACTTCGCGGATGTAGTTGATGAGATCGCCGACCGGCAGGTCGTTGCGGAGCAGCGACTCGTTGCCGACCAGCACGCGCACGACATTGCGCTTCGGCGCCACCTTGATGAGATTGGCGACTTCTTCCGCGTTGCGCGCCTTGTCGGCATTGATCCATGCACCCACCGCGACCGAAAGCCCGTCCTGCGCGGCGAGGTCCGGAATGTTCTCCTGCCCGCGGATCACGCTGTAGGTACGGATGGCCTGCACGGAACCCGAAAGCAGCCTGAGGTCCGACGCGATCTGATCGGAGGTGGGATTGATGTTTTTGGTCGGGTCCTGGTTGATCTGGTAGGGGCTGTAGGAGAAGCCGACGATTTCGCCGGTCCAGGCTTCCGCGTCATGCGGCTGGTTGAACGCCGCCCAGATTGCAAGATTGGCGAGAATGACGATCGGCAGCACGAAAACGAGAAAACCGGCGATGCGCGCCAGCGACCCTTTTCGCGAAAGTCGCTGCGGATTGTCCGGGAAGTCGGGATTGGGCTCTAGGCTTTCGGGGGAAGCGTTGTCCATCGGGTGTCCAGAAATATCCACCTGGGCGATTGCCTGCACCGCGCGGCGCGACGGCCCAGCTCCGTCGCGCTCGCCTTGAAGATGGGCGGCCCAGCCTGACTTAAGGCAAGGCCGATGAACCGCCCATGAACGGATGCGCGTCCGGTCACGCGCATCCCGATATCCTATCCGCTTTCCGTCGGCCGAAGCCTCGCGTCAGTCGGCCGCGGCGGGAATGCGCGCGCCGGCCGGCCGGGCCTGCGCGCCCCGGACAAGCCGTCCGTTCAGCGCGCCCGTCGGCTCTCCGTTGCGGAAGGCGACCGCCCCCGAAACGATGCTCGCCGTATAGCCGTCCGTCTGCTGGATGAGCCGCTTTCCGCCCGCCGGCAGGTCGTTGACGATGCGCGGCGAGAACAGCCGCAAGTGGTCGAAGTCGATCACATTGACGTCGGCCTTCATGCCGGGCGCGAGAATGCCACGATCGAGCATGCCGATAAGCTCGGCATTGCGCGAAGTGAGCCCGCGGATCAGCCATTCGAGCGGCAGCTTGCGCCCGCGCGTCCGGTCGCGGCCCCAATGGGTGAGGAGCGTGGTCGGGAAGCTCGCATCGCAGATGATGCCGCAATGGGCGCCGCCATCCGACAGACCGAAAGCGGTGTTGGGATGCGTCAGCATCGTTTCGACATCGGCGAGGCTGCCGCAGTAATAATTCATCAGCGGGAAATAGATGAGCGCCTTGCCGTCGCGTTCGAGCATCAGGTCGAGAATGACCTCGCGCGGATTCTTGCCCGACCGCTCGGCCCGCGCCTTCACGCTGTCTTCCGGCGCCGGCTCGTAATTGGGGTTCTCGCCCAGCGCGAACATCTTGTGATAGCCGACGCAGAGCATTTCGATGATTTCGCCGGCGGGATAGGCGGGCTCCTCGGCGAGGAGCTTCGCGCGGAACTCGGGATCCTTCAGCGCCTTCACCTGCTCCTCAAGCGGCGCGCCCCAGATCTGGCGGAAGGTCTGGTGCATCACGAATGGATTGAGCGAGGAGGTGAGGCCGAGAAGGATGCCCGTGCCGCGCGGCGGCACCTGGCCCTTGATCGGCAGGCCCGCTTTGTTCGCTTCGGAAATATTGTGCAGCACGCGCGCCCAGACATCTGGCCAGCGGTCGTCCTGCTCGATGGTGATGGAAAGCGGCCGCCCGGAAATCTCGACCATGCCGCGCAGCATGGCGAATTCGGCATCGGTGTCCTTGAAGTCGGCGATGAGCTGGAGGACGCCCTTCTGCGCCTTGCCCATCGCGCGGGCAATGCCGTGAAGTTCCATGGCTTCGGCCTTGAGCGTCGGCGTCGAGCCGCCCTTCACATCCTTGTGCTTGACCGTGCGCGAGGTCGAAAAGCCGAGCGCGCCCGCATTGAGCGCCTCGACGACGAGACGTCCCATTTCCTCGGTTTCGGCTTCGGTCGCAGGCTCAAGCGCCGGCGCGCGCTCGCCCATCACATAGGCGCGCACGGCGGCATGAGGAACCTGGAGGCCGACATCGAGCGCGAGCGGCGAGGCTTCGACCGCATCCATGTATTCGGCGAAGCTCTCCCAGTTCCACTTGATGCCCTCGGCAAGCGCGGACCCGGGAATATCCTCGACGCCTTCCATGAGGCCGAGAAGCCATTGGCGCTGCTCGGGCTTGCAGGGCGCAAAGCCCACGCCGCAATTGCCCATGACGGCGGTGGTGACGCCGTGGAAGGTCGAGGGCTGGAGATAGGGGTCCCAGGTCACCTGGCCGTCGTAATGCGTATGCACATCGACGAAGCCCGGCGTCACGATCTGGCCTCTGGCGTCGATCTCCTCGCGGGCCTGCCCCGCGACCTTGCCGATGGCGACGATGGTCCCGCCGTCGATGGCGACATCGGCTTCGATCGGCTTGGCGCCGGTGCCGTCGAAAACGGTCCCGCCCCGGATCACGAGATCATGCATGGCTATCCTCCCGAATGGCTCTGAATGGCGTTTCCGGCGAGTTTAGCGGATTTTGTCCGCCCCGTGAGGCTCGAAAGCAGCTTACCCTAGCTTTTCTGCTGCTGGCCGCGCTGACGGATGCCCTCGCGGCGCTCTTCGATGGCGGATGCATTGACCTTTTTGTTCCGCTCGCCGGAGAATTTCCGCTCGGTTTTCAGCGCTTCGCCGAAACTCTGCGCAAAGCCGTCATTGATGAGCTGCTTATAAGCGGGCAGGCATTCGGGCACCACGGTCAGCATGTCTTCGGCAAGCTTGCGTGCGGTCGCCAGCAATTCGCCCGCAGGGACCACGCGGTTGACGAGGCCCCATTCGGCGGCCTGCGCGGCGGGCAGGAAATTGCCGGTGAGCGAAAGCTCCTTCGCGCGGTAGATGCCGATGGCGCGCGACAGCTTCTGCGACAGGCCCCAGCCCGGCAGAATGCCGACGCGGGCATGGGTGTCGGCAAAGCGCGCCGCCTCCGAGCAGATCAGCACGTCGCAGGCCAGCGCCAGTTCGAAGCCGCCGGTAATGGCGACGCCGTTGATCGCGCCGATGACCGGGCCCGAGAAACGGCCGATGGAGGTCACCGGATCCTTGTCGTCGATGGTGCCGCCCACCGTGCTCTCGCCCGAGCCAAGCTCCTTGAGGTCGAGCCCGGCGCAGAAGGCCTTGCCCGCGCCGGTCAGAATGGCCACCCGGACCTCCGGATCGGCTTCCAGCGCGTCGAAGGTTTCGGCGATGGCGGCCCTGAGTTCGCGCGACAGCGCATTCATGGCGGTCGGCCGGTTCAGGGTGACGGTGGCGATCCCACCCGACTTTTCGACCAGGATTACCGCTTCGGCGGAGCTTGTCATCTTATAGTCTCCATAATGTCGCGAGTTTTAATGCAATTCGGGCTGGGTTTGCTCTATCAGAGGGGGCGTTAGGTCGCAATCAGGCGGCCCCGAAACCGCCCAAGCCTCGGTTGACCTTGCACAGCCATTCGGACAGCATGCGCGCCCTTGGAAACTTGAGAGGCTCGATCTTTTGAGCATCGCCTCATCCGACGGCGCGCAACGCATGAAGCTAGCGCTCCACGTCGCTGCGATCGGCGTCGTATTCGGAGATATCGGAACAAGTCCGCTCTACACGATCCGTCAGTGTTTCGATCCCGCCGTGGGGTTGAAGCCCACGCCGGAGAGCGTAGCGGGAGTCCTGTCGCTTGTGTTCTGGGCCATCACGCTCATCGTGATGGTGAAATACGTCATCTTCATTTTGCAGGCCGACAACAAGGGCGAAGGCGGCGTGCTGGCCCTCACCGCGCTTGCGCTGAAGAAGGCGCCACCGAGAAGCTATCTGGCGATCGCGCTCGTCGGCGCGGGCATGCTCGGCGCGGCCTTCTTCTATGGCGACGGCATCCTGACGCCCGCAATCTCCGTCCTCGGCGCCGTCGAAGGCCTTGAGGTCATTTCGCCCGCCTTTAGCGGCATGACCGTGCCCATTTCCGCCGCCCTTCTCATTGTCCTTTTCCTCGCCCAGAAGAACGGCACCGCCCGCGTCGGCGCCTGGTTCGGCCCGGTGATGACGGTCTGGTTCGTGACCATCGGCGTGTTGGGCATTTACGGCATCATCCAGCATCCCGCCGTTCTTGCCGGTCTTGATCCGCGTGCCGGCCTGTCGCTTCTGCTCAGCGGCCAGACGCGTCCCTTGCTGCTTCTGGGCGCCGTCGTGCTCGCCATCACCGGCGCAGAGGCGCTCTATGCCGACATGGGCCATTTCGGCCGCTCGACCATTCGCCATGTCTGGATCAGCCTCGTCTGGCCGGCCTTGGTGCTGAACTATTTCGGCCAGGGCGCTCTGTTGCTCTACAATCCGGAAGCCATCGCCAATCCCTTCTATCTGCTCGCGCCCGAATTCCTGCGCATTCCGCTCCTGATCCTGGCGACCATGGCGGCGATCATCGCTTCGCAAGCGGTCATTTCCGGAGCTTTCTCGGTGACGAGCCAGGCGGTCGAACTCGGCTGGCTGCCGCGCGTGCGCATCCGCCACACCTCGGCGCGTGAATCGGGCCAGATCTATGTGCCGCAGATCAACGCCGCGCTGATGGTCGGCGTGCTTGCCGTGGTTCTTGGTTTTGAAACATCCGCCCGCCTTGCCTATGCCTATGGCATCGCCGTCACGGGCACGATGGTCATGACGACCTGCATCGGCTTTTATTATTTCCGCCGCATCGCCGGTTGGCCGCTCATTCCCGTCGCGGCGCTCGCACTTCTCTTCTTCACCATCGACATGAGCTTCCTCGTTTCCAACCTGACCAAGGTTCTGGAAGGCGGCTGGCTGCCATTGGCGATCGGCTTTAGCCTCGTCGCCGTGATGGAGACCTGGCGTCGCGGACGCCGCATTCTCGCCGAACAGTTCCTCGACGGCGCCGTCCCGCTGGAAACGCTTCTGAAGCAGGCGGCCGACCAGAAGATCCAGCGCGTCAAGGGCGCCGCCGTCTTCCTCACCTCGAACCTCGACATGGTGCCCACCGCGCTGTTGCACAATCTGAAGCACAATCAGGTGCTTCATAAGCGCGTCGCCTTGCTGCGCGTCAGCGTCGCCGATACGCCGCGCGTACCGCTGGGCGAACAGCTTCGCGTCGAGACGCTGCCCAACGGTTTCGCCCGCATCGAGATCAGCCACGGCTTCATGCAGACGGTCGACGTGCCCGAGGCGCTGGAGCGCTGCCGCACCCACGGCCTCGATTTCCCGCCGATGGAAACGAGCTACTTCGTCAGCCGCCAGACGCTGGTGCACGAGCACTCCTCGCGCATGCCCGCCTGGCAGTCCCGCCTCTTCATTCTGCTGATGGACTATGCGCTGACGCCGACGGAATATTTCCAGCTTCCGCCGAACCGCGTCGTCGAACTCGGCACCAAGACGGAAGTCTAGCCCTTCGCCTTGATGCGTTCCGCCCTCAAGGCCGAACGGCGCAGCTTGCCGGCATCGTCGCGCAAGGGCTCGGACGCAACCTCGAAGGTTTTCGGTATCTTGTAGCGCACCAGCCGCTCGCCGAGATGCGCGCGCAGCGCCTCGACGTCGAAACCGCCCGGCGCGTCGACGATGGCGTGGATCGTATTGCCCATGTCGTCGTCGGGAAGGCCGATGACGGCGGAGGAGCGCACGCCCGGAAAGGAATCTATCGCCGCCTCGACTTCGGCCGGATAGATGTTGGCGCCGCCGGCAAGGATCATGTCCGTATGGCGGTCGGCGAGATAGAGATAGCCGTCCTCATCCATCCAGCCGATATCGCCGATCGACTCCCATCCGCCTTCGATCTGCTTCGAGGTCGCGCCGAGATAGTGATATGTCGTGCCGGGGCCGCTGAGCGGCCGCATGTAAACCTCGCCGACCTCGCGCGGCGCGAGCGTCTGCCCGTCCGCGCCGACGATCTTCATCTCGCAGGTGAGGGCGGGCTTTCCGACCGAGCCCTTGTGCAGAAGCCACTCCTCGCCCGTGATCCAGGTCGCGCCCTGCGCTTCCGTGCCGCCATAAAGCTCATGCACGCGCGAGGGGCCGAGCCATTCGATCCACTTTTCCTTCAGCCAGGCCGGGCAAGGCGCGGCGAGATGCAGCATGATGCGCAAATGCGAGAGGTCGTATTTGTTCCGGACGTCTTCCGGCAGGTTCCAGATGCGGTGCATCATCGTCGGCACCAGCATCACCCAGTCGACCTTGTGCTCGGCGAGAAGCCGCAGCGTATCTTCCGCATCGAAGCGCGTGGTGACGACAATGTGATTGCCGAGCGTGAACCCGATCATCGAAAAGCTGAACGGTCCATTGTGATAGAGCGGCCCCGGCACGAGCTGCGCCCGGTCGATCTCCTGTAGCAGACGCGGCGCGAAGGGATCGAACATACCCGGCTCGTTCGAGACGATGATCTTGGGCCGTCCCGTCGAGCCGCCCGATGTCGGCGCCTTCCAGTAGCGCGCAATCTTTTCCGGCAGTTCGGCATCCGACAGGGACGGATCGGGCTCGAAATCGGCGTCAATGCAAGGGACATCGCCATGTGCGCCCTGCGGCGCGCCGACGACAAGCGACGGCGCCGCCACCTCGACGATCGCTTCGCGTTCGAGCTTCGGCAGCCGCGCTGAAATCGGCTGCGGCGTGGCGCCGAGCTTCCATGTCGCAAAACAGGCCTCGTAGAAGCCGATGCCGTTCGGCAGGCCGATGGTGACGAGATCGCCTTCCTTGACGCCCAGTGCGGCATAGGCGCGGGCGAGACGGTTTGTCCGCCGGTCGAATTCCGCCCGCGTCACCGTGCGCCCCTCATGGGTGATGGCGGGCGCGTCGGGGTTGCGTGCGGCCCAGAAGGCGGGAATGCGTCCCATGGGAAGAGCTGGCATCTAGTCCTCGGTTTTCTAGTGGGCCATCATGCGGATCAGAATGCCCGCGTCAGCGAGATCGACCCGAAGAGATCGGGCTTCACCTGACCATAAAATTCCTTGGTCCGATAGACATCGGTGAAGGCGATGCGCGTGTCCCAGACGACGGCGACAAAGCCGGCTTTCAGATCGGCGACGACCGGCCTCTTGTCAATGCTGGCGCTGCTTCTGAACGTGTTGCCGTCGAGGAATATGTCGCGTGCGACGCCCCGCATGCTGGCGCCCGCGAACAGATACCAATCGAGCCCGCCCGAACCGCTGAACCATTCCGAACCGCCATCGTCGGGATAGATGCCCGTCGGGCCGAAATCGTCGGGCAGCGACGGCCCGATGCGCAGTGTCGCCCCGACGCCCGCATAGGTGCGCACATTGCCGACCGTCACGACGCCATAGGGAATGAAATCGGTGTCGAAGCCGAGCACGGCCGGCGTCGTCAGCGAGGCGGAACGCCAGGCGCGCTCGAATGTGAGGCCAAGCGCGGGCTCATTATGGATCTGGTTGCCCCAGCCCTTCGCCTGCTCGACGCCGATGAAGCGGTGCCAGCCATTTTGCACCTGCTCGCCAAGAGCTGCCGGACCGACGACGCCGAGATCGACCTTCCACTTGTCCTGCCACGACTCTTCCGTGCCCGCTTCGCGAATGCTCACGAGCGCAAAGGTCATGTGCAACCAGGCCGCATAGGGCCGGTCGTCGGGCTGCGGCGCGGAGACGGTTGTGTCGGCGGGCGTGAAAATTTCCTGCGACAGCGAGACGCCGAGCCGGTGCGAGGTCGCCGAGACGGCGCCCGAGCTCAATGTCGGCGGCGCAATCGCATCTGTCAGCCAAGCAGGCAGGTCGTCGCGCGGAGCCGACAGCCAGGAAGCCTTGAGGCCGTTCGTATAGTGCTGATCGAGATTGGCGAATTCGAAAAAGTCGTTATCGACTCCGAGCGTGAGAAATGCCTGATCGGCCGCCTTGCTGCTGCCCACCGGATCGCTGGCAAGGGCGGTCTCGCTGCCTGCGGCAAGGGCCAGACCGCATATGACGCCTGCAAGGGAGAGGGTGGAAAATTTCGTCGTCATAGGTGAAACCTGCAACTTGCCAGTTTATTGGCGGCTTGACGGGAGGAAACCGGCGGCTGTCCAATGGGCCCGGGAGAAAATAACACAAATCGCGCGAAGTCCCGTCAGGGCTCCAGAGCGATGGGAACCGGGAGGACTGTCAATGAACGTCGCTCAAGCGCCCAGCGCGCAGAGCCGCGAGGCCGCCGCCGCTTCGGGCATGATCATCGCATGGCATGCAGCTATGGACCCGGATCGCCCGGCGATCATTTCGGAAGCGGGCGACCGCACCTACGCTGAGCTGAACGCGCGCGCCAACCAGCTCGTGCGCGCCATGCGCCGCGCCGGCCTGAAAGCGGGCGACGCCGTGGCGCTCCTTTGTTCCAACCGCCCCGAATTCGTCGAGGCCGTCGTCGCCTGCCAGCGCGGCGGCTTCCGGCTGACGCCGGTCAACTGGCATCTCAAGGGCAATGAAGTCGGCTACATCGTCGACAATTGCGAGGCGAAGGCCTTCCTTGCCGATACGCGCTTCGCTTCCTCCGCCACGGAGGCCGCCGACATGTCGCCCGCGGCGACGCTGCGGCTCGCCATCGGCGGTCCCATCCGGGGCTTCGCTTCCTACGATGCGGCTGTCGAAGCGGAAAGCGGCGACAACATCCCGGACCCGGTGCTCGGTACACAGATGATGTATACATCCGGCACCACGGGTTATCCCAAGGGCGTCTTCCGCCGCGAGGCCGCACCCGTCTCGCCGCTTCTCGTCAAGCTCACCGAGACGGCGGCCTTCCGTCCCGGCGAGGACATGTCGCTCGTCACCGGCCCGCTCTATCACGCCGCGCCCTTGGCGCTCAATCTCAACTTCCCGCTCAATTCCGGCGTCGGCTGCGTCATCATGGACAAGTGGGACGCGGAGGAGACGCTGCGTCTCGTCGAGGAATACGGCATCACGCATACGCATGTCGTGCCGACCATGCTCCACCGCGTTCTGAGCCTGCCGCAGGATGTGCGCGGCAAATACGACTTCTCGACGCTGCGCTGGATTCTCCACGGCGCCGCCCCGTGCCCGACCCATGTGAAGGAGCGCTCCATCGAATGGTTCGGCCCTGTCGTCTATGAATATTATGCGGCGACGGAAGGCGGCGGCATCTTCGTCGAAAGCCATGAGTGGTTGCGTAAGCCCGGCACGGTCGGTAAGCCGCTGCCCGGCGTCGTGATGAAGATCGTCAACGATGCCGAAGAGATCGCCGCGCCCAACGAGGTCGGCACGATCTACTTCCAGGCCCCGGCGCAGGGCCGCTTTGAATATTACAAGGCGCCGGAAAAAACCGAAGGCGCCTATCGCGGCGACTACTACACCATGGGCGACATGGGCTATCTCGACGAGGAAGGATACCTCTTCCTCACCGGCCGCAGCGCGGAAGTCATCATCTCGGGCGGCGTGAATATCTATCCCGTCGAGATCGATCAGGAAGTGCTGGAGCATCCCGCCGTCTACGACGTCGCCGTCGTCGGCGTACCCAACGAGGAATGGGGCGAGGAGATCAAGGCGGTCGTGCAATTGAATGAAGGCTATGCGCCTTCGGAGGCGCTGGCGAAAGAGATCGTCGCCTTCGCCGCCGAGCGCCTGCCGGGCTACAAGCGCCCGCGCTCGGTCGACTTCACCGACGACCTGCCGCGCATGCCGTCGGGCAAGATCGTCAGGCGCAGCGTCCGCGACCGCTACTGGCACGGCGACAAGAAAATCTAGAACCGTGGCTCGAGACGGGCGCCTTCCGCGCCCTCCTCACCATGAGGAGTCCTCATCCTGAGGAGCCGCGAAGCGGCGTCTCGAAGGATGCAATGAAAACGAGATGGGGAGACAGGATATGGCAGGGATCTGCGAAGGACGCGTCGTCATCGTCACGGGCGGCGCGCGCGGCATCGGGCGCGAATATTGTCTGGAGTTCGCGCGTCAGGGCGCGAAAGTCGTCGTCAACGATCTGGGCGGCGCGCGCGACGGCGAGGGCCGCTCGGTTGGTCCCGCCGAGGACGTGGTGAAAGAGATCAAGGCGATGGGCGGTGAGGCCGTCGCCAATGGCGAGGACGTCTCCGACTGGGAGGGGTCGAAGCGCATGATCGATCAGGCCATCTCGACCTTCGGCAAGCTCGACGTGCTCGTCAACAATGCCGGCATCCTGCGCGACCGAATGATCTTCAACATGACGATCGAGGAATGGGACGCCGTGATAAAGGTGCATCTGCGCGGCACTTTCTGCCCCACGCGCCACGCGGTCGGCTATTGGCGCGAACGCGCAAAGGCGGGCGAGCAGAACGACGCGCGGATCATCAACACGACCTCCGTCTCCGGTCTTTTCTGCAATCCGGGCCAGACCAATTACGGCGCGGCCAAGGCCGGCATCGCCTCGATGACGCTGATCGCGGCGAAGGAACTTCTGCGCTACGGCATCACCTCGAACGCCATTTCGCCCGGCGCGCTGACGCGGCTGACCGAAGACCTTGGACCGCCGCAGGAGTTGAAGCCGGGCGAATGGAACCCGCGCGACCCTTCGAACATCGCGCCCATCGTCGTCTGGCTGGGTTCCTCGGAAGCCAGGGACGTGACCGGCCAGATTTTCGAATCCATGCGCGGCCGTCTCTGCGTCTATGAGGGCTGGCATCGCGGGCCGATGGTCGAGCAGCAGGTCCGCTTCGATCCGGCCAAGCTCGGCCCCATCGTCAGGAAGATGCTGGCCGACCGCCGCCCGGACCAGAAGATGGGCGAGGGGTAGCGAGGACGGCCGCTTTGGCAGGATGCACGGTTCCGGTGTAAGAACCCGCGGATGGAAACTTCAGGCATCCGCCGCGAACATCTCCGCCTTGTCGCGGTCCTCGGCACGCTCACCGCTTTCGCGCCGCTGTCGATCGACATGTATCTGCCGGCTTTCCCTCGGATCGCCGCGCATTTCCATGCGAGCGACGGCGCCGTGCAGGCGACCCTTGCCGCCTTCCTTATCGGCATGGCGATGGGCCAGAGCGTGCTCGGGCCGCTGTCCGACCGCACCGGACGCCTGCCGCCGCTCGTTTTCGGCATCGGCATCTTCGTGCTGGCCTCGGTCTTTGCGGCGCTCGCGCCCAACATCGAGAGCCTGATCGTTGCGCGCTTCCTCCAGGCCTTGGGCGGCTGCACCGGCATTGTCACCTCGCGCGCCATGGTGCGCGATCTCTTCAACGAGCGGGAATCGGCGCAGGTCTATTCGCTGCTCATGCTGGTGATGGGCGTCGCGCCCATCCTCGCGCCGCTGCTCGGCAGCTTCCTTATTATCCGCTTCGACTGGCCGATGATCTTCTGGCTGCTTGCGGGCTTCGGCACGCTCTGCCTCGCGCTCGTCACCTTCGGCCTCGGCGAAACGCTGCCGCGCGAAAAGCGCCATGCAGGCGGCGTCGCGCATGTGCTGCGCGCCTATGTGGCGCTGATGGGCGACCGCGCCTTCCTCGCCTTCACGCTGGCGAATGCCTGCATCTCCGCCTCGATGTTCGCCTATATCACCGGCTCGCCCTTCGTCTTCATCGAGATTCACGGCTTCACGCCGTCGCAATTCGCCATGACCTTCGGATCGATCGCCGCAACCTTCATTCTGATGGCGCAGGTCAATGCCTATCTGCTCCGCACCTTGAGCGGCCGCCTCATCCTGAAGATCGCGATGACGGTACATCTCTGCGCGGCGCTGGCGCTTGTCGCGGTGGTCATATTTCTGCCGACACATGCGCTGCCGCTGATGGCGCTTCTCTTTCTGCTGGTGCCGACGCTGGGTTTCATCGGCTCGAACGCCATTGCGGCGGCCATGTCGCGCGCGGGCGCCAATGTCGGCGCGGCGGCGGCCCTCACCGGCGTCATCCAGTTTGCGATGGCCGGCGCCTCGGGCGCCGCCGTCGGCGCGCTCAACAACGGAACGGCAATGCCCATGGCGCTTGTCATTGCGGGTCTGAGCATCACCGCTTCATTGGTGCGTCTCGCCGCGCGCTAGCTGAAGGTGGCCTTCATCCTTCGAGACGGCGCTATCGCGCCTCCTCAGGATGAGGAGAAATGCAGAATGAAACCCTCATCCTGAGGAGCGCTTCGCAGAAGCGCGTCTCGAAGGACGAGGCCCGAAGCCTCAACGCAAACTCAAAGCCCCAGCACGGCCTTGGCGAGCACGTTGCGCTGGATCTCGTTCGAGCCGCCATAGATCGTCGCCGCACGGCCGAAGGCATAGCCCGCGAATATGGTGTTCACGTGGTCGGGCCCGACGCGCACGGCGTTCGGCCGCCCTTCCAGCCGCTCGCGCTGCGAGGGCAGCGTGTAGTAGCCGATGGCCTCGACCGCGAGCAGTTGAAGCGCCTGCTGAATCTCGGTGCCTACGACTTTCAGGATTGACGACCGTTCACCGACAGCGCGTCCCGCAGCGGCATCGGCAAGAATGCGCAGGTTCGTGATGTCGAGGCCCGCAAGGCTCACCTCGATCTCGGCAAGCTTGCGCTGGAAGTCCGGCTCGTCCGCAAGCCTCTTGCCGTCGCCGGCGCGCGTCGCCTCGGAAATACGATGGAGCCGCTCCACCGCCTTCTTCGATTCCGGCACGCCCGCAATGCCGGTGCGCTCATGCGTCAGCAGATATTTGGCGTAGGTCCAGCCTTTGTTTTCTTCACCGATGCGATTGGCGACCGGCACCCGCACATCTTCGAAGAACACCTCGTTGAGATGGTGCAATTCGTCGATGGAGACGATGGGGCGGACCGTGATCCCCGGCGTCTTCATGTCGATCAGCAGAAAGGAAATGCCTTCCTGCGTCTTGCCCGTGTCGTCGGTGCGGACGAGGCAGAAAATCCAGTCGGCCTCATGGGCATAGGAGGTCCATATTTTCTGGCCGTTGACGACATAGTGGTCGCCGTCCTTCACCGCTTTGGTCTTGAGCGCTGCGAGGTCCGAGCCCGCACCCGGCTCCGAATAACCCTGACACCACCAGGTCTCGCCGGTGAGGATGCCGGGCAGGTGCTGCGCTTTCTGCGCGGGCGTGCCGAAGGTGTAGATGACGGGCCCCACCATGCCGAGGCCGAAGGGCATGAGGCGCGGCGCATTCGCCTGCGCGCATTCCTCGTTGAAGATGTGGCGCTGCGTGACCGTCCAGCCCGTGCCGCCCGCCTCCTTCGGCCATCCGGGCGCGACCCAGCCCTGATCGTAAAGCGCGCGGTGCCAGCGCTTCAGCAGCGGCTTTTCGACCGAGACGCCGACGCTATTCGCTTCGGCGATCTCGCGCGGCAGCTTGTCCTTCAGGAACCTGCGCACCTCTTCCCGAAATGCCGCATCGTCCTTGTTGAGTGCCAGATCCATCATGAGTCTCCGTGATTTTGGGCAAGGATAGGGGCAGAGACCACCGCCGCGCCAGCCCCGTTAGGGCTTGGGGCGACTCTCCGGGCGATGTAGCTTGGCGCCACGCAATGACTTCAGGGGAGGAACCGCATGTCATTCATCTATCCGCATACCGGGCTCGTCACGCTCGTGACGCTTGCCGTCTATTTCTGGATGTCGCTACAAACCGCGAAGGTGCGCAGCAAGACCAACACCCCGGCACCCGCCATGACCGGGCCGGACGAGCTGATGCGCGCGATCCGCGTTCATGAGAACACCATGGAAGGGCTCATCCTCTTCCTGCCGGCGCTCTGGCTCTTCGCGCTCACCATCGGCGACATCTGGGCGGCACTCGTCGGTATTTTCTATCCCATCGGCCGCATCGTCTACGCGCTCGGCTATTACGCCGCCGCGAACAAGCGCAGCCGCGGTTTCATGATCGGGCTCATTTCGACTGCGATCCTTTATCTCGGTGCGCTGATCGCGCTCGTCATGGCCGCGATCCAGGCTCACGCCTGAAGTTGAAAGCAGAAGGGCCGCCCTTTGAGGGGGCGGCCCTTCGCTCCTATCCAGCATCCGTTTCTTGTTATTGACGCCGAATGTCGTCAGGCGACCTTGCTGATGGCGGCCGCGACCTGATCGGGTTTTTCCATCGTCACAAGGTGACTCGCCTCGGGGATCGAAACGAGCTCCGCACCCTTGATCCCCTTCTTGAAGGCATGTGCGTAGGCAGGCGGGATCAGCCTGTCGCTGTCGCCCCAGATCAGCACCGTCTTCGCCTTGATGCGGTAGAGCCGCTGCGCAAGGCCGCGCTCGGGGATGGGGAACAGGATCTTGCCCGCCATGCCCATCTGCCGCGCATTCATGACGAGGAAGGCCTTGAGCCATTCGGGATCGTCGAGCGCCACGCCCGCCGTCATGAGCTTCGTTCCTGCCTCCACATCGTGGAAGAGATATTGCGGCATCTCGAAGGGCAGCATCGAGAAGAGATCGGGGATGGGATATTCATCGAGCCACAGGCCCGCCGGGCAGATGAGCGCGAGCCGCGACACGTCATGCGGCGCGATGGCCGCCATCTCGGCCGCGATCATGCCCCCCATCGAATGGCCGACAAGGATCGGGTCCTTAAGGCCCAGCGCCTCCACCACATCGGCCGTGTGCAGAGTGAAGTCGAGCATGTCGCGCAATTCCGAGCACTCCTCGGAATCGCCATAGCCCGGCAGCAGCGGCGCATAGACGTGGTACTTCTGCTCGAGTTTGGCGAACAGCGGATCGCCGGCGAGCAATCCGCCCGCCCCATGCAGGAATACGAGCGGCTCGCCCTTGCCCCCTTCGAAATAGCGAACGGGAACGTGCTGCGTCTTGACTGTCTTGAGTTCCATCAGTCCTTACCTCCCACCATCGCCGCGACCGCCTTCTCTGTCGGAAGGCTTCCGGGCGTCGCCTGGTTCGCCAGCGGCTTGCACCAGAAACGATTGTCGTCCTTGTATTCGGGGAACATGTTGCGGAGCTTCGGCATGACCTTTTCGGCGAAGAGCTTCGTCGAATACATGCACTTGTCCTTCGGCATGTTGCCCACATGCAGCAGGCAGAAGATGTTGCCGACATGGAGCCCCTTGATGAGCTCTTCCATGCGCTGGCGCACGGTCTCGGGACTGCCCGCGATCACATGGCCCTGCTCGGTCAGGTCTTTCCAGGTGAGGTTCGAATAGCCGTTCACGGGCGGCGCATATTGCGAGAGCGCGCCGGTCTGGATCGTCTTGATCGTCCGGTAGCCCGGCGCGTCGGCAAAGCCGCCATAGACATGCAGGCAGCGATTGTAGAAGTAGCTTACATGCTCGGAGTAAAGCCGCTCGGCTTCCTCATCCGTGTCGGCGACGCAGATCGTCTGCGCGAAGCCCGCGCGATAGGGCGAGGTGTCGGGCGCGTTGCGCTCGGCCACGCGGTCCCAATAGCCCTGGAGCAGCGCCTTGGCGCGGATATAGCCCGAGAATGAGAGGTAGGAATAGGAATAGGTATTGTCGATGCAGAAGTCGTAGGTCTCGACAGAGCCGCCGCCGGGAATATGGATCGGCATCGGATTCTGGATCGGCCGCGGCCAGATGTTGACGTGCCGGAGCTTGTTGTAGCGGCCGTTGAAGGCGAAGGGATCGGGATTGCTCCAGGCCTCCTTGATGAGGTCATGGGCTTCGGCATATTTCTCGCGCGTCAGCGCCGGGATCTGCCCGTAGCAGAAGTTCGTGTCCATCGACGTGCCGACCGGGAAGCCCGCGACGAGGCGACCGCCCGAAATGCAATCGAGCATCGCGAATTCTTCCGCCACGCGCACCGGCGGATTATAGAGCGCGATGGAATTGCCGAGCACGACGAGGCCCACATCCTTCGTCCGCCGCGCAAGGCCGGCCGCGATGATGTTGGGCGAGGGCATGATGCCATAGCCGTTCTGGTGATGCTCGTTGACGCCGATGCCGTCGAAGCCCAGCGTCGAGGAATATTCGAGCAGGTCCATATACTCATTATACAGATGATGTGCCCGCGCCGGATCGAACAGCCGCGAGTCGATATCGACCCAGACGGAACGATGCTTCTCGCGGAAGTCGTCCGGCAGGTCCTGCCATGGCATCAGATTGAACCAGGTGAATTTCATAGCGCTTCCTCCTGATGGGCGGACTCGCGCACCTTTTGGGCGTCCCGTGCGGCCTGCCTCTGTTTTAGGGTAATTGCCCTAATCCGGGAGTCTAGTGATTCCAAATGCGCGGCGCAATTGTTCAGGCGCGAAGCGCGGTGCTGACAAAACTGTTACTCGAATTCCCGCCGCCCGGGTCTATGCTCGCGCCATCGTCATCCCCGGCTTCAGGAGACACTCCCATGCGCATGAAACGGCTTGGCAATTCCGGTCTCAAGGTTTCGGTCGTCGGTCTCGGCTGCAACAATTTCGGCATGAAGATCGATCAGGCAGCGACCGACGCCGTGGTAGCGAAAGCCATCGATCTCGGCATCACGCTCTTCGATACCGCCGACGTCTACGGCAACAAGGGCGGCTCGGAGACGATGCTCGGCAAGGCGCTGGGCGCGAGGCGCAAGGATATCGTGCTCGCGACCAAGTTCGGCCTGCCCATGGCCGACGGCGATCTGATGAAGGGCGGCTCGCGCCGCTACATCATGAATGCGGTCGATGCGAGCCTGAAGCGTCTCGGCACCGACTACATCGACCTCTACCAGATGCATTTCCCCGATCCCGATACGCCCATCGAGGAAACGCTGGCAGCGCTCGACGCGCTCGTCCGCTCCGGCAAGGTGCGCTATATCGGCTCGTCCAATTTCGCCGGCTGGCAGCTCACCGAGGCCTGGTACATCGCCAACGAACGCAATCTGACCAAGTTCGTCTCGGCGCAGAACCACTACAATCTCCTCGACCGCAAGATCGAGCAGGAGCTTGTCCCCGCCGCCAAGGCCTATGGCGCGAGCATCCTTCCCTATTTCCCGCTGGCAAGCGGCATGCTGACCGGCAAATACCGCCGCGGCGCCGACCTGCCGAACGACGGTCGCCTCACGCAATGGGGCGAACGCGGCAAAAGCATCCTGTCGGACGCCAATTTCGACCTCGTCGAAAAGCTCACCGCCTTTGCCGAAGCGCGCGGCCACTCGCTCCTCGACCTCGCCATCGGCTGGCTCGCCTCGCAACCCCATGTCGGCAGCGTCATCGCCGGCGCGACCAAGCCCGAACAGGTCGAGCAGAACGTGAAGGCCGGCGCATGGGAACTCGACGCCGAGGAACTGGCGGAAGTCAGCATGATGAGCTTCAGGTTTTGAAGTAATCGACCGTTAAGCGCTGACAAGCCCCCGCCGACCGATCGCGCCCGACAGCCACGCAAACCGCGCCGTCATGGATACCGCGACGACGAAAAGTGCCAGCACGAAGGCGATCCAGACGCCGAAGCCTTCGAGATGAAGGTGGAAGGCGAGGTAGAGCGCGACCGGAAAGCCGAACAGCCAGTAGCTTCCGCCCGCGAGCATCATGGGAAAGTTCGCATCCTTGAGACCGCGCAGCGATATGCCCATCGTCACCTGAATGGAATCGAAGAGCTGGAACGCCGCCCCGACGCGCAGGAACACGGTCGCCAGCTCCACCACATCGGCATTGTCTGGATTGTGCGCGTCGATATAGAGCCCGACGATCTCCTTCGGGAATATGGCCATCACGATGCCTGCAAGCGTCATCAGCGTGACGCTGAGCGCGAGCGCCGCCGTGCCCGCGCGCCTGACGCGGGGCATGTCGCGCGCGCCCGCCGCAAGGCCGACGCGCACGGACGCCGCCGTCGCGATGCCGAGCGGCACCATGAAGAAAAGCGCGCAGACATTGAGCGCCACCTGGTGGGCGGCCACCGAAGCCGTTCCGAAATATCCCATCATCAGCGCGCCCGCATTGAAGAACATCGCCTCGAAAATCATCGTGAAGCCGATGGGCAGGCCGAGCCTGAAAACTTCGCGGAGCTTTTCCAGTTGCGGCCGGAAGAAGCGGCGGAAAATGCGATAGCGCCTGAGTTCCGGTGTCGCATAGATGATGGCGATCATGGCGAGGAAGCTGAAAATCGAAGACAGCGCCGTCGCAATGCCGGCGCCTTCGAGGCCGAGACGCGGCGCGCCGAAATGCCCGAAGATGAGCGCATAGGCGATGGCCGCGTTGAAGAATACCGTGACGATCTGCACGATGAGCGGCGCGCGCGGATGGCTGAGCGCGGTCGCATAGCCGCGCAGGATCGAGAAGGCGAGGGTGAAGGGCAGGCCGATGCCGAGCAGGCGCACGAAGACGCCCGCCTCCCGGCTGAGCCGTTCCGGCTCGCCCAGCGCGAGCAATATGTCGCCGACGAACCAGATGAAGACGGCGAAGATCGGCGTCAGCAGGATGAGCGCCCAGAGCGCCATGCGCACCGAGGCGCGAACGCCCGCAATGCCGTTGCGCCGCTCACCGAGAATATGCGCGATCATCGGCGACACGGCGACCGCCGGCCCCATGCCGAAAAGCCACATGGCGTAATAGAGGCTGAGGCCGAGCGCGGAGGCGGCCAGCGCGTCCTTGCTATAGGCGCCGAGCATCAGCACGTCGATGGTGCCGACACCCATCTGCGCAAGCTGCGTGACGACGATGGGTCCGGCGAGGCGCAGCAGCGCGCGCATTTCCACGACCCAAGGCCCCCAGTCGTGATGCGGGAGAGGATTTTGGGCGGGTTCTTCGAGAAGATTGACGGTTGTTGCTTCGGTCATGATCGGGCTTTTCTTGCAGGAAGCCCGGTGAACGGCAGAGGAGGCCAATAAAAAAACCCTCCGGAGCGTTCAGCGGGCTCGGGAGGGCGGGATCCGTTGGATCGTGCGGGGTTTAGTCCGCAGCTTCCTCGCGAGTTGACGGCAGGCACGACGGCACAGCATCGCCGTTGGGCGCCTTCATTGCTGTGATCGAATTGCTGCTCATCTTGTCACTCGCTCCTCCCGCAGGCCCGATGCCCGCAAGATCGGCATTTGGTTACGCCCGTGTCCTGCCCAAGTCAAGGGATTCGACTTCCCGGCCCGCCCCATGCGGGTCTAAACTCACCTCAACAAGGAATTTAAAGAACAGCAGGAGGAAGTCATGGCCCAGGTGGATCTGGTCATCCGCGGCGGCACCGTGGTCGACGGCACAGGCAGCGCGCCGCGCGAGGCCGACATCGCCGTCGACAAGGGCCGCATCGTAGAAGTTGGCAAGGTCGCAGCCACGGGCCGCGAGGAGATCGACGCCAGGGGCCTCCTCGTCACGCCGGGCTGGGTCGATATCCATACCCATTATGACGGCCAGGTGACCTGGGACGAGCGCATGACGCCGTCCTCCATCCATGGCGCGACCACCGTCGTCATGGGCAATTGCGGCGTCGGCTTCGCGCCGGTGCGCAAGACCGATCACGACCGGCTCATCCGCCTGATGGAAGGCGTCGAGGATATTCCGGGTGCAGCACTTCACGAAGGACTCTCATGGGAATGGGAGAGTTTCGATGAATATATGACCGCCATCGAAAAGCGCGCCCATGATATCGACGTCGTTATGCAGGTGCCGCACGGCGCGGTTCGCGTTTACGTCATGGGCGAGCGCGGCGCCAAGCGCGAGGCGGCGACGGATGCCGAGATTGCCGAGATGCGCGACATCGTGCGCGACGCGATCCGCGCCGGCGCCATCGGCTTTTCCACCTCGCGCACCATCGCGCATCGCACTAGCGACGGCGACCTCACGCCCACCATCGGCGCCGCCGACAAGGAGATGATCGCCATCGCCGAGGGCCTGCGCGAGGCAGGCGCGGGCGTCTTGCAATGGGTGTCTGATTTCCGCGACATCGATCATGAATTCAGCCTGGTCGAGAAACTCGTTGAGGTGTCGGGCCGTCCCTTGAGCTTCTCCATGGTGCAGGCCGACGTTGTGCCCGACCAGTGGAAGGAATTGACCAAGCGCCTCGACAGCGCGGCAGGCCGCGGCCTTCCCATCAAGGCGCAGGTGCAGGGTCGCCCGGTGGGCCTGATGCTGGGCCTGCAAGGCTCCGTGCATCCCTTCCTCACGCGGCCGTCCTACCGCGCCATCGCCGACAAGCCGCTCGCCGAGCGCGTCGCCATTATGCGCGATCCGGCCTTCCGCGCGCAGCTCCTGTCGGAATCGCTCGAGCCCGGCCACCCCTTCCTCAATTCGCTGGCGGGCGCCTATCACAAGATGTTCGATCTCGGCGATCCGCCGAACTACGAACCCTCGCCCGAGGAGAGCATCGGCGCGCGCGCCAAGCTCACCGGCCAGAACCCGGACGAAATCGTCTACGACGTTCTGACGGCGAATGAGGGGCGCAACTTCCTCTTCTTCCCGCTCCACAACTATTATGACTTCAACCTCGACAACACGCTCGCCATGATGCGCAACCCGAACACGCTGTTCGGCCTGTCGGATGGCGGCGCCCATGTCGGCGTCATCTGCGATGTGAGCGTGCCGACCTACATGCTCACCCATTGGTGCCGCGACCGCGTGCGCGGCGACAAGCTCGACCTCGCTTTCGTCGTGAAGAGCCAGACGCGGGACACCGCCGAGGCCATCGGCCTTCTCGACCGCGGCGTCATCGCGCCGGGCTACAAGGCCGATATCAACGTGATCGACTTCGACCGCCTGCGCCTGAAGCCGCCAAGCATGGTCTATGACCTGCCGTCCGGCGCGCGCCGCCTGATGCAGGAAGCCGAAGGCTATGTGGCGACGATCGCATCCGGCGAAGTGATCTACCGCGAAGGCCAGGCGACCGGTGCGCTGCCGGGTAAGCTCGTGCGTGGACACAAGCAGGCGCCGGTCTCGCGCGCGGCGGAATAGCGGGCCTTAAACGGGGAAGGGCTGGAGCAGGCCGTCGGAGGGTTCGCTGACGCCCACCTCGATCCACATGCGCGGCGCTTCGATCTCGAAGAAGCGCGCGGTGCGTTCCGCAATCTCCTCCCAGCCTGTTTCGCTCGGCAGCCAATGCGAATGGCCGGGTACAAGCTCTAGGCGCGCCTTGTTGCCGAAATAGGCGGCATTGCGTATGGCGAGCGGCGCGGGCGTCAGCCTGTCGTCAAGGCCCGTCATCACCAGCACCGGACATTGGACCTTGCGCGCATCGACCAGCGTCGCGCGGCGACGGTCGAGATACCAGAAGGCGATCTCGAAAAAGCTCCGACCGGATTCAGGAATGAGCGACGCATAAAGGTTGCGCGCATCTCTCTCGTTGAAACCGTTGAGCACGCTCCAGCGCATCGCCTTGTAGGAAGGAAGCTGCGGACAACGCCAGAAGGGCGTCGCCGTCAACTCGCGAAAGAAAATGCGGACGATGTCCGTGTTGAAGGACAGGATGGGCGCGCAAGGCGCCGTGCTGAGCAAAGCTGCGCCCCGGACGAGACCGCGCGCCGCAAGCATCTGCGCAATGAGCCCGCCCATCGAATGTCCGATGACGAATGGCTTGCATCCGAGGTCTTTGATATTCGCCTCGATGTCGGCCACATAATCGAGAATGCTTGTGGTGCCGAGCGTCGGATGCGGCTCGTCGCCGGGCTCGATATCGTGATGCCTCAGCGCCGGCGTCACCACGCGATAGCCGCGATCCTCGAAATAGGCCCGGAAGTTCGTCCAGATATGCGGCCGCGACCACATGCCGTGGACAAGCAGGATCGTCCGATCCCGTGCTTCCGACTTGCCCACCGCCCGAACCTGTTCCATATTAATGTTAACCATTAAACAGCGCGCCGCGAGCGGTGCGCAGGCAATGAAACGGAAAAAGGCGGGAGGACGGCATGAGCGACGGCGCCTATCGGATTCTCGGGGGACTGGGTTCCCCCTATTCAATGAAAATGCGAGCCATCCTGCGTTACAGGCGGCTTCCCCATGTGTGGGTGCAATTGAACGACAGAAACGCTTACGAAATCGCAAACGTGAAGCCTGCCGTGATCCCCGTTATTCGGTATCCGGACGGTACGCTCCATAATGACTCCACGCCGATGATCCTCGATCTCGAGCGCGCCCATCCGGGTGAACGCTCCATCGTTCCCGACGACGAGGCGCAGGCCTTTCTCGCCTTCCTGCTGGAAGACATGGCGGATGAGTGGGGCACCAAGATGATGTTCCATTACCGCTGGTTCCTGGAGCGCGACCAGAAGCAGATGTCCGAATGGTTGGCCTTCGATCGCCTCGCGGGAAAGGGCCGCGCGGCAATCGATGCGCATGCGGCGAACTTCGCCGCCCGCCAGATCGGGCGCATGGCGCTGGTCGGCTGCACGGCGGCGAACCGTCCGCTGATCGAGACGACGGCAAAACGCCTGCTGGCGCTTCTTGAAGCTCACGTGACGGAAGAGCCCTACCTCTTCGGCTCCCGCCCCTCGCTCGCCGATTTCGGCTGGATGGGCCAGCTCTCCCAGCTTGCGGTCGATCCGACGCCGGCCGATCTGCTGCGCGAAACCGCGCCCTATACCTTCCGCTGGCTCGCCCAGCTCGACGATGCATCCGGCGTCGAAGGCGAGTGGCGCGATCCGGCCGCGCCCTTGTCGCCCGCCGTGAAAGGCCTTCTCAAAATGGCGGGCGAGGTCTACTTCCCCTTCCTCCTGGCCAATGCCGAGGCCTTGTCGCGGGGCAAGGAAACCTTCTCCTTCACCGCGCTCGGCATGAGCTATGAGCAGGGCACCTTCAAATATCAGGTGAAATGCCTTTCCGGGCTTCGCGCCCGCTTCGCCGCGCTCGGCGCCGCCGCACGCAAGCGGCTGGAGCCGGATTTGAAGGAAGCAGGCTGCCTCGACGTTCTCTCCGCGTCCTGATGTGAGCCGCCGTTCCAACGCGCACTTGATCGCCACCTCCGATATCGGCACTCTGAACGCATGGGTGGCGGCGGGTAACGAACGGCGAACAACAGAGGTCGAACATGACGGAAAGACGGAAGAAGCCCGGGCGACCGGCAACGCGCGCCAAGGCGGCGCGCGCGGTCACCGCGACGCGGCGAACCGATGCGCGTCCGGCAAAGAAGACGGCGAAGAAGGCCGTGAAGAAGAAAGTCGCAAAACCGGCAAGGAAAGCCGCGCCGAAGCTCTCTGCGGAGCAGGCGGCGGCCAAGAAGGCGCTCGAAAAGCAGGTAAAGGGCATTTCGCGCGAGATCGACAAGGCGGAACGCGAGGCAAAGAAGGCCCTGCGTTCGGCGGAGAAGCGCTATCGCGGCGTGCTCGGACAGTTGAAGTCCGACCGGACGAAACTTCAGCAGCGCCTGAAGACGCTGGCGGCGCAGGGCGAGAACGCATTCGACGAGATCAAGATCGGTGTCGAGGGCGCCTATCGCGAATTGTCCGAAGCGGTCGTGAAGGCTTACGGCCACTTCAAGTAGCGCCTATGTGAAGTCAATCATGCGGGGCGCGCTCGCTGGGCGCGCCCCGCACTCTGTTTTTAATCGGGGGAGACAAAAATGAACCGCGTCATCGCGCATACAGGCGCCAGATATCCGATCGTTCAGGCGCCGATGGGCTGGATCGCCCGCGCGCCGCTTGCTTCCGCCGTATCGAAGGCGGGCGGGCTCGGCATCATCGAAACCTCTTCCGGCGAAACCGACGCCTGCAAGGTTGAAATCGAGAAGATGCTGGAACTGGGTCTCCCCTTCGGCGTCAACCTGCCGATCATGTTTCTGCGCGACGACGCCATGCTGCGCTATGTCTGCAATTCCGGCGTGAAGTTCGTGACGACATCGGCGGGCAGCCCGGCGAAATTCGTGGCGCCCTTGAAGGAAGCGGGCATCACCGTCTATCACGCTGTCCCGACGGTCGATGCGGCGGTCAAATGCGCCGAAGCCGGTGTCGACGGGCTTGTGGTCGAAGGCGGCGAGGGCGGCGGCTTCAAGAATCCGGAAGAAGTTTCGACCCTTGTTCTGCTTCAGGCGATCCGCGCGGCCGTGGACATTCCGCTCATCGCCGCCGGCGGCATCTGCGACGGCAAGGGCATGGCGGCGGCCTTCGCGCTCGGCGCCGAAGGCGTCCAGATGGGCACGCGCTTCGTATCCTCCGCCGAAAGCCCGGTCCACAACAACTACAAGATGAAGATCGTGGGTTCGAAGGAAACCGGCACCTATGTCCTCAACAAGAAGGCGACGCCCTGCATCCGCGCGCTGAAATCGGACATGCTGAACCCCGTCTACGAGGAAGGCCGGATGCCGGCCGATGTTTTCAAGAATATTCGCGGCGTCTACTTCGGCGGCGACATGGAAGCGGCGCCTGCGCTCGCCGGACAGACGGTCGGCCTCATCCATGAGGTGAAGACGGCGAAGGACATCATCGACGAAACGGTCGCCGAATTCTTCGCCATTACCTCGCGCCTCGGCGCGCTCGCCACGTCGCACGCCTTCGGCTGAAAGTCAGTGGAAAGGCGGCGCGAGGGGCGGCATGTCCGTCTCGCCGTGCCGCCTTGCGCCGAAGCGAAGTCCCGCCGCGCCGAGCGCCAGGGCGAGCCTTTGGGCCACAGGCCAGACGGACGAAGTATGGGCGGGCGATCGCCACTGCGGATCGCATAGCGCGAGGGGCGTGCCGTCGCGCGCCTGCATCGCGCCGATGAAGGCAAGAAGCCGCGCCTCGTCATTCGTCAACACACGCCATTTGGGGCATGGAAAGGCCAGCGGCCGAGCGCTCGCCCTCATCAGCGCCTCTGTGAGTTCCGCGATCAGGCTCGCGCCTTCCGGCATGTCCATCGCGTCGAAGGCGCGATGCAGCACCAATGAACGCTGCCTGCCGTCACCGATATGCGTCCACTGAACCCGCATCGCCCAGGTGACGAACTGCTCGGCAAATCCGAGCTCCGCCACGGGCTGGTCTGCCCGGAAAGTCGGACGGGGAGAGGGGAAAGAAAACTGCGCACGATCGGCTGGCTTCATCACGGTCCTCCATCAACCAACGGAGGAAAACGATATCGCAATTGATAATCATTTGCAAATACTATCGGCCGCGCCCGTTCCCTATTTCGCGGCGAGCCCCGCCATCAGAACATCGGTCATCCGGCCCCCAAGCAGGCCGGGGTCCTCCCAGGCGTATTCGGGCATGGAAATCAGTCCGGCGGTGACGCCATGCAATGCGCAGAAGATGATCTCGATCGTCATCTTCGGATTGTCTCCGGCGATCTCTCCCGCCTCGATCGCCTCCGCTGCAACTTTATAAAAAAGCCCGATCAGCCGTTCGAGACTTTGCGACGTATCGACGAAATAGAGTTCGCCGGGCTCGACTACTTTGTCCTCGATCAGAAAGATCGCGCGGAAATGGTCCGGATGCGCCAGCCAGAAGTCGACAAAGGCCCGGCCCAGTCTTTTCAGCGTTTCAATCGGCCGCCGTTTGCCGCGCGCCGCTTTTTCCAGCGCGTCGTCCAGCGCCGAGAATGCCTCCTCCCAGATATTGCGCAGCAATGCCCGCTTGTGAGGAAAGAGCGTGTAGAGCGCGGCAGGCGAACATCCCGCCTCTTTGGCAACGGCCCGCATCGACACGCCCGCATAGCCGCCTCGCGCAAAGAGCCTCTCGGCGGCCTCGAGAATGCGCCGTCGGTCTTCGCTTGCCGCCTCCGGGCTTCGTTTGGGGCGTCCTCTGCGTGGCGGCAATTGTTTTTTCGGTCGTTCGCCCATCTTCTCACTTGATTTATATAAACGCGTTCACATAAATAGCCCTTGCGCGCCGGGATCGCAAGATGTTCGAGCCGCATGGACGGCAGCGGGTTCGGGCAGGGCAAGCAAATTTCCGCAACGGCACAATAGTTGAAAATCTGGAGACGCTATGACGGCGAAAGTGGACGTGATTGTTGTGGGCGCCGGCCTTGCGGGCTTGAAGGTGGCCTCCGAACTCGAAGCAAAAGGCCGCAGCGTCACCATCGTCGAAGCGCGCGACCGCGTCGGCGGGCGCACCAAGGCAGGCGAGATCGCGGGCGAGGTCATCGACCGGGGCGGCCAATGGGTCGGCCCCGGCCAGAACCTGCTGCTTGCCGAAGCCGCGCGCCTCGGCATCGAGACCTATGCGCAATACGACAAGGGCGAACAGGTTCTTCATTACGGCGGGACGCGGCGCACTTACTCCGGCGACATTCCGAAGCTGCCGCTACTCGCGCTGCTCGAACTCGACCGCATCGTCAAACGCTGGGATCGCGAGGCGGCGACCCTGCCGGCGGATGCGCCCTGGTCGGCCCTGAAGGCGCTCGACTGGGACGCGCAGACGCTCGAAAGCTGGATCCACCGCAACATCCGCACCAAGGGCGCCCGCACCTTCGCGCGCATCGTCGCCCGCGCTGTCTTCTGCGCTGAGCCGCAGCAATTGTCCTATCTCTTCTTTCTCGAATATCTGCGCTCCGGCCATGGCGTCGAACATCTGATCGGCGTCAGGGGCGGCGCGCAGGAAGCGAAGTTCAAAGGCGGCGCGCACGGCATTTCGCGCCGTCTCGCCGAAAGCCTGAAATCGCGGGTCATCCTCGAAGCGCCCGTGCGCGCCATCGGCCAGACGGATGAAGGCGTCAGCATCCGCACGGACAAGGGCGTGTTCGAAGCCGCGCATGCGATCATCGCCGTGCCGCCCGCGCTTGCCGCACGCATCCACTTTGACGCGCCGCTGCCTGCGAAACGCGACGGGCTTTTCCAACGCATGCCCATGGGCTCGGTCATCAAGGTCCACGTCGCCTACAAGACGCCTTTCTGGCGGAAGGCCGGTCTCTCCGGCCAGGCGGCGAGCGACGCCCATGCCTTCAACGTCGTCTTCGACCAGACGCCGGAAGACGAGCGCATCGGCATTCTCGTCGGCTTCATCGACGGCGCACACGCCGTGGAGATGAGCGCCATGGGCGACAATGCCCGTCGCCAGAGCGTTATCGCCGCGCTTGTCGACTATTTCGGCCCGCAGGCGGCAGAGCCTATCGACTACAACGATCAGGACTGGACGGCGGAGGAATGGTCGCGCGGCTGCTATGTCGGCCACATGGCGCCGGGAACCATGACGCTGTTCGGCGACGTCATCCGCGAGCCCGCCGGCCGCATCCACTGGGCCGGCACCGAAACCGCGACCGAATGGGCGGGCTACATGGACGGCGCGCTCCAATCCGGCATCCGCGCCGCCGCCGAAATCGTCGCGCGGCGCTGACGGGAGAAGCCGTCGAGATATGTGACATTTTGGCGGCTTTCTGCGGATTTTCTTGACATGCCGCAGTGCGGCACGTACATAGCGCTCGGAACGCAATCGCACGTGCCCCTGACCTGACTGGTTATGTAACGGCGTACGCGTCTCTTTTGGAAAGTTTGGCGGCATGCCCATGGGTGGCACCTCCGCTGGGTTTCGAGGGAGAATGCATATGCCTACCTCAAGTCTGAGGGGCTAACGCCCCTGATGAAGCTGAGCCGCCGCGCTTAAGTCGCGAGCAGGTTGGGCGAGATCGCTCCGCACTCAGCAAATCCGAAAATCCACCGAAGCCAGGCGCGTATTCACCGCGCGAGCTTTACGTCATGGCCCGGCCTTCCGTTGAAACGGATCGGTCGATGGCCGGCCCCATATGTCAGTCAGGGGAGATGCACTATGTCCGAATCGAACGCCCGTTTGCAGCCCGCCGCCAGCCCGAACCGCGACACTCGTCGTGAGAAGCATGGCGAAGTCGTCGAGTTTCCCCATCACGGGCCCGAAGCGAAAGCCTCCGCGCCCGGCCATTTCACCTCGACCGACGAGCGCACCGACTTTTTCATCGAGCGCGACGGCGAACGCTTTGCCGGCACGCATCTGATCATCGACCTCGTTGGCGCGAGCCGCCTCGACGATCTCGAGCATATCGAGCAGGCGCTGCGTCGCTGTGTCGAGGTGTCGAAGGCGACGCTCCTGCACATCCACCTCCACCACTTCACGCCCAATGGCGGCGTGTCGGGCGTGGCCGTGCTGTCGGAAAGCCACATCTCGATCCACACCTGGCCCGAGGCGCATTACGCCGCCCTCGACGTCTTCATGTGCGGCGTCGCCGAGCCGCATAACTCGATCGCCGTCTTGCAGGAAGCCTTCGCGCCTGAGACCATTCGCGTCGATGAGCATCGCCGCGGACGCGGCATGGTCTGAGCCCCGCCAAGGGAGCCGACATGACGGACGAAACACGCTGGATAGCGGAGACCCTTTACGAGAAAGAGGGTCTCCGCACCGCCTATCGCGCCGACAAGGTGCTGTATGAAGACAGCTCCGGCGAATGGCATATCGTCATCTTCGAGAACCCGCTTTTCGGCCGCATGATGTCGCTCGACGGCGCGACGCAGGTCACCGTGAAGGATGAATTCATCTATCACGAGATGATGACCCATGTGCCGATCCTCTCGCATGGCCGGGTGAAAAAGGTCCTCATCATCGGCGGCGGCGATGGCGGCATCCTGCGCGAAACGGCGCGCCACGGTGCCGTCGAGAAAATCACCATGGTCGAGATAGATCCGGCCGTCACCGATTTCTCGAAAACCCATCTGCCGATGATTTCCGCCGGCGCCTTTGACGATCCGCGCCTCGATCTCGTCTTCGCCGATGGTGCGAAATTCGTGGAGCAGGCGGGAGACAGCTACGATGTCATCATCGTCGACTCGACCGACCCCATAGGCCCCGGCGCGGTTCTCTTCGAGGAGAGCTTCTACAAGGCCGCGAAGTCGCGCCTTGCCGAAGGCGGCGTCATCGTCACGCAAAATGGCGTGCCGTTTCTTCAGCCTGCGGAGCTTCAGGGAACGATGGCGAAGTTCGGCCGCCTCTTTGCCTGCGCGCATTGCTACCTCGCGACGATCCCGACCTATGTCGGCGGCCCGCTGGCGATGGGCTGGGGCACGGATGACGAATATCTCACCGCCGTCACCGCGGACACGCTTCGGCACCGCTTCGCAGACGCGAAGCTCTCGACGCGCTACTACACGCCGGAAGTCCACAAGGCCGCCTTCGCACTGCCGCGCTATGTGCAGGATTTGCTGCCTCAGCCATGACGGACGGCGACCCCGGTCGCCGTGACAATTCATGAGTTTTCCACAGAGCGAATGCCGCTACTATGAAACCGCAGCTTCCGCGCGACCGGTGATTCGTTTCACCCGTGCAGCCTGCGACGTTTGAGGGGCAGATCGCTTGGGGGGATCTGATGGGCACGCATTCGGCGACTGGTGAAGTCGATCTGCGCAGCCGTTCGGGGGGACGCGCTGAGGCGGAGATGGATGTGGATCGCGGAGAGATCGGACGCGCCGGCTATGCCGTTTTCTATGGTGCGCTCGCGCTCTCCGCAGCCCTGACGATTTACGGCCTCGCCTATCTCGTCAAACTGTCGTTCGGCTTTTTTGGCTGAGTTCAGTCCAGCTTCCGCGCCGACACGATAATCCCGTCGCCATCCGCATAAAGCCATTCGCCGGGCGTGAAGGTCACACCCGCAAAGGTGATGGCAATGTCGGCTTCGCCCGCGCCCGTCCGCGCGCTCCGCTTTGGATGTGCGGCAAGCGCCTTCACGCCGACCTTGGCGACGGCAAGCTCCGCCGTATCGCGGATGCAGCCATGGACGATGACGCCCGCCCAGCCGTTCTCCGCCGCCAGCGCCGCGAGATTGCCGCCGAAGAGGGCGCAGGCAAGCGAACCGCCGCCATCGACCACCAGCACGCGGCCATGCCCAGGCCCTTCGACGGCCTTTCTCACGATCGCATTGTCCTCGAAAACCCTGAGCGTCGCGATCGGGCCTGAGAAGGCGAGCACGCCGCCAAAATCCCGGAAGACGGGCGCGGCATGGCGCACGATGTCGGCATGTTCGTCGGAAAGGTCGGTTGTCGCTGGGGAAGGCATCTGTCCGTCCGCGGTTGCAAGCTGGGAATTGCCAGTCAGGGTGTTCCCACAAAGCCGGAAATATGTCTAGTTTTGCCAAAGCATAATTGAAAATGAATGCCGGCGGCGGGGCCACCCGTGAGCCGGAAGGGGAGACGCAAATGGCTCAGGCTCAGACTGTGGCGCGCAGCGCAACCGCACCCTCCGTTGCAATCCTCGGCGCGGGCGTCGCCGGCATCTGCACGGCGATCAAGCTCAAGCAGGCGGGCAACACCAATTTCACCATCTACGAAAAAGCGGCCGAGATCGGCGGCACCTGGCGCGAGAACACCTATCCGGGCTGCTCCTGCGATGTGCCGCTCCACATGTATCAATTCTCCTTCGACATGCGGCCCGACTGGGTGAAGAAATTCGTCTTCGCCGCCGACATCAAGGCCTATCTCGAAAGCGTGGTCGACAAATACGGGCTGCGCCCCTTCATCCGCTTCAACACGGAAATCGAGGAAGCGCATTTCGACGAGCCTTCGGGCCTCTGGCGTTTGAAATCGGGCGCATCGACCTTCGAGGCCAATGTGCTCGCCGCCGGCACCGGCCAGCTTCACCACCCGCTCTATCCGAACATTCCCGGCCGCGAGAGCTTCAAGGGCGTGAGCTGGCATTCGGCCAAGTGGAACCACGAGTACGACATTCGCGGCAAGAAACTCGCGGTCATCGGCACCGGCGCATCCGCCATCCAGTTCGTGCCGGAGATCGCCAAGGAGGCGGGCGACCTCACCATCTATCAGCGCACGCCTGCCTGGGTCGCGCCGCGCCCGCAGCGCGAATTCGCGCCCTGGGAAAAGTCGCTCTACAGGGCCGTGCCATGGCTGATGAATTTGCAGCGCTACAAGATCTACTGGTCGGGCGAGCTTCTCTACTGGGCCTTCCACAATCAGGGCGAGAAGATCAAGGAAGGCGTGAAGGCCGAGATGGAACTCCATGTGAAGGACCCGGCCAAGCGCGCCGCCCTCACACCCGATTACGAGCCCGGCTGCAAGCGCGTCCTCTTCGCCAATGACTGGTTCCCCGCAATGGACCGCGACAATGTGCATATCGTCACGCGCAAGATTACGCGCATCGTCGAGGAGGGCGTCGAAACAGACGACGGCAAGGTCGAGAAATTCGACGCCATCGTCTACGGCACGGGCTTCGACACGACGCGCTTTCTCGGACCGATGAAGGTGACGGGCCTCGCCGGCCGCGACATCCGCGATGCATGGAAGGGCGGCGCCGAAGCCCATCTCGGCATGACGGTCTCCGGCTTCCCGAACTTCTTCATGCTCTACGGGCCCAACACCAATCTCGGCCACAACTCGATCATCTTCATGATCGAGTGCCAGGCGAACTACATCGTGCAATGCGTGGAGAAACTCCGCCGCGACAATCTCGCCTATCTCGACGTGAAGGCGGAGGTGCAGCGCGCCTCCAACCAGTCCGTGCAGGACGACAACGCGAAATCCGTCTTCGCCTCGGGCGGCTGCACAAGCTGGTACAAGACGGCGGAAGGCAAGGTCACCAACAACTGGGCGAACTACACCTTCAAATATTGGTGGCGCACCCGCCGCCCGAACTTCGCCGAATTCACCCTCCGCTCACGGAGCGGCAACGCACACCCCGAAGCGCGCGGGCAGGGCGCGACGGTGGCGGCGCAGTAAGCACGCCAGATTTCGAAAGCACAAGAGGCCGCCCCGAAAGGGCGGCCTTTTCATTTGGCGATAATATACTTTGCAAACCCAACTTATTTGGGTTAGTATGGCTTCATTGAATGGAGCCGAAAATGTCTGTCCTGTCCAAAGCCTACTTTCACGATGAAGAAGCGGCTTACGCCAAACTAGAGGCGATCATCTGGCCGAATGGCCCGGTGTGCCCTCACTGCGGCGGGACGGAACGCATCTACAAGATGACGGCGAATGCTGAGAAGCGCATCCGCATGGGCCTCCACAAGTGCGGTGACTGCCGCAAGCAGTTCACTGTGAAGGTGGGCACGGTCTTCGAGTCCTCGCATGTGAAGCTCAATCTGTGGTTTCAGGCGGTATATCTGATGGCTTCTTCCAAGAAGGGTATCAGCGCACATCAGCTTCACCGCACCTTGGGCGTGACCTACAAAACCGCTTGGTTCATGGCACATCGCATCCGCGAAGCCATGACCGTCATGGGCATGACGCCTATGGGCGGTGAAGGCGAGACGGTCGAGGTTGATGAGACGTTCATTGGTCGCGTGAAGGGCGCGCCGAAGAAGCGCGCCTACCACCACAAGATGAAGGTGCTGACCCTAGTTGACCGTCGCGGCGAGGCTCGCAGCGTGGTCATCAAGAACTTGCAGCCGAAGACCATCATGCCGATCCTCAAGGCGAACATCGCCAAGGAGAAATATCTTGCCTCTGGCAATTGTTGCGTCTCCATAAAAATGGAGGACTCACCTTACCCGGTTATGGGCGGTTCGGGAATAGGTTTGCAAAGTATATTATCGCCTTTCATTTACCGTCCACTGGCATCTGACTTTTATGACCTCCTGGGTAATTGGCACGGGCGCGTCGGTTCGCGATCTTCAACAGGACCGCGGCACGCAACGGCGCGTCGCCGCGAAACCCGAAGGAGAAATCCCATGACGGACATAAGCAAATTGGTCGACGGCTATCTCGCCATCTGGAATGAAGCCGATGCCAAACGCCGCCGCGATCTCGTCGCCCGCTACTGGAACGAAGACGCCTCCTATATCGACCCGATCATGGCGGGCACCGGACACGATGGCATCGACAAAATGATCGCCGGCGCCCAAGCGCAATTCCCCGGCCACGTCTTCCGCCAGACCGGCAAGGCCGAGATGCACAACGACCGCTTGCGCTTCAGCTGGGTGCTGATGTCGCCCGAGGGCAAGGATGCCGGCATTGCCGGTTCCGACTTCGCCATCGTCGCCGGCGACGGCCGCTTCGCCGCCGTCACGGGTTTCCTCGACCGCGTGCCGGGGTGAGCGGGAACGGAGCGCAATCTCCCGAAACAAAAAAGCCCGCGGGAGGTCTCCCCCCGCGGGCTTCGTTTCTTGGTCGTTCCCTCGATAGCTGAGGCTTAGTGCGCGCCGGCCTTCTTGAACTGGTCGGCTTCGGTCGAGTCGCCGAGAGCGGTCGTCGAGCTTTCGCCGCCGGCAGCCGCCAGCGCGACGAGGTCGAAGTAGCCCGTGCCGACTTCGCGCTGGTGGCGCGTCGCCGTGTAGCCCTTGGCTTCCGAGGCGAATTCCGCCTGCTGGAGTTCCGAATAGGCGGCCATGCCGCGGTCGCGGTAGCCGGACGCCAGTTCGAACATGCCGTGGTTGAGCTGGTGGAAGCCCGCCAGCGTCACGAACTGGTACTTGTAGCCCATCGCCGCGATTTCCTTCTGGAACTTCGCGATGGTCGCCTTGTCGAGGTTCGCTTCCCAGTTGAAGGAGGGCGAGCAGTTATAGGCGAGAAGCTGGTTCGGATACTTCTTCTTGACCGCTTCGGCGAAGCGCTTGGCGTCGGCGAGGTTCGGCTTCGAGGTTTCCCACCAGAGGAGGTCCGCATAAGGCGCGAAGGAGAGGCCGCGCTTGATGCAATGATCGACGCCCGTGCCCGGCTTCAGGCGGTAGAAGCCTTCCACCGTGCGGCCCTTGTCGAAGTCGATGAACTCGTGATCGCGCTCGTCGATGTCCGACGTGATCAGGTTCGCGGACTCGGCGTCGGTGCGCGCCATGATGAGCGTCGGCACGCCGGAGACGTCGGCGGCGAGGCGGGCGGCGTTGAGGTTGCGCTCATGCGCGCGGCTCGGGATCAGAACCTTGCCGCCGAGATGGCCGCACTTCTTTTCCGAGGCGAGCTGGTCTTCGTAGTGGACGCCGGCGGCGCCCGCTTCGATATAGGCCTTCATGATTTCGAAGCAGTTCAGCGGGCCGCCGAAGCCGGCTTCCGCGTCGGCGACGATCGGCAGGAACCAGTCGCGCTTGGCGCCGCCTTCCGAATGCTCGATCTCGTCGGCGCGCTTCAGGGCGCGGTTGATCTTCTTGGCGAGTTCCGGACCGGCATTCGCGGGATAGAGCGACTGGTCGGGATACATGGCGCCGGCCGTGTTGGCGTCGGCGGCAACCTGCCAGCCCGAGAGATAGATCGCCTTCAGGCCCGCACGCGCCATCTGCATGGCCTGGTTGCCCGAGAGAGCGCCCAGCGAATGCACATAGTCGGTCGTGTGCAGAAGTTCCCAGAGCTTGTTCGCGCCCTTGGTCGCGAGCGTGTACTCGATGGGGAACGAGCCGCGCAGCTTCTCGACATCTTCAACGGTGTAGTTGCGCTTCACGTCGTCGAAGCGGCCCTTGGGCGCGCTCGGGATCAGGTCGTAAAAGGTCTTCTTGCTCATGGGATCAATCCTCGGGGTCAAGCAGTCGGGTTGGGGCTAGGGTTCAACTCTCGTGGCTGACGAGCAGCTTGTAGGCCGGCAGCGTCAGGAATTCTTCGCATTCTTTCGCAGTCGCCATTTCGGCGAAGAGGCGGATCGCCTCCTCGAAATGGCCGCTCGTCCAGCGCGTCTCGCCAAGCGCGGCGCGCAGGGTCTTCATCTCGTCGTCGAGCACGTCGTGGAAAAGCTCCGGCGTCACCGTGCGGCCGTCGGCGAGCTTCGCCGCGTGATAGAGCCACTGCCAGATCTGCGTGCGGCTGATCTCGGCCGTCGCCGCGTCTTCCATCAGATTGTAGAGCGGCACCGCGCCGCGTCCGCCGAGCCAGGCTTCGATGTACTGCACGCCGACGCGGACGCATTCGCGCATGCCTTCCTCGGTGCGCTGACCCTGATGCGGCTCCAGCAATTCCTTCTGGCCGACATTCACGTCCTGGCGCTGGCGCGAAAGCTGGTTCGGCCCCGTGAGCTTGCCGAAAATCTCCATCGCCACCGGCACGAGGTCGGGATGGGCGACCCAGGTGCCGTCATGCCCGTTGGTCGACTCGCGTTCCTTGTCGGCGCGCACCTTGTTGAAGGCGGCCTCGTTCGCCGCCTCGTCGCCCTTCACGGGGATCTGCGCCGCCATGCCGCCCATGGCGAAAGCGCCGCGCAGATGGCAGGTCTTCACGAGGAGCAGCGAATAGGCGTTGAGGAAGGACTTGCCCATGACCACCGAGGCGCGGTCGGGCAAGAGGTAGTTCGGGTTTTTCCCCAGCCGCTTGATGTAGCTGAAGATGTAGTCCCAGCGGCCGCAATTGAGGCCGACAATGTGGTCCTTCAGCTCGTAAAGGATCTCGTGCATCTCGAAGGCCGCGGGCAGAGTCTCGATCAGCACCGTCGCCTTGATCGTGCCGTTCGGAATGCCGAGCGCCTTCTGCGCATGGACGAACACATCGTTCCACAGCCGCGCTTCCTTGTGGCTCTCCATCTTGGGCAGATAGAAATAGGGCCCGGTACTATGCGCTTTGAATTTCTTGGCGTTGTGGAAGAAGTAGATGCCGAAGTCGAAGAGCGAGCCGGACATGGGCTTGCCGTCGATCTCGACATGCGCCTCTTCAAGGTGCCAGCCGCGCGGGCGGACATTCAGCACCGCATGCTTGTCCTTCACCGAATAGCTCTTGCCGCTCGCTTCTTCCGTGAAGCCGATCTTGCCGTCCCAATAGTCGATGAGGTTGAGCTGGCCGCCGATCATGTTCGCCCAGGTCGGCGCGGCCGCATCCTCGAAATCGGTCATGTAGGACTGCGCGCCCGAATTGAGCGCGTTGATGATCATCTTGCGGCTGTCGACGGGGCCCGTGATCTCGACGCGGCGGTCGAGCAGATCCTTCGGGATCGGCGCGACCTTCCAGTCGCCCTCGCGGATCGCCTTGGTCTCGGGCAGAAAGTCGGGAAGCACGCCCGCGTCGAACTGCTTCTGTCGCGCGGCGCGGGCGTCCAGAAGCTCGCGGCGGCGCGCGCCGAAGCGGCGCTCGAGATCGGCGACGAAGGCAAGCGCGCCTTCCGTCAGCACGCGCTCGAAATCCTTCGCCTTCTTGCCGCGAACCTTGATTCCGGCCAAGGCCGTATTTGCTGCGCTCTGGCTCATGCGTCTCTCGCTCCGATGGCTCAATGGGGCGAGGTCATACAACCGCGACAAGGAAATGTCTAACCCATTCCTAAGTGATTGAAATTGTTAAAGTAAAGAACTTCACAGAAAATGACTTTAAATCTGTTGTCGATGTAAAGATTGTAAATTAAGCTGCCTTTCGGCCAAGGAGTCCGCCCATGTCCCAGGAGAAAAAAGTCTTTGCCGGCCCGCGCGTTAGGCGGCTCCGCCGCGAGCGCAACCTGACCCAGGCCCGCATGGCCGAAGACCTCGGCATTTCGGCGAGCTACCTGAACCTGATCGAGCGCAACCAGCGCCCCATGTCCGCCCAGATCCTGCTGAAGCTGGCCGAGGTCTATGACATCGAGCTTCGCAACCTTGGCGGCGACGACGAGGCGCGCGCGCTCACCGCACTCCGCGAAGTCTTCGCCGACCCCCTGTTCCGCGACAGCGGCCTCACCGCGCAGGACATGCAGGAGGTTTCCGCTGCAAGCCCCGCAGGCGCCGAAGCCGTCGCCACGCTTTACCGCGCCTATCAGCAGGCGGTGGCGAACACCTCGCTCCTTGCCGAACGCCTTGCCGACCGCGACCTCCTCGATGGCGGGCAGGTGGGCAGTGCGCCGCTCGAAGAAGTCCGCGACTTTATCAACAGCCGCAACAACCACTTTCCCGCGCTCGACGAAACCGCCGAGGAGCTTTACCGCAAGGCGCAGCTTGGCGCGGACGAGCCCTATGTGAGCCTCCGCAACTATCTGCGCGCCGCCCATGGCGTCACCACGCGCGTCGTCCCCGCCGACATGATGTCGGGCGAGCTGCGCCGCTATGACCGCCATCGTCAGACGATCTTTCTCTCCGAGCTGCTCGACCAGCCGGGCCGTTCCTTCCAGCTCGCCTATCAGCTTGGCTACTTCGAGCAGTCCCGCGCCATCGAGGACATCGTCGAAAGCTCGGAAATAAAGGACGACGAGGCCCGCACGCTGACGCGCGTGGCGCTTGCCAATTATTTCGCCGCCGCGCTGCTGATGCCCTATGCGGCCTTCCTCAGGACGGCGGAAGAAGCGCGCTACGACATCCGCCTCATGGGCCGTCGTTTCGGCACCAGCTTCGAGCAGGTCTGCCATCGCCTGACGACCTTGCAGCGCCCCGGCGCGCGCGGCATTCCCTTCTTTCTGATCCGTGTCGACAATGCGGGCAATGTGTCGAAGCGCTTCTCGGCGGCGGGCTTCCACTTCGCCCGCTTCGGCGGCACCTGTCCGCGCTGGAACGTGCATGACGCATTCCGCGTGCCGGGCGAGATTTATACGCAGGTCATCCAGATGGAAGACGGCGTGCGCTACTTCTCGATCGCGCGCACGGTGAGCCGCGGCGGCTCGGGCATCGGCGTGCCGGGCGATCAATATGCCGTCGGCCTCGGCTGCGAAATCGCCCATGCAAAAAAGCTCGTCTACAGCCAGGGTTACGATCTCGACGACGAGCGCGGCGCGACGCCCATCGGCGTCAATTGCCGCCTCTGCGAAAGGCTCGATTGCTCGCAACGCGCTTTCCCGCCTCTGAAACAGAAGCTCCGTGTCGAGGATCACGTGCGCGGCGTCTCGCCTTTCGGCGTGCCGGTGTCGCGTGGCTGATCGGCGCCGCCCCGATGCCGACCTCCCGCCGCCGGCAAGCAGCGTCGGCGACCGCGCGCTTGCTTTCGCTGCCGCCTTCACGCTTCACGCGGCCATTCTCCTGCCCTTCCTGATGCATCTCGAAACGCGCCATCAGGTCGCGCCCGGCGCTGCCGCCGTCATGGTCAACATCATCCGCGCCGACGACCCGGCGAAGGCGGCGAAAGCGGAGCCCGAAAAGCCCGCAGAAAAGCCGGCGGAAAAACCGTCCGAAAAAGCCGAGCCGCCCCGGCAGAAGCCTGTCCCCTTGAAAACGCCGGTGGTGGAAAAGCCTCTTCCATCGGCTTCCGCGCCCGCGGCGCGGTCGTCCTCCGCTGCGCCATCCTCAAGCGCGGCGACGAACGGAAAGCCCGGCGGCGTCGCCGTTTCAGGCGCGTCGGAGGCTGGCGTCGGCAACGCGACCGCCAAGGCGAGCTATCTCGACAAGCTGCAATCCTGGCTCGCATCGCATAAGCGCTATCCGAAGGCCGCGAGGCGCCTCAGGATCGAAGGCGTGGCGATCCTGGATTTCACGCTCGCCCGCGACGGCAGCGTCATTTCCCACACAATCGAAAAGAGCTCGGGCTCGGAAATTCTCGACCGGGAAGTGGAAGAGATGCTCGAACGCGCCGCGCCTTTGCCGGCGCCGCCCCCGACGCTTCGCGGCGACGAACTCGACTTCCGCTTTCCGATCCGCTTCAGGATGGACGACTGAGGCGGGCTAGAGTCCTAGGATGGCCCGCAGCGCATAGGCGAAAACCGCCAGCGCGGTGACGCCCGCGACCCACAGTCCCACGAACCAGGCGAAGCGCCGCTGGCCCTCAGTCATCTCCATAGCCGCCATGCGCGCTCGCCTTGCCGCGGAAGACGCTATAGGCGTACCAGGTATAGAAAAGGATCATCGGCAGCGTGATTGCGACGCCGACGAGACCGAAGATGATCGTGGCGTCGGGCGCGGCGGCCGCGTGGATCGTCAGCGACGGCGGCACGATGTTCGGCCACAAGCTGACGCCGAGCCCGAGAAAGCCGAAAAAGAAAAGCAGGATCGCGAAGACGAAGGGAAGCCTTTCGCGCCCGGCGATGAGCGACCAGTAGAGCGCAACCGCCGATGCGAAGGCGAAGATCGGTATCGGCGCCAGTGCGAGGATGTTGACGCCGCTGAACCAGCGTTCCGCGATGGCCGGCGAAAGCAGCGGCGTCAGAATGCTGACTGCGCCCATGGCGATGAGTACGCCGCCGCCCATGACCATCGCCGCGCGCCGCGCCCAGACTTGGGTTGCATGTTCCGTCTTGAGCACAAGCCACGCCGCCCCGAGAAGCCCATAGCCGCAGACGACGCCGATGCCGGTGAGAACCGAGAAGGGCGTGAACCAGTCGAATAGCCCGCCGGCGAAATGGCCGTTCTCGATCCTGACGCCGTGGATCAACCCGCCGAGCAGCATGCCTTGCATCAGCGCCGAGAAGACGGAGCCGCCGAAGAATGCGCGGTCCCAGATGTATTTGCTCGTCGTCGCGCTGTGGCGGAACTCGAAGGCGACGCCGCGAAAGATGAGCGCGAAAAGAAGCCCCATGATCGGCATGTAGAAGGCGGGCAGAACGATCGCATAGGCGGTCGGAAAGAAAACCATCAGCCCGCCGCCGCCCAGCACCAGCCAGGTCTCGTTGCCGTCCCAGACCGGCGCGACCGAATTCATCATCGTGGAGCGCGCGGTGTGGTCGGGGGCGAAGGGAAAGAGAATGCCGACGCCGAGATCGAAGCCGTCGAGCAGAACATAGAAAAGAATACCGAGCCCGATGACGGCGGCGGCTATGAGGGGAAGGTCGATCATGGCGCGCTCTCCCTTGCGGCTTCCTCGGGCGGCAGGACGAGGCCCGGACGCGCGCCCTGTATGGCGCCCGGCGCTTCGCTGCCGCTGCCATCCGCACCGGGCTCGAACGGCCTCGGACCGATGCGTATCATCTTGATGACATAGTAGAGATAGGCGCCGAAGAGGCCGCCATAGACGATGAGGAAGATCGTCAGGCTCGTCGTCACCGCGCCTGCGTCGACGACCGGCGAGATGCTGTCCTTCGTGCGCAACAATCCGTAGACGGTAAATGGCTGCCGCCCCACTTCCGCGACATACCAGCCCGACAGGATGGCGACGAGGCCGAAGGGCGTCAGCAGCGCCGAGAAGCGCATCAGCCATTTGTCGCTGTCGAGCGCGCCGCGCAGACGCGCGACGGCGCCCCAGCCCGCCAGCAGCAGAAACGAAAGGCCGAGCGCGACCATGACCCGGAACGACCAGAAGACGATCCCGACCGGCGGCCGGTCCTCCTTCGGCACATCCTTCAGGCCCGGCACCACGCCATGCAGGCTATGCGTCAGGATGAGGCTCGCGCCGCCCGGAATGGAAATCTCAAAATGATTGGTCTCCTTCTCCGCGTCCGGAATGGCGAAGAAGATGATCGGCGCGCCCGCCTGCCTGTCCCAGTTGGCTTCCATCGCCGCAACTTTGACCGGCTGGTGCTCGAGCACGTCGAGCCCGTGCTGGTCGCCGAGGAAGATTTGCAGCGGCGCGAGCACCAGAATGGCCCACATCGCAATCGAATAGCTCTTGCGCGCCAGCACCGTGTGCCGCCCCGCAAGAAGATAGATGGCCGAAACGCCAGCGATGACGAGCGCGGAGGAGAGATAGGCGCCCGCCACCATATGCGACAGGCGATAGGGGAAGGACGGGTTGAAGATGATCGCGAGCCAGCTGTCGGGCACGAAATGATCGCCTTCCATATGCGCGCCTTGCGGCGTCTGCATCCAGCTGTTGGCGGCGATGATCCAGAAGGCCGAGACCGTCGTGCCTGCGCCGACAAGGCTTGTTGCGAGGAAATGGAGCTTCGGCCCCACCTTGTCCCAGCCGAACAGCATGATGCCGAGAAAACCGGCTTCCATGAAGAAAGCGGTCAGCACCTCATAGGCCATCAGCGGTCCGAGAACCGGCCCGACGATGCGCGAGAACTCCGCCCAGTTCGTGCCGAACTGATAGGAGAGCACGATGCCGGAGACGACGCCCATGCCGAAGGAAAGCGCGAAGATGCGCACCCAGAACTGATAGAGGCGCTTCCAGGCTTCCTCGCCGGTGCGCAGCCACAGGGCCTCCACCAGAACCAGAAAGCCCGAGATGCCGATCGTCAGGGCAGGGAAAATAATATGAAAGGAGATGGTGAACGCGAATTGGAGTCGCGACAGGACGACGACGTCGATATCCGGCATGAGTCACCTCCGATTGCCCGCGAATATACACGAGCGCGAGGCAGGACACATGCACACAATGTCCCGGGACTTATTGCCGCGGCTTCTAGATGACGGTTCAGCGAATCAGGCGCTCGCCGGGAAAACTGAGCGAAATGGCCATCCGGTGCGCGGGCCCCTCGGAAACGTCGAGCGTGCCGCCGTGAAGCTCCATGACCTTGCGTGTGAGCGACAGGGCGAGGCTTTCGGAGCGCGCCGTGCCGCTGTCCTCGGTGCTGATGAACGGGTCTTCGGGCAGATAGGGCAGGGCGCCTTGGGCGGAACCCTCGCTCTCCTCGTCGCCATCTTCAGTGAGCGTCAGCATCAGCCGCTCGTCTTCCGCGCGAATCTTGAGCTTCAGCGTCACGCCGCGCCGAGCGCCGTGGATAGCCTCCGAGATCAGCCGGAACAGGCCCTGACGAAGCCGCCGCGCATCGCCGCGCAATCCCGGCAGCTTTGGCGGGCAATCGATTTCGATCTTCACGCCTTCTTCGCCCGCGCCCTGCTTGTGGCTGGCGACGGCAATCTCGACGAGCTGGCCGATATTGCAGATGTCATCCGTCAGGTTGATCTGGTCGGTCTCCGCCTCGGCGATGCCGAGCAGATCCTCGATCATGTCGAGCAGCATCGTGCCGCTCGAATGGATGTCGCGCGCATATTCACGGTAGCGCGACGTGCCCATCGGACCGAAATGCTCGTCCTTCATCAGTTCCGAGAAGCCGATGATATGCGTGAGCGGCGTACGAAGATCGTGATTGACGTTCGAAAAGAAGCTCTGGCTGCGCATCCGCGTCTCGCGGCTCTGCGCTTCCGCCGCCTGCATGGTGCGTTCGAGCCTGCGCCGCACCGTCACGTCGGTGAGCGCCGCGACGCGCGCGGGCACGCCGCCCCAACGCGTATCGACAATGCGCATCTCCGCATGTCGCTGGTCGCCGTCGGGCCGCGTCACGGTCACTTCCCGTTCGCCCGGTTCCGAAGAAAGGTCGAATGGCTTGCCGATGATTTCGGCCATCTTGCGCCCGAGCAACTCTTCCGCCGCCGTATTGGCGAAACGCACGATGCCATGCGCATCGAGAATGACCATGGCCTCCGAGCTTTCCTGCACCAGCGTCACCTGGGGCGCCGCTTGCGGCCGGATCGTCTCGGACAGGTGCCGCTCGCGCGAGCGGCAGCGATAGGCGGCGCGGCGGATGGCGAGCGCGAGCGCCCCCGGCGCCCGCTCGTCGACGCTGAGGCAATCTTCGGCGCCCGCTTTCATGGCGGTCATCTGGAGCGCGGGATCGTCCCGGCAAAGCGCGATCACCGGCGCATCGGGACCGAGCGCGATGGCGCGGCGGAGAAAGGCTATGTCGGAATTGTCGCCAAGGCCCATATCGACGACAAGCGCGTCGATGCCGGGCGCGAGCAGCTTTTCGAGCCCGTCGGCCGGTCGGGAAAATGTGAAGCTGATGCTGCCCGCAGCGCGCGAGGCGGCGAGATCGGCCAGGCTTTCGCGCAAGGCCGGGTTGTCGCTCACGACATGCGCCGTAAGCGGTTGCAGGAACTCGCCGGAGATTTCGGCGCGGCCGAACGAACCTTCCGTCGCGCGCGTCTCGAGGGGACGGCTCAACATCTTTATGCCCTTTTGCCCATGCCCCAGATTCAACGGATCGCCGCCTTGGGACGCCTCGCGATCCGAACCTGCCCGGTCTGGATCGCCTCGTTTGCCGTCGTCGGCCGCTGCGATCGAAATCTGCGTTTTAAGGTTGACGCACAACCGCCTCATGGGGAGGTACGATCTGCTTGTTTGGTAAATACTTCGTAAAAATATCGCCTATCTAGTGGCCAATGTGTGTGCAGCCTACTAGGGAAGCGAAGCTGCCATATCGTTATAAGACCTATATGAATCAATGCGTTGAACGTAGCATTTCACCCGGCGAAACGTGGTGAACCAACTCTGAAAATTTCATTTTCCGTTTACCTGGAAAAATCGCCGTTCTGTCGCCGGTTTCGAGCGCCGAAAGCGCCCGCGTACATTTTCTTCATTGATTCGGCGCCTTCTCCCCCCCGCCGCCGCCGCGCCGCCCCTGCCTTGTGAGCGGAGAAGCGATGCGTTAGGTATGCGCCGCGCCGCCATCTTCGGGCGCAACAGGTTTCGGCAAGGTCATGGCCAAAGAGCAAAAGACATTCCGCCCCAAGGCGCGCCTGCCGAAGGGCCTGCGCGACGTCACCGCATCCATGGTGCGGGCGGAAACGCGCATGCTCGGCCTCATCCGCGATGTCTATGAGCGCTACGGCTTCGACCCGCTGGAAACCTCGACCATCGAATATGCCGATGCGCTGGGCAAGTTCCTGCCCGACGAGGACCGCCCGAACGAAGGCGTCTTTTCCTTTCAGGACGACGACGAGCAATGGCTGTCGCTGCGCTACGACCTGACCGCGCCGCTCGCCCGCTATGTAGCCGAACACTATGACGGGCTGCCCAAGCCCTTCCGCCGCTATCAGGTGGGCACCGTCTGGCGCAACGAGAAGCCGGGCCCGGGCCGCTTCCGCCAGTTCACGCAATTCGACGCCGACACCGTCGCCGCCCCCACCGTCGCCGCCGATGCGGAGATGTGCATGATGGGTGCCGATGTGCTGGAGGCGCTCTCCATTCCGCGCGGCCAGTACCGCATCCGTGTCAACAACCGCAAGGTGCTGGACGGGCTGCTCGAAGAGATCGGCCTCGGCTCGGACGCGACGGACCGCACGCACATGACCGTGCTGCGCTCTATCGACAAGTTCGACAAGCTCGGCCGCCGCGGCGTCGAGCTATTGCTCGGCGCGGGCCGCAAGGACGAATCCGGCGACTTCACTAAAGGCGCGGGCCTCGCGCCCGAGCAGATCGCCCGCGTGCTCGACTATGTGGAATCGGGCCTCACCGCCGCCTCGAGCGACCGCGCCGCCGTGCTCGAAGGCTGGCGCAAGGTCGTCGGCGCGAGCGCCATCGGCCGCGAGGGCATCGATGAGCTTGCCGCGATGGACGCGCTTTTCACTTCGGCGGGATATGGCCCCGACCGCATCGAGTTCAATTCCTGGATCGTGCGCGGGCTCGGCTACTACACCGGCCCCGTCTTCGAAGCCGAGCTTCTTTTCGACACCAGGGACGAGGACGGCAACACCGTCCGCTTCGGCTCCGTCGGTTCGGGCGGCCGCTATGACGGCCTCATCGAACGTTTCAAGGGCGTGAAGGTTCCCGCCACCGGCTTCTCCGTCGGCGTCAGCCGATTGCTCGCCGCGTTGCAGCTGTTGCAGAAAGTCGATGCCGCTGCCGAGCCGGACGCCCCCGTCGTCGTCCTGACGCTCGATGCCGCCAATATGGCCGGCTATCAGGCCATGGTGACCGAGCTTCGCCAGGCGGGGATCAGGGCCGAGATGTATCTCGGCGGCTCCGGCATGCGCGCCCAGATGAAATATGCCGACAAGCGCGGCGCGCCCGTCGCCGTCATCGAAGGCGAAGATGAACGCGCCACCGGCTCCCTGACGCTGAAGGATCTTGTCCTTGGCGCGGAGGTTTCGGCCACCATCGAGGACAATGCCGAGTGGCGTCAGAGCCAGGCGGCCCAGATCAGCGTGCCCCGGGCGAAGCTCGTCGAGGGCGTGCGTGAAATACTGGCGCGACATCGGCGCTGATCCGCCTGTTCTCCCATTCCCGAAAATCACCCGATTCATGCTAGACAGGGCGCGGCCGGAAGGTTCCGGAGCGCCCGGAGACAAAGATCATGTCGTCTGTAAAACAAGGGGCTGACGAAGCCGCACGCCGCATCCGCGAGACGCGCATCGCCGCCATGCGCGCCGTCTTCGAGGGCGCGAGCTTCGAGCCCGTCGAGCCGCCGCTGCTTCAGCCCGCCGGCGTCTTTCTCGACCGCTCGGGCGAGGATATCCGCCGCCGCCTCTATGTCTTCACCGATCCGGGCGGGCAGGAGCTTTGCCTGCGCCCCGACCTCACCATTCCGACCTGCCGCCTCTATCTCGAAAAGAACGGCGGCGGCGCGGCGCGCTTCTGCTATTCGGGCGCGGCCTTCCGCTTCGAGCCGCAGGGTTCGGCTAAGCCGGCCGAATTCGTGCAGACGGGCGCGGAATTTTTCGGCGGCAAGGATGCGGAAGCAGCCGATGCCGAAATGCTGGTGCTGGCGGCGGAAGCCGTGCGTGCGGGCGGGCTCTCCACCTTCGACATAGAGATGGGCGACCTCGCGCTCTTCGATGCGCTGGTCGACGCGCTCGACATTCCCTCCGGCTGGCGCTCGCGCCTGAAGCGCCACTTCTGGCGGCCCGCCTATTTCCGCGAACTGGTCGAAAGGCTCGCAAGCAACGGCGGCGCGAAGCAACGCACAGATGAGCAGCAAGGACTGCTGGCGGCTTTGAACGCGCTCGATGAGACGAGCGCCCGCGCCGTCATCGGCGATGTTCTCGCTCTCGCCCAGATCGCGCCGGTCGGCGGACGCAGCGTCGCTGAAATCGCCGAGCGTTTCCTTGAGCGCGCCGCCGATACGAGCGCCGCACCGCTTTCGCAGAAGACCGCAAAGCTCATCGAGGAGTTCCTCGCACTTTCGCTCGCGCCCAAAGATGCGGCAAAGCGCATCCGCGCGCTGACGAAAAGCGCCGGCATCTCCATCGACAAGGCGCTCGCCTCGCTCGAGCGCCGCTTCGAACTGATCGACAAGAAGGGCGTCGATCTGTCCCGCGCCCGTTTCGAGACCGGCTTCGGCCGCACGCTCGAATATTACACGGGCTTCGTCTTCGAGCTTCGCGCGCCGAAGCTCGGCGCCGACGGTGCCGTGGCGGGCGGCGGCCGCTATGACGGCTTGCTGCAAAGCCTCGGCGCGAAAACCCGCGTGCCCGCCGTCGGCTGCGCCATCACGCTGGAGCGGCTGACGGCCGCGCTCGGGCCCAAGGCAAAGGGGAGCGCCTCGAAATGAGCAGGAAATCCGCAAACGACGCGCTCATCATCGGCATTCCCTCCAAGGGCCGCTTGCAGGAAAACGCCAATGCCTTTTTCGCCCGCGCCGGCATGAATGTGAAGCAGGCGGGCGGCGGCCGCGAATATGTCGGCCGCCTTTCGGGCGTCGCCGGCGTCGCCGTCGCCTTTCTTTCGGCTTCCGAAATTGCCGCACGCCTCGAAGACGGCTCGATCCACTACGGCGACACCGGCGAAGACCAGATCCGCGAACAGCTTGCGGATGCGGACAATTCCGTCGAACTCGTCCTGCCGCTCGGCTTCGGCTATGCCGATGTCGTCGTCGCCGTGCCGCAAAGCTGGATCGACGTCTCGACCATGGCCGATCTCGATGACGTGGCCCTGGGCTTTCACCGCCGCCACGGCCGCAGGCTCCGCATCGCGACGAAATATCTGAACCTGACGCGCGCCTTCTTCGCCGAGCATGGCCTCACCGACTACCGCATCGTCGAAAGCGCCGGTGCGACCGAGGGCGCGCCCGCCGCAGGCACCGCCGAAGCCATCGTCGACATCACGACGACGGGCTCGACGCTGGCTGCCAACAATCTGAAGATTCTCGACGACGGCGTGATCCTGAAAAGCCAGGCGAACCTCGTGGCGAGCCTCCGCGCCGATTGGGCCGCGCCTGCCTTCGCCGCCGCCGCTTCCATGCTCGACATGATCGACGCCAAGCGCCACGCCGAGGCGCATGTCGTGGTCACGGCGCTTGGCAAGTTCGACCGCGCAAAGGCCGCAAAGGAACTCGTGCAGAAATTCGGCTGCTCGAACGAGGGCAGGGGAAGCGACCTCACATTGCTCTGCCCGCGCGCCAACCTCCATGACGTGGCGAACCGCTTGCGCGCCCTCGGCGCGGAAACGGTCACGGTCTCATCGGCGGAATATGTCTTCCGCGCGAAGAACGATCTGCTTGCGCAATTGAAGAAGCGGCTGAAGTAGCGGGCCTTACCGGCCCTCTGCTTCAAGCCATGCGCAGAAGGCCGCGACCGCCGGATCGGCGGCAAGCCGCTCCGGCACGATCCAGCAATAGGCGCGCGACGGCAGCGCCGGTCCCTTGAGCGGCGCGATCAGCCGTCCCGCGGCAAGATCGTCATTGACGATGGGAAGCGGCCCCAGCGCCACGCCGAGCCCGTCGCTCGCCGCCTGAAGCGCCAGATAGAAATGGTCGAAGCGTTGCCGCCCCGCACGCGCCTCGACATCCGCCGCGCCCGCCTCGCCGAGCCAGCGCGCCCAGGCGCCGGGCCGCGTGTCGGCATGCAGCAGCGTCGCCCGCGCAAGATCGGCGGGGGTTTTGATCTTCAGCATCTTCTGAAGCTTCGGCGAGCAAACCGGAATTTCTCGCTCGGCCAGAAACGGCGCGCCCACAAGACCCTTCGGCCATGGCGTCAGCTCGCGCCTTATCGCGACATGAAACGATCCTTGCGCGAGCTTGCCCACAGGCTCGTCCGATGTGACGAGTCGCAGCTCGACTTCCGGCAGCCGCTTCTGGAACGACGCGAGCCTCGGCAGCAGCCAGCGCATCGCAAGCGTCGGCAGCGCGTTGACGGTGAGCGCCGTCGTCTTGCGGCCCGACTCCTTCAGCCGCGCCGACGCCGCCGCGATGCCGTCCAGCGCGACGGCGAGCGCATCGCGGTAAAGCCGTCCGGCTTCGGTGAGCTTCAGCCGTCGCCCGACGCGATCGAAAAGCGCCGCGCCCGCCCAGTCCTCGATCGCCTTGATGTGGCGGCTGACCGCGCCATGCGTGACGAAAAGTTCTTCCGCCGCCGCCGTCACGCTGCCGAGCCGCGCCGCCGCCTCGAAGGCGCGGAGTCCTCCCAGCGGGGGCAGGGCGCGGCGGGTGCTGGCCTCGGTCATGTTTGTGATATTAACTCACAAAGAATGGGAAGAATACTGCCTTGTTTTGCCGCTTTCCAAGGAAGACATTGTGATGAAATAGTCAAATGAGGAGGCGGTCATGGCGGACTGGTCGGCGACCCAATATGTGAAATTCGAGGACGAGCGCACGCGCCCCGCCCGGGACCTGCTCGAACAGGTGCCGCTCTCCATGCCGCGCCGCGTCGTCGACATAGGCTGCGGACCGGGCAATTCCACGCAGCTTCTGGCGGCGCGCTTTCCCGACGCCGAACTCATCGGCATGGACAGTTCGCCCGACATGCTGGATGCCGCGCGCAAGCGCCTTCCGCGCGTCGAATTCGTCGAAGGCGACGTGTCGCATTGGCGTCCCGACGGCCCGGTCGATCTGCTTTACGCGAATGCGGTCTTCCAATGGGTGCCGGATCACGATGCGCTTTTCACGCGGCTAATGGGCGAGCTGAGGCCTGGCGGCGTTCTGGCGCTTCAGATGCCGGACAACCGCCGCGAGCCGAGCCACATCGCCATGGCCGAAGCGGCCGAAGCGGGCCCGTGGCGCAAGGCCTATCGCGGCCGCGAGCCGGGTCGGGACACGCTGCCGTCTCCATCGCATTACTACAACCTGCTTGCGCCGCTCTCCGCGCATCTCGGCATCTGGCACACGATCTATTACCACCAGCTCGCCGATGCGGCGGCGATCGTCGAATGGGTGAAGGGCACGGGCCTGCGCCCCTATCTCGATCCGCTCGATGCGGCGGAGCGCAAGGGCTTCCTCGCTGATTATGAGCGCCGCATCGCGGCCGCTTATCCGCCGCTCGCCGACGGCAAGGTGCTGCTGCGCTTTCCGCGCCTCTTCATCGTCGCCGCGCGGAAGGGCTGATCATGTCCCTCGCCGAGATGACGGAAGCGGAAACGGTCGATGCCCTGATCCTCGACCTTCTCGAATGGATCGCGGGCGCGGAACGCAGCTATGCCGAGGTGATGGACGCCTGGCGCACCTCTTGCCCCCGGCTGCCTGTCTGGGAGGAAGCCAACGCGCGCGGCCTCGTCGCCCGTGAATGGCGGGAAAGTTTCTCCGTCGTGCGCGCGACGGCGGCCGGCCGCGCCTTGCTTGAGCGCCGTTCGAGGCCCGTCAGCGTTTCGGCGTGAGCCCGCGCTCGGCCAGAAACTTCACCCGGCCTTTCTCGCCCGCCTTTTCGAAATAGGGCAGGATCGTCTCGATGATCCAGGGAAATGCGCCCGCCAGCCGTGACGTGATGCTGTCGCCATAGGGAATATAGGTTTCGAGCTTGCCCGAGCCGAGCGCGGCCATGCAGGCCTCCGCCACTTCCGCCGCCGTCAGCACCTTGCCTGCGAAATTGAGCGGCGAGCCGTCATGCGTCGCTTCATATCGGAGCATCGGCGTATCGACGCCGCTCGGGAAAACGCCCATCACGCGAATGCCTTCGGGCGCTAGCTCGGAGCGGATGGACGTCAGAAATCCGCGCAACCCGAATTTCGACGCCGCATAGGCCGCACTTCCCCGAAGCGCGATGATGCCGCCCATCGAGACGATGGAAAGAATGTCGCCCCTGCGGCGCGGCCGCATGATGCGGGCGGCGGCGCGGCAAAGCTGCATCGGCGCGATGAGATTGATGAAGATATGCCGGTCGAGTACCTCGGGCGCCAGCGTGTCGGCGTCCCCCGGCTCGACATAGCCCGCATTGTTGACCAGGAGCGCGAGGTCCGCGTGATCGCGTTCGATCGTGTCCACAAGCGCTGCGATGCCGTCTCGCGTCGAAATATCGGCGCGGATGGTCACGGCCTTGCGCGAAAGCCGCTTCGCCACCTCCGCCATCCGCACCTCGTTGATGTCGGCGAGGATGAGATCGTAGCCCCGCGCATCGAGGCGGATCGCAATCTCTTCGGCGATGGCGCCGCCGCCGCCGGTGATGAGCGCTTTGCCGGCCATTATGCTGCATCCCTCTTTGCATGGACGCGCAAGCGGTCGAAAGCGCCGTCCTTCAGTTCCGGCCATGAAAGCCGCTTTCTGAGCCGCGCCATATGCGCCCGGTAGGCGTCGATCTCGACATAGGTTGCGTGCCGGTCGGAGCCGACGAATTTTATCCCGCCCGAAAGGTCGGGCTTGTCCGTCGAGATGATTTCATCGACGGCGCGCGCCTTGCCGCCGCCTTCCGCCCGCGCCGCGATCGCACGCGCGATGAGGTCGGCCATTTCGTCGAAAAGCTTGTAGGCCCCGCCATTCGTTTCCATGAAGCCCAGCGCATAAAGCGAAGGCGTCTCGCGGCTGAAGAGGTTCATGTAGAGATCGGGCTTGCCGCCCTTCCATTGGAAAACGGACGGATCGACGTAAGGCACTTTCCACGTATAGCCCGTCGCGCAGAGGATGAGGTCGATCTCCTCCGACGTACCGTCCTTGAAATGCACGGTCTTGCCCTCGAAACGGGCAATGTCCCGCTTCGCCTTGATGTCACCATGCGCAAGGAAGTGCAGGAGCTGCGTGTTGAGGATGGGATGCGTTTCGAAGATGCGGTGATCGGGCTTCTGTAGCCCCAGCCGCGTGAGGTCGCCATTGAGGAGCCGCAGCATCACGCCGAAGACGCGCTGCGTCAGCCACATCGGCAGATGCGGGCCTTCATGCGCGAAGACGTCGGACGGCACGCCGAATATGTGCTTCGGAATGAAGTGATAGCCCCGCCGCAGGCTGATGAAGGCCTTGTCCGCCGATTGCGCCGCATCGCAGGCGATGTCGCAGCCCGAATTGCCCGCGCCGACGATGAGCACCCGCTTGCCCTTGAACTCGTCCATCGAGCGATAGGTGACGGCATGGCGCATCTCGCCGGTGAAGGTGCCCGGATAGTCCGGCATCTTCGGATGCCAGTTGGTGCCGTTGGCGCAGACAAGTGCGGTGTAATGCTTCGTCTCGCCATTGGCGAGCGTCACGCGCCATCCGCCATTCTCGGGCGTGGCCGATTTCACTTCCGTGTTGAAGTGGATATGCGCGCGCAAGCCGAACTCGTCGGCAAAGCCGCGCATATAGTCGCGGATCTGCCGGTTGGAGGGATAGTCCGGATAATCTTCCGGCATGTCGTAGTCGATGTAATGCGATTGCGTTTTCGACGAAATGAAATGTGCCGAGTTGTAAACGGGCGAGCCGGGATTGCTCTGGTCCCACAAGCCGCCGACATCCGAATGCCGCTCGTAAACGTCAAAGTCTATGCCGAGGTTCAGAAAGGCGCGGGCAAGCGCGAGGCCCGCCGGCCCGCCGCCCACCACGCAGACGCGCGCATTCGTTTCGGTCGTCATTTCGAAGCCTCTTGCAAAATGTGAATAATCCTCATATTGTGAAAATGATAAGCCCTCACATTTTCTCAAGGCAAGGGAAATCTGCCGGAGCGCGCCATGTCCGAAGCCGTCACCATCCGCCGCGAACCGACCCAGGCCCGCGCCAAGGCGAGGGTGGAGCGCATTCTCGCCGCTGCCTCCGAACTCATTTCTGAATCGGGCAGCGATGCCGTGCGCATGGCCGACATCGCCGCCCGTGCGGGCGTGCCCATCGGCTCGCTCTATCAGTATTTCCCCGACAAGGCGGCGATGCTGCGTATGCTCGGCCTGCGCTTCATGGAGCGCGTGCGCGATGGATTGCGCCTGATGTTTTCCGAAATCGGCAGCCGCGATGAGGCGCTCTCCCGCTTCGACGAGGCGCTGCAAGGCTACTATTCGATCTTTCTCGACGAGCCTGTGGTGCGCGACGTCTGGTCCGGTATGCAGTCCGACAAGGAAATGCAGTCACTCGACATAGAAGACAGCCGCGCCAATGCGGAGATCGTGGTCGCGGCCCTGAAGCCGCTCGTCGCGCGGCGCGACCACGCGCGGCTGGAAACGACGGCTTTCCTGCTGATGCAGCTCACAGGCGCCGCCGTGCGCCTGGCGATTGCGGTCGACCGCGAGGAAGGCGATCGTCTGGTGGCGGAATATCGCCGCATGATGCGCAGGGAGTTGCTGTCCTTGGTCGGTAGCTGAACCGGCATGGGAAGCTTCTCCCGCCTGCTCGCATTGCCTGCTTGATATCCTCAAGCGGTTTTATCTAGGCTGTTTCCGGCAGAACCAGGCTCAACTCACGGATCGAAGGAACTCGGCCACGCCCAAGATCGACATCGCCGCCGTGCCGGCGCGCAAAGGCACGGGTTATCCGCCGCAATTCAACGCGCCTTGCGCCGAACGCATGCGCCAGCGGATCGGCGATGCCGGTGGGCTTACGGATTTCGGGGTCAATCTGATGCGCCTGCCGCCTGGCAACTGGTCGAGCCAGCGCCACTGGCATTCTCATGAGGATGAGTTCGTATACGTGCTCGAAGGCGAGCTCACCCTGATTGAAGATGACGGGGAAGTCTTACTTCGCGCGGGCGACTGCGCCGCTTTTGCGAAAGGCTCCGGCAACGGTCATCACCTGATCAACAAATCGGAAGCGATGGCCGTCTATCTGGAGATCGGTTCGCGTCAACCCGACGACATGACGACCTGTTCGGACATCGACATGATGAGCGCCAATGCCGATGGCCGTTTCCTGCATAAGGATGGCACGCCCTATTCCGAAGACTGACATTCAGAACAAGCCCGGCATTTGACGCGGGCCGGTCTGGATGCTCCGGCCGGATCCGTTTGTCCGGAAGCTAGCCCAGACCTGCGCGCCGATGTGCGACTTCGGCGACCGACGCCCAGTCCATGTCGGGATTGCCCTGCGCCAGCGCGTCGAGAAAGCTGTCCCGCAGCACGCCGGCAAACGGCATCGGCACATGCGCGGCTTCGCTCGCCGAAAGCGCCAGCCCCACATCCTTGTAGCCGAGCGGCAGTGGAAAGCCCGCCGGCTCATAGAGCTTGCCGGCGATGAGCGCGCCATAGCCCTTGAAGACGGGCGAGGCGAACAGCGTGTTCGTCAGAATGTCGAGGAAAAGAGCAGGTTCGACGCCGTAAGCCCTGGCGAGCGCGGTTGCCTCGCCCATCGTCTCGATGGCCGACGCGATCATGAAGTTGCCGCCGATCTTGATGACGTTCGCCCGCAGCGGTTCCTCGCCCGCCGCCCATGTCTTTTGCCCCATTGCGTCGAGCAGCGGCTGCACGCGGGCGAGCGCCTCTGGCTTTCCGGCAGCGACGATGTTGAGCTTCGCCGCCGCCGCCGCGTCCGGCCGCCCGAAGACGGGCGCCGCCACATAGCCGACGCCAGCCATCTCGTGAAGGGCCGTCAGTTCCTTCGCCAGCGCCACCGAAACGGTCGCGGCGTTCACATGCACCGTGCCGCGCGCGCCCGCGAGCAAGCCGCCATCGATCAGCGTCGCACGAAGGGCGGCGTCATTCGCCAGCATGGTGATGACGGCGTCGCCGCGAAAGGCCTCGCCCGCGCTCGCCACCGGCTTCGCTCCGAGCTTCGCCAGCTCATCCGTCGCCGCGCCCGGCGTGCGGTTCCAGACGCGGACATTATGCCCCGCCTTGACGAGATTTGCCGCCATAGCGCGGCCCATGAGCCCGAGACCGATGAAGCCGATATCCATGATCTATCTCCCGATGCGAGTTACGCGGTGACTATACAACTTAATCGTCATGGCCCGCTTGAGGCAGGCCATGACGGAAATCCTGAATGGCGTCAGAGCCCCGGCACGGGAAACCGGGAGGTGAGCGCCGCCGTGCGCGCCGCGAGCGCCGTCTCCGCCGCCTCGTTGCCGCCGGCCGTCAGCGTCTCGGCGATGATGGCGCCGATCTCCTCCATCTCGGCCGCGCCCATGCCGCGCGCCGTCGCCGCCGGCGTACCGAGGCGAAGCCCCGAGGGCCGCATCGGCGGCTTCGGATCGTCGGGGATTACCTGCTTGTTGGTGGTGAGTTCCACGCGGTCGAGTGCCGCTTGCGCCTCCGCGCCGTCGATGCCGAAACTCGCCACCGTGTCGATGACCATCAGGTGATTGTCCGTGCCGCCGGTGACGAGCTTCACCTGCCGCGCGGCGAGCGCCGAGGCCAGCGCCTTTGCATTCGCAAGCACATTGCGCGCATAGCTGCGGAAATCTTCCGTGCTTGCGAGCCTGAAAGTGGTCGCTGCCGCCGCCACCTGATTCATATGCGGTCCCCCTTGCAGGCCGGGAAACACCGAGGCGTCGATGCGCTTGGCAAATTCCGCCTTGCAGAGAATGAGCCCGCCGCGCGGACCCCGCAGCGACTTATGCGTCGTCGTCGTCATCACGTCGAAACCCGCATCGAGCGGATTGCGCATGACGTTCGCCGCGATGAGCCCGCCAATATGGCTGACATCCGCCATGGTGAGCGCACCCACTTCGTCCGCCACCCGCTTGAAATCGGCATAGTCGTAGTCGCGCGGATAGGAGGAATAGCCGCAGACAACGAGCTTCGGCCTGTGCCGCCGCGCCATCTCGCGCAGATGCTCGAAGTCGATGGCGCCCGTCGCCGGGTCCGTCTTGTAGCGCACGAAATTGAAGATGCGGCCCATATGGCTCACCGGCGCGCCATGCGTCAGATGCCCGCCATGGCTGAGATCCATGGCGAGGATCGTGTCGCCGGGTTCGAGCAGACCGAGATAGACCGCCTGGTTCATCGGCGAGCCCGAGAGCGGCTGTACATTGGCATGTTCGGCGCGGAAGAGGGCGCATGCCCGGTCGCGCGCCAGCGTCTCGATGCGGTCGGTAAATTCCTGCCCGCCATAATAGCGCCGCCCCGGATAGCCTTCCGAATATTTGTTGGTGAAGGCCGAGCCCAGAAGCGTCAGCACTTCCGGGAAGGCGTAATTTTCCGACGGGATGAGCTCGAGGCCCGCGCGCTGCCGCGCTTCCTCGCCTTCAAGCGCCGCCAGAATATCGGGGTCGGATTGGGCGAGCCTCGCCCGCTCGGTCATAAGGGTCATGTCGATCCTCCAAGCCAGAATTAAAAAAGCCCGGTCAGCATGTCGAAGTGCTGCCCAGGCGATCGGCTGGTAGATCGGTCTCCGCGCTCCCCGATGGTTGCCCATCTCATATCGCCAGTCGCGCGGAGGATATGTAACGACCGGAGTGGCAAGAAATTAGAACGCCGTGACCTCCTCGTCAAATAGACTCGCTAGAACGAGTCGGACTGAGGCTTCTTCTGGAGGGATGCATGTTGAAGAACTGGAAAATCTGGGTGCTTGTCATCCTGGCTTTCGCCATCGGCGAGTTGAACCCCATCGGCGCCGTCTACTGGAAGCTCGCCGAAGCGAAGCTGCCGCAGATCAAGGCCGAGAGCCTGTCGAAGCCTTCGCCCTTTGAAGGCATTCCGCAGAGCAAGTGGATCGGCGAGAGCGAACATGCCTTCGCGGTGAACGACATCAATCCCGTCGCGCCCGTCCACTTCCTCGTCATCCCGAAGCACCGCTACATCAACATTCTCGAGACGCCGCCCGAAGTCGTGAGCGAGATGGTGCAGCTTGGCTTGAAGCTCGCCCGCGAGCGCGGCATCACGGAGTCGGGCTTCCGCATCGTGATCAACACAAACCCGCAAGGCGGCCAGACCGTCTATCACCTGCACATGCACTTCATCGGCGGACGACAGATGCACGACAAGGGGTAGTCTCTCCCCTTCATCGTCATGCCGGGCTCGACCCGGCATCCATCTTGTCTTTTGCGGGTTCAAAGATGGACCCCGGGTTCCCGGCTTTCGCCGGGACAGGCAAGCCCGGGGTGACGCCTGAGTTTGTGGTGAGGCCCCACCAAAACCGTCATGCCGGACTTGATCCGGCATCCATCTTCCCTTTCTCAAACCCCCTACGGCAGCCCCAATATCCGCTTCGCAATAATATTCTTCTGAATCTCGTTCGAGCCGCCATAGATCGACTGCGCCCGCCCGCCGAGATAGCGCGCGACGGCCGGCGCGGCGTCGGTCGGCATCGGCGTGTTGTCGGTCCATGTCGGCGCGGTCGAATCCGGGAATGTCGGCTGCGCGTAGGGCCCGAAGGCCTCGACGCCAAGCTCCGTGATGTCCTGGTGAAGCTCCGTCGCGATCACTTTCAGGATCGAGGATTCTTCGCCCGGCGCGCCGCCTTCCGTGACCGACGAGAGCGTGCGCAGCACCGTGATCTCGAGCGCATCGAGCCTCGCCTCAAGCGCGGTGAGCTTCGCGCGGAAATCCGGCTGCGCGATGAGCAGTGCACCGTCGACTTCCGTTTCCTCCGCCGTTGCGCGAATCCGCTCGATCATCTTCCGCTTGCCCGCCACATGCGCATAGGAGGTGCGCTCATGACCGAGGAGATAGTTGGCATAGGTCCAGCCCTTGCCTTCCTCGCCGATGCGGTTGGCGACAGGCACGCGCACATTGTCAAAGACGACGCTGTTCAGCGAATGCTTCCCGTCGATAGTGATGATCGGATTGACGGTGATGCCCGGCGTCTTCATGTCGATGAGAAGGAAGGTGATCCCTTCCTGCTTCTTGCCGGAATTGTCGGTCCGCAGCAGGCAGAAGATCCAGTCGGCATGCTGGCCGAGGCTCGTCCAGATCTTCGTGCCGTTGACGATGTACTCATCGCCGTCCCTCACGGCTGTCGATTGCAGCGAGGCGAGGTCCGAGCCCGAGCCCGGCTCCGAATAGCCCTGCGCCCAGAAGGTCGTGCTGTCGAGAATGCCGGGCAGCCAGCGCTTCTTCTGTTCCTCGGTGCCGAATGTGTAGATGACCGGCCCCACATAGAGGAGCCCCATCGGCACGACATTGAGCGCGCCCGCGCGTTCCAGCTCCTCGTCGAAAATATATTTCTGATTGGCCGTCCAGCCGGTGCCGCCATCCGCCTTCGGCCAGCCGACCGCGAGCCAGCCCTTGGCCGCCATGGCGCGCTCGGACTTCTGATAGTCGCCCTTGGCCGGCGAATGCCCCCGCGCCATCTTCTCCACGATGTCGCGCGGATATTCATGCTCGAAGAAGTCCCGCACCTTCATGCGGAAATCCTCGTCGGCTTTCGAGAATGAGAAGTCCATCTGCCGTCCCCGTTCAATGTCTTGGTTGCGGAGACTTTATCCATTTCGGCCGCCGCGCCACACAACTTTGTCGTGAACGGCCAAAGCAGAAGGGCCGGTGTTTCCACCGGCCCTTCGCATTCCGTAGCGTTGGAGAGCAGGACTTAGAAGTCCATTCCGCCCATGCCGCCCATTCCGCCCATGCCGCCGGGCATCGCGGGCGCGCCTGCGTCCTTCTTCGGCGCTTCGGCGATCATGGCTTCCGTCGTGATCAGGAGGCCGGCGACGGAGGCCGCATCCTGAAGCGCGGTGCGCACGACCTTGGTCGGGTCGATGATGCCGGCCGCGACGAGGTCGCAATACTCTTCCTTCTGCGCATCGAAGCCCCAGTTGGCCTGCTTGGCTTCAAGCACCTTCTGGACGACGATCGAGCCTTCCACACCGGCGTTCTCGACGATCTGACGGATCGGAGCTTCGAGGGCCTTGCGGATGATGTTGATGCCGGCCTGGATGTCGGCATTGTCGCTCGAGAGCTTCGCGACGGCCTTGGTCGCCATCAGCAGAGCCGTGCCGCCGCCGGGGACGATGCCCTCTTCGACAGCAGCGCGCGTCGCATTGAGCGCGTCGTCGACGCGGTCCTTGCGCTCCTTCACTTCGACTTCCGTCGAGCCGCCGACCTTGATCACCGCAACGCCGCCCGCGAGCTTCGCGAGACGTTCCTGCAGCTTCTCCTTGTCGTAGTCCGACGTCGTGTCTTCGATCTGGCGCTTGATCTGGCCGACGCGGGCTTCGATGTCCTTCTTCTTGCCCGTGCCGTCGATGATCGTGGTGTCGTCCTTCGTGATGCGGACGCGCTTGGCCTTGCCGAGCATGTCGGGCGTCACGTTCTCAAGCTTGATGCCCAGTTCTTCCGAGATCACCTGGCCGCCCGTGAGGATCGCGATGTCCTCGAGCATGGCCTTGCGGCGATCGCCGAAGCCCGGCGCCTTCACGGCCGCGACCTTCAGGCCGCCGCGCAGCTTGTTGACGACGAGGGTCGCGAGAGCCTCGCCTTCGATGTCTTCCGCGATGATGAGGAGCGGACGGCCCGACTGCACCACGGCTTCCAGCACCGGCAGCATCGGCTGCAGGTTCGTCAGCTTCTTCTCGTGGAGAAGGATCAGCGGCTCGTCGAGCTCGGCGACCATCTTGTCGGCATTGGTGATGAAGTAGGGCGAGAGATAGCCGCGGTCGAACTGCATGCCCTCGACGACGTCGAGTTCGCTGTCGAGCGACTTGGCTTCTTCAACCGTGATGACGCCCTCGTTGCCGACCTTCGACATCGCTTCGGCGATCATCGCGCCGATGGCGCTTTCGCCGTTCGCCGAGATCGTGCCGACCTGGGCGATCTCTTCGTTCGACTTGACCTTCTTCGAACGCTTGTTGAGGTCTTCGATGGCCGCGCGCACGGCGAGCTCGACGCCGCGCTTCAGGTCCATCGGGTTGAGGCCGGCGGCAACCGCCTTCGCGCCTTCGCGAACGATCGCCTGCGTCAGCACCGTCGCCGTCGTCGTGCCGTCGCCGGCCGTGTCGTTGGTCTTGGAGGCGACTTCGCGCACCATCTGGGCGCCCATGTTCTCGAACTTGTCTTCGAGTTCGATTTCCTTGGCGACCGTCACGCCGTCTTTCGTCGTGCGGGGCGCGCCGAAGGACTTCTCGATGACGACGTTGCGGCCCTTCGGACCCAGCGTCACTTTTACCGCGTCGGCGAGAATGTCGACGCCGCGCAGCATCTTCTCGCGCGCGCTCCGACCGAATTTGACTTCCTTAGCCATGTGTCTCTGTTCCTTCTGAATTCGTATGAGGCAGATTGAAAGCGGCGGGCCAATGAAAAAGGCCCGCGAAACCCGTCAGGATCTCCGAGCCTTATTCGGCGGCCGCCTTCTTCTTGACGCCTTCGACGATGCCCATGATGTCGGACTCTTTCATGATCAGGAGGTCCTGACCGTCGATCTTCACTTCCGTGCCCGACCACTTGCCGAAGATCACGCGGTCGCCGACCTTCACGTCGAGCGGAACGACCTTGCCGTCTTCATTGCGCGCACCGGGGCCCACGGCGAGAATCTCGCCCTGCGAGGGCTTTTCCTGGGCGGTCTCGGGGATGATGATGCCGCCGGCCGTCTTCGTCTCTTCGTCGAGACGCTTCACGACGACGCGGTCATGCAGAGGACGAAATTTCATCTTGAGGTCTCCTGTTTCCAAACCGCGGGTTCGCGGGAAACTTATGGATTGTAAAAGGGTTAGCACTCATAACTAGCGAGTGCTAACAGCCCGCCGCAGAGATAGGGCTGCCACGGCTGACTGTCAAGGCGAGAAGCCCTTACTAAATAGGGGAAATGTGACCTTGCCCGGCCGGGATCAGGGCCTGAGGCCCCGAAGCGTCAGGGTCACGATCCGGGCCAGCCGCTCGCGGAACTGGGCCTCACTGCCCCCGCCATGCTCGGCCCCATAGGCGGCCGCGAGAAGGGTCTCCAGCGCCGCGTCGAGGGTCAGCCCTGCCGCCTTGGGGTCGATCTCGCCGGCCCTCACGCCCTCCTTCAGCGCCTTGGAGAGCATGGCCCTGAAGCTGCCGTCCACGGGGTCGAAGATATCCCCGGGCAGGTTCGCCTTGGGCGCCAGCAGCTCCGCCGCATGGGGGCTGGAAAGGATCCAGCGGTAGAAAAAGCCGAGCTTGGCGTCGAGGATGGCGAGCACCTTGGCCTGAAGCGGCAAATCGCGCTTCGCCACCGCATCGAGGTCTTCCTGCACCCGCGCTGCGAGCAGCCGGGCCAGCGCCTCGAAGAGTTCGTCCTTGCTCTTGAAGTAGAGGTAGAGCGTGCCCTTGGCGACATTGGCGGCTTGGGCAATGTCCTCCATGGCGGTGTGCCGGTAGCCATTGGCGCGAAAGAGGTCGAGCGCCGCTTCCATGATGGCGACGCGCTTGTCCGCGCCGACGGGCTTTGCGCCTTCGCGCGGCGCGGCGGGGGTCGATTTGAGCTTCCCTGCGGTACCCGCCCTTGCGGCCATGATGATGCAGCGTCCTTCTCGAATACCCCCATCGCATACACCAGCGGCCGGCCGAAGTCATGAGCCCCGAAGTCGCATGCTGTTGCGGTTTTACCTTTGCCGGTTAGGATGGCGCCACTTTTTTGCACTCATGGGAGAAGCCGATGGCGAGCCGGTTCGTGAACGAAAACCTCATCGGCAAGCCGGGCTCGCGCGCGGCCATTGCAACGCCCGCTCTCGTCATCGACCTCGACGCCTTCGAGCGCAATATTGCAACGATGGCGGAACATTGCCGCCGCAACGGATTGTCGCTGCGCCCCCACGCCAAGACCCACAAATCCGCCGCCATCGCCAAGGCCCAGCTCGCCGCGGGCGCGATCGGCCAATGCTGCGCGAAGCTCGGCGAGGCCGAAGCCATGGGCGAAGGCGGCATCGAAAGCATCGTCATCACCTCGCCGGTCGTCACCGCGCAAGGCATCGCGCGGCTGATGGCGCTCAACGCGAAAATCTCCGACCTCATCGTCGCCGTCGACAATCCCGAAAACGCCCGCGCGCTCGACGCCGCCGCGCGCGCCGCGGGCAAGCCGCTCAAGGTGCTCGCCGATCTCGATCCCGGCCTCCACCGCACCGGCGCGCAGCCGGGCGAAGCCGTGCTTGCGCTCGGCGAGTTCGCGCATAAGGCACAAGGCCTGACGCTGCGCGGCCTCCAATGCTATGCGGGCCATGTGATGCATATCGAAGCCTTTGCCGACCGGCGCGAGCAGTCGCTTGTCGCGATGAAGCTCCTCGGCGAAACGCGCGACGCCTTCCGCGCCAGGGGCCTCCCCACCGACATCGTATCGGGCGGCGGCACGGGGAGCTTCGACATCGACCCCGAGGCGAAGGTGCTGACCGAGCTCCAGGGCGGCTCCTATGTCTTCATGGACAAGCAATATAACGACGTGCATGGCGGCAACGGCGCGACCATGCCATTTGCAACCTCGCTCTTCGTGCAGATGAGTGTCGTCTCGAACAACACCAAGGGCCTCGCAACGACGGATGCGGGCTTCAAGGCCTTCTCGACCGACGCCGAGCCGCCTGTGCTGGCCGCAGGCGCGCCTGAAGGCGCGAAATACTTCTTCTTCGGCGACGAGCAGGGCGGCATCGCGCTGCCCGGCGGCGGCTCGCTTCCGCTCGGCGCGCAACTGACGGCGGTGACGCCGCATTGCGACCCGACCGTCAATCTCTACGACTGCTATCATGTTGTGCGCGGCGACACGCTCATCGACATCTGGCCGATCGAAGCGCGTGGCAAGAGCGCCTAGGCGCTTCGCCCCAATTCTGCGTCGAGCCGCGCCCATAGCGGTGCGCAATCGACAATCGTTCCCTCGCGCATGGCGCGGTCGACGGCCATCACGGTAAGGCCCGCCACCATCGCGTCATAGGCGTTGACGGGGAAGGGCTTGCCCTCAAGGAGATGCGCGGCGAGGTCGCGGCCCATGGCGGGGTCCATGCCTTCATGCCCGCCCGCGCCGGTTTCGACCGGCACGGTTTCGACCGGCTTCAGCCCAAGCGCATCGCGCCACTCGATCCGGTCCGACACGAGATCGGCCTCGATCGCGCCTTTCGTACCGGCGAAATACCAGCGCCGCTGTGGCAGACCGGAATGCGTATTGGCGTGGAAGGATAGTCTGACGCCGTTCGCATATTCGACGATGGCGACCTGATGGTCGTTGACGTCGGCATCCGACGCGAAGGTCTTGTTCGATGTGTTCCAGCCCGGCCGCCAGACCGAATAGGCGGGTGTGCCGTCTTCGTAGCGCTGGCCGGCAAGCTCCGCCTCATGTTCGGCGGTGAAGATCGTCCGCCCGCCAAAGCTCGCGACGCGCAAGGGCAGCGCGCCGATGAACATGCGATAGATGTCGAAGTCGTGGCAGCATTTGTCGAGCAGGAACGAGCCGCCAAATTCTTCCCGCCGCCGCCAGTCGCGCATCAGGAACGCGCCGTGTTCGGGATGAAGGTGCTCATTGCCCTCCATGCTGATGAGCGTGCCGAGGCGGCCATCGCCGATGAGCCGCGACACGGCCCGCGTCAGCGGCGAGGAACGCATGACGAGCCCGACAAGCACGGCGTCCTCACCATGCTGGCGCAGGAGCCGCGCAAGCGCCCAGGTTTCCTCTTCCTTCCTGACGATGGGCTTCTCGGTGAAGATGCGCACGCCCGCCGCAAGCCCCGCCTCGATATGCTCAAGGTGCAGATGATTGGGCGAGCCCACCATCAGCAGGTCGGGCTTGGTCGCCGCGAGCATCGCCCCGACATCCTCGAAGCGGGGGCCTGCCTTGATGTTCCGCTTGGCAAGCGAAGCAAGCCCGTAAGGCTCGGGATCGACATGACCTACGAGCCTTACGCCGGGCGCCGCCAGCACCAGATTGCGGATCACGACGGAAAGGCGCTGGCCGAGGCCGGCCACGGCGACCGTCAATTCCGTTCGGGTGGTCATCGCCTGCCTCGTCTCGCTGGTGTCTGCCGATGCGCTCAGCGCATCAGCATCATCATCTTTTTGGCTTCTTCGCCCTCGATGGTCTTGAAGCCATGTTCCTTGTAGAGGTCATGCGCGTCGTTGGTGCTGAGGACGATGCGCGTGACTTTGGCGATGGCCGGGTCGTTGACGACGGTTTCGATAAGCCACTTGCCGAGCCCATGGCCGCGATGCACGGGCAGCACGTAGACATCGCTGAACCAGGCAAATCGGGTGAGGTCCGTCACGACGCGGGCAAAGCCCGCCTGTTCGCCGTCCGGCGAATACATGCCATAGGCGCGCGAATTGACGATGCTTGTCCAGAGATCTTCCGGCGGCACTTCGCTCGCCCAATAGGTCGCGCGCAGCATGCGCAGGATGGATTCCCTGTCGAGCTTCGACTTGTCCGTATTGATTTCAAAACCGTGACGCAACCAACTCATTTTTACTGGCCCACTTATGTTTTCGGGTTCTTGTTATTTGGCGCCGGCGCGCTGGGCATATTTCCATGCTTCGAGCGCAAGCGGCCGGACGTTCTGCGACATCTGCTTGGCGTGTTCGCTCGACGCCGTGCCGTCGCGCACGCGTCCTGCGATGCCTTGCAGAATGCCGGCAAGGCGGAAGAAGTTATAGGCGAAGTAGAAGTCGAGATTGTCGATCCCCGCCCGGTTCGTCCGCTCGCAATACATCTTGATGTATTCCTCAAGCGTCGGAATGCCGAGGCTCTTCAGATCGGCGGTTTGTATCGAGCCGGTACCGCCGCCCGTGCCCTGGCCCGGCATCACCCATTGCATACAGCTATAGGTGAAGTCGCCGAGCGGATGGCCGAGCGTCGAAAGCTCCCAGTCGAGCACCGCGATGACCTTCGGCTCCGTCGGATGCAGCACCGTATTGTCGAGGCGATAATCGCCATGGACGACGCTCACCGTGTCGTCGACCGGAATATTCTCCGGCAGCCATTCCATCAGCCGGTTCATCTCGGCGATGGTTTCAGTTTCCGACGCCACATATTGCTTCGACCAGCGCGAGACCTGCCGCGCGAAATAATTGCCGGGCTTGCCGAAATCGCCGAGCCCCGCCTTCTCGTAGTCGATGGTGTGGAGGTGCGCCATCGTCGCGTTGAGCGAGTCGTAGATCTTCCAGCGCGTCGCCTTGTCCTGTCCGGGCAGCAGCGGCTCCCAGAGCACGCGGCCTTCCACCATGTCCATGATGTAGAACATGGTGCCAATGACGCCGTCGTCTTCGCAGAGGCAATAGGTGCGCGGCGCGGCGAAGCCGACATTATGGAGCGCCGTAATGACTTTATATTCGCGGTCGACGGCATGGGCGGACGGCAGCAGCTTTCCCGGCGGCTTGCGGCGCAGCACATATTTGTGGCCGGGCGTTATGAGCTGATAGGTGGGGTTCGACTGGCCGCCCTTGAACTGCTTGACTGTGAGCGGGCCTTTGAAGCCTTCGACATGGGCTTCCATATAGGCTTCCAGCCGCTTCTCGTCGAAGCGGTGGCTGTCGGCCACATCCTTCGTTCCCGAAAACTGATCCTGGCGGCTTGGTTCCGCCGCTGCCCCGTTACTCATGGCAATATTTCCCCACCCGATTTTCTTCGTATACGGAAGTTAGTTCAAGCCTTCCCGCGCTCCCGCTCGATCGCCCTCCAGCCTATGTCCCGGCGGCAGAAGCCTTCCGGCCAGTCGATCAGGCCGACGGCACGATAAGCCTTCGCCTGCGCCTCCGCCACTGTCTTGCCGGTCGCCGTGACGTTGAGCACCCGCCCCCCCGTGGCGAGCACGCGCCCGCCTTCTGTGCGTGTGCCCGCATGGAAAATCTGAACGCCGGCGAGCGCGCTTGCCGCTTTAAGGCCGTTAATAATCGTGTCCTTCTTGTAGTCGCCGGGATAGCCCTTCGACGCCATGACGACGGTGAGCGCCGCCTCGTCCTTCCATTGCAGCGACACCTTGTCGAGCATGCCGTCGTGACAGGCGATGAGCGCGGGCAGGATGTCCGACTTCAGCCGCATCATCAGCACCTGCGTCTCGGGATCGCCGAAGCGGGCGTTGTATTCGATGAGTTTCGGGCCGTCCTTTGTGATCATCAGCCCGGCAAAGAGCACGCCCTTGAAAGGCGTGCCGCGCGACGCCATCGCCTTCACCGTCGGCTCCACGATCTCGCGCATCACGCGGTCGCACATCTCGGGCGTCATCACGGGCGCGGGCGAATAGGCGCCCATGCCGCCCGTGTTCGGTCCCTTGTCGCCATCGAAGACGCGCTTGTGGTCCTGCGCGGTTGCGAGCGGCAGCGTGTGCGTGCCGTCGCACAGCACAAAGAAGCTTGCCTCCTCGCCCTCGAGAAATTCCTCGATCACGACTTCCGCGCCCGCCGCGCCGAAGCGTCCGCTGAATATCTCGTCTATGGCGGCCTCGGCTTCCGCCACCGTCTCCGCGATGATGACGCCCTTGCCGGCGGCAAGCCCGTCCGCCTTGACGACGATGGGCGCGCCTTTGCCGCGCGCGAAATTCTTCGCCGTCGCCGCATCCGCGAAGCGGCCATAGGCGGCGGTCGGAATGTCGAACTCGGCGCAGAGATCCTTGGTGAAGCCCTTGGAGGATTCGAGCTTCGCGGCGGCGGCGCTCGGCCCGAAGGATTTGACGCCCGCCTCCGTCAGCCGGTCGACGAGCCCGAGCGCGATCGGATCGTCGGGCCCGACGACCACGAAATCGATCGCCTGGTCCCGGCAGAACCGGACGATGGCGTCGAAGTCGAGCGGTTTCACGGGCACGCATTCCGCCACATCGGCGATGCCGCCATTGCCTGGCGCGCAATAGAGCTTGCCGACAATCGGGCTTGCCGCAATCGCCCAGCAAAGAGCGTGCTCGCGGCCGCCCGATCCGATGACGAGGACTTTCATTCCGCTTGATAACCCTTTGCGGGATGTGGAGAGGCCGCATTCGGTTTTGCGACGTTTCCTTGTAACATGCGAACCGATTCAGGCAAGCCCGCAACGGGTCTGCGCAAGGAAAGAGCCCGCATGTCGGAGCGCGTCACAGGCAAGAGCGGCAAGGGCCTCCCGCAGGGCGAGGCGGGCAACGCCTATGAGTTTTCGGTCAGCGAGATTTCGTTCGCGCTGAAGCGCACTGTCGAGGAACAGTTCGGCCATGTGCGCGTGCGCGGCGAGATCACCGGCTTTCGCGGTGTCCATTCTTCCGGCCACAGCTACTTCGCGCTGAAGGATGAAGGCGCGCGGCTCGAAGCGGTGATCTGGAAGGGCGTCTATGGCAAGCTGCGCTTCAAGCCCGCCGAAGGCCTTGAGGTGATCGCCACCGGCAAGCTCACAACCTATCCGGGTAGTTCCAAATACCAGATCGTGATCGAGCAGCTTGAGCCCGCCGGCATCGGCGCGCTGATGGCGCTGCTTGAGGAGCGCAAGAAGAAGCTCGCCGCCGAAGGCCTCTTCGCCGCCGAACGCAAGAAGCCGATCCCTTTCCTTCCAGAAGTCATCGGCGTGGTGACGAGCCCGACCGGCGCCGTCATCCGCGACATCCTCCACCGCCTTGCCGACCGCTTCCCGCGCCATGTGCTCGTCTGGCCGGTGCGCGTGCAGGGCGAAACGGCGGCGGGCGAGGTGGCGGCCGCGATTGCAGGTTTCAATGCGATGAAGCCCGGCGGCAGGATTCCGCGCCCCGATCTCATCATCGTCGCCCGCGGCGGCGGCTCCATCGAAGACCTCTGGGCCTTCAACGAGGAAATCGTCGCCCGCGCGGTGGCCGCAAGCGACATTCCGCTCATCGCCGCCGTCGGCCACGAAACGGATACGACGCTCATCGACTATGTCGCCGACCGCCGCGCGCCGACGCCGACCGCCGCCGCCGAAATGGCCGTGCCCGTGCGCGCCGACTGCATCGCCAATGTGCTCGACCTCGAACGCCGTATGCTGCGGGCCGAGGCGCGTGCGCTCGAGGCGCATCGCAACGAATTGCGCGCCCTCATTCGCGCGCTGCCGCGCCTGCAAGATCTGATCGCGCTGCCCCGCCAGCGCTTCGACACGGTGTCGGACAAACTCGCCCGCGCGCTTTCCCGCGCCGCCGAGGTGAAGCGCGCGCGGCTGCAACGCATCGAAGGCCAGCTTTCGACACGGCTCATCCGCTTCAAGATCGGCGAGGGCCGCAAGCGCCTCGACCAGCTCGACCAGCGCTCGAAACTTGCCGAGCGCCGCCACCTTGCCGATCTCGCGCGCCGTCTCGACGCGACGGGAAAGCTCCTCCAGTCCTATTCCTATCAGGGCGTGCTCGAACGCGGTTTCGCGGTCGTCCGCGACGCGGGCGGCAAGCCGGTGCGCGGCTCGGCGGGCAGGCGCGCGGGCGAGGCGCTCGAAATCGAATTCGCCGGACAGGACCGGCTCGGCGTCGCGGTTACGGAAAGCGCGCCCGAAAAGCCGAGACCCGCGCCGCGCCGCAAGCCCGCCGAACCGGGCGGCAGCCAGGGCAGCCTGCTTTGAATCCTGTCCCCGTCCGCGCTAGACTGAGCATATGAACAGAATTGACAAGAACAGCGGCGGCCTCGCCGAGATCGTCTACGGCGACGGCGAATTTCACGTCGTCCGGCCGGGCGCCTATGTGATCTGCGCCGTCACCGGGGCGCAGATTCCCCTCGACGATCTTCGCTACTGGAGCGTCGACTGGCAGGAAGCCTATGCGAGCCCCGAGGCCTCGCTGAAGCGCCACCAGGAAAAGACCCACGTCAAATGAAAACGCCCGCCGCGCTGCTTCTTGCCGGCCTGATGAGCCTCGCCGCCTTGCCGGCGCTTGCCGATGTCGCGCTGACGGGAACGGTCGAGCAGGGCGCGCTCGTCGTCGGCAGGACCGAGCCCCGTTCGACGGTGACGCTCGACGGCGAAAAGCTGCCCGTCTCGGCCGACGGCTATTTCGCCATCGGCTTCGACCGCGATCACGGCAAAAGCGCGACGCTGACCGTCGCCTCGCCTGACGGCAAGGTCGAAACGAAGGTGCTCGCCGTCGCGCCCCGCGCCTGGGACATTCAGCGCATCGACCACATAGCGCCCGCGCTCGTCACGCCGCCGGAAGACGCCATGGTCCGCATCAGGCGCGAAGTCGCCGAAAAGGCCGCCGCCCGCCCGCGCGACACCGACGAGACATGGTTCGCGCACAAGTTCATCTGGCCGGCCAAGGGCATCATCACCGGCATTTTCGGCAGTCAGCGCGTCTATAACGGCGAGGCGAAGAACCCGCATTACGGCGTCGATGTCGCCGCGCCCGTCGGCGCCACCATCGTCGCGCCCGCCGACGGCATCGTGCGGCTCGCCGAACCCGACATGTATTTTGAAGGCGGCCTTGTCTTCATCGACCACGGCCAGGGCGTCATCAGCTTCCTGATGCATATGTCGCGCATCGATGTGAAGGCGGGCCAGCGCGTGCATCAGGGCGAGCCCATCGGCGCGGTCGGCCAGACGGGCAGGGCGACCGGCCCCCATGTCCATTGGGGCATGGTCTGGCGCGCGGCCCATGTCGATCCGTCGCTGCTCGTGCCGGGCGTCGGCCCGAGGGGCGCTGTGCCGGGAACCAAAGTCGGCGGCTGAGGCGCTTTCAATCGCCCCAGCGATTGTGCAGCCAGAACCAGTTTTCAGGCTTCTCCCGAATGCGCGCTTCGAGGAAATCGTTGAGCGCCTGCGTGACGCGGATGATTTCGCCCGCCGGCTCCGCGTCCCTGTGCACCTCGATCGGCTCATAGACCGTGACGCGGAAATTAGCCCCATGCAGGCGTTCGATGCAGGCGGGGATGAGCGGCGCGCCCGTGCGCATGGCGAGCCCGGCGGGCGCCGCCGTCGTCATGGCGGGCAGGCCGAACAGCTTCACTTCTATACCGTCCGACATTTTCTGGTCGTAAAGCATGGCGACGAACTTGTTCTCGTGAATGAGGCGAAGCAGATCGCGCGCGCCGCGCCGACCCTTCGGCAGTTGCATCGCGCCCGTATTGGCAAGGCGCATGTCGACGGTCCACTTGTCGACATAGGGATTGTTCGCCGGGCGATAGATCGTGCCGCCTTCCAGCCCCTCAAGCCGCATCGCGACCGGCAGCAATTCGAAATTGCCGAAATGGCCCGAGAGCATCATGCCGCCATGCCCGGCGCGCGCATTTGCGCGCAGCGTTTCCGCGCCGACCACTTCGATGCGGTGACGTTCTTCGGGCCGCGTGAACTTCTCGAGATGGGCATATTCGAACGCCATGCGGCCGAGATTGTCCCACATGGCTGTAACGATGCGCTCGATCTCCGCCTCGCCAAGCTCCGGCATGACGCGCGCGATGCGCCGCCTGGCACGCCGCGTGATGCCGAGCTTCGGCCCGAAGGTGCGGCCGAGCCAGCCGCCGATGGCAGACGCCCTGTCGAGGCCCGGCAGGCGGAGAACCGCGAGCGTGACCTTCAGCAGCAGCGCCTCGGCGCGATATGTGAAATCCTTGCTGTCCATGCGGGCCCGCTTATATCAGTTTATCGGCCCGAAGCCTTGCCGTTGATCGACCGGCGGGCGGCGGCGATGGCGTCCCGCGCCAGCGCTTCAAGCCTGTCGAAATCGTCGATCAGCGCCCGCACCGTGACCGTCCGCGCCTCGTCGCGCAGCCGCGCCCTGTGGCTGCCCATGGGCGCATGCAGCAGGCGCACGCGGTCTTTCTCGGTCGTCACCGGCACGGCGCCGAGGTCGCGCGCCCGGATAAGGAGCCGCTGCGCGTCGCGCTCGCTGAACATGTGATGATCGGCAAAGCTCTCTGCGCCCACGATATCGGCATGCAGTTCGCGCAAGGTCGCGTAGAACTTTTCAGGCCGCCCGATGCCTGCAAAGGCGAGCACGGGCGCACCGTCGAGCTCGGGTGCGGGCGAAGGGCGCAGGATCGCCTTGAAGTCCGGGATGGCGCGATTGCCGCCCCGTGCAATGAGCCCGTCCGCCGCATGGCCGCGTCCGACCTTGACGATCGCGCCCGTCCGCGACAGCGCATCGGCCGCGCGCTCGCGCAAGGGACCGGCCGGTATCAGCCGCCCGTTGCCGAGGCCCGTCACGGCATCGACGACGAGGATCGAGAAGTCCTTCCGGATCGTCGGGTTCTGCAATCCGTCATCCATGATGATGACGCTCGCGCCCGCCCGCGCGGCGGCGGCGGCGCCTTCGCCGCGATCCGTCGAGACCCAGGTCGGCGCGACGGCGGCGAGCAGCAGCGGCTCGTCGCCGACATCGGACGCCTTGTCGCGCGCCGGGTCGACATGCAGCGGCCCATGCTCGCGCCCGCCATAGCCGCGCGTCAGGAAATGAACCGTCTCGCCCGCTTTGATCAGACGTTCCGCGAGCGCCATGGCGATCGGCGTCTTGCCGGTGCCGCCCGCCGTGAGATTGCCGATGCAGATCACCGGAACGGCGGGCCGCTCGGGCCTCGCGGTGCGGTGGCGAAGCCGGCCCGCAAGCCCGTAGAGCCAGGAAGCCGGCGCGAGAAGATGCGGCAGGAGCATGAACTCGCCTGCGCGCGGCTGACGCCAGAAGCGGGGTTCACGCATTCTGCGCCCTCCGCGCTGGCGCGCCGGAAGAATTCGGCAGCAGCCCCAGCAGCGCGTCGAGCGTGCGCCCCAGCGCGCCGCTGGTGGTGCTCGCGATCCTGAATGCCGCTTCCGCGCGGCGTTCGCGCTCGCCCTTGTCGGCGAGCAGCGACGAGACGGCGCGCGCAAGCCCGTCGGCGTCGGCAATGCGGATCATCGCATCGGCGGTTTCAAAATCGGCGAAGGCTTCGGTGAAGTTGAAACTCGACGGCCCTGCGATGAGCGCGCAGTGAAGCCGCGCCGCCTCGTAAGGATTGTGTCCGCCTGTCCCCGATAGCGTGCCGCCGATGAAAACGATGTCGGCGAGGCGATAGAAGAGGCCAAGTTCGCCCAGCGTGTCGGCGAGATAGACTTGCGTCTGCGGCGTAATCGTCTGCCCGAGCGAACGCCTTGCGACGTCGAGCCCGCGCCGCGCAAGTTCTCCTGCAATGGCGTCGCCCCGCGCCGGGTGACGCGGAACGATGAGCGTCAAGAGGTCGCCGCGCTCGCGCCGAAGCGCGATATGGACTTCTGCGGCGGCAACTTCTTCGCCCTCATGCGTATTGGTGGCGAGCCAGAGAGCGCGGCCGCCGATCTGCCGGCGAAGCGCGGCAACCTCGGCCTCGTCCGCGCCGAGCGGCAGCGCGTCATGCTTCAGATTGCCCGGTGTCGCCACATGGGCGGCGCCCAGCGTGCGAAGCCGCTGCGCGCTTGCGCCGTCCTGGGCGAGTATGGCCGAGAAACGCCCGACGAGATCTGCGATCGTTGCCGGAAAGCGCCGCCAGCCGCGAAACGACGCCTCGGTAATGCGCGCATTGATGAGGGCGAGCGGCATGCCGCGGGCATCCGCCGCGACGATCAGGTTCGGCCAGAATTCGCTTTCAACCCAGACGCCGATGTCGGGTCGCCAGTGATCGAGAAACCGTGCGCAATAGTCGGGATGATCGAGCGGCACGAATTGATGGAAGGCGCGGGGAGGGAGACGTTCCGCCATCAGCCGCGACGAGGTGACGGTGCCTGTCGTGACGAGCACGTGGAGGTCCGCCCGCGCGGACAGCAGCCCGTCGATGAGCGGCAGGATGGAGAGCGCTTCACCGATGCTCGCGGCGTGAAACCAGACGAGTGCGCCCTCGGGCCGCGCGCGGGCGGCGATGCCCATGCGCTCCGGCAGGCGCGCCGGGTCTTCCTTGCCGCGTTTCAGCCGCGTTGAAAGAAGAAAGGGGATGGCGGGGCCGACGGCGCGTGTCGCCAGCCTGTAGGCCGCAAGTCCGAAACTCGGTCGGCGGGTGGGGCGCGGAGCGATGTCCTGCATCGCGCTCAATGCGCGGACGCTCCCGCGCTCTCCGCGCGCGGGTTGCGGCCGACGATCCGGTCGGCTTCGTTCGTCACCGCGTTCAGCTCGTCCTCGACGCGCTGGCGTGCGAGCTCAAGCGCTTCGGGGTCCGCATCGCGCGGTACATAGATCGGTTCGCCCCAGACGAGCGCGCCCTTGGAGAAGGGCAGGTTGACCGTGAAACGATCCCAGTTGTTGAGCTGGTATCGCGCTCGCGTCGTCGCCGCCACGGGCACGATCGGTCGGCCCGACAGCCGCGCCAGCATGACGATGCCGTCGCCCGCGCGCCGCGCCGGTCCGGGCGGCAGGTCGGCCGTCATGCCGACGGAAATATTCTCGCCGAGCGCGCGCACCATCGCGCGCAAGGCGCCCGCGCCGCCCTTGCCCTTGAACTTCGAGCGCCGCTCCTCGCCCTTCGGCACGCCCGATCCGCGGATCGTGCCGACGCCGAGGAAATGCATGACCTTGGAAACGATCTCGCCGTCGCCATGGCGCGAGACGAGAATGCGCATCTCGCGCCAATTGTGCCAGAGAGCGGGCAGGATCAGGTTCTGCCCGTGCCATGTCGCGCCGATGAAGGGCTCGTCGCCGGTCCAGAAGCGCGCCGCGATGTCGCCGCGGCGAACCTCGAAACGGCTGGTGCGCCGGACGAACTTGATGAGCATGGCCGCCGCGAAGGCAATGGCCGTCTGCGCCGCTTCGCTCTGAATGATACGCTTGCCGATATTCATGTCGCGGCTCATGCTCTCGCAATGGCGGGTTGCGGCGCTGGCGTCGGGCTGTCGAGCTCGCCTTCGTCCTGCAGGAACTGCGAGCGCGAAAGCTCCGCATAAAGTCCGCCCCTGGCGACGAGCTCGGCATGCGTACCCTGTTCGAGAACGCGCCCCCCGTCGATGACATAGATATTGTTCGCATGCTTGATGGTTGACAGGCGATGCGCGATGACGAGCGTCGTCCGCCCCTTCATCAGCGCCGCAAGCGCCGTCTGCACCTGAAGCTCGGAAGCGGTGTCGAGCGCGGACGTCGCCTCGTCGAGCAGCAGGATCGGCGAATTCTTCAGCATGGCGCGCGCGATGGCGATGCGCTGGCGCTGGCCGCCGGAAAGACGGAAACCCGCCTCGCCCACTTGCGTGTCGTAGCCGTCGGAGAGCGACATGATGAAATCATGCGCCGCCGCGTTGCGTGCCGCCGCGACGATCTCTTCCTCGCTTGCATCCGGACGTCCATAGGCGATGTTCGCGCGCACCGTGTCGTCGAAGAGGAAAGGGTCTTGCGTGACGAGCGAACTTGCGGCGCGCAGCGAGGCGAGCGTCACCTTGCGTATGTCCTGGCCGTCGATGGAGACGCTGCCCGACAGGGGGTCGTAGAAGCGCGGCACGAGATTGAGGATCGTGCTCTTGCCGCCGCCGGACGGTCCGACCAGCGCGACGGTGTGCCCGCGCGGAATGTCGATGGTGACGCCCTTCAGCGCCGGCGTGCCGTCACTATAGGCGAAACTGACATTGTCGAAATGGATCGCGCCGTCGGTGAGCTTGAGCGGCGCGGCATCCGCCGCGGCCGTGATCTGCGGTTCGATATCGAGAATGGGGAACACGCGCGCCGCCGCCGCGACGCCTTCCTGCATGATCGTCTGGGTGTTGGCGACGGCCTTCAGCGGTTGATAGGCAAGCATCAGCGCCGAGACGAAGGCGAAAAGCTCGCCCGATGTCAGCGAACCCTGAATGACGCTGAGACCGCCGAAATAGATGACGCCCGCAATGCCGACGCCCGACAGCGATTCCGTCAGCGGGCTCGCCGCCGCCTTGGCGCGGAAGCCGCGCCGCATGTGGTGGAGAACATTGGCGACGGCCTTCGCCACCCGGCCGATCTCGCGATCTTCCTGCCCATAGGCCTTGACGACGCGGATGCCGCCCAGCGCTTCCGAAATCAGCGCGGAGAGGTCGCCCGTGCCTTCGAGGCTCTTGCGGCCGGCCTTGCGCGTCTTCTTGCCGAGCTTGCGCATGTAGAGAATGGCGAAGGGAATGACCGAGCAGGCAAGGATCGCGAGCTTCCAGTTCATGAAGAACATGGCGCCCATCAGCGCGATCACGGTGAGGAGGTTCTGCACGAAGTCGATGACGGACATGGTCACCGCGTCGCGGACGCGGCCCGTATCCGTCATGAAACTCGAAATGAAGCGGCCCGAATGCGTGCCCGAGATCCAGGCAAGGTCGGCCTTGACGATCCGCGCGAACATGCGCGTCTGGATCGCGGAAATGATGTTCTGGCCGATGATGTTCTTGGTCAGGTTGGAGCCGTAGGAGGCGACGCCCTTGAAGGTGCTGGCGACGATGGTGGCGATGGCGACCAGCACCAGCATCTCCAGGTTCTTCTTCGGTAGCACATCGTCGAAGACGCGCTGGATGAGAAGGGGGAGCACGCCGGTCGAGGAGGCGACGACGGCGCTGGTGACGAGCGAGGTGACGACAAGACGCCAGTTCGGCCACAGATAGTCGCGTGTCGTCCGCTGGAGAACCGTGAAGGTCTTGAGCTCCTGGGCGCGCGCAGCCGTCGCCTGCGGCTGTGCCTGGCGTTCGGCCTTGGCCCCGCCGGTTACGTCATCCGGTAAGGTCGTCTCGCTCACCTGCAACCTCGTGTCGTGGAGTGCGGCCGGACCATATCACGCCAGCCCCGGCTTCGCCACCCGGCCGGAGCGCCCGAAGGAAAGGTAAACGCTGGCGCCAATTGGGATTTTCGGCTCGGACCCTGGCGGCTTTTAGCGGTTCAGGAGCCAGATCGCGATTGTCAGATAGGTCGCGAAAAGCGACCAGGCAAGGTAGGGCAGCATCAGCATCGCGGCGAGCCTGCTGATCGGCCAGAAGGCCGCCGCCGTCGCCGTGATCGCGATGTCGAGAACGACAACCTCTATGGATGCGAGATCGGGACGGTGAAGGCCGAAAAAGACCACGCTCCAGCCCAGGTTGAGCATCAACTGGGCGATGAAAAGCGACAGCGCGGCGCCCGCGTCGTTGATGCTTCCGGCGGCCCGCCAGAGGAGCCAGCCCGAAAGGCCGATCAGGAAAAAGAGAAAGTTCCAAACGACCGGAAAGACCCAGTTCTCAGGCGTCAGCTCCGGCTTGTGCAGATCGACGTACCAGCTTTCGATATTGCCTGCCGTGATCCAGCCGCCCGCGCCCGCGAATATGAAGACGGTCGCGATGAAGCCGAACAGCATCAGGATCGAAAGCGCCACGCCCGGCGTTCGGGTGGGTGCGCTCACCTTCCTCACTCCGGATGGCATGCGGGGTTCAATGGTCATGGTCGTGCGTCTTGCCGTCTTCCGGATCGAGAAAGCGATGCATGTGGACGATGAAATAGCGCATATGCGCATTGTCCACGGTGCGCTGCGCGGCCGTTTTCCAGGCCGCGTGGGCGCTTGCGTAATCTGGGTAAATGCCCACGATGTCGAGCGCGCCGACATCGCGGAACTCCGTTCCGCCGAGTTCCCGAAGCTCGCCGCCGAACACGAGATGCAGAAGCTGCTTGGACATCGCCCCTCGCTGAACTGTTCGCGGGTTACAAGAATCAAGAACGAGAATCTAGCACGCTCGCCGCGCCCGCGGTATCGCGCGACGTCAGCCCGGCAGCGTCAGCGCGCCCACGCGCTGGAAGAGCGCATCGTAGAGCCGCGGCCCGGCCGCGAGCAGGCTGCGATGGCGCGGCAATTCACGGTTGTAGACGAGTGTCTTCCCGTCATGGCTGGTCATGCGGCCGCCGGCCTCGATGACGATGAGATCGGCGGCGGCGAGGTCCCAGTCGTTCTTGGTGTTGAGGGCAAGGGCCGCGTCGGCCGCCCCGCAGGCGACGAGCGCGATCCGGTAGGCGACCGAGTTGCGTTCGATGATCTCCATCTCAGGCCAGGCTTGCGGCCAGGCGGGATGCCTGAACATCGGCCCATGCGCGGCCATGCGGGCGCCCGCGATTTCGGCCCTGTCGCTGACATGGATGGGCTTGCCGTTGAGGCGCGCGCCGGTGCCCGCTTCCGCCTCGAAGAACTCGTCCGTCGCCGGATTGAAGAGCGCGCCGAGGACAGGCCGCCCGTCCTCGACAAGCGCGACCGAGAGGACGAAATGCGGCTTGCCCTTGGCGAAGGCGCGCGTCCCGTCGATGGGGTCCACCACCCAGATGCGCGACCGCGTCAGCCGGTCGGCATCGTCCTCCGTCTCCTCCGACAGCCAGCCATAATCCGGCCGCGCCCCGGCCAGTCGCTTTTGCAGCAGGTCGTTGACCGCGATGTCGGCCTCGGTGACGATGCTGTCGCCCGCCTTCATCCAGGTCTTCAGTTTGGTCTGGAAATAACCGAGCGCCACCGCGCCGCCTTCGCGGACGGCGGAGAATAGAAGTTCGCGGTCGTCGGCGCGGCTCTGCGTGAGATCAGGTGCCTGCAACGGTCATCCCCTCGACGCGAAGGGTGGGCGCGTTGGTGGCATGGTGGAAGACGAGATCGTTCGCCGGCGTGATGTGGAGGAACATCTCCTTCAGATTGCCGGCGACGGTGATTTCGCTGACCGGAAAGGCGAGCTTGCCGTTCTCGATCCAGAAGCCCGACGCGCCGCGGCTGTAGTCGCCCGTGACGCCGTTGACGCCCATGCCGATCATCTCGGTGATGTAGAGGCCTTCCTTTATGTCGGCCATCAGCTCCTCGGGCGAGAGCTTGCCCGCTGCCATATGAAGGTTCGTCGTCGAAGGCGAGGGCGGACCGCCGATGCCGCGCGCCGCATGGCCCGTCGATGTAAGGCCGAGCTGCCGCGCCGAGGACGTGTCGAGCAGCCATGTCGTCAGCACGCCGTCCTCGATGAGGTTCATCGCCCGGTTGGCGACGCCTTCGCCGTCGAAGGGCTTGGAGCGCAGCCCGCGAATGCGGTGCGGATCGTCGGTGATGGTGACGCCTTCGGCAAAGACGCGTGTGCCCATGGCCTGCTGGAGGAAGCTCGTCCGCCGCGCAATGGCCGCGCCCGAAATCGCCCCGGCGAAATGGCCGACAAGCCCCGCCGAGACGCGCGGATCGTAAACGATCGGCACCGCCTGCGACTTGACCTTGCGCGGATGGAGCCGCCGCACCGCCCGCTCGCCGGCGGATTTGCCGATGTCGCGCGGGCTGCCGAGATCGGCGAGGTGCCGCGTCGAGGAATAATCATAGTCGCGCTCCATGCCCGTGCCTTCGCCCGCAAGGACGGAACAGGAGACGGAGAAGGACGTGCCGGAATAAGAGCCCGAAAAACCTTCGCTGGTAACGAGCGCGATGCCGGAGCGGCCCGTGCTTGCGCTCGCGCCGCCCGAATTGGTGACGCCCGCAACCGCAAGCGCCGCTTCCTCCGCTTCGGCGGCCTTCGCCGCCAGTTCTTCCGCGCTCTGGCTCGCCGCCGCGTCGTCTATGTCGAGCGCGGGAAATTCGGTCGCAAGGAGCGCCCGGTCGGCAAGCGCGGCATAAGGGTCTTCCGGCGCGATGCGCGCCATGGCGACGACACGCTCGATCAGGGGTCCGAGCGAGCGCTCGGAAAGATCCGTCGTGGAGACGAAAGCCTGCCGCTGGCCGACGAAGACGCGCAGGCCCACATCACGGCCCTCGGAACGCTCCACGTCTTCGAGCTTGCCGAGCCGCCAGGAAACGCCGAGCGACTGACCCTCGATCACGACCGCTTCGGCGGCCTCGGCGCCGGCCTTCAGCGCGCGCGAGACGAGCATGGCCGCATCGTCGATGACATGCGTTTCGGGCGAGGGCACGGTCTTCGTTCTGCTCATGCGGCGAACGGCTTTCTCTTGCGGTTGAAACCTCGGGGGCCTGTCGAGGCCTTGCCTCTGAAAAACGAGGACCCCGAGCCTTATACAGGTCGGGGTCCGGTCAGCCTAGATCAAGACGCCGCGCCGGGAAATCGGCGGCCGGCGATCCTATGTCAAAGCAGCGCGTAATAGAGGCAGGCGACGCCCGCCGCGAGCTGGGCCACCCAGGTCAGCACCGTGCCGATAAGGCGCGGCGGCGTCGAGGTCTTGGCCGACTGGCTGAGGCCGACGGCATGCAGGATGCGGCCGACGGTCAGGCAGATGCCGACGAAATGAATGACGTAGATCGAGCCCGACAGCAGATGAAGCGCGACGAGGCCGATGAGAATGATCGGCGTATATTCGACATTGGTGACATGGGCGCGATTGGCGTTATAGAGGCCGTCGTCGTCGCCGGTGCCGGTCATCACATTGCTGCGCACCCGGTTCGCCGAAACGCGATAGGCGAGGAACAGGTTGATAAGCAGATTGAGGCCGACATAGACGCCGACGATCTCCAGCGAATAGCTCAGCATGGCTTCCTCCGATGGTGGTCACGTTCCGCGGCAAAAGGGCCATGGGGTGATTCGTTTCTATGCGCGCAAACGCTATCACGCCGTGACAATTATGCCACCCGTCGGAAGCAGCCGGGGTGGACCGATCAGCTCCGCCCCATGGTCTTTTCGAGTTCTTCCTTGGCTTCCAGCATGGCGCGCTTGAATTCGAGCGGCTTCGATATGTGCCTGAAGTTGTTCACGCCGGTTTCGCTCGCCGTCATGATCTCGATGTCGCCATAGCCGAAGATGCGGCCGAGAAAGGTCTGGTCCGTCTTCACGTCGTTGAGCTTTTCGAGAAGCGAGTCCGAGACTTCCTTGCTGAAGACGCCCGTGACCTGGATGACCCGGCGATTGGTCATGACGTAGAAGTGATTGCGCCAGACGATATAGCGCCAGACGATCGGGATGAGCGGCAGCAGGACGAGCGCAAAGGCGTAGTTGGCCTCGGGCCGGTCGGGCGACCAGACGAGCTTCGCCCCCGTTGCGCCCACGAACACGACGACAAGCAGAAGCAGAGGAAGAAGTATCCGGCCGAAAAGCACCAGCATGTGCTGGCGAACGATGAGTTCGACCTTCTCGTCGTGAGAGAGAACTTTCTTGAGATAACCCGTCGGCTCGATGGTCTCGGACATGCGTGCGCCCCTGCTGGCCCGTAAGTGGGTGTCGGTTGCCCGAACTATGTTGGGCAATTGCGACGAGATTGCGTCAAAGCCCTGTCCGGATCGTCCGTGACGGGATTTTAACGCCGGTCTCCGGCCTCAGAGAAAGCCGACGGGGCTAACCTTCGGCACGCCGCTGCCGAGGTCGATCCACTCGCCCTCGACGCCTTCCGCGACGGCGGTCAGCTGGCGTGCGGTCTCATCGAGAATGGGGGCGAAACGGACGAAAAAGGCGAGCTGGCGAACCTTCCGCTCCTCGTCGATGACCGGAAAGCCGGTAATTTCAAAGCTGTGCGAGGAATTGTCGTTGAGGCCCGCCGTCAGCCGTTCCCACAACCCGCAGGGCCGGTCGATCATCTCGATGCCCGTCCGGTAGGCATAGGGGCGCATGTCCTCGCGGACGAGGTTGAGATAGTCGTTATCGGGCATGTCGATGGGACTGGCATCCGCGATGCGTTCGCCCGTCATGCGGATCGGCAGCTTCATCTCCGCGATGCTCGGCTCGATGACGGACACGGACGGAAGAAACTCCGCGAACCGGTCGGAAAGAAGCGCGCGCAACGGAAGAAACGGTTTCTTGCCGCAAATGTCGTCGCGCAGCCGCTCGAACCTCAGGCTCTCGGCGGAACGGAGAACCGGTCGGGTCGCGGGAAAGCGCAGAGCGATACTGTTCATAACATTCAACTCACTGACGGCGCCCCCGCCGAAGCTCGTCGGCTACACCTAGTCAAACGATTGTCATGCGGCAATGACCGAAGTCCGTCCGGGAAATGAACACGTCGGCATTTTTCTCGATGTGGGGTTTTGAACACACGCTCTCGTGACTTTCCATTATCTTTGCGCATCTGGCATGATCGCGCCGAAGGAAAACGGAAAACTCATGCTGGTAAAGAACTCTTCGACGCGATTTGGCCTTGTCGCCGTTACGCTGCATTGGCTGATCGCTTTGCTGTTCCTCTTCATGATCGGGCTCGGCCTCGTCATGACGCGTCTGCCGATCACCGACCCATGGACCTTCCCGCTGTTCCAGCTTCACAAGTCCATCGGCGTCACCATTTTCGCGCTGGTCGCATTCCGCATTGCCTGGCGCGGCGGCAACGCCGCTCCCCCATTGCCCGGCAATCTGAAACCCTATGAGCGGGCGCTCGCGCGTCTGACGCATTACGGCCTCTATGCCGCGCTCGTGCTGATGCCGCTGACGGGCTGGATCACCGTGTCGGCCTCGCCGCTCGGCATTCCGACGCTTCTTTACGGCGTCATACCTCTTCCCCATATCGGCTTCATCGCCGCGCGGCCCGACAAGGAAGCGATTGAGACCGTCGCGGGCTGGGTGCATACGATCCTCGCCTGGTCGGCGCTGGCGCTTGTCTGCCTTCATTTCGCCGCCGCGCTGAAACACCATTTCATTCTGAGGGACGATGTGCTCCGGCGCATGCTGCCCTCGCGCGCCCTCTTTCAACGAAAGCCTCGCACATGATCCGCTTGCTGACGATATGCACTCTCTCCGTCGCCTTGACCGGTCCCGCGCTTGCCGCGACGAAGTGGGCCGCGACGCCGGACCCCGAGGCGATCGCCTGGTCGGGCAGGCAAGGCGAGAATGCCGAAGCCTTCACGGGCCATTGCGCGAATTTCGTGGCCGACATCGCCTTCGATCCGGCGGCGCTCGCCGCCTCCGCCGTCACCGTCACCATCGATATGGCCTCCTGCGCGACGGGCGAGGCGAAGAAGGATCAATACCTGCCCATGGAAGGCTGGTTCAATGTCGCGGGCTATCCAAAAGCCGTCTTCGAGGCGAAGCATTTCCGCCATGCGGGTGGCAACAAATATGTGGCCGACGGCACCTTGACGCTGAAAGGCACTACGAAGCCGGTGACGCTTCCCTTCACCCTCGACATCGAAGGCGATAAGGCCCATGTCGTTGGTGAAACGGTGTTGCAGCGCCTCGATTTCGGCGTCGGCGGTGGTCAGCTCTCAGGAAGCGCAGTCGCCGCGCCGGACGTAAAAGTCGCCATCGATCTTCATGCGGTGAAGCAGTGATGCCGTCAAAGCGCCACGTCCTGCTTCTCGCCATGGCGGCCATGCTCGCCTCCTGCACCGCGCTCAAGGTCGTGACGCATCAGGTGAACGACGATCCGGTGAAGGCCCCCGCCGGTACCTATCGCCTCGACCCGCACCACTGGAGCATCACCTTCGACGTCGATCATTTCGGCTATTCGCGTTTCGTCGCCCGCTTCGACAAGGCCGAAGCCGTTCTCGACGCCGTACCTTCATCGCCCGAAAAGAGCCGCGTCGAGGCGACAATCAAGGCGGCGAGCATCGACACCAACAATCCCGATCTCGATGCGATGCTGCGCGGTCCGGACATGTTCGACGCCGGAACCTATCCCGACATCCGCTTCGTCAGCCGGAGCACCAGGCGCACCGGCGCGAAGACGGGCGAGATGACGGGCGATCTCACGATCCGCGGCCGCACGCATCCCGTGACGCTCGCCGTCACCTTCAACGGCGCCGCGCCCGATCCGCTGACGGGCGAGGACACGATCGGCTTTTCGGCGACGGGCGCCTTCGACCGCTCGCAATGGGGCCTGTCAAGCTGGTGGCCGGCTGTCGGCAACGACGTCCGGATGCGGATCGAGGCGGAGTTCGTCAAGCCCGCCGGATAGCATGGACGTCTCGGTTTTCTGCTTTGCCCGCGCGGCCGCGCGCGCCACTTCGATGAAGGGGATCGGTGCGCCGAGCGGCGGCATCTTGGCGTCGAGATGCCGAAACGTGTCGCGGTCGAGATTGACCCAGATATAGGGCCGCTCGCGCGACTGCCGCGCCTGCCAGATATAGGGCACGTCCCGCGAGGCGACGACTTCCCAGTTCAGATTGTCGAGCACGAACTCGCCCTTGTCGGTTTCGACGAGAAGCGTCGCATGTCCCTCGCCGTCCCAGCGTTTCGCCGTCGCCAGCAGCAGCGCCTCGGCCGGCCAGCCGCGCGCCATGAGAAGGCGGCGCTTTTCAAGGGCGAGGTCTTTGCAGTCGCCGCCCTGCGCGTCCGGATAGGTCCAGTATCCGCTGGCGCCGTAACGCTGCTGATCGCTCACCTGCGGCATCCGGTTGACGAAATCGTTGACTTCGTTGAGCTCGGCCCAGCGCGCGGGCGTCAGGGCGACGTTTGCCGGCTTGTCCGTGCCGCCTTCGCAATCGGACTCGTGCCGGAAGCAGAAGGAAACGAACCCGTAAGGCGGCGCGACCTGCTGTCCGGCCGGCAGATAGAAAGAGTCCGCCGGCGACCCGGCCGCGAGCGAGCGCAGCTCGCCGGGCTGGACGCTGCTGCATCCGGCGAGAAGCGCCATCATGCAGGCGAGCTGGAACATGCGCCGGGGCAGGGCTGTCCCTATCGTCCACCCGATCTTGCGGAACTGCGGACGGCGACGCGCCGACCGCATTTCTCCGTCGCCGGCGATCGGCGAGCCGCGCCTCGATCCGAACCGGATCGGAACGGATTTCGCGCCGCCCGCATTTGCTGCGGCGGACCCACTTACCGAAAACGGATGCAACTTCAAAACGGAGTGCACGATCGACCTCGATCTTCCAGACACGACACGCCCCCGCGCGGTCTGCAAGATCGGCCCGGCATATTGCCGACTCCTTAATTCACTATGGAACTGCGACAATATGGACGCGCGCGCGACGGAAAATGCCTCGTAACGGATCACACCGTTCCGGAGGAAGTTTACGAAAGATGAACGCCGCAGCGCCCACCCGTTAATCGGATGCCAACCCTGTCTGTCTAGTCTCGTTTGGGTACGACGGATTTTGGAGAAGATGGATGGGCAAGGCGCGCAGCGAGCAGCGCAAACGCTGGACGGGCGGCGAGGTCGACGCCGATCCCTTCCTGTTGCCTCAACGGGTGACGCTGCCGGCATCTTCCTTGTCCGGCCGCCTCTTCGGTTTCATCCGCTATGTGACCATTTACAAGGATGCGGTGAAGGCGACGGATTCCTCTCCCATCCTCGGGCCCTTCGTCTGGGATGCGCCCATGTCGGCCTATAGCGGCGTTGCGCTGCGCGTCGGCTGGCGCGATGCGGCCCGCAGCGAGCCCGTGCTTCTCGTCCAGCTCCTCCACGCCGAAGACGAGAGCCGCTCAGTCGTGCTGCATGCCTCGTTCGACGGTGCCGACGTCGCCGCGCGCTGGCGCTCCTGGGGCCGCGTGTTGTCGCTGCCTCTGCTGCTCGAAGACCGCGCAGGCGAATTGCAGGAAGCCGAGCGCCGCCTCGGTTCGCTGCGTATCGACACGGCCCAGCCTCACGCAGGCGCAAATCCGCTTTCCGCCCGCCGACCGCTCACCTTCGGCGCCACCGGCCGCCCGCGCCTCTGGCCGCAACGGCTGGCGGCCGGCACGCGACCGCTCGCTTATTGAGCCTTGGGGCCTCGCCCTTCGAGACGGCTGCTCGCGCAGCCTCCTCAGGGTGAGGCGCAAACCGGAAATGAATCGTCATCCTGAGGAGCGAACCGGAGGTTCGCGTCTCGAAGGATCAGAGTTTTGAAAAATCCGCCGGACGCTTCTCGAAGAAGGCGCTGATCGCTTCCTTCACTTCCGCCGAGCGCAGCTGCGCGCCGAAATGCGCGGCTTCCGCCTGCGACTGGGCCGCGACGAGCGCGCGATCCTTGCCCTTCAGCAAAGCCTTGGTGATCCTGACCGCATTCGGCGCCTTGGCGGCGAGCGCCTGGGCGCGCGCCAGCGCCTCGCCGGGCAAGGCATTGTCCGGGAAGACTTCGGCGACGATGCCGAGCGCCTCGGCCTTTTCCGCGCCGATCTTCTTGCCGGTAAGGAAGAGATCGGTCGCCTTCTGCATGCCGATGAGACGCGGCAGCAGAAGCGTCGAGCCTGCTTCCGGCACGAGGCCGAGATTGACGAAAGGCATCTGGAAGGTCGCGCTCGCGCCCGCATAGACGAGATCGCAGTGAAGCAGCATCGTCACGCCGACGCCGACCGCGAGCCCGTTCACCGCCGCGATGAGGGGTTTTTCCGCCGCCGCGATGTTTTCGAGGAAGCGCGTGACATGGGGCTTCGTCTCGGGCTTGGCGTCGACCGGCGTCGCGCCCGCCTTGGCGAAATCGGCAAGATCGTTGCCCGCGGTAAAGGCGTCGCCCGTCGCGGTGATGAGCGTCACGCGGATGTTCGGATCGCGCTCCGCCCGTTCGATGCCGTCGGCCAGCGCCCCGTACATCTCCGGCGTCAGCGCATTCTTCTTGTCGGGACGGTTGAGCGTCAGCGTCTGAACGCCTTTTTCGAGCGAGACGATCACGTGTTCGGTCATTTGGGCATCTCCTGTCCGCAAATCCTCCTCCTGGTTCTGCCGGAACCTTCCGCCGCCCGCAAAGTCCAATTTTGCAAAGCGGGTTCCCAAAAAAGACTATCTGGCGACGGCGAGACTACGCATCTCTACGCATGAAGCGGCGCCGCAGCTTCTGCTAGGCTTTACCCAACAACGAGGAGGCCATCATGTCGGACCGGAGCCTGAACGACGCCGCCGCGTCGGTTGCCGATACCATCCACCGCTATCGCAAGCGCTACATCGTGGCCGGAGCGGCGCTCATTATCGGCGGCCTCTTTTCGATCGCCTTCCCCTTCATCGGCACGCTGGCGGCGGCGATCTTCGTCGGCTGGGTGCTGGTGATGTCGGGAGTCGTCGAGCTCGCCCATGCTTTTTCGGTCAGGGGCGCGCCGGCCATCGTGCTCAACGCCGTTGCGGGCCTCCTGAGCCTTGGCGTCGGCGTTCTGGTTCTCGCCAATCCCGTCGCCGGAGCCTATAGCCTGACGCTTTTTCTGGCGGCCTTTCTGGCGGCGGACGGCGTGGTCAAGATTCTCTCGGCGACCCAGATCCGGTCTTTTCCGGGCTGGAGCTGGATTCTTGTGAACGGTGTTTCAAGTCTTCTGCTTGCAGCCGTCCTGCTCTGGCTCCTGCCGGAAGCCTCGCTTTACGCGCTGGGCATATTGCTCGGCATCGACCTGCTGGTCGGGGGCTCGACCCTGCTGTTGATCGCCTCGGCGGCCAAGAATCTGGTCGACATCATAAAAAAATGAATGTGGGTTCAACTATACGACGCGCCAGACGCTCGTATTGCGGACGTCCGTATCTTCAAGCTCCCGCGTCGTCTTGACGGCATAGGAAACGAGCTTGTCGAGGCCGGACTTCGGCAGATAGGTCCGGCCCGGATCGCCGATATAAGCCGCCGCGCCGCCATCGACCAAAGAGTGAACCCAAGATTCTATTCTTTCGGCGAGAGGCCGCTCATAGCACATGTCGCCGATGAGGATCACATCCCAGCCCGCATTGGCCGCGCCGACAATGTCCTCGGTCGTCACATCAAGTGAAACGCCATTCACTTCCGCATTGAGCCTGATCGCCGCCGCGGCGAATCCGTCAATATCCGCGCAAAGAACTGAACTTGCGTTCGCTTTCATCGCGGCAATGCCGATAAGGCCCGAGCCCGATCCGAAATCGAGGACGCGCTTTCCGGCCACCGTTTCGGGATGGTCGAGAATATAGCGGGCAAGCGCCTGACCGCCCGCCCAGGCAAAGGCCCAGAAGGGCGGGGGCAGCCCGCTTTTCTCCAGCTCCTCCTCCGTCATCTGCCAGATGGGAACGATTTCGGTGGCGAGATGAAGCCTGATCTCGGGAATGAGCGGCGGCTCATGCAGCGCCGTATTGGCGCGAATGAACGAAGTGGCGTCGCCGTCCGTCATTTGAGCGCGGCGGTGGCGAAGCTCTGCGCGGGAAGGGCGGCGAGCACTTGCCGGGCCTTGTCGCTGTCGCGCGCGATCTGCGCCTTCAACGCGTCGAGCCCGTCGAACTTCTGTTCGGGCCGCAGATAGTCGATGAAGGAAACGGCCATGTGATGGCCGTATATGTCGCCCTCGAAATCGAAGATGTGCACTTCGAGCAGAATGTCCTTCTTGTCGAAGGTCGGCCGCCGCCCGAGATTGGCGACGCCGTCATAAAGCCCTTTATGCGGACCGTCCTCGATCTCGATCTTGACCGCATAGACGCCGAGCGCGGGCTTCACATGTTCTTCAAGTGACAAGTTGGCCGTTGGAAAGCCGATGGTGCGGCCGCGCCGGTCGCCGGGCTGCACCAGCGTTTCAACCGTCCACCAATGGCCGAGCAGATCGGCCGCGCCGCGCGGATCGCCGGCGGCGAGTTTCTCGCGGATGCGCGTCGAGGAATAGGCCTCGCCGTCGCGCGAAACCTCCTCGACGATCGACGTGCCGAAGCCTTCTTCCTTGCCCATATAGGCAAGCGTCGCGGCGTCGCCCGCGCGGCCCTTGCCGAAACGGAAATCATAACCGGCGACGATATGCGTGACATGCAATCCGTTGACGAGCACGTCGAGCACGAATTCCGGCGCGAGCTTCTTCGCCATCGCCGCATCGAAGGGTACGGCCGCCAGAATATCGACGCCGAGCTTTTCGAGAAGCCGCGCCTTGGTGCGGAAAGTCGTCAGGCGGAAAAAGGGTTCGTCGGGAAAAAAGAACTGCTTGGGATGCGGCTCGAAGACGAGCACGCCGAGCGGTGCGCCGATTTCCCTGGCGACACGCGCCGCCTCTGCGATCACCTGCTGGTGGCCGCGATGCACGCCGTCGAAATTGCCGAGCGCATAGACGCCGCCTTGAAGCGCCGGTGGAACCTGCTCGTAATGGCGGAGGATCTTCATCGGGCCTTGTCGCCCTTTTCAGCCCGGCCCGGCACCATCACCAGCGCCTCGCCGTCGATGACCAGCGTTTCGCCCACATGCGCCGCGCAGGCGATGGTGGCGCGGCGCTTTTCGCGGTCGAGCGCGGAGACGCGCGCCGTCGCCGTCACCACGTCGCCCGGCTTCACGGGCGCGCGAAAGCGCAGGCTCTGCGACATGTAGATGGCGCCCGGTCCCGGCAGCCGGGTTCCGATGACCGCCGAGATGAGGCTTGCCGACAACATGCCATGCGCGATGCGCCCGCCGAAGCGCGTGGCGCTCGCATAAGCCTCGTCGAGATGCACGGGATTGGTGTCGCCCGAAATGCCCGCATAGGCGACGATATCGGCGTCGCTGATCGTCTTCGAGAAAGACGCTTCCATGCCTTCTTCGAGGTCTTCGATGGCGTAGCCGGCGAAATCGGTCATGAACGGCCCTTGGGGGGTTCGAGGCGCGCGCACTTTATCCCGTGCAGGCGCGAAATCACAAGAGATGAAGACTGGTTCAGTCGAGGCCTTTACCAGCGAAGCCGCGCCATGGCCGCGACCGGCTGGATATGCGCATCGGCGCATACTTTGGCGACGAGCGCAGCATCGGGATGCTCCGCGTCGGGCCCGCAATCCTTGGCGGCGATGCCGCCCGTGATGAAGAGCGCGTCGATACCTTGCCCGGCTGCGCCCTTCATATCGGTCGCAAGCCCGTCGCCGACGGCGAGGATATGCGTGTCGGGAATGGGCCTGCCCGCCATCTCCATCAATTTCTGCCGCGCGACGCCGTAGATCGGCCCATGCGGCTTGCCGAAATAGGTGACGCTGCCGCCAAGCTCCTCATAGAGCCGCGCCAATGCGCCTGCGCAATAGATGTGGCGGTGTCCGCGCTCGACCACGATGTCGGGATTGGCGCAGACCATGGGCAGCCGCTTGTCGACAAGCCGCATGAACTGCGCGCGATAATCTTCCGGCCCTTCGACCTCGTCGTTGAAGGGGCCGGTCACGAGAACGAAGGCCGCATGATCTTCGTCGACCTGGGCGACGCCCGTGCCCTCGAACAGAGCCAAATCGCGCTCCGGCCCGATGTAATAGGCGTTGCGGCCGAGCGTATGCTTGGCCATATGCTCGCGCGTCGCATCGCCCGAAGTGAGAATGCCGTCATAGGCGCTGGCGCCGATGCTCATGCGCTCCAGCATCGCCGGAAGCGCGGTCGAAGGACGCGGCGCATTCGAGAGCAGCAGAACCAGCCCGCCTTTCGCGCGAAAGGCATGCAGCGCCGCGGCGGCGCCCGGATAGGCTTCATGCCCGTTATGCAGCACGCCCCAGACGTCGCAGAGCAGCGCGTCGTAGCGATCCGCAAGGGCGGAGAAATGATCGAGAAGAGGAACGCTCATGCCTTGTCTTCGCTCGCGAGTTTCAGAAAGGTGATCTCTGCGATGCCGTATTTCCGCCGGTCGACTTCCTCGAAGCCCTCGGGCGCGGCGAACTTCGTCTCGGCGCTTTCCTCGACGACGCAAAGCGCATGCGGTTCGAGCCAGCCGCCGTCGCGGGCCGAAACGAGCGCGCGTTCGGCAAGGCCCTTGCCATAAGGCGGATCGGCAAAGAGAAGCGAGAAGGCAGGCCCCACGCTGCCGGGCCGCGGCCCGAGCGCGGTGGCGTCGCGCTTGTAGAGCTTGGCGTTGCCCGTGAGGCCGAGTGTTTCCATGTTCTCGCGGATGGCGGCGCGCGCTTCCGCCAGCTCGTCGACGAAAAGTGCGAAGCTCGCGCCGCGCGAAATGGCCTCGATGCCCAGCGCACCTGTCCCTGCGAAAAGATCGAGCACGCGGCAACCGTCGAGATCGAATTCGCCGAAATCGTGATGCGCGAGAATGTTGAACAGCGCCTCGCGCACGCGGTCGCTGGTCGGGCGCACGAGCTGACCCTCGGGCGAGGCTATGGCGCGCCCCTTGTGAATGCCGCCGACAATCCTCATCGCGGCGTCTTGCCCGGCTTGCCGCGCATCTTCTTCAGGTCGCCGCGTGTCTTCTGCCGCACATTGCCGGGTTTGCCGTCGGTCTTCTTGCCGCCATCCGTCTTCTTGTGGCTGAAGAAACCGCCGCCCGCCTTGCGGCCGCCATCCGACCTTTGCGGACGCGGCTTCTTGCTGTCGGTTTTGGCGGCGGGTTTTGCCGACGCCTTGCGTTCCGGCGCGGGTGCTGCTTCCGCGCCTTCCATCTTCGCCTTGAATTGTTCCGCCTGCGCGCCGAGCTGATCCATCAGCACGCGGTTCGGCACCTGCATCACTTCACCCTCGGCCAGATCGCCGACCTGGAAGGGACCGAAGGAAAGCCGGATGAGCCGGTTGACTGAAAGCCCGAGCGCGCCCAGCACGCGCTTCACCTCGCGGTGCTTGCCTTCCTTGAGGCCGACGGTGAGCCAGACATTGGAGCCCTGCACCTTGTCGAGCACGGCCTCGATCGGGCCGTAGCGCACGCCCTCGACCTCGATGCCGTCTTTCAGCTTGTCGAGATCGGCCTGCGTGATCTCGCCCCAGGCGCGCACGCGATAGCGCCGCGTCCAGCCCGTCGCCGGCAATTCGAGCAGCCGGGCGAGCTCGCCGTCATTGGTGAGAAGCAGCAGACCCTCGGTATTGATGTCGAGCCGGCCGACCGAAACGACGCGCGGCATATGCGCCGGCAGCCGCTCGAATACGGTGGTGCGCCCTTCGGGGTCTTTTGCGGTCGTCACGAGGCCGGCGGGCTTGTGATAGCGCCAGAGCCTTGTCGGTTCGAGGCGCGGCAAAGGCTTGCCGTCGACCACGATCTGGTCGCGGGCGGTGACATTGAGCGCCGGGCTCGCCAGCACCTTGCCGTTGACCGTCACCTTGCCGTCGAGGATGAGCCTTTCGGCGTCGCGCCGCGAGCAGATGCCCGCCCGCGCAATGACCTTGGCGATGCGTTCGCCCTCGCGCTCGCCGCCTTCGGGCGAAGCGGGCGGGGGCGGGGATGAGGGTCGGCGCTGTCCAGCGCGGGCGTTTTTCGGGGCGTTCATGGCCCCTCTTTAGCAGGTGGCGGGAAAGGCCGAAAGGGCAGCCGCTTGACGAATGCGGCGCCCGGCAGGCAGGTTCCGGCCATGAACCCGCCGAAACCTGCAGAAACGCCCATGGACCTCGCATTCGCCGAAGCGGAAGCGGCGGCGGCCCGTGGCGAAGTGCCCGTGGGCGCGGTCATTGTCGACCCTTCGGGCGCCGTCATCGCGGCCGCCGGCAACCGGACGCTTGAACTGAAAGACCCGACCGCTCACGCCGAAATGCTGGCGATCCGGGCGGCCTGCGCGGCAACGGGTTCAGAAAGGCTGATCGGCTGCGACCTCTATGTGACGCTCGAGCCCTGCCCGATGTGCGCAACGGCGATTTCATTCGCAAGGCTGCGCCGGCTCTATTTCGGTGCGGCCGACGAAAAGGGCGGCGGCGTCGAGCACGGGGCGCGCATTTTCGCGCAACCGACCTGCCATCATGCGCCCGACGTCTATGGCGGGCTAGGCGAGCGCCGGGCGGCGGAACTGCTCAAGGGCTTTTTTGCAGCGCGGCGAAGCTGAGGCCGCCGGGCAGCGACGATTTGAGTCGTGATTTGCCGAATTGAACCCGCTACAGTCCCCCCCATTCGCAATTGAGGGGGACGCCGAGGCGCTCCCCATTCGCACGACATTGAGAGAGGGAGAACTCATGGACTTCGAATATTCAGACAAAACGAAGGAACTCATGGCCCGCCTGGAGCGGTTCATGGACAAGCACATCTATCCGAACGAGAAGACCTATAACGACCAGATGGACGCCTTTCGCGCGAAGGGCAATCCTTGGCAGGTCCCCCAGATCCTGGAAGACCTGAAGCCGATCGCCAAGGCCGAGGGCCTGTGGAACCTCTTCCTGCCGGAATCCGAGCGTGGCGGCGGCCTCACCAACATGGAATACGCGCCGCTCTGCGAGATCATGGGCCGCGTCGGCTGGGCGTCGGAAGTCTTCAACTGCTCCGCGCCCGACACCGGCAACATGGAAGTGCTGGAGCGTTACGGCTCCGAGCGCCACAAGCGCGAATATCTCGAACCGCTCCTCGACGGCAAGATGCGTTCGGCCTATCTGATGACCGAGCCCGACGTCGCCTCCTCGGACGCGACCAACGTCTCGACGCGCATCGAGCGCGACGGCAACGAATATGTCATCAACGGCCGCAAGTGGTGGTCGTCGGGCGTCGGCGATCCGCGCTGCAAGATCGCGGTCGTCATGGGCAAGACGGACCCCAAGGCCGACACCTATCGCCAGCAGTCGCAGATCCTCATGCCGATGGACGCCAAGGGCGTGAAGGTCGTGCGCATGCTGCCCGTCTTCGGCTATGACGACGCGCCGCACGGCCATGCCGAAGTGATCCTCGAAAACGTCCGCGTTCCCGCCGAGAACCTGCTTCTCGGCGAAGGCCGCGGCTTCGAGATCAGCCAGGGCCGCCTTGGACCCGGCCGCATCCATCACTGCATGCGCACCATCGGCGTCGCCGAGCGCGCGCTGGAACTGATGGTGAAGCGTCTCCTCACCCGCGAAGCCTTCGGCAAGAAGATCGCCGAGCATTCGGTCTGGGAAGAGCGCGTCGCCCGCGCCCGCATCGATATCGAGATGGCGCGCCTCCTGACGCTCAAGGCCGCCTACATGATGGACACGGTGGGCAACAAGGTCGCCCGCGCCGAGATCGCCATGATCAAGGTCGCGGCCCCGAACATCGCCCTCAAGGTGATCGACGACGCGATCCAGGCCCATGGCGGCGGCGGCGTCACCACCGACTTCGGCCTCGCCCGCATGTATTCGGGGATGCGCACGCTGCGCCTCGCCGACGGCCCGGACGAAGTCCATGCCCGCACCATTGCCAAGCTCGAGTACAAGAAATACTCGAACAAGGTGCGCGCCGCGGCGGAGTAAGATCGGGTTCGCCCGAAGCATCGAGACGGCCGGCTCGCCAGAGCCGGCCGTTTTGGTAAAAGAGGGGCTTAAAAGCCCTGCCGAAAGGCCCATGTCGAAGACAGGGTGGGAATTTTGGGAGAAAGGCGTCCATGGGCATGAAACTTTACAATTCGCAGCTTTCGCCCTTTTCGGCGCGCGTCCGCATCGCCGCCTACGCCAAGGGCCTCGACATCGAGATCGTCAACGCCTTCACGGACCCCGTGCTGCTCGCCGAACTCGAAAAGATAAATCCCATGCGCATGGTGCCGACGCTGGTGAGCGGCTCGCTCGTGCTGCCGGAATCGGAAGTCATCTGCGAATATTTCGAGGATATCGGCCTTGAGCCCTCGCTGCGTCCGGCGGATGCCGAGGGCAGGGCGCGGATGCGCCTTCTCTCCCGCATCGGCGACCTCTACGTGATGACGCCGATGACCAAACTCTCCGGCCAGATCAGCCCCAAGGGCCGCGATCTGGCGCTGGTCGAACGCGAGCTTGCCGAGCTTGCGAGCGGCATCGGCTGGCTCGGCCATTATCTCGACGGTTCGCCCTTCGCGGTCGGTGGCAGGTTCAGCCTTGCCGATTGCACGCTCGCGCCTATCCTTTTCTTCTACGCCCAGATCGGGCCGATGTTCGGCTATGCCGACGTCTTCAAGGACGCGCCGACCGTCGGCAGCTATTACAGGTCGCTGAAGAACGATCCGAGCGTCGCCCGCGTGCTCGGCGAAATGGAAGCCGCGCTGCGCAAGGTTCTCGGCGGCTGAAGCCGTTTATTTCGCGGCCTGAAAAAGCGCCGGCGTCTCGTTCGTCGGAATGTCCACGGTGACGGTCGTTCCGCGCCCGACTTCGCTCTCGATCCTGATAGAGCCGCCGTGAAGCTCGGCAAGCGAGCGCACAAGCGCCAGGCCGAGGCCGGTGCCCTGCTTGGCAAGCTCCGCGTCGGTCGAAACCTGTTCGAAGGGCTGGGCGAGGCGGGGAATCTGTTCTTTGGGAATGCCGCGTCCGGTATCCGTCACGCGGAACCTGATGCCGCTCCCCGTCGCATCCGCGCCGACGATGATGCGCCCGCCGGGCTGCGTGAACTTCACCGCGTTGGAAAGAAGGTTGAGCAGGATCTGCTTCAGCGCCCGCTCGTCGGCGAAAATAACGGTCGACGCCGCGCCCGTGCAGATCGCCGTCGTCAGCGCGAGCCCGCTTTCCTCCGCGCGCCCGTACATCAGCTTCAACGCCGAACCGATGGCCTCGCTCACATTGATCGGTTCGCGGTGCAGCTCGTACTTGCCGGCCTCGATCTTCGACATGTCGAGAATGTCGCTGATGAGATCGAGCAGCAATCCGCCACTTTCATTGATGAGCTGCGCATATTCGACATAGCGCGCATGGCCGAGCTTGCCGAACATTTCGAGCTTGAGCATTTCCGAAAAGCCGATGATGGCGTTCAGGGGCGTCCTGAGCTCGTGGCTCATATTGGCGAGGAAGCGCGATTTCGTGCGGCTCGCCGCTTCGGCCCTTTCGCGCGCCTCCATCATCTCGATTTCGTGTTTCTTGCGCTCGCTGGTGTCGCGCGTGATGCCGACGATCTCGGTAAGCTTGCCCGCCTCGTCGCGCACCGCGCGCATCGTCGTCTCGAGCCAGACATAGTGCCCGTTCTTGTGGCGGAAGCGGTATTCAAACCGGAGCATGGCGCGCGACAGAACGAAGTCCCGATAGCCCGCCGACAGGCGCGCCAGATCGTCGGGATGAACGAACGCGCCCGCGCCCTTTTGGCCGGCGAAATCCTCCGGCGTGTAGCCGAGCACAACCTTCACCGAAGGCGAGAGGTAGATCATGCTGCTGTCGGGCGCGATATGGTGGATGATGTCGGTCGCCTGTTCGGCGAGAAGACGATACTTCGCTTCGCTCACCTTCATCGCTTCCTGGGCGCGCATCTCCTCGGTGACGTCTTCCGCAAGACCGACCAGTGCGCCCACTTCGTGCCGGGCGTCGGCCTCGGCATAGGCATGCGTCTTGATGTAGCGGAATGTGCCGTCGCCGGCGAGAAAGCGGGCGACGGAGGTGACCTGCTCGTTTGAGTCGAAAGCGTCGAGAAACTTCGACAGCAGAATGTCGTGGTCGTCGGGATGAATGAGCTCGCGATACCAGTCGCCGCCGCGCGGCATGTCGCGGGGCGATCGGTCGAGAATTTTGGAGACGCCCTCCGACCAGATCGGCGCGGGCTCGCCCTTCACCCAGCGCCAATAGCCGAACCGCGCCAGCCGCTCGGCCTGCTGGAGCTGATGCTCCAGACGGCGGGCTTCCGTCACGTCGCGCGAGACGCAGAGGATCGCGCCGACATCGGGATCGTTGAGGAGGTTTTTCGCCCGCGCTTCCATCCAGCGCCAGCTTCCGTCGAGATGGGGCAGGCGGAATGTCTCCATCGAGATCCATTCCGGCTTCTGGGCGCATTCGAGAATGCGGGCTCTGACGCGCTCGCGGTCTTCCGGATGCACGCCGTCGCAGACCGGCGTGCCGATAAAGGCCGCGCCGTCATAGCCGAGCACCTCGCGCATGGCGGGGCTCTGATAGAGAATTGTTCCGTCGCGATCGAGCAGGGTCAGGATGTCGCCGGCATTTTCGACAAGCGCGCGGTAGAACTTGCCGCCGTCCGGCGCGAACGCGCCTTCGAGCCGCCAGGCTGGCGTCGCCTCGTCGTTCGTCCTCGCGCCCTTGCGATGCGCCATGCTCCACCCCACCTCGGCCGATCGCCGCCGACACGCGATATGTGCGGACATTCTGTCGGCACACAGCGTATGGCTCATGCTAGGGGGGCGAACTTTAAGATATGTTGAAGCGTGCTGCCGTTAACCCGGCGCTAACCACGTTTCGGTCGGCGTCGCGCGACGTCGCGGACCCGCCTTCAGGCGTCGCCGCGCTGGACGAGCTCCCAGGCCTTGTTCGCGAGATTGGCGCAGGCATCGCCCAGAGTCTTGGCGCGTTCCGAACTCGCATTGCCGTCGAGGCCCCGCTTGTAGACGCCCTGGCTGATCGAGGCGAGACGGAACATCGAGAAGGCGAGGTAGAAGTTGAAATCCTCGATGCCGTCGCGCCCCGCATGGCGGCAATATTCCGCGACATATTCCTCGATCGTCGGCACGCCCGGCGTCTTGCTGCGGTCCACCTGCGGCGCGCTGCTGGCGACGCCCATCAGATCGTACATGCAGTTATAGGCGACGTCGGCCAGCGGATGGCCGATGGTGCAGAGCTCCCAGTCGAGCACGGCGATCATGCGCGGCTCGGTCGCATGGAACATGGTGTTGCCGATGCGGTAGTCGCCATGCGCGATGGTGACGAGCTCTTCGCCCGGAATATGCGCCGGCAGATATTTGATGAGTTCTTCCATGGACGGAATATCGGTCGTCTGCGCGCCGCGATACTGCTTGATCCAGCGCCCGATCTGGCGCTCGAAATAATTGCCCGGCTTGCCGAAATCGCCGAGGCCGACCTTCTGGTAATCGACCTTGTGCAGTTTGGCGAGATTGGCGGCGAGGTTCGAATAGACCGCGCGGCGCTCCGCCTCGTTCGATTCCGGCATGGTGGAATCGCGGAACACGCGGCCGTCGAGATATTCCATGATGTAGAAGGCCGTGCCGATGACGCTGTCGTCCTCGCACAGCGCATACATATGCGGCACCGGCACGTCGGTTTCGGCCAGCGCCTTCATCACGCGATATTCGCGGTCGATCTGGTGCGCGCTCGCCAGCAGCACGCCCGGCGGCTTCTTGCGCATGACATAGCGGCGCTTCGGCGTCGTGAGAAGGAAGGTGGGGTTCGACTGTCCGCCCGAAAACTGAAGAACCTCGAGCGGGCCCGAAAATCCGTCCACCGCGTCGCGGGCATAAGCCTCAAGCCGCTTCACGTCGAAACGATGCGCCTCGCGCACTTCGCCCGTTTCCGCCTCGGCGCCTTGCTGGGCCGCATCCGCCATGACCGTCTCCCGAATGAGTTTTTTGTTGGGAGTGGTTTAGCATGAGGGCATGAGCGCGCAAAGACGCGCCGCGAAAGGCCCGTTTCCTCGGCGTAAGCGAGCGGCGGTCAGGCCGCCCGGTCGTCAGCCGGCTTGAAACCTTCGGCCATCGTGCCGTCAAGGCGGCTCCGCCTTGCATTGTGAACCAGCGTGCCGCGCTGGTCCTCGTCGTCGGGCTTCGACGTCGCCATGCGGATGACCTCGGCGTAGTTCGCCTTCGTCTCCATGCGCGGACCCCAGCCATTGGCGATCAGGAAAGCGCGCGTCTTCGGCAGGTTGTAGCAGGGCACCCACATCATCAGGTGATGCTCGACGTGATAATTGACCCAATAGGGCGCGATGGTCGCGCGCTCGAACAGATTGGCCTTCGTCGTGCGCGCATTACGGAAGCGGTCGTTATTGTCCGGCACCATCGCATGTTCGGCGATGTTGCGGATGCGCGTGATCGCCTGCTGCCAGGTGAGGAAGGGGAGCAGCCAGAGCGCGAAATAGAGATACCAGTGCCCGCTCGCGGCCAGGATGGCGAAGATGACGGCCTGCGCGATCGTCGCCCGGCCGAGCTTGCGCCAGTAGTTTTGGAGGCGGCGCGAAAGCGGCCATTCGGGCTTGCCGAGCGCATTGAGAATCTGCGCCTTGCGCTGCTGATAGCCCGTCTGCCCCGTGATGTCCCGGACCATCTTGCGGCGGAAGCTTTTCTTGGTGATCGGGAAGGGCGCGGACAGCACGAGGTCCGGATCTTCCTTCTGCTGCGTATTGGCGTGATGCGTCAGGTGATAGCGGCGATAGGCAAGCGTCTCGGCCATCGTCGGATAGGCGCAGAGCCACTGGCTGACGAACATGTTGAGCTTCGCATTGTGGCAGAGAATGCCATGCGCGCCGTCATGCATCAGGATCGCAAGGCCGAGCTGGCGCGTGCCGATGATGACGACGGCGGCGAGAAACGTGATCGGGTTCGGAAACCAGACGAAAAGCGCCATCGCGCCGAATATGACGCCCCATGCGTGAGCCACGCACCAGAGCCCCTTGAGGTCCGAACGCTCGCGCACGATGGCGAGCTGCGCCGGGTTCAGAAGTTCGCTTGCGCTGCTCATGCGCTCCTCCTCATGTCGCCGATTGTCTTTGCGCCCGCGCCTTCGACACCGGCGAGACAGAAGCGCACGATCTCCTCGATCACGCGCTCGCCCTTTTCTTCAAGCTCGTGGGATTCGGGCGCAAGCGGCCCGATCAGCGCGGTCGGAATGGCGCCCGCGATGCAGGCCGCCGCGATCCGCACGTCGAGCGGCGGAAACTCGCCCGCCGCCACGCCGTCGGCAAGTATGCCCGCGAAAATATCGCCATGCATCCGGCGAAAGCGCGCCCGCTCCTCGGCAAGGCCGACATCGACGGGCTCGGCCAGCAGCGCATAGGCCAGTCTGCGCCCGCGCACCGCGCGGCCCGCAAATGTGTAGAGAACTTCGGTGAGCCGCGTCGCGGCTGATGCTTTGCCGGCGGCGATGCTCGCAAGCACGTTCATCTCGCGCGCCGACACTTCGCGGAACACCTGACGGCAAAGCTCTTCCTTGGACGGGAAGTAGCGGTAAAGCGTGCCGGTGGCGACGCCGGCCTTGCGCGCGACTTCCGTCATCTGCGCGGCGGCGAAGCCTCCCTCGGAGACGAGATCGCGGGCGGCATTCAGTATGGCGCGGCGATTATCGGCAAGCCGGGCGGCGACATTGTCTGTGCGACGATAGGCCAATGCGTGAACCTCCATTCAATGGAGGTACTGAACCACGGTTCAGATCGAATCGTCAAGCAGGGGGCCGGTCTCCGTGCCGCATCCGCGCAAGAAATGAACCGATATTTCTTGCGGCGCAAAAGAAAACCCCGGCGGATGATCCGAACCGGAGTTCTTTTCTTCTCGTCTATCGCCTAGCCGATATCAGTCGGCGGCCTTCAGAACCGGCGCGAAACCCTGATCAGCGGCCGGTTTCGCCTTCACAAGCGCCGGCTTGGCCTTGGGCTCGACCTGCACCATAAGGTCGCGCGACCAGGACATGCCGGTGAAGATACCCGCAGCCGTCGCCGAAGCGTTGAGCCATTCTCTGAACATGGGTTTCTCCTTTCAGGCAGCATGATGCTGCAACGCAACAAATATAATCTTCCGGCGGCGGCGAACAAGCACTGAACCCTGCGTCATTTTCGCCCGCGCAATTATCCCCTTGACGCAGGTACAGATTGAACCTATATTCATGGGCATAGGAGATGCCCATGTCCGCCGAAAAAATGACCGTCCGCCAGTTCTTCGCCCGATTCCCGGATGATGATGCCTGCCTTGAGCACGTCATGACGGTCCGGTTCGGTCTGCGGCACACCTGCACGGCCTGCGGCGTCGAGGCGACGTTTCACAAGCTGGCGAACCGCAAGGCTTACTCCTGCGCCCAATGCGGCGCTCACCTGTACCCCTGCGCCGGTACGATCTTTCAGGACAGCCGGACGCCGCTGACGCTGTGGTTCTATGCGATCTATCTCTTTGTCGTGACGCGCCACGGCGTAAGCGGCAAAGAGCTGGAGCGCCAGCTTGGCGTCACCTACAAAACGGCCTACCGGATGGGCATGCAAATCCGCAAGCTGATGGCCGCGACCGACAATGTGCCGATGCTGCAAGGCCATATCGAGATGGATGAGGCATATGTTGGCGGTCGTCGTCCCGGCGGCTTTACGGGGCGCGGAGCTGACGGAAAGACGGTCGTCTTCGGCGTAAAACAGCGCGGCGGCAGCATCTTTACGGAAGTGGTCGCAAATGCCCGCCGCGATACACTGCGCGCCATTGTAAGCGACCGAGTATCGCCGTGGTCGATCGTTTCGACCGACAAGTGGGCGGCCTACAAATTACTAAAGGAAGACGGCTTCATTCACGGGACCGTTGACCACGGCAAGAAAGAGTATGCCCGCTACGACGAAGAACTGGACGTTGTGCATCACGTCAACAACGTCGAAAGCTTCTGGAGGCTGTTCAAGAAGTCGGTGCAGGGCACCCACATTCACATCTCGCCCAAGCACATGCAGAAGTATCTTAACGAGTTCGCTTTCCGCTCGAACCATCGCGAGATGAAGAACGCGATGTTTGATCTTCTGATCGGGGCGCTTTGATCGTCGTTTCGAGGGCGGCTAACAGTTCCTGGGTATCGGCCGGCGTGACGCCGCGCGCCTCTTCCTGCTGGATGAACTCTTCCAGTCTTCCGGTAGCGAGCGCTTCGCTGAGGCTTAACCGTGAATCGTCGTTCATCATATTCCCGTGGACGAATCCGCTTCTAGTATGATAGACAAAAAAGAAGCGGGCGGCAAAAGCCGCCCGCCCGGTTAGTTCCTTAACAAGAGCAGCGGTAGCTTATAGCCAGCCGCTGCACTGGCTTCCGGAAGATTTCCGGACCTGTGTTTAGGCATCTAACCGCCTTAGTACCGGGAACTACCAGCCCCGGCTCTGGCCTGCGTCACACAGGATAACGGCGAAATTGCCGTCATATGGGCTCCGAGTTCGCACCTCGGAGCCCAATTCATTTAACCCCTTGATCCATTTAGCATTGTCGGTGTGGGCGATTCTCCGGCGGGATCAGCCTTGGGGTAATAAAACTTGCCTTTTTTCTTGATTCGTCCCGCCTTAGTGAGCCGCCAAATAACAGGGCGAACACCATCTGATTTTGCGTCCGGCTTCCATCGCTGCTGAATGGTCGCGAAAATTTCTCCGGCCGTAACGCCGCGTCGAGATGCGGCGTATGCCTCCTGAACAACGGTCGCAATCATATCCGGCACGGTCGCTGGCACGGGCTGTTCGTCTTCAACGCCAGTAACGGTTTCCGTCTTTACGGCTCCTCCGCCAATGCTTGCCAAAACACGCTCTGCTGTCTCGTACTCAGCATCGCGAGCCTCTAGGGTTTCAAGTTCCGCGCGCAGCCTCTCGATGTCCTCGCGGAGTTCTCTCCGGCGGGCGGCAATCACAAGAGCTGGTACAGGTGCGTTTTGCATGACCGAGATATGCCAGCGCCGGGAGGCCGTGTCAACTTTCGCGCGTTATAGATCGTGACTACCTGTGAATCGCACATATCGCGTTACATCAAGTGCAATTGGCTCACACGGTTTTGCTTTGCATAGAGCGCTAAATGAAAGGCGAAATCCCTAGGCTTTCTGCGGTTGACGCGTTGCCAAACGTTACACCTTGTATACACAACTGGACCACATCGGAATCACAAATTTCCCTCGATGCTTGATACCGGGCGTTTAACGTGGAGCGGAGTGAAATTACGACTGTCATTGCGAATCGGACATTTTTCCGATCTCCGATTCATAGAAATCGCCAGCGCGCCAGCGAAAAGCCCTGCCAGCAATAATCTGTGGCAGGGCCTAATGAACGGTCTAATTACCTGCGTCTAGGGGATAATCCCGTTCGCCCGCGCAATGCCCTTCCCGTGCAGCAGGCTTTGCTCTTTTCGCCCGCGACTTCGCCCGAGACTTCCGCCATAAAGGCGGCCCCATCCGGCTAGAGCCGCCATGACCGATATTCCGTCTTCCGCCGTCACCCTGCGCAGCGTCCTCGGCCAGCGCGATTTCCGCCTGTTCCTGTCGGGCCGCTTCCTCGGCACGCTCGGCGCGCAGATCCAGTCGGTCGCGGTCGGCTGGCAGGTCTATGACATCACCCACAGCCCGATGGCGCTGGGTTTTGCGGGCCTCGCCCAGTTCCTGCCCATGGTGCTGCTGATCCTGCCCGCGGGCGACATTGCCGACCGCGTCGACCGGCGGCTCATCGTCGGCGCGAGCTATTTCCTCCAGGCCGTCGCCATCGCGCTCCTGATCGTGCTCACCCGTTTCGAAACGGCGGTCGCCTGGCCCTTCTACATCGTTCTGGTGCTGACGGGCGTGAGCCGCGCCTTTGCCGGGCCGGCGCTCCGCTCCTTCGTGCCGCTGCTCGTGTCGAAGCACCAGCTTCCGCGCGCCATCGCCATTTCCTCCTCCTCGTTTCAGGTCGCGGTCATCGGCGGCCCGGCGCTTGGCGGCTTCATCTATATAGGCGGGCCGCTCGCCGCCTATGCCGCCTGCCTTGCCTGCTTCCTCGCCGTGACGACGGCATTCCTGTTCGTCCGCACGCGCCACGAACAACAGCCTGCCGACCCGACGCTGACGGCCTTCGGCCGCGTGACCGCCGGCATCGCCTATATCCGCCAGAAGCCGATCATCCTCGGCGCGATCTCGCTCGATCTCTTCGCGGTCCTTTTCGGCGGGGCGACGGCGCTGATGCCGGTCTTCGCCCGCGACATTCTGCATGTCGGCCCGGAAGGGCTTGGCCTCCTGCGTTCCGCGCCCGCCATCGGTGCCGTGCTTGTCAATTTCCTGCTGATCGCAAGGCCGCTCCATCGCCACACCGGCCTCATCATGTTCGGCTGCGTCGCCATATTCGGTGTCGCCACCATCGTCTTCGGCCTGTCGGAATCCTTTCCGCTTTCGCTCGCCGCGCTTGTCGTCATGGGCGGTTCCGACATGGTGAGCGTCTATGTCCGCTCGACCCTGATCCCGCTTGCGACGCCGCAGGACAAGCTCGGCCGCGTCAGCGCGGTCGATCTCCTCTTCATCAGCGCCTCGAACGAGCTTGGCGAATTTGAAAGCGGCGTCACCGCCGGCTGGTTCGGCACCGTGCCCGCCGTCGTCATCGGCGGTCTCGGCACCATCGGCGTCGTCGCGCTCTGGATGTGGCTCTTCCCGGCGCTCCGCAAGGTGGACCGCCTGATGGATGTGAAGCCCGATTAGGTGAAGACGCGGCCGGCAACGATGGCCGCGAAGACGATCAGCCCGAAATCGCGGTTGGAGCGAAAGAGCGCGAGGCAGCGGTCGGCATCGTCGATATCGAGCCTGAGGATCTGCGAGACGAGCTGCGACGCCGCGAGGAAAATGCCCGCGAAATAAATGCCGCCGAGCCCGGCGACGAAGCCGAGCGCAATGAGCGCCGCCGTCATCGCCGCATAAAAACCCCAGAGCCAGGTCTTCGTTGCCTGCCCGAAGCGCAGCGCCGTCGATTTGACGCCGATCAGCGCGTCGTCGTCCTTGTCCTGATGCGCATAGATGGTGTCGTAGCCGATGGTCCAGGCGATGGAGCCCGCATAGAGAAGCACGGGCGCAAGCGCGATCTCGTTCCGCGCCGCCGCATAGCCCATCAGCGCCCCCCAGTTGAAGGCGAGGCCAAGCACGGCCTGCGGCCAATAGGTGATGCGCTTCATGAAGGGATAGACGCCAACGAGCGCGAGCGAGGCAAGGCCGAGCGCGATGGCCGTGGGCGACAGCGACAGCAGAACCAGCAGCCCGGCAAGGCATTGCGCGGCGAGAAACGCCCATGCCGACCTGACGCTGACCGCGCCGCTCGGAATGGGCCTGAGCTTCGTGCGCTCGACCAGGGCGTCGAAATCGCGGTCGACAATATCGTTGAAGGTGCAGCCCGCGCCGCGCATGACGACCGCGCCGATGGCGAAAAGGATCATCAGCCGGAGATCCGGCCAGCCGCCCGACGCAAGCGCGATCGACCACCAGCAGGGCAGCAGCAGCAGCCATGTGCCGATGGGCCGGTCGAGCCTCGCCAGCCGCATATAGGGCCGCGCGAAAGCGGGCGCATAAAGGTCCACCCAGTTCTGCGGCGCGGCGTCGGCTATGCGGGCGTCGGTTTCGGTCATCGTCTCAGGGCTCGATGCGAAGGACAGGGTCAGGATAGCGCCCGGCGAGAATCTCCGGCAGATGCGTCCTGAGCGAGGTCGGAAAGAAAGTGTCGCGGCTTTTCAGAAGTGCGTCCATCTCCCACCATTTCATGTCCTTGACGACGGCGCGCTCAAGCTCCGTCCAGTGCGCGTCGCTCAAGCCCTCATGCTCGGCGAAGGCGACGACGAAGGTTTCCTGCAACAGCCGCGGCTCGCCCCGGACGGTGAGCACATGCTCGGTATACCAGACCGCAGGCCCGATCCGCGCCGCCTCGTGGCCCGTCTCCTCCGCAATCTCGCGGCGCACGGCCGCTTCGATATCCTCGCCCGGATCGATCTCGCCGCCTATCGTCACCCAATAGGCCTCGCGCTCCACCGCGCCCGTCGCCCCGCCGACATCGGGGTCGTGCATCCGCATGAGAAGAATGCGGCTCGACCGGTCGATGAGCAGCGCCCGGGCCGTCTTTCTGGTCTGCATGGCCGATCGCTCCCGTTCGGCTATATTGATCGGCATGATCCGGCTTCACCGGCCATCCGCGCCTTGCTTCACTGCCGCAGCGTAAAGACGTGGATGCCCTGCATAAAGCGGGGCAGGACGGAAAACGAGAAAATTCATGCACGACGAAGACGACGACGCCGACCTCCGCTGCGCCACGGGCAAGACCCGGCTCTATGTCGATGCGCCGCTTGCGGCGGGTGCCGACGTCGTGCTGGACAAGGACCAGTCGCATTATCTGCTGAATGTGCTGCGCATGGGCGCAGGCGGCCGCCTGCTCGTCTTCAACGGCCATAGCGGCGAATGGGCGGCGGAGATCGCCGAGGCGACGAAGAAATCCTGCCGCCTGCATGTCGAGGCGCAGACGCGGCCGCATGCGCCGCTCCCCGACATCTGGCTACTCTTCGCGCCGGTGAAGCGCGCGCGCCTCGACTTCATCGCCCAGAAGGCGACGGAAATGGGGGCGGGGCTTATCCAGCCCGTCATCACGCATCGCACCATCGTCTCGCGCGTCAAGGATGCGCGGCTTCAGGCGAATGTCGTCGAAGCGGCGGAACAATGCGGCCTCGTCGCGCTGCCCGAAGTGCGCGAGGCTGAAAAGCTCGACGCCGTTCTCGACCGCTGGGAGAAGAACGCGCCCGGCCGCCGCATTCTCTTCTGCGACGAAGGCGCCGCCCCCGGCGGCGCGCAGGCGCAACTGGAAGCACTTGCGAAGCAGGGCGGGCGAGGCGGGCCTTTCGCGCTTCTCATCGGCCCGGAAGGCGGCTTCGACGATGCGGAACGCGCAAGGCTGCGCGCGCGGAAGGATACGGTCGCGCTGGCGCTCGGCCCCCGCATCATGCGGGCCGACACCGCCGCCATCGCCGCGCTCGCCGTGGTGCAACTGATGCTCGGCGACTGGTGAGGACGCGCAATGAAAGTGCTTCTCGTCTATGCCCACCCGGTTTCTGAAAGTTTCGTCGCCGCGATGCGCGACGCGGCGCTGAAGGGCCTTGCGCAGGCGGGCCACGAAATCCGCCTCGTCGATCTCTATGCCGAAAATTTCGAGCCGCGTCTTTCCCGCCAGGAGCGCCTCGACTATGAGGACGAAACGAAGAACACCGCGCAGGTCCGCAAGCACATTGACGACCTCGAATGGGCCGAAGGACTTGTCTTCGTCTTTCCGACATGGTGGTACGGGCTTCCCGCCATACTGAAAGGCTGGTTCGACCGCACCTTCGCCCCCGGCATCGCCTTTCACATGGCCGATGCGGGAAAAGTGATCCGCCCGGCCCTGACGAACATCCGGCTCCTTGTCGGCATCACAAGCTGCGGCTCGCCCTGGTGGTTTGCGAAATATGTCGGCGAGCCCCATCGCCGCATCATCATGCGCGGCATTCGCGCGCTCTGCGCCCGGCGCTGCAAGACGGTCTGGATGGCGATTTTCAATATGGACAGCGCCAGCGCCGAAGCCCGTACGCGCTATCTGCGGAAAATCGAAACCCGGATGGCCGGATTGCGTTGAGAAAGGCTCGCGTCTTTAGAGCTTGTCAGGCCGCGAGGGCGCTCCTACATCTTGCCGACGCAAAGGACCGGAAGGGCGGGGCGCCCGGCACTAACAACGCGGTCTTGTCATTATTCCAGGGGGCTCGTTCATGAGCGTACTCGTTGCCGGGCCCGAGCCCATCACAAGCCGCGACGATCTCGTCGCCGCGCTGGAACGCGGCTCGAAGCCGAAAGATCAGTGGCGCATCGGCACCGAGCACGAGAAGTTTCCCTTCCGCCTCGCCGACAATTCCCCCGTTGCCTATGACGGCCCCCATGGCATTCGCGCCATGCTCGAAGGGCTGACGCGCTTCGGCTGGCTGCCGGTGAAGGAGGGCGAGACCATCATCGGCCTCGAAAGCCCGAAAGGCGGCGGCAATATTTCGCTGGAGCCGGGCGGCCAGTTCGAGCTGTCGGGCGCGGCGCTGGAAACGCTGCATCAGACCTGCGCCGAGCTGCACGACCATCTGGCCCAGGTGAAGGAAGTGGGCGGCGAGCTCGGCCTCGGCTTCCTCGGCCTCGGCTTCACGCCCAACTGGCGGCGCGACCAGATCCCGGTCATGCCCAAGGGCCGCTACAAGATCATGACCGAGTACATGAAGAAGGTCGGGACCATGGGTCTCGACATGATGTACCGCTCCTGCACCGTGCAGGTGAACCTCGACTTCGCCTCCGAACCCGACATGGTGAAGAAGCTCCGCGTCGCCGTCGCGCTGCAACCGGCCGCGACCGCCATCTTCGCCAACTCTCCGTTCACGGAAGGAAAGCCGAACGGCTATCTCTCCTATCGCTCCCATGTCTGGACCGATACCGACCGTGCCCGCACGGGCATGATCCCCTTCATCTTCGAAAGCGGCTTCGGCTTCGAGCAATACGTCGACTACGCGCTCGACGTGCCCATGTATTTCGTCTTCCGCAACGGCCGCTATGTCGATGTCACGGGCCAGTCCTTCCGCGACTTCATGGTCGGTAAGCTCCGCGGTCTCGAAGGCGAGACGCCGACGCGCGGCGACTGGATCAATCACCTGACGACGATTTTCCCCGAAGCGCGCCTCAAGAACTACATGGAGATGCGCGGCGCCGATGGCGGCCCCTGGGCGCGCATCTGCGCGCTGCCCGCCTTCTGGGTCGGACTTTTGTACGATCAGGCCTCGCTCGACGCGGCCTGGGATCTCGTGAAGGACTGGACGGCGGAAGAACGCCAGGCGCTCCGCGACGACGTTCCGCGCCTCGGCCTCAAGACGCCCTTCCGCAACGGTACGCTTCTCGATATCGCGCGCACGGCGGTCGAGATTTCCCGTGCCGGCCTCAAGGCCCGCGCGAAAGGCGACGGCGCGGGCTCGCGCGACGAAACGACCTTCCTCCATGCGGTTGAAGAAGTCGTCCGCACCGGCAAGTCGCCCGCCGACATAATGCTCGACGCCTATAACGGACGCTGGGGCGGTTCGGTCGATCCGGTGTTCAAGGAGTATGCGTTCTAGTCTATCGTCCGGCCGGAGTTTCGGAGGACGATGTGCAACGCATCCTGATCATAGGCTGCTCGGGCGGCGGCAAGTCGACGCTCGCCCGGTCGCTCGGGGCGAAGCTCGGCATATCCGTCACGCATCTCGACGCGCTTTGGTGGAAGCCGGGATGGGTTGAAAGCGCAATCGAGGAATTTCGGCCGAGGGTCGCCGCCGTCGTCGCGGGCGAGAGCTGGATCGTCGACGGCAATTTCAGCCGCACTTTCGACATCCGCATGCCGCGCGCCGACACCATCGTCTGGGTCGATCAACCGCGTCTGGTTTGCCTCTGGCGCGCCTTCTGGCGGGCGGCGACGCAGTTCGGCCGCGTCCGTGCCGATCTCGCTCCCGGCTGCCCCGAGAAATTCGATCCGGAATTCTTCCGCTATATCTGGAATTTCCGGAAAGAGAACGAAGCCGAAATCGAGGCGGCGCTGGCGACGTTCGGTCGGCAGGCGAGGCTCGTCCGACTTCGCAGCGATGCCGAAATAGCAGCGTTCCTGTCCTCGCCGGCCGGCTAGGTCGCGGGCGCCGGCAGCTTCAGCGGCTGCACCTTGTAGAGCAGGCTGCTCTCGATGCGCGTGAACGCGTCCTTGCCGACGACGGCGCCGTGCGCGATGTCGAACTCGGACAGATTGATCCTGATCCATGTCGGCGAAAAACGGTCCCGCTCCGCCGTCTGGCGCAACAGGCGGATGATTTCCTCATAGATCGGCTTCGCTTCGCCCGGCTTCAGCGCCCGCCCCAGCATTCGCCGCAGATCGAATTTGAGGTGGAGATAGACATTGTTGATCTGGTCCTGCAACCAGATGTCCTTGATGGTCTGAAACCGCGTCCGCATCTCGTTGGAATGCTGGATGGAGCTGACGAGCTCGCCGGGAAATGGCATTTCGCGCAAGCCCGCTGCACTGAGCGTATTCATCAGGTCTATATCTTCCGCGCCCCAGCCCGAATAGATTTCGTCATAGCCGCCTACCGCCTCGAAGTCGGCGCGGTGCACGATGATGAAGCCGTAGAGCTGGTCGCTGCCGGGCCTCGGCCGGTAGTAGTGCCCCCGCTTCAGCAGCGGCAGCACTTTTTCCGTGAAGGACGGGTTGATCACCACATCGGCGTCGATGAAGGCGAGCCAGGGCGCGTCGCTCGCCGCCGCGCCCATATTGTTGGCGCGCGAGCGGGCAAAAAGCGGTTCGCCCTCGGCGCGGACGAGGCGCACGCCTGGAAAACTCGCCTCCACCCAGTCGCCCGTGCCGTCGGGACAGGAATAATCGACGACGACGCAATCGGCGCCGGGCTGCGCGGCCATCAGCGGCAGCGTCTGCTTCAGATGTTCGAGCCGACCCTTGCAAGGGGTGACGATGCAAAGATCGTTCATCTGTCCCTTTAAGCTCCTGCCTGCGGCGCCGGTTCGGCGGCGGGCTTTTCGAGCCTGACCTTATAGGTGACGCTTCTGCCGACAAGCGTCTTCGTTCGCGGCTGGAAGATCGGCGATGAGATGAGAATGACTTCGTCGAGATTGATCTTGATCCAGCACGGCGCATAGCGGTCGTGCTCATGGGCCTGACGCAGCGCGCGCCAGACTTCCCGATAGATCGGCCGCGCTTCGTCCGCGGTGAGCTGGCGGCGGAGCAACCGTCTGAAATCGACCTTGATGCCGCGATAGATGGAATTGATCTGGCCCTGGAGCCAATGATCGGGAAGGCTCTGGAACTGCGTGCGAAGCGCGTCCGAATGCGGAATCTCGGAAAGCAGGCGGCCGGGAAAACTGTCCGCCTTCAATTCCTCGAATTCAAGCGCGTCGATGATGTCGATGTCTTCGCTGCCCCAGCCCTCATAGGTTTCGTCGTAGCCGCCGAAGGCCTCGAACGCGTCGCGTTGGACGATGAGCGCGCCATGCGTCTGGTCGGTGACGGGATCGGCGCGGTAATAGCGCCCGGGCTTCAGCATCGGCAGCACCGCTTCGGCAAATCCCGGAGCGATCAGCACATCGGCGTCGAAGAAACCGAGCCAGGGCGCCCTTGCCGCCGCCGCGCCGAGATTGCGCGCCCGCGAGCGGTTGAACACCGTCTCGCCCTCGACGCGCACCACGCGCACCTGGGGAAAATTCGCCTCCACCCAGTCGCCCGCGCCATCGGGACATGAATAATCGACGACCACGCAATCGACGCCCGCCTGCCCGGCGATGCGCGGCAGAGACTGCTGCAGGTGAGCGAGCCGGCCCATGCAGGTCGTGATGTAACAGAGTTCGCCCATGTCCCCTGCGCGCCTCAGGCCGCGCGCGCCGTGCCGCCGACCGTCAGCCCCTTGATGAGCAGCGTCGGCTGCCCGACGCCCACCGGCACGCCCTGTCCGGCCTTGCCGCATGTGCCGATGCCCGGATCGAGCTTCATGTCGTTGCCGATCATGGCGACGCGCGTCAGCACGTCCGGCCCGTTGCCGATCAGCGTCGCGCCCTTGACCGGCGCGCCGATGCGTCCGTTCTCGATCAGATAGGCCTCGGTGCAGGTGAAGACGAACTTGCCGGAGGTGATGTCCACCTGTCCGCCTCCGAAGGACACCGCATAGAGGCCCTTCTTGACCGAGCGCAGGATTTCCTGCGGATCGCGGTTGCCGCCCAGCATGTAGGTGTTGGTCATGCGCGGCATCGGCTGGTGCGCATAGGATTCGCGCCGCCCGTTGCCGGTCGCCGCCATGCCCATGAGCCGCGCATTGAGCCGGTCCTGCATATAGCCTTTGAGAATGCCGTCCTCGATCAGCACCGTGCGCGAGGTGGGCGTGCCCTCGTCGTCGACGGTGAGCGAGCCGCGCCGGTCGGCGATGGTGCCGTCATCGACGACCGTGACGCCGGGCGCCGCCACGCGGGAGCCGAGCAGGCCCGAAAAGGCGGAGGTCTTCTTGCGGTTGAAATCGCCCTCAAGCCCGTGGCCGATCGCTTCATGGAGGAGGATGCCCGGCCAGCCCGGCCCGAGAACGACGTCCATTTCGCCGGCGGGGGCGGGCACGCTTTCGAGATTGACGAGCGCCTGCCGCAGCGCCTCGTCCACCTGGCCCTGCCATTTCGCCGGATCGATATAGACGTCATAGCCGTTGCGGCCGCCGACGCCGTAGCTGCCGGTTTCCTGCCGGTCGCCTTCGCCCGCGACGATCGACACATTGACGCGAACGAGCGGGCGCACGTCGCGCACCACATGCCCGTCCGGCCTGATGATCTCGACCGCCTGCCATTCGCCGACCAGCGATGCCGAGACCTGCCTCACGCGGCTGTCGCGTGCGCGCGCATAGGCGTCGATATCCGCCAGCAGCTTCACCTTTTCCTCGAAGCTCTGCTGCCCGAGCGGGTTCTCGTCCGTATAGAGGTGAATGTTGGTCCGCTTCGGCCCTGCGGCCAGCATGCCTGACTTTCCCTGCTTGACCGCTTGCACGGCTTCGCCGGCCCGCTTGATCGCGCTTTCCGAAAGCTCGGACGCATGCGCATAGCCCGTCGCCTCGCCGGCGACGCAGCGCAGGCCGAAACCCTGCGTCGTGTCGAAGCTCGCCGTTTTCAGCCGCCCGTCGTCGAAGGCCAGCGCTTCGGACTGCCGGTATTCGAGAAAGAGCTCGCCATCCTCCGCCCCGTGCAGCGCATCGCCGACAATTTGCTCGACGCGCGAGCGGTCGAGGCCGGCCTGCGAGAAAAAGAGATCGTCCGGAGCGGAGCGGGTCATGAAGGTACCTGGCGGAAAAAACAGTGTGAAACGGATATGGGGTCTCTTGCGCCCTTGCGCTAGCGCCGGTCGCCCAGCCATTCCTCGACCGGCACCAGCCGGTGGGGAAGGCCCGAAAGATCGCAGCGCACCACCTGCGGCGCGCAGCTGTAAAGCGGATATTGCACCACGCGCAACAGCATCAGATCGACAAGGAAGACGCCGTTGATGCGACCGAACCAGTCGTCCCATTGCTGGAAGCGCCAATTGTCCCAGCCCTCGGGCGGCACGCCGACAATGTCCTCGACCGCCTGCGGGTGGCAGACGCAGAAACCGACGGCCGAGCGGCCGGGGTCGCGCGGGCTGAGATAGGGCGCGGCCTCGCTGATGAGCTCGGGCGCCTGAAAGCCGTTGGCCGCAAGCACGAGACCCGCCGAAATCCGACGCCCGTAATGGAAGTGAATCAGGGCCTCGTCGCGCATGCTGATCGCCCGCTTTTTAAGATCGGTTCTTACTCTATGCCTTTTTCCCGCGACGGGAAGTGCCAAGCATCTGGCGGGCCAAGTTTATTGTGGCAAAACGTCGCAAAATGGCGCGGAGCTTGTGGCGGCGGGTGCGAGCCTGTCTATACTGCCACGAGCGAGTCGGCGTGAGCGGCGCCGGTCTGGCTCGATCGCAAGCGTTTCCCTCATCTTCGACGCTTGCAGGCGGCAACGGATTGTGTTTTCTGGCGCCGGTATTTGATCGGCGGGGCGCGGGGGCTGCGTCTGCAACAAGACACTGCGCCGGCAGCGCTTTAGCGCCGGCGCAAAGATTATTGGGAGCTGGGAGCAAGCATGCGGTTTCTCGTCGGCATTGGACGCGCAGTCGGACTTTGGGTTTTCACGCTCGCGGTCGGGCTTCTCAGTGGCGGTCTCACCTCGGCCGCATTCGCGGATGGTTTGGCGGTGCCCAAGCAGCTCGGTTTGCAGACGGCCGCGACGCCCGTCATGGAAGACCTGGTCGCCTTCCACAACTTCCTGCTCATCATCATCACCACGATTGTGATCTTCGTCACGATCCTGCTCATCATCGTGATGGTGCGTTTCAACGCCAAGGCGAACCCGACCCCCTCCAAGACGACGCACAACACGTTGATCGAGGTGCTGTGGACGGTTCTGCCGGTGCTGATCCTCGTCGTGATCGCCATTCCCTCTTTCCGCCTCCTCTACAAGGAGCTGGTCATTCCCCATGCGGAACTGACCGTGAAGGCGACGGGCTACCAGTGGTACTGGGGCTATGAATATCCCGACAACGGCAACATCGCCTTCGACGCCAACATCGTCGACGACGCCGACCTGAAGCCCGGCCAGCCGCGCCTGCTGACGACGGACAATGCGATGGTCGTGCCGGTCGATACGGTCGTCCGCGTGATCGTCACCGGCGCCGACGTGATCCACTCCTGGGCGATCCCCTCCTTCGGCGTCAAGATCGACGCCGTGCCGGGCCGCCTCAACGAGACCTGGTTCAAGGCCGAGCGCACGGGCACCTATTACGGCCAGTGCTCGGAGCTTTGCGGCCAGAACCACGCCTTCATGCCGATCGACGTGAAGGTCGTGTCGAAGGAAGATTTCGCCGCCTGGGTCGCGGAGCAGCACAAGTCCGCCGATGCGGGCGCTGCCGAGCCGGTTAAGACGGCGCAGGTCGAAGCCGCGCACTGAGCGGCTTTCGGCTACATCGAATAATGACGGAACAGTAGGAACGAAGGATTAGACAGATGGCAGGGCAAGCTCACGCCGCGCACGCCGATCACGCCGACCACCCCACAGGCTGGAGGCGTTACGTCTATTCGACCAACCACAAGGACATCGGAACGATGTACCTGATCTTCGCGATCGTCGCGGGGATCATCGGCGGTACGCTCTCGGTTCTGATCCGCATGAACCTGATGTTTCCGGGCGGCGGCATCCTTCACCTGAACCACAACCTCTATAACGTCTTCGTGACGGCCCACGGCCTGATCATGATCTTCTTCATGGTCATGCCCGCCATGATCGGCGGCTTCGGCAACTGGTTCGTGCCGCTGATGATCGGCGCGCCGGACATGGCCTTCCCGCGCATGAACAACATCTCCTTCTGGCTGCTGCCGCCGGCTTTCGCGCTGCTGCTGATTTCGATGTTCGTTCCCGGTGCCCCCGGCGGCGACGGCGCGGCTGGCGGCTGGACGATCTATCCGCCGCTGTCGAGCTCGGGCACGCCCGGACCCGCGATGGACTTCGCGATCCTCGCGCTCCATCTCGCCGGCGCTTCCTCGATCCTCGGCGCGATCAACTTCATCACGACGATCTTCAACATGCGCGCACCGGGCATGACGCTGCACAAGATGCCGCTCTTCGTCTGGTCGATCCTCGTCACCGTGTTCCTGCTGCTGCTGTCGCTGCCCGTTCTCGCGGGCGCGATCACCATGCTGCTGACCGACCGCAATTTCGGCACCACCTTCTTCAAGCCTGAAGGCGGCGGCGACCCGATCCTCTTCCAGCATCTCTTCTGGTTCTTCGGCCACCCCGAGGTCTATATCCTCATTCTCCCCGGCTTCGGCATGATCAGC